>JABDIN010000058.1 GCA_013003715.1 Desulfobacteraceae bacterium | reverse complement strand
CTGAACCGATACCCATTCTCCCCGGCATAATCCCCGTAGGAATGGATCAGTTCACCGAACGGCTGGTATTCGTAGTGAGCGGTGATGGTGCCGGTGGCGGCGTTGATGAGCTGGCCGACATTGCCGTTGGCATCATAGCAAAAGTTGTGGGTGGTGCCGTTGTCGATGACGGCGATAAGGCCGCCGATACCGCCGGCGCCTTGCATACTTTGAGAAAGATCAAGGCCCCAGACGTAATATTTGGATGCCGGGGGCTGGCCTTCCGGCGTTGTGGTCTCTTTTATCACCTGAATTTTGCACGTGTTGGAGGCTTTCATATGCAAGGCATTAAGGGTGAAGCCCCACATCTTTTGGAACAAAAGTGTGGTGATCATTTTACCGCAAACCCTTAATAACGCAGCAGATGGAAGCCTCCGGCACGCCTTTAGGTGAAAATTGATGAGAAAATAAGACCATTTTCCGATTTACAGATCGGGTTAAATTGAAATTCTCTTAAATTCGATTTTTATAACGTAAATACAGTTGACTATATATTTCCCTTAATTTTCATGCAAGATTCATGTATCACATTCCAGCCGTCGTACACAAAATGTTTTACGGCGGTGTCGGTCCAAACCCCTGCGGTGAAGGTTTGCGTCTGTTTTTGGACCCTTCGGCCCATGTAATCGTATGTGAACAGGACCTTTTTGTCCCCATCGGCCGGGGTTTTGGGAGCGACAACGATGAGCCGGTTTTCCGCGTTGTAGGTGTAGGTGCGGGTGATGGAATCGGTTGTTATCTCGGTCAGGTTGCCGTCGGCATCATAGGTCAATGGGGCCGGTACTGTGTCGGTGGTGACCTGGTCGTACTGGTTCAGGGCGTTGGTGGTGTAGGTGATCTGTTGTTCGGGCAGGGCCGGAGGCTGGGCTGTGTCAAAGGCCGTGCCGGTGGTGATTAGGGATGATCTTCTGTAAAGTTTGTCGTATTGATAGGTGTAGCTGGAGATGATTTGTACATCCCTTGTGTGTTCCACAACGGTTTTAAGGTTCCGCTTGGGCTCATAGCTATAGGTGGTTTGTAGCCCACCGGTGCGCGTTACGCTTTGCAGAAGATCGGTATCATGTACGCGGGTGTATTCGGCTGTGCCGGTTTGGGTACCGGCGTTCCAGTCCACTTCATCCAGGCGTCCGGTAAAGTCAAAATCATACCCGACGGTGTAACCTGCACCGAGGGTCAGGCCGGTGATACGGCCGGGTACGGTGATGGTGTCATAGGAGCGGGTGAGGGTTTCGGTATAAAGTCCGGTGAGGGTTTCGGATTCGAGTTGCAGGGTGTTGTTGTAGGCAAAGGTTCTGTTTCCGAGAGCGTCGGTGATGGTGGTTTGCCGCCCCAGACGGTCATAGGTGAAAGTGATGTCCGGGGTGGTGTCTGAATAGTCTATCCCTAAAAGTTCACCGGTATCAGGATCATACGTATAGGTGGTGACCAGGGGAGAAACGCCATCGGTCCTGGCCCAGGTGCGGGTGTGGAGGCCACCACCGGTTTCGTAAGTATATGCGGTTTGGCTACCGTCGGAATATTCCTTGGCGGTCAACAGTGCGGTGGCCGGATCATAATGCCAGCGGGTAATGTCGCCCATAATGGTTTCTGGAAATGTTGCTCCGGAAAAAGCCGCAGTGGTTCGGTATGTGTGCATTTCAATCATCCGGCCGAAATCGTCGAATTCATATCGCACAGGTTCTGCGGTGGTGCCCCAAATGCGGTCGATCTGATTCATAGCGTTGTATCTATACCGTTTAGTTCCACCCATGGCATCGGTTTCGCTGATTTTGAGGCCGGTGAGGGCATCATAACCAAAGGTGGTGCGAAATCCGGCGGCGTCTTCGACCCATTCCACCTGCCCTAGTAAATTGTATTGGGTTGTGGTGGTGCCGGTGCGAGGGTCGGTTGCGGTAATACGCCGATCCAGGGTATCGTAACCAAAGGTTAGATTAACGCCGGTTTTACTAGTAACACTGGTTACTCTGCCGTTGGAATGGACGGTTTCTGCATCGGTTTGGGAATCCGGATAATCAGTGATTTGTTTTTGTATTTTATTGATCCTGTCCACAATTAGGGAGCCGATGGTCTGGTTTCCATGGATATCGGTACTAACAGACGCGGCAATTTTACCTTCTGCGCCCAGGCCTGTGAGTTGGTTGCTTTGGATGCTAACGGTGGTGGGTGAGGCATCATGATCTGTGGCAAAGACCACAGTACGACTTTCCTGATACCAGATACCGATATCCAAAACATATGATGTGTCAGTGGCCGTGATACGGTCGATTCCGGCAGGATCAAGGAGTCCGTTGGCGTCCAGATCAAGCCCGGTTTGAATCACACTGCCCATGTCGTCATAGACATAGAGAGTATCGGAGCGCCCCGGGAAAATTGTTTTTACTAACAGGCCTTTTTGATCATAGGAATGCTCAATGGTTTCAGGACCGCCGGAGCCAGGTTTTTCGATTTTGATAACACGGCCCAGCATGTCTGTGGTGGTCTTTTCCCACATGGGGCCATTGAGTTCGCCCGTGTGCACGGTGGTCCATTGACTGCCGTCGGTGTTGACCCCGTATTCGTAGTCTTTGGCCACAACACCGGTACCGGAGATGCTTTTGATGCGCCCATCCTGATATATTTCGGTAATTTCCGTCGCCCCTCCAGGTCTTGTGACGGTGGTGATCCGGTGATTTAAAGAATAGTCATAGGTTGTGGTCAGGCCGGCTTGATCCATATGGGTCTTAATGCGTCCGGCCAAATCATAGGTACTTTCAGTGGATAGGCTGAGGGATCCGCCGCTAATGGTCTGGGATAACCTTCTGCCGGCGGCATCATAAGTGTACTGGGTGATTAAATCTCCGGCAGGATCAAGTTTGATTTCAGTATCAAGCCGTTTCATGTCATCATAGCCAAAGGAACGGGTTATACCCTGAACATCGGTTTCCGACTCTTTGCCGCAACAGGACCACGTGGTGTCGGTTTCGGTGCCGTTGGATCGACGGGTTTTCTTCAATCGCCCGAGATCATCATAGGTGCGCGTCTCCCACTCGATGGTTTCATATAACGTGCCGGTATACACCTGGGTCTCGGATTGCATCAGATTGCCCACATGGTCGTAGATATTGATCTCCCGTGTGGTCTTATTGGCTGTGCCTTCCGGAGAAATAATGGTTCCGTTGGTAAGGATTTCCTCTACGTCACTACCCTGAGTACCTGAAGAAAAGGAACCGGCTTGTGAGGGACTACTCGCCGGCGAATAAACACCATTAAGATACACATAGGAGCTCTGTCGACCATCCGGGTGTATCCGGGATTTGATCTTGCCGGCCTCGGCTGTTGTCGAGTCCACTGCGAATGTTATTTCTTTGGTTCTTAAATTTTCGGCGTTCCCATACTCAGCAGATACAAACCCGGCCCGTTCCGATATGGTGGTTCGGAGGCCGCTTGCATCAACCTTATAAACATAAAAGATTTTTGAAACGACTTGGCCGGAAATTGCTACGGTGATTTTACGAGGTAATCGCTGATCCTGCGCCAGAGCGGCATCGTCCACACTTATCGGTGAATAGTCATAATAGGTAGTATGGGCGGTGTCTACGCTAGCAGATAGGGGTAAATCATTAACCGATTTTATTTCGAGTGTTTTTCGACCAAGAATATCGTATTCATAACGAACCCATGACCCATCGGGAAAGATCCGCGATTTTATTCTGCCGCAGCTTCCATCCGGACATGGATCTTCATACCATTGTGTTGTAGTGGTTAATGCAACCTCGTCCGGATCTTCAACTATCTGTATAATTTCTTCTTTTAAATTACCATTTACGGTTAAGGAACGAAATGTTGTCTGTTTTTTTGAGACAATGGTGCCATCGGATTCTTTTATCAGTTCGGTACTGATGCGGTCCCCAGCCACAACTTGTTCGGATTTTGATTTTATAACTACCCCGTTGGCTTTAGATAGTGTCCAGGTCTGCGTGGGTGCATCATAAACAAATTCATGAATCTTGGTTTCTGCACCTTTGTTTTCGATAATTCGCAATCGGTTATAGATATCCGGGGAGGCATCCGGATTTTCGATTGACCAGGATTCAAAGGGTTGCGCGTCTGCTATGGTTTCATAGATGCCATCAACTAATGCGCCTTTTGCCTGCGGATGATAATACTTAATGGTATAAGAAAAAGAAGAGGTGGGGAGTATATCAACAAATACCTGGGGCGCTGTGACCTGGCGGATGATTGCATTTTTATATATAAGTTCTGCATCGGATGAATAAATTTTCAACGCTGACGGATCAGACAGCTGCGGAGTAGGTAGCTTGGATTTCAGGTAGATGCCACCTGCAGAAAAACCATCTTTTGTTTTTCCCAGCCCCAGTTTCATGTGAAGCGATTTCACATCAATTTCAGGGCAAAAACCGTCTGAGCACCCACATTCCTGAACATTGATATAAATCTTGTCGTTACAACCCGATGCAAACTGGCTTGAGGCGGTGATTTCAACATAGCCCGATCCGGAGATAGCGGTAACCCGCACGCCGGTCCCGTTTTCATTTGCGGTGATTTCAACTTCAGCGTCACCATCAACGGTCTTACTTGACCAGATTATGGGTATGCTATCCGGTTCGCCTGTTGCCGACAACTCAATGGATTGGTCGATGGTCAAATTCCCTTTGCGCGGGGTTATTGAGATCTTGCATTCTATGCCATATAAATAAACATGGTAATATTTACGCCGCCCAGGCCAAATTTTTCCATCCCAGAAACAGTCGCTATTTTCATCCCGACATATTCCTTTATACCTCGCAGCCGTAAATGTAGGCGGAACACAAACAAAGGTATCAGGGTTGACACAACAGCTTTCTCCGGAATAGTCGAAGCACGCTTTGTAATAATCATATCCAGGTGCAGCACAATCCCCCAGTTCTTGAACGATTCGATGACTTGCCGGAATTATTTCCCCTTGATATTGAGCCATGGGTTCATCTTCAGGAATACCGAGCCCAGGACAACCATTTGTAATACCACCACCAATTACCATTTGTGATGGTAAGAACAGCAGAATCAAAAACAATATCCAGCATATTTTAAAGCATCTCGTATTCATTAAAAACTCCAATTTCTATGCGCCGTGAATTTTTTAACGTTCTCAAATGAATGCCGTTGAGAACAAGATTCGGTTGGATGTTTAAAATTGTTAGCCCACCAAAGAACCTTAATAAAAGGGTCCGATGACGAAAAACTCTGCCCGATGAGAGGCACAATATGGGCCGGATAAATGGTTGGATCAAGTGGATCGGTCCCATTTAAAACCTCCTCGTTATCCGTGTAGCCGTCATCATCAGTGTCGGTTTTAAGAGGATGGGTTCCGTGATAGTACTCATCCTTGTCCAAAAGGCCGTCACCATCTTTATCCGTGGTGTTGTCAGCTAAAGCCGTTGAAGAAAAATAATAGACTTCCCAACCGTCATCCATTCCATCCGCATCTTCGTCCGGTTGCAAATTCAGAGGGTCGGTGTGGATGGAGGCTTCTTCAAGGTCCAAAAGTCCGTCGCCATCGGTGTCGATGCAAAGATTAGCATTCAAAGTGGCTAAATGTTTCCACTCCCAGGCATCGAGAGCACCGTCGCTGTCCGAGTCACCCGGTCCGGGAAAAGAAATGTTGTCAATCCAGACCGTGTCCTCGAATTCACTGTTAACGCTATTCTTGTCATAAAGCCATTTGAAGGTGTGTGTTCCAGCGGCGACATCGAATACGGCCGCTTCATATGCATTATCACCCGACCATTCCCCCATTAGTGAACCGTCGATAAAAAAACGTAGGATATCACCATCTTTTTCACTGGCCGTGGAGATATAAAAACGAATACGGCCTGTCCTGCATGCTATTTGAGTTTCGATACCTGCAGACTGGTTATGATCAAGTATCGGGGCCTGGGCGGAAAATGCCCCGGTATGGGGTTTGTCCTGGCCGACATGCCAGCTTTCATCTCCAGTGGTTGTCCAATAAAATTTCATAAAGTTCCCGGTTTCAAAATTTTCAATTGCTGATTCAGTTTGATCACCAGGATTGTTCGGATCTGTATTGCCGATGATCTCATCAATATTGGCTGCACCGTCGCCATCGGCGTCACCAAAGGCATCATCGCCCAGTGGATCGAGATAGTATAAAATCTCTTCAGCATCGGACAACCCGTCTCCATCGGTATCATAAGAGTAGGGGTTTGTTCCGTGTGAGGCTTCTACTAAATTGATGACCCCGTCGTTATCGCTATCAGCGCAAAGGTCCGTGTTTAGTGATCCAAAATAATCAATCTCCCATCCGTCCAGAGCTCCGTCTCCATCCGAATCCGATAGACCGGGGAAATAAATATTATCGATCCTGGCATTATCCTCTCCGGCTGCGAGTGAACCATCTTTTCGATATACCCACTTGAAGGTGCGCATACCGGGAGCTACCGAAAAAACCGCTCGTGTGTAATCACTTAAACCGGACCAACGCTCCTGCAGTACATCATCGATATAAAACTCCAGATAGTCTTTATCCTGCTCAGAGCTTAGTGTGTAATAAAAAACAAGATCGCTGCCATCTGCGACAATGGTTGTTTGGAGCACGGCGCTTTGGTTGTCCTCTATTGTAGGGGATTCTGCAGAATATGCACCGGTATATGGATGGGCCGGTGAGACAATCCAGTCTTTGCTTCCTGTTTGCCGCCAATGATATTTTTTGAAGTTTCCGGTCTCAAAGCCTTCAATCAACGAGGAAGGATAATCCTGTTTTTGATTCGGCTCTGTGCCGTTAAGGCATTCCAATAAATTGGAAACACCATCCTGGTCTAGATCTTCCCCCCCGTCATTCGCAAATGGATCTAGACCAAAATCCTGTTCCCATTGATCCGGCATTCCATCCCCGTCGGAATCGCTGATCGAGAAACTCATAATCGGACCTTGAGTCTCTAAACCATGATTGTCCACTGCGATTATCTGCCAGTAGTATGTTGTTCCAGCCGACAGCCGACTGACCTTTATATAGGTTGAACTCCAATCGGTGATGTAAAGCGGCGGGTTGGGAGATGTTCCGAACCGTACAGTGTATAGTATGTGATCGTTTGGATTTGGATCACCGTTGCCTGACCAGCGCAGTAGGGTATATGGATATCCCACATTTGCCTGAAGTTGTGGTGAATACGGGTTAGGGGCTTCCGGGGGGGAATTGCCCGTTGTGAAGGACCATACCGTTCCTTCTGTCTTAGCATTGTAGTTATCGGCAGTTGTGATTTTCCAATAGTAGGTAGTAAAGGAATTCAAGCCTTCCACAAGGAATTGATTTTCAAGAAGCCAGCTCCCCTCCAACGGCAGAGCCGAATTGATCCCAAACTGTACTTCGTAAGTTAACAAATCACCGGGATTAGGATCGCTACCGTTCCAAGTGAGCATTTTCTTATGACTTATCCCGATACTACCATTCTGAGGATCTGGGTTTGATGATAGGTTTGGCGGTTTATTAACCGGAGAGGCGCTTTGGGTGGTCTTTGCAGCGAAACGATTACCGATTTCATCATATTCATATTGGTAAGACCCCGCACCAATACTGTCAACTATTGTCAGGCGGGATGAGTGATCATAGTGATAGTGAGTCTCACCAGCATAGACGGTTTGAAAAAACATTATGGTGGGAATGAGGAAAATTGAAAATCTTTTAAAGGCATGCATTTTTCAATTCCTTTTCAAAGAGGACGATGGTGCTTATTATAGGAATCATTTTATTGTATCTCCAACGGGTTCAATCTTGGGTTATGGGCAGTATGGGACTGTAATCTCCCTTGAAAACACTTCTGAATTCATAGCGGCATCGATCTCCAAAACTTTATAGCGGGAGTTTGTACCTGGAACTAAGTCGCTGTCAAAGTATGAATAAATGGTTTGCTCCCCTTCCAAAGTACCGATGATGGGAGTGTTTGTAATCGGTTTGTTATTCTTATAGATATAGAAAGCGCTGTTTAAAACGCCAGAAGGCACGTTCCAGGAAATTGTGACGCCCCCTGTTGTTGGTACGGCTGTCAATGTGGAAGACAGATAGCCATCCACCTGGAACGTCCATGTATCGTTGAAATTATCGGCCCCATTGATTCCACCAAATAGTATTATTTTACCCGATCCAAGTTGGGCGGCACCCGGAAAACACCTTGGAGTTGGAGCATAGCCGGAGATATCCGATGCCTCCGTCCAGGTGTTTTCAGATAGATCGTATATCCACATGTCATTGGCACCAATATTATTGGAGCCAATCTCTCCACCAAACATCAATACTCTGCCTCCTCCGATATAGGTCATACCCTGCCCCCCTCTGGCGGTTAGTGTGCCTCCAGATACAATGGGCGACAGCTTTGTCCATGTGTCGGCAGGTAGGTCATAGATCCATGTCTCATTATAAAAGGTATCTCCCTGCCTGCCGCCGAAACCAAGTACTTTACCGTCTTCAATATAAGAAAGCATCATGGTTGAACGGGCAGACAGGGTACCACCGTTTTCCGCCGGAGATTTGTAGGTCCATTTGTTCTCAGTTAGATTGAAGATCCAGGTGTCATTCGTATCCGTGTAAGGTATGTAGCCGCCAAACATTAATACTTTATCCCCACCAAGATATGCCATTCCTTGACGCGCTCGTTTGGACCATGTTGGTCCTTCATAGATAGGACTCAATTTTCGCCATGAGTTTTCACTAAAATCGAAAAGCCATGTGTCGGCTTTGATATTTGTACTATAACGATTATATCGTCCTCCCATCATTAGAATGCGATCATATCCGATATATGAAAAACCCATTAAAAAAGTAGGACCGAGTGTCCCCCCCATAATATTAGGTGATAGTTCCGTCCATCTCTGTTCATCGGCGTCATATAACCATGTGTCTGAAAAGTAACTTCCATTTGATCCGCCGAACAATAGCACTTTATCTCCTGATATGGAGGCCATTCCCATACCATATCTAGTGGTTAGATCGCCCCCGGCTATGCCCGGTGTCACTTGCGCCCACTCTGCGAGAGTAAGATTGGCGATAGAAAGAAACACTACCAGGATTAATAGTCCGGTGATCGTTTTTTTATACATCCGTTTTCTCCTTTACAGGCATATAGCGTGAAGTTGACATATCGGTCAGAGGAAAATCATGATTCATTCTTGGAATTACAATCAATTTTTCAGTTGTAATTCCATTTTACACTTTTCTACATTGAGCCAGATCGATTTTACATCGGGTTTCGGTTGCTGTATGTGAACCAGTTCACAATTTCGGTATTTTTTTAGAATCATCCGTTCAAGCGAAACCGTGTGATAATACCGGCCGGGTTAAGCCTGAATATGCATTGCCATCCGGGAATCCGGGGCCTGTATAATTCTCCCGTTGCCGTTGGGCAGGTGCCGGGATGGCATCGATAATTCGAAATTGGGTATATATGGAAGGCGTGGGGTTTATCATACGGAACATCGCCTCATCTTTCGCGTTATACCACTATTACTCATCGATCACGTACGCTGAACAAACAACCACATTGAAGAGATTTGTACTTTTTTATATTCGACAAGGCCGAACCAAGCAAGATATTTTTTAAAAGATAGCATTGAAAACACCAATTCAAACAAGTGATCATTTTACTTGAGATGAGCATCAGACACTCTGCCGGCCTTTGACGTTAATTCCTTTGTCAACATCGGTTTTACCGACTTCAAACCCATCGCCCAACCGGTCTATGGCCGGTGATTTGTATTTGTCGTAGCCGTCCGGCAACTTTTTAATGATAGTGGGCAGGGTGTACCCGGCCCTGTGGAGATGCGGTGGGCGGCGGCCGGGGTTGTCCGGTTACAGGCAAAAGTAGTTTTCATCCCGGCCGACATCCAGGTAATCCGTTACCGGCTGGATGCGGCCCCGGTTGATCTGATAGACGATGGATCCGGTGGCCGGCCGGTGGTCATCGGTAAAATAACTCATGGGTGGTGTCAGTCCGCCGGCATCGAAATCTCTGAACGTTTCCATTGCTTTTTTCAATCCTTGCGCATGGAGTTCTCCTGCCGTGTCCGCAATCCGGGCGGCGGCCATGGGGACCAGGATATAGGCCCACCCTTCCACGTAAATGGCATTGGCGATATGGTAGGGATGCCATTTTTCGTGGGATCGTTGTATTTTAGCCATGCCGCGGCAGTTTGCCCCATAAAAGGCCATGGGTTGAATACCCAGCACGCCTTCCGCGGTGTCCAGTGCGAAACGCGGTAAATCCTCGTTCATTACCCGGATGTTGCAGATCAGCTTGGTCCGCAGGCCGATTCGCCGTGCGTCCTTCAACACAGTGGCCGCATTCATGGCCGTGGAGGTGATAAACGCATAATCCAGGTCGTCGGCTTTTACCGCCATCAGAATATCCGTGGCATCGGATGTCGGCCACCCAATGCACTGATCCGGGCCGATCTCGATGTCCAGGGAACGGGCATACTGCTTAGCGGCATCCAGCGGGTCGCGTCCATAGGGATTGTCCGGGTACAAAAAGACCAATCCGGGCTGTTCATCCCGGTTTGTCCAATCGCTTCTTATGAATTTAACGGCCACCCGGGCCATGTCCGAATAGGTCGGGCCGAGAAAAAAGTAATACGGATAGTTTTTTGGGTCGGAAAATTTGGCGGACGGGGACCCTGAAAACATGAAGATATCATCGTTCATGGCCATGGGCGCAATGGCTGAATTGCCTCCCGTGGATTGTATATAAAGACCGACGATCTGTTGCTGATCCCGGAGAAACCGATAGGCTTTTTCACATTCCGACAATTGATATTTATCATCCTTTATGATCAGTTCCACTTTTTTCCCGTTGATGCCGCCGTTCTCATTGATGTACCGCGCCGCATCGATCATGCCCATGGCACTCTGCTTGCCGTAGTCCAGTGTTGTGCCGGACAGATCCAGGATGATGCCCCATTTGATGGTTCCCTTGGTTTTTAATAACGGCACGCCAAAGGTTTTGGCCTGCCGAACGCTGTTTTCAAGCTGCACCAGGTGCGCTTCCGAAATCATTTCCGCCGTGGCCGGATCCCCGGTCCGGACGGACTGCAGCAGTTGGGCGTAGAAATGGACACAGAGATCGAAACACTTTGGAATTTCATAAACCAACTTGGCGGTTTCCACCAGCGTGGGAAGCGTTTTTCGGTAAAAGGCCTTCATGAAATCATTTTGGGTGGCTTCGGCCAGCACCTCGAAAAAGGTTTCGGTTAAGGCCACGAACAATTCCCGGGTATGCGGCCGTGCGTCCAGCTGGTCCAGGGTGCGGGACAACCTGTCGATGTGATCCTCAACCCTGTTCACGGCGGCGGAAAAAGCCATTTTCGGTTCAATGATCTTTCTGAATTCCAGATATTCCAGTAAATTCGATTCTTCGACCTTAAACAGATCCGCCAGACTTTCCGAGGCGATCTGCGTTGCCTTCGGTGCAATGAACGCACCGCCGCCCCGGCCCTTTTTAATGATCAGCAGCCCCATACCTTTAAGAATTTTCAGGGCTTCCCGAATCGTCCCCCGGCCGACACCGAACAATTGTTGCAGGTCCCGCTCGGTGGGCAGTTTCCCCTGATCAGCGTATTTATCCGATATAATGTCGGTTTTGATGGCTTTAACGATCTCTTCAACAATCAATGTGATTCACCCTCTCCGAGAAATTTTTTGGTATGATATTTAAATAATCTAACCCGCAACGGCTTTTGGCAAGCAGGGCAACGATGGATTTCCGAATGCCGTAGGGCTCGCTTTCATCCGGTATTCATCGGACTATTTCAGGCACGGAAATGAATCCGGCCCCCGGCATCAACCGTTAATGCAGGTGCCGGAGTCTTAATTTGCAGGGCTTTACGGATAATTCGCCGATGTTCCGGGCCCATACATATCACCATGTGGGTAGTGAATCAAATTTATTTAATGGGTCCATTGAATTATCTTGACAAGACCCATGGTAAAAAATTATACCAAAAAAACTAAATGGTCCAATAATTTAGGTATCTCCTGAAATCGGATTCCCGAAAATGGTTTTATAAACGTCAAACGATTTCGCATTCCCGGCCTTTTTTGAACCGGCGCGGGGTTGTCACAGCGAATTATCGTTTGGATAATGACCGTTCAACAGACAAAAGGAGGTCGCCATGGTCCCTCACCGATTACGTTGTACCCTTATCTGCAGCCTTATTTTCGCCGTCTCGATGCTGCTCTTTGCACCACCGCCCATGGCGGCGGCGGCCGAAAAACCGATTATTGTCGGTGCGCCCATACCCAGGGCCAGTGCCTATGGACAAAACGGGGAGCGGGGCATGGTGATGGCCACGGAAGAGATCAATGCCGCCGGCGGTATTTCAATTGACGGCAAAAAGCGTCCGTTCAAACTCACCATCGTTGACAGCCGGGATGAAGAGCCGGGTGTTCCCACCAGCGAGGTGTTGCTGGCCATCGAAAAGCTCATACTGCAGAAGAAGGCGAATTTTATTGCCGGTGGTCCGGTGATGTCCGAGTGCGGCATGGCGGCCATGGATCTTTATTCCCGTTACAAGGTCGTGGATATTGTGGGCATCGGCTGCTACACCCCCAGCTGGGATGCAAAAGTGGCGGAAAACAGGAGCAAATACAAGTATTCATTCCGCGCCAGCGGCAGTGTCAAGTGGTATATCAAAGAAGCCATCGACTTGCTGACCAAGATCAAGGCCGAGCACGGATTCAACAAAATCTTCATTTCCATCGACGACAGCCTGATGTGCCGTAAGGCTGCCGGCATCGTTGAGAAATTGGCCGTGAAAACCGGTTGGGAAATCGTGGGCAGCGATAAACACCCCATCGGAACCACCGATTATTCCGTGGCCTTGTCCCAATGCAAGAAGTCCGGCGCTGAAATTCTCTTTATCTGGGCATACTCCCCGGAGACCTCGATTCTACTCAAGCAATGGGCCAGTATGGAAGTGCCGGCCCTTCCGGTGGGTTTCATCGGCGCGGCCGAAGATCCCGGTTTCTGGGCGGCCACGGACGGGAAGTGCGAATATTCCATTGTCACACTCTCCGAGGCCGGAAACACACCCAGCGACGTCACCGGACAAACCCATGCGTTTTACCGTAATTTTGAGAAAAGATGGGGGGTACCGCCTCGCAGCACGGGATGTGTTAGCGGCTATGAAACCATGTACATACTGAAAGACGCCATTGAACGGGCTGATTCTCTCAAACCGGACAAGGTTATCGCCGCCCTGGAAAAAACCAATCTGCCCCTGGTGCGGGGGACAGCGACCTTCGATGAAAACCACCAGATTGTTTACGGATACGACCCGCAAACCAGCGTGTTGGGCAACTGGGTCCAATGGCAGGACGGTAAACGCGTGACGATCTTTCCCGACAAAGCCGCCACCGGAAACATAAAAATACCGCCCTGGCTAAAGTGAAGCCGACGGTTCTATTGCTCCGGCGGATAAATACGCAAAACTCGTATGTCTGGTTTATGGGAGGCGGTGGCTGCAAGAAGGCTTGTCACCAGTACGTTCCGCCGAAAACTCATTACGCGAATCAGCGATACGTCACTTTACCTATTTAGTTGCCGGATTCATAATGCCGGGATAAATCCATTTACGATTCAACGAATCCAGAGGAACAGCAGTGGAAGTGCTCATATACGGTACGATCAATAGCATGATATTCGCCCTGATTGCCGTTGGTTTTTCGCTGGTCTACGGTGTCAGTCGCATACCCAATTTCGCCCATGGCTCCATATATGTGCTGGTGGGATTTCTGACATGGAGCTTTCTGAACGATCTCAACTTAAACTATTTCGTGGCCATATGCCTTGCCCTGGCGATTGCGGCCTTGATCGGCCTGCTCATTTATCGTTTCATTCTCATCCGGCTTCGGGGCATGCCCACATCCGAGATTATCGCTTCGTTTGCCGTGAGCCTGATCATTCTGGAAGGCCTCCGGCTTCAGGGAATCGCCGGACTCAAAGGATTTATCGGCCCTTTTTACACCCTTGCCCCGCTGATTGAAGGTAAAATCCAAATCTTTGGCGTGTTCATTGACTATCAGCGGTTGATCATTCTTGTTGTGGGATCCGGCGTGTTGGTGCTGTTGCATCTGTTCACTCGGTACACCAAGACAGGCCTTTCACTTCGCGCCATTGCCCAGGATGAACAGGCGGCCATGATGCTCGGGGTCAACTCGGATCGTGCAGCCATGATATCACTGTCCATCGGCTCGGCCCTGGCCGGGTTGGCGGCCATCCTCATTCTGCCACTGGGCAACATTGCGGTTGAACAGGGATACAAGGTGCTGATCCACGCCCTGGCGGTGTGTATTATCGGTGGTTTGGGCAGCTGGACCGGCACCATCCTGGCGTCTTTTACCATCGGCTTTGCCGTCATTATCAGCACCTCGTTATTCGGTGCCATGTGGGAATCCGTGGTGTTGGTGGGGACGATCATCCTGATCCTGTTATTCAAACCCTCCGGACTGATGGGAAAGCAGAAGGAGCTTGAGGAGAGAGTGTAAGTGGATACTTTTGAGAGACGAAAGAAACGGCTGGATCGCAGTATAACCGTGAGATGCAGGGGGCTTTACGCCCTCAATTCCTGGCGGGAGATGTTGTTCCTGCTTGCCCCGCGGCTCCTGTTGATAGTGGGATTGCTGGCCATGCCCCTTTTCCTGGACATGTATTGGCAGCGGGTCATGTGCGCCGCCGGCATATATGCCCTGCTGGCCCTCGGGTTTGATTTTCTGGCCGAATATGTGGGATTGGTTTGTCTGGGTGGTGCCATGTTTATCGGGGTGGGCGGCTACATTTCCGGCGTCCTCAATGCCTACTTCGGTTTACCGCCTTTGGTCACCATCCCCATCGCCACCATTGGCGGCGCCGCCATCAGTACGCTGATATTGTCCCCCTGCCTCCGGTTGAGGGGGATCTATTTTGCCATCGTCAGCTTCATGCTGCCCCTGTTCGGTGTTTACCTGATCATCGCGCTGGGTATATTCGGCAGCACCGAGGGCATCAGCGCCCTGGATACCCTGCCGAATATCTGGGTCGAACAATATGTGATCATCATCATGGTGTTGATCTCCCTTTTTGTGGTGAGGCGGCTGGTCAACGAGGATTTGGGACTGATTCTCCGCGGCATCAAGGACAATGACCAGGCGGTGCGGGCGTCGGGCATCGATATCACGGCATACCGGATCAGGGCCGTTTTTATTGCTGCGCTGATGGGCTGTTTCGGCGGCGCTTATTTAAGCCATTTATACGGATGGCTGGGTCTTTCGCTGTTTGCCATGGATTTCTCCATACTCCCCATCGCGGCCACCGTCATGGGCGGCATGGGGACGCTGGCCGGCCCGGTGATCGGTGCCATCTTCCTGACCCCTATGTCCGAAGCCCTGCGCGGGTTCGGCCAATTGCGGGTGGTGTTGTATTCTGTGGTGTTGCTGGGATTTATTCTGTATAGACCCGAAGGCATTTTAAGGTACCTGGATCGCAAGTACCATCAATTCGAACGCTGGGAAAAGGTCTGATATGACATCCGGTGAATCCATCCTCGACGTTGAAAATATCAGTAAATCTTTCGGTGGCGTGCAGGCGATCTCCAATGTCAGCCTCACCTTAAACAAAGGAGACATTGTCGGTATCATTGGTCCGAACGGTGCCGGCAAGACCACACTGGTGAATTTGATCAGCGGCTTTTTGAGGCCCGATACCGGTGTGATCCGCTTTAAGAAGCGCCGCATCAGCGGCCAACCGCCTCACCGTATCGCCAATTCCGGGTTGGTCAGGACCTTTCAGGTCATGCGCCCCTACCACAGCCTGCCGGCGTATAAAAACCTAATAATCCCACTCAATTCGACCCGTGTCAAAAAAATGCGGGCTGGCAAACTCGGAGATCTCGATGCCGTGGCCATTGATATCCTGGAGGATATCGGTTTTGAACGGGATGCCAGGGTTCCCTATAAAGCCGCCGGAACCCTGCCGCTGGGGTATCTGAAGCGGTTGGAACTGGCCAGGTGTATTGCTTTGAAACCGGATTTGATCCTCTGCGATGAAATTTTTTCAGGCCTGAGCATGTCGGAAATCACCAGCCTGATTCCGCTGTTGGAAAAACTTCAGATGAGCGGCATCACCCTGATGATGGTGGAACACCGGTTAAGAGAGCTTTTCAAACTGGCCGGCCGAGTGGTGGTCATCAATTTCGGAGAGAAGATCGCCGATGGGCCGCCCGAAGCGGTGATGGCCAGGGACGATGTCAAGGCGGCTTATATGGGAACGGAAAAAACAAAATGAACGTACTGGAAATCAAAGATCTGATGGTGTTCTATGAAAACGCCGTGGCCATCAACAACCTGGCGATAACCTGCCGCAAGGGGGAGATCACCGGCTTGTTCGGCGCCAATAGTGCCGGGAAATCATCGCTCATGTACACCATTTCCGGCATCATTCTCGATGAACAGAAAAAAGAGAGAATGAAAGGCGGGCAGCGTATCACCGTGCTTGGCGAGGTCCTTTATAATGGGGAAAATATCATCGGCATGGAACCCAGCCAGCGCGCACGCAATGGTATTGTGCTGTGCCCGGAGAGACGGCGTATCTTCAAGGAAAGCAGTGTGATGGAAAACCTGAGGATTGGCGGTATTCTGGCCACCCGGGCCCAGGCGCGGGAAACCTTGGCATATGTGTTCGACCTGTTCCCGGTTCTGAAAAAACTGCGAAAAAGAGAGGGCGGCTTTTTAAGCGGGGGTGAACAGCAAATGCTGGCCATCGGCAGGGCTTTGATGGCCCAGCCCACACTTTTGCTGCTGGACGAACCCCTGTTGGGGTTGAGTCCGGTCATCGAAGAGATGCTTTCAGCGGCCATATCCAGTATCAACAGGGAGACAGGTATCAGCGTTCTGGTCGCCGAACAATACGCCCGTCCGATTCTGCCGATCATCCATCAGGGCTATGTAATGGAAAACGGCGGGGTTGTATTGGAAGGCACCGCCGACGTACTCATGGACAATCCGGATGTAAAATCCGCCTATTTTGGTATGTGATTGCCGGAATCGGCGTGTCCGACCGGACCGGTAAGTCAGAATTGACGAAAGAAAAAAGCGACAGATACCTTTTGGTTTTGAAGTATTGCCCACCCGGAAATGAAAGTAAAAAACATGTCTGATCAGGCGGAACTGGTATATTCAGGATTTTTTCGGCAATGTGATGCACATCCGGACCGGACAGCGGTGATTTATCTCGGCGAACGGTTTTCCTACGGGCGGATCAAAAACCTGATTTTCCGGTTTGCGGCCGGCCTCGACGATATGGGGGTGAAAAAGGACGACAAGGTGATGATATACCTGCCGAACTGCCCTCAGTTTTTGATCGCCTATATTGGCGCCCAGGTGATCGGCGCCGTCCCCGTCCCCGTGTCGCCCATTTATACACCCCATGAAATCAAATACTTAATCGAGGATACCGGTGCCGAAACCATCGTATGTCTCGACGGAAACTATCGATATGTGGCTGAAGTATTGGATGAAACATCGCTCAAGCGTGTCATCGTCACCACTTATGTAGAGCTGTTGCCCTGGATAAAGCGCACCATTGGCGTGTTGTTCGACAAGGTGCCCGGCGGAAAGGTGGACGCAGCCCCGCATGTGTTTTCATTCAAGGACATTCTCCGTAAATTCAAGCCGCAGCCGCCGGCCGTTCATATCGATCCGGATACCCACCTGAGCTATATCCTGTACACCGGCGGGACAACCGGACAACCCAAGGGCTGCATTGCCACCCACCGGGGAATGGTATCTTTTGTGGAAGAAATACGGCAGGTCGGTGACGGTTTTATCGAGGACGGCAACGAGGTCTTTGTCATGGTCAACCCCTTGTTTCATCAATTGGCCCAGGGTATTCTGCTGGGCATGGTGCTCTCCCGGGGCAATACCGCCGTTCTCATGCCGACCCCCCAGGTGGATGCCATTCTGGACGCCATCGAAAAACACAGGGCCACCCTGTTTCTCGGCGCGCCCATGCTGTACCGGATGATGCTTGAAAATGACCGCCTGTCTTTGTTCGACCTCGGATCCCTGGAATATTGCTGGAGTGGTGGAGACGTGCTCCCCCTGGAAATCTTCAACCGATGGAAAACACAGTTCGGCATTTCGATTTACCAGGCATACGGCGCCACCGAAGTCGGATTCACGGCCATGAGCCCCCTGGATCGTGAGCCGGTTCCCGGTAGTATCGGTCTGCCGCTGCCGTCCCGGAAAATCATGGTCGTGGACCCGCTGACCCTGGAACCGGTTGCCACCGGTGTGGAAGGCGAGTTGCTGGTCACCTCGGCATTTATCTCAAAGGAATACTGGCGAAAACCGGAGGAGACGGCCAAGGCCTACGTTGATGTCAATGGTGAAACCTGGTACCGGATGAACGATTTTGTCCGGTGTGACGAAGAAGGGTTGCTCTACTATGTGGATCGTGGCGCGGATATTATTAAATGCAAGGGTTATCGCGTATCCTGTTCTGAAATTGAAGCCTGTCTGCAGGATCACAACTGCGTGATAGGCGCCTGCGTGGTCGGTATTCCGGACCCGAAACTGGGGGAGCGCATCAAGGCCATCGTGGTGCTCAAGGAGGATGCCCGGGGCGTCAGTGGAACGGATCTGACCAAATGGTGCCGTGAAAGACTCGCGGAATACAAAACCCCCCAGTACATTGAATTCCGGGACATGCTGCCGAAATCCAAGGTCGGTAAGCTATTGCGGCGTGAAATACGGGACGAGGAGCGCCGGCGAACCGAAAAAAAGTGTCTGGAAATCAAATGTTGATGCTTACCCGTTTTAAAATACATCCGGATACTCGAGACCCGGATAGATTACTTTTGAACAGTCCGGACAAAGACTGTGGCTGAATTGGGCATCAGAGCGATCACATATGTACTTTTCGATTTGGTGCCATGAAGCGGCACTATCGCGGATCTTTTTACACGATGAGCAAATGGGCAACATTCCGCACAATTGTTTGGCGTCCTTGTCTCCAAATGCCACCGCCATCTTTTTCCGTGCCTTGCGATCGCGAGTCAGCGCTTTGACTTGTTTCTCCAGTTCAGCGGCCCGGGATTTCACCTTTGCGTATAAAAGACAATTGTTCAGGCCAATGGCAGCCTGGTGTGACAAGGCTTCCAGGAAGGGCGCTTGTAGTGAAAAATTGCGGGTAGCTTTGGATGCAATGGCCAGAACACCGATAACACCGGCGTCCTGAACCAAAGGCATGGCCGCGAAGGAATGGAAACCGGCCGCTTTACACGTGTTTTTGGTGCACCGGTTATCCGTGTGAATGTTTTCGGAAAAGACCGCCACGCCGTTTCCGGCGAGTCCGCATAAGCACTCCCCTGCCTTTAGTTGCTCCATATCAGGCATTTTGATGTCATCCCGGTTTGACTTGATACCCAAACTGTTCAACACATTGCCTGATCGCTGGTACAAAATACCAAAATCCGGTTGCACAACATCTATGATGGTTCCCAGTGCCGCATCTGCCATTTGCGATGGCGAAGCCGCAAGAGATGTGTTTTTGCCCAGTGAAATCAGAGCGTTGATTTCCGTGGCGAGTTGACGGGAAACATCGCCGGTTTTCTCCCTTTGCAAATCAGGTTCCGGTGCCTTTTTGGTACGGTCACCATGGCGCGGCAATACGGGCATGGCCCCTTCCTAGTCGTGATATGTTTTTGTGTAGCGCTGCAAGGAGAATAGAAAACGTTTCGAAAACGGCACCGGGTCAGGTGAGTTAGAAGTTGAAGCGCAGGTGTTCGTGATGCTTTTCTAGAATTACCAAGGGGTTGATTTTTATACAACCTTTTTCTCTGTACAATTTGGTTCTATTTTCCGCACACACCTCAAAGGGCAAGGCACTCTGTTTTTAAACACCCCAATTGAGGGGAAAATTTTAAATTGGTTGGCTAAAAATAGACGAAAATCGGTGGTTGCGAACAACCGATTGCAAGGCTATGGTTGACCCCGTATTGACCGAAAACTATCATTCGATCACGGAGGACCCATGCCCCTTATCCTGAGAATTGACGATTCATCCAACCGGCCGATGTTCCGCCAGATTATGGATCAGATAATGTCCCTCGTGGACAGGAAGGCCCTCAAACCCGGGGATCGCCTGCCGTCAACGCGCAACATGGCCGACCGGCTTTCGGTGAATCGTTCTACCGTCTACAAAGCCTACCAGGAACTTTGGGCCTTGGGGTATGTGGATAGCACGCCGGGGTCCTATTCCACTGTGCGGCCGCGGCCCAAAATCGCCGGTGAAGGACCGGCCACGACTCCGGGCCGCATCGACTGGTCCATGCGTGTCACACCGGCCAGTGAGGAGCTGCTCCAGGCTTATGAGGCCGAACAGGCCCTTATGCCGGAGCCGGTTTCAATGGATTCGGAAATGATAAATTTCATCCCCCTGGCGCCGGACAGCCGCCTGTTCCCGGTGGAGGCATTTCGAAAAAGCATGAACCACGTGCTGACGGACAAGGGGACCGATCTTCTAGAGTATGGTGATCCTTTGGGATACAAACCCTTGCGGCAATATATTTCCGAGCGCATGCGGTTGCATCAAATCAGGATCTCCCCGGATGAGATCATGATCACCACCGGCGCCCAGAATGCGCTTGAACTGCTGGCCAAATTGCTGACCGGGCCGGGTGATGCCATCATCCTCGAAACACCTACTTATTCCAGGGCATTGTCCGTTTTCAGGTTGAGCAACGTGAGGCTGGTCAACGCCCCTATGAACGGGGACGGAATGGATCTGGATGCCCTGGAAAAGCGCTTATCAGTCCGCCGACCGGCCCTGATCTATACCATGCCCAATTTCCATAATCCTACGGGGATCACCACTGACCAGGGGCACCGGGAGCGGTTGCTGCGGATATGCGACCGTTACCGGGTACCGCTTGTGGAGGATGGTTTTGAAGAGGAGATGAAATATTTCGGTAAAGCCGTGCTCCCCATCAAGTCCATGGACCATGGAAAAATCGTTATTTATATCGGTACGTTCTCAAAGGTATTGTTTCCAGGATTGCGGATAGGGTGGATTGCCGCGGACCGGGAGGTGATCGAGCGTCTGCGGCCCATCCAGCGTGCGCTGATATTGTCCGGCAACCAGGTGGATCAGGCCGCCCTGGACCGGTTTTGCAGACAAGGGCATTATGACCGTCATATCCAGCGGATACATCGCATTTATCGAAAACGCATGACCACTGCCCTGGACGCCATGGCAACCGAATTTTCCGGTAAACATGTGGACTGGTCCCGTCCGGCTGGCGGGTACACCATCTGGGTTCGATTGAAACGATGGGATGGTGACGAGCAATTGATGGTGAAAAAGATGACCGAACATGGGGTCGGTGTTTTACCCGGTAGCACACACTTTTATGGAGATCCCGGTGGCATCTATTTCCGGTTGTCCATCGCCAATCTGGACGAACAGCAAATCCAAGAGGGGATTAACCGGATAGCACGGTGTCTGGATACGATGAACCGTGGCCGTCGGACAGGCAAAAAACAAGTATCGTGATGCCGTTGGCTTCAGGTGCCGGACGGATTCACACCCGGCACGAAAGAGGCAGGGACAAATGATGTTTTATGCATTTTCAAGAGAAGAATTTATGGCACGGGATCATCATCGGAGGCTATTGGAAGAAGCCGATCGGATCCGGATGATCAACGCCGTGAAACCAAAACGTAAAAGCTTGCTGATGCAATACCGGGTTTGGGTTGGTGACAGAATGATCTCCATGGGACAGCGCCTGAAGATGGCACCGCTGACCGGTGCGTAGACATGGTGTTAATCCCAGGCTATTTGATCATGCTCTTAGGGACATGGGACAGGTACCGTATGATTCCGGTGGGAAACTTTCAGGACCGTGAATCATTCGGGCGTTCAGCTTTTTTCCAACCCCCGTCAACATGCCACGAAACACCAGGTAATGTGCCGGGTACATGAAATACCAGTAACATATACCCCCAAGTCCCCTGGGGATGAACCGTGAAATGATACTCAATTGTGTGGTGCCGTCTTTCCTGCCGTCAAGTTGGATTTCCATGGTCGCTTCTCCGGGCATTTTCATTTCCGCGGCCAGAACAAGGCGACGAAGCGGTTCAATGGTCAGGATCCGCCAAAAATCCATCGTGTCCCCGACTTGCAGGGGATCGGCCCTGCGGATCCCGGCCTGCAAACCTCTACCCCCGGCCAACTTGTCCAGAAATCCACGGATTTTCCATAACCAGTCCGCAAAGAAATAGCCGTTTCCACCACCGATTTTCCGTATCTCTTCCCATACATCGGCTACCGGAGTTGACAGGACGGATCGAAAACCCGCCTGAAACACCGTACCATTTGCCCAGGCCGCATCTCCGTCGGCGGCCCACTCGGCGGTTACCTGTCCATCGGAGACCGGGCAATTGATTCCCGGGATATAATCTTTTCCGGCCAGGGCGTTTTGCATGGCTTCCTCACAGGTGATCAATCGTTGAGGTATGATTTCCCTGATCCGGTTTTCGATGCAGGTGGTCGGAATGCTTAATCCCTGGGTCAGCGGCAGCGCAATCGCTGCGGGCACTGGGGTGACCAGATGTATCCAGCGGGCACTCAACCCCGGCGAAAGCACGGGTACGGGCAGGACCCGACGTTTGGGCAAATGTGCGGTCCGCGCAAACAGATCAATTAAATTTTTGTAGGTCATCACCTCCGGACCACCAATATCAAATGTGCCGCCCAACAGCTGATCGGAGGTTAAACACCGGACCAAATAGTGGACCACGTTGCCGATGGCAATGGGTTGTGACGGCGTATCCACCCACTTCGGGGTCAGCATCACCGGCAGCCGCTCCACCAGGTATCTCAGAATTTCAAAGGATGCGCTTCCCGAACCGAGAATCATGGCTGCCCGCAGGATCGTGACCGGTACTTTGCCACTGCTCAGCACACGGCCGACCTCATGACGGGAGCGAAGGTGCGGGCTGATTCTTGGATGATCCTGTTCCCCCAATCCGCCTAAATAGATGATGCGGTCGATGCCTTCGGCTTCAGCCACCTCAACCATATGCTGTGCTCCGACCCGGTCTGCGTCGGCATATTGATGCTTCCGGGCAATCATGGAATGCACGAGGTAGTAGGCGGCGCTGCATCCCCTGGCGGCGTGTGACAAGGACGCTTTATCCAACACATCCGCCCGGATCCACTGGAGATTGGGATGATTTGACCAGGGCCTGCCACCGGTTTTTTTAACGGAACGGGTGACAGCCCTTACCCGGTATCCCTCTCCAAGCAATGCCGGTATCAATCTTCCGGCCACATAGCCTGTGGCGCCGGCAACCAGTATGGGTTTTTGATTCATCAAATACTCCTATTTAGTGGATGCCCAAAGGTTCTTCGGGTAATGAGGGCAAATTCCAACAGAATTCAGCAGATCAGCCCCATGTTACCCTCGCCGCCGACCCCATGCCGCATACACCGGATCGGAAAAGCGCAGCTTCGGAAAATACTTATCATTGCGGGGACGGGGTAAGCCACGAATCGTGTAGGTTTCCAGTTGTTCGAATGATCCGGAACGCCGGAAATACTCTAACACCAGCCCCAGCCGTTCAAATTCGTGCAGCTCCGTCCATATACGAACCACCTTGGGTTGAAACCACCGGTTTGAGAATGTTAAGATAAAGTGTCCGCCGGGCTTGAGAACCCTGGCCACCTCCTGAAACACGTCCACCGGTTTTGTCAGGTATTCCACGGAAACCGTACACAACACCACATCGAAACGGCTATCCGCATAAGGCAGAACCGGACGGTGGTTAAGATCAGATACCTGCCGGTCTGTGAGATTTTTATTTTCGCGTAGTTCAGCTTCATTCATGCCCAACCCGGCCAGTATGCCAGGAGAAAATTTTTCAGGCAGGTGGGTTGCCCAACTGCTCATCAAGTCCAGAACATCCATGTCGTCTTCCAGGTGCCTGTGGTAAATCGACCGGACAATATCACGCGCCATCCGATCCAGGTGGTGTACCATGCGTGCCGGTTCGTAGAAAACTGCATCAGCGGTTTCGTCTTCACGGGCGAACGGATCGTCTGAGAAAAAATCAGTCGGCTCCTGATTCCACTGTGCCTGCATGCCGGGACCTTCGGTCAGTTCCTCCATCCAATGGTGCACGGTGCCCCCTTGTTTATCATCATTATTCCGGATATGGCTTATGGTGGCTGACAGGTTTAGTGGATGGCGTGACAGGGGATGATTGAAATCCGTGTGGATGTGACCATTTTCAATGCCCACCAGCCGGAACGGTGTGATATTGGCTTTGAAGATTCCCGGAACATCATCCAGTATGCCCTTGGGGAAAAAACGTCCCTGCCGTGGATTTATGCGCCTGTCATCCGTAAAGTCACGGTTGAATTGTCCGTTTTTAAACACCGGGGCATCCTTGCTTGAAAACGCGGGTACGATATCACCGGGATTGAACTCAAAGGACATCAGGTCACCACTCGTCGTTCCGATCATGGCCGCCCGGACCACGTCCGGCAATACGTCCCGCCACAGGTTCACGTTCCGGGCGTGCAAGGCCTCGGTGTGCCGCACCTTGTATTCATCCCATCTGATCTGGAAGAAAATATCTGCGCTGCTATGGTTGTCTATTGTGTTCATCCCTTACTCCTTTATTGTCTTTTACGGTTTCCACAGTAAAGTAAGAAGAAACAGGAGCGGTTCAATGGGGAATAAAAGGGGGATTAATGGTAGTATAGGTCTACCAGTTTACAGATGAAGTATTGGGGGGTGACATCCGGGGCTCAGTATATTTCCATTTCAGACAAGCGTTCGATCTGTTGTTGAATGGCGGTCACAGCTGTTTTCACCAGTATTTTCCCATGGTCTGCCGAGGCAAGCCAGGGGGCCGAATTCATCCGGCCATCCGGAAAAACACGGCGCATTTCAGCGGGGGTAAGCGGCCAGTAATAATCCGGATTGTCAACCGGCACCACTTCCGTGGGTTTGTTGTCAAATTCATCCGGCCGCACATAACGGGTGATGGAGACTTCACCGGGTGTGGCATGTTGGCCTTCCTGGTCTTTGAACAGCGACTTTGTAACCGCCTCGACCTCTTCGAGTTCATACCAGGATATTAATTTGAACAGCCCCGGAAGATTTTCGGCCTTCATCCGAGTCAGTGCCGCCATAACGGCGTTGGTGTTACCACCATGGCCGTTGATGAACACGATCCGTTTGAATCCATGGGCTACGAGGGACCGTGTCACATCCGATATTATCGCTATCAAGGTATCTGTTCCCAGGGTGATGGTACCCTTAAACGCCATGTGGTGCGGTGAAATACCATAACACAGCGTGGGGGCCACCAGAACATCCATGGCTTTTCCAACCCTGTTATTTTTACATGTGATGGCCCTGGCCATTGCAGTCAACGGCTCTCAATGCTTCCATAAGCATATTTTTCTTCTCCGGAGTAGACAGCGTGGAGCGACCCCTTCAACCGGACCGGTAAGTGGTGGTGTATGGATATTAGAATATTATGAGCGGGTTATTCAGGAAAAAGTTGAAAAATAGTATTCGTTTCTCTTGACAGGATTGCGATTTAGTCATTTAATGATGAATGGCATAGGTAAGGGTGAGCCTTGGGCATCCTCGGCATACGGTACCTGTAATGGTGCGAGTATGTGGGTTATACTGATAGAGGACAGCGCAAACCAGACAATGTTAATGGCAGTCGGTGCCCTGAGGTCATCTTTCGTGTTTACAGATAACAAAGAGCCACGTGCTCTTTTGTTGCAGCCCATGTCGGGTTGACCGGATTTTGCGAATTCAAAGTGACGATGGTTGCGACTTTAATTTAACTCAGTCCATGGCTGAAGCACCGCTTTTTGAAACGGAGCCGGGTTAGACTTCAATTGATTGCGCCGATGCTCAACGAATACTCACAAGAAAAACAATTGTCGACCAGTATCAATTTACCATCTCTGCCCCACATCCTTCTCAAATTGATATCCGCATGCAGCGATGGCAATATTGATTCAAAAAAAGCGGCAAGCATCATTAAGCTGGATCCAGCCTTATGTGCCAAGGTTTTTTGTCTGATTCAGCCGACAAATTCGCAGTCCCACCAAAAAATTCGAAATGTGGATCAGGCAATAGCGATCGCCGGGACAAATGCAATTTCAAATATTGCAATTACATCCGCTGTCCGGGAGTCCACGAATAATCATAGCGAACAAAAATTGTTCAATCAGAAAATGTTCTGGTGGCATTCCCTTGAGTGCGCGGTATTATCGGGCACCATAGCACTCAGGATGGGCTATAATCAGCAGGAAGAGGCGTTTCTTGCCGGATTGCTGCATGATATCGGAAAGCTTTTTCTGTGGGCCAATTCTCCGGAAGTATATGCGAACATCTACGAAATCACACGTGAACAACCGGAACTGGAAGTTACCGGCGAGATGTTGTTGGGCGGCAGTCACAGCGCCATCGGGGCTGATCTTTTATACCGGTGGAACCTGCACAATTTTATTGTGGATGCGGTTCGATACCATCACGAACCCAAAGGCAAGATAAAAGTTGCACTGCCACTGGTCAAGATCGTGCATGTGGCCAACAATCTGTGCCGAATGACCGGTGACACTTATGAAACCGGCCTTGAGCTGGCCCGGGAACTTTTTGGTTTTCAAACCACCGAAACTGAGGCCTTTGCCGCACAATGTAAAAAAAAGGTTGAGGAGGTGGCGCGGTCCCTGGGGGTGGCATTGGCATCCCGCGACGGTAAATATACGGATAATCTAACCGTTGAAGACAAGGATCAGATTCGGTATCTGTCTTTGGAAGTTCAGGATTATGCGCTGTTGGCCGGTACGCTACGCAATTTGGTGAAGGCCAAAACCCGGGACAACGTTTTAACGGCAATTTACCAGGGTTTAAAGGCCATATTTAATGTCGGCCAGGTCATTTATTTTGAATTCGATGCCCAGTCAGGCAACCTGATCGGCAAGATAACGGATGCCGACCACCAGTTGACCATCGCCGATGATTTAATCGTACCGGTGGATGTGTCGCAGAGCTTGATTGTCCGTTCCATGCAGCAGGGGAAGATGCTGGATTCTTTTCAGCAGGAGCCGGCTGCGGACATAGCGGTTCTGGATCACCAGATTATTGCCTACCTGGGCCGGGAGGGCGTGCTCTGCCTGCCGGTAACGACTTCCGATCGAATTTACGGCGTCTTCGCCATTGCCTTGAACCGTGCCGATCTGGAATTCCTGGCCCCCCAGCATCGTTTATTGAGCATGTTTACGGAATTATCCATCAATTTGTTCGAAACAATCAGTGACGAACCACCACAGACCAGCCCAAAAAAGGTGGAACCGGCGGCGGAATCCACCACCGCCATCTCCAGCCAAGTCAGACACGAGATCAACAATCCGCTGAGCATCATCAAAAATTACCTCAAGGTTCTGGCCCAGAAACTGTCCGATGAAAACATTGCCATCGATGAAATCGACATCATCAATGAAGAGATCGACCGGGTCTCATCGATCATCAATCTCTTGCCGTCGGCCGTCGAACCGGATAGCGGGCAGAATAAACAGATTGATATCAATGCCTTGTTATCGGATCTGGCGAAAATTATGGAGGAATCACTTCGGCGCCATTCCAATATTATGTTAAAACTGGAACTTGATCCTTCCCTACCGAACATGGAGTGTGATAAAAACGCTTTCAAACAGATCGTCATCAACATTGTAAAAAACGGAATCGAAGCCATGCCCCGGGGCGGAAACCTGCTCATCAGGAGCCAGTACCGGCCAAATAACAACGGAAACGGACTTATTAATCCCGCTGGTGCACAGCGTGGCGTCGTGCGGGTGGATATCCGTGATGAGGGAGTAGGGATTCCGGACGAGATCAAGCACCGGCTGTTTAAAACTACCGTCAGTACCAAAGGAGAAAATCACGCAGGTCTGGGTCTTTCAATTGCAAAGAACCTGCTCCAGAAAATGGATGGACATATAGAGTTCAAACGTCGAAACACCGTTGGTACCACTGTGACAATAGATATGCCCGTGAGGTGAAACCGCAACCTTCGATTTGGATGGGTGCCCTTATGCTGTCTCAAGCCAGAATCCTGATTGTGGATGACGAACCACGACTTTGCGAGAGTCTCAAATTGCTCTTGGAGCGCCAATCCTACGAAGTGGATAGCGTCAGTCGTGGCGAAGACGCACTTAACGCAATTGAACGGGCCCATTTCGATATTGCGCTCGTGGACTTGATGTTGCCCGATATGCGGGGGCACCGGCTCATCGACCATTTTACGGCGAGATCGCCAAGCACCTGCATCATTTTAATGACCGGCAATGCCTCGTTGGATACGGCCGTATTGGCGTTACGAAAAGGAGCGTATGATTATCTGCGCAAACCCTTCGAATTCGACGAATTGCTCAAGACCATCCAGAATGCCCTTCAGCAAAAAGAGTTAAAAGATGAAAACCGCGTCATCAACCATGCCCTGGAGCTCTCCCAGCAGCAATATGAATATCTGGTTCAGAATTCACCGGATATCATCTACACACTAGATCACACCGGACGCTTCACCTTTATTTCAAACTCCGCAGAACATCTGATCGGCATGAAATCCGAGGAAATCGTCGGAAAGCATTACACCCAGATCATTCATGATGAGGATCAGGACAGGGCGCAGTGGTCTTTCAATGAGCGTCGCACGGGCAAACGGGCTACGAGCGGGTTTGAAATCCGCCTCAGGGTCGACAAGCCCGACCACCAGAATACGGCGGCGTCCTGCAAAAACGCAGACGATCATATCATTGTAGAGCTTAAAGCCACCGGCATGTACGACGGTGCGATGATTTCGGATTCGAAGAAATTTCTGGGTACTCACGGGGTGGCCAGGGACATCAGCAAACGAAAAAAAGCCGAGCAGGCGAAACAATTGCTGGAAACCCGGCTGCAACGGGCCAACAAGATGGAAGCCATCGGAACCCTGGCCGGTGGTGTAGCCCACGATCTGAATAATATTCTCTCCGGGATTGTCAGCTATCCGGAGTTGCTGTTGATGCAAGTTGAGGGGGACAGCCCGTTGCGAAAACCGATTCTGACCATGCAGGAAACCGGAAAGCGCGCTGCCGCCATCGTCCAGGATCTGTTAACCCTGTCGCGCCGTGGTGTCACTTCCACCGAGGTGATGAACATCAATAAAATCCTCAGCGAGTACCTGCACAGTCACGAATTCAACCGGTTAAAATCCTACCACCCATCGGTATCGGTGGAAACCAATCTGGAAGAAGACCTTCTCAACATCTGTGGTTCGCCGATTCATATTTCGAAGACCATCATGAACCTCGTCTCCAATGCTGCCGAAGCCATGCCCGAAGGCGGCAAGATCTCTATCCGGACAGCCAATCGTTATGCGGATTGCGCCATTAAGGGTTACGAAGATGTACGTGAAGGAGAGTATGTGGTCCTTGATGTCAGCGATACCGGTATCGGCATTTCCCGGGAGGATCAGGAACAAATATTCGAGCCTTTTTATACGAAGAAGGTAATGGGCCGAAGCGGCACCGGATTGGGAATGACGGTGGTCTGGGGTACCATAAAAGATCATAACGGCTATATTGATATCAGCAGCACCGTGGGTAAAGGCACCCGGTTCACGCTGTATTTTCCGGTCACCAGGAAAGAGGCCGTGAAGAATCCCACCCGGCCGGCCATTGAAGATTACCGGGGTAAGGGAGAGGCCGTTCTGGTGGTGGATGACGTGCGCGAACAGCGGGAAATAGCATCAGCCATGCTCGAGCAACTAGGCTACTGCGTAAATAGTGTTCCCAGCGGAGAAGCGGCCGTCGAGTTTGTGAGTGGAGATAACGTGGATCTGCTGGTGCTGGACATGATCATGGACCCGGGTATTGACGGCCTGGAAACCTACCGGCGGATATTGGAGAAAAATCCGAATCAGAAAGCCGTCATTGCCAGTGGGTTTTCCCAAAGCAAGCTGGTAAAGGAAGCCCAGAAGCTTGGGGCCGGCGAATACGTTAAAAAACCATACACCATGGAAAAGATCGGCATGGCCCTCCGGCGGGCAATGGCCGGTAACAATGGCGGTACATCCTTTCCAAATTGAATGGTCGGCTGACCGTTCAACCCGTGAGCGGATCAGACACCATGTTTTTTTAACACATCCTTGATCCGGCTTTCCATTTTTTTCTCCACAATCAACATCTTATTGGTCTGAGCCTCTTTGATTTTTTCCGTCAACGCCTCAATATCTGCGGGTTTTTCCAGGAAATCCACCGCACCAAGCTTCATGGCCTCGACACTTTTTTCAATGGTGGCGTGACCGGTCAGCAGGATCACCTGAAGATCGGGCCTTTTCTTTTTCAGCGCCTTCAAGGCTTCTATGCCGTTCATTCCCGGCATCAGGAAATCAAGAATCACGGCATCGTAGTCTTCCGCCTGTATCTTTTCAAAAGCCTCGTCCGCCTTGTCCACCGTGGTGACATCCATACCCCGGGTCTGGAGCCGTTCCGCCATGGTTTCCAAAAAATCGACTTCGTCATCGACCAGCAATACTTTTTCAGTTGTCATAATGGCCTCCTGTTCACAGGTTGCTATGGTTATTTAAAAAATTGGTAACGGCATGAAGCCGGCAATTTGAGCACAAATCCCCCGGTTGTTTCAGCGGCGATCAGCTCAGCGCCCATACCCTGCAACAGGGCTTTCTCCATATCCGTCAGTTCTCTGATTTTCAGGGGTTCCGGTCCTTGATCGATCCGATTGAAACTGACTGATCCGCCGGCAGAAGTCGCCCGGATATCAATGGTTATACAGGCATCGCTGTCAACACTGTCCATCGCAATTTCAATGCAGGACCAGATCAGGTTCATCAGGTAAAACCGGTTGGAACTGACGGTCACCGGAGCCTGCGGCGTTTCGATTTCAAATTCCATACGTCGCTGCTCGATGATGCGCCTGCCGAGATCCAGCACGGTGTGCACCAGACCGGCAAGCTCAAGGGGTTCGATGGGGTGTTCCATGCTGTGCGCAAATTGATTTAACTTCGTGGTGACATCGTCCGCCCTGACCACTTGTTTCCGGATACGCCCGGTGATGGATTTTAACCGTTCCGCGGACAGCTCTGCGCCGCTTTCAACCATCTGGGACAGGTCGTTGAGCAGCCCGGCGTTCTCATTGATAATGGCCAGGGCATTTTTCAATTCGTGTGTGGTGGATGCGGACATCTTCCCAAAAAACGACTGTCCCGCCATATTCAATTGTTTGCGGAAACCGCTCATGTCTCCTCCGTAGATGCCGGCATCATTAGGTAAGACCGGAAGTCTGGTGGCCGGACACCGGCCTTGTCGCCTGGACGGGTGCGGTCATGGGCAGGGTGATGGTGAACCCCGTCCCTTCGCCCACGCGGCTTTCCACACCAATACTGCCACCGATTTCCTGGACCAGACCATAGGTGATGGACAATCCGAGGCCGGTGCCGTGGGTAGAATTTTTGGTGGAAAAAAACGGTTCGAATACCCTTACGAGATCCTGCTCCGGAATACCGCACCCCGAATCCGTGATTTTAATCTCCACGGTATCCGTATTTCCCCGTTGAAGGCCGATCCGTAACCGGCCGCCATCGGCCATAGCCGTAAATGCATTGTTTAACAGGTTCAGGAAGATTTGCTGCAAACATCCCTCGTCACTGAAAATTTCCGGCAGATCATCACCGGATTCGATGGTGATGGTAATGTGGTTTCGATTGGCTTCCGGTTGTAAAAAAGAGAGCACATCGTCCAAGACCGCCTGGATATTGACGCGCTCAATCCGGGTGTCCACATGCCGGGCGAAATTCAAAAGCCGTCGGGTTATCACACTGCATCGCTTTACCGCCGCCGAGACATCTTCCAGCAAGCCGATGATTTTTTCACCGGACGCGGCAGCCTGGTTAAACTGGTAGATATCCTTAATCAATCCGGCTTTTTCGTTAATCACGGCGATGGGATTATTGATTTCGTGAGCGACCCCCGAGGCCAACCGGCCGATGGAGGCCAATTTGCCGGTGTATTCCACCTGGTGCAGGGCCATCACCCGTTTCTGATCCGCCACATGGATGCGATGAACGAGGAAGGTGGCCATGCCGAGAATGGCCAGTACCACAACCACGACACTGCCGCCCAACAGCCCGAGCCGCTTGATCCGCAGTGCAAACCAGGGGGCCATGAGATCGGCTTTCTTCCTTACCACCATCAGAATGAACGGGGTGTCCCGGATGTAGGTGTATCCGATCATGATGGTGTCACCATTCGGATCCTCATGCTCGAACACGGCCGGATGATCTGAAGACATGGGAACCGGCAGGGGCACCTTTTTCAAGGATGCGCCGTACCATCGTGACGGTGTCTGAAGAATACCATCGGCGTTTATGATGAAAGCATCATCATCGGTGGCCATGTCCAACTGCGATAAGAGTATGAACAATGGTCCGGCGTCCACGGCTGCTCTTAAAACAAAAAAATCATCATCGGAAAGTTCCTGTTTGACCGCGACGGCCAGTTTACCCGGGGACGGATGGTTGGTTTCCAGTTCACTGACCCAGGAGCCGCGAAGAACCACCTGTTTAAAGCAGTCTTTTCCGGAAAAGTCGGATCCCATCAACTGATTGGGGCCGCTGTAGGCGGTCACCCGGCCGAGCCGATTCACGATCCCCATGTCCTCGATACCGCCATTGTCCGTTTGAAGAATGGATAGAAGGGACAACAGCCGTTCCGGGCGGTTGAGGGCCGCATAATCATTGTCCCGTAAAATAAAACTCAACATCGTTTTTTTTTCGGTGATATAAAAGGCGACGGCGCGCAGGGCATTGGACACCAATCGTTCAGTGCTGAAACGGGCCCGGGAATCAGCGGCCTCCTGCATCAAGGCGGAATCCACCAGGGTCATGGAGACCAGGGGCAGAAGGGCGATGAGGGACGTTAAAAAAACGATCAGCTTCCATTTGCGCCTGAAACTGAAACGACCGCCACCTTGTCCGGCGGCGGCATCATAGTGATCCCAGAACGGGGGTTTAATTTTCTTTATCAGCGGCATGGTCTCTGTCTGTCGTTAACATTATTTACTTATCCGCATCACAGGGCCTGGTTTTACCGATTTTATCGTGGGCCCGTTTCAGGGCTTCGCTTAAAAGTTCGAAGTCCACCGGCTTTTGCAAATAGTCGAATGCCCCGAGTGACATACAACGTTGCCGGTCCGCTTCCGAACCGTGTCCGGTGAGAACGATAATTTCTATTTTAGGCCTCGTTTTTTTAACCTGTTTGATGACCTCCAGGCCGTCGATTCCCGGCATCTTCAGATCTATAATCATGACATCCGGCGCATCGTCCTCAATCAAATTCAAAGCGGATTCCCCGTCATATACCATGGCCGATCCCATGTTCCGTAATAACAACCGTTCCGACAGGGTCTGCACAAATTCCCGTTCATCATCCACCAGGAGCACTCTGGAGGGCACCCGAAAATCGTGTTTGCGATAAATATTGGATTTATGGAAATCTTTGCCCACGCTTGTCTTCACCTCTTTTACACCGGCGACCTTTTCCACGATTTCGGTCAGTTCGTCCTCGAGCCGTCCGAGCATCAACACATGTTTGTTGATGGTCAGGCTCACCGCGCCGGCATCGGCGGACACGTCGACATTATGCCCTTCCATGGACAATGCGGTCTCCACGGCTGCCGCCAACTTGAAATTTTCCACCGCCTGGATGGATGAGGCCGTGGGGGTCAAGATATCCGCATTGGCGTTTTTTTCGATCAGGTCGGCGGCGGATGTGTCTGTGGTGACGTGCATGGGAATCACGATATCGTATAAGCCTTTATGCCAGGGATCCGGTTGTTGAAACAGCCGGTTCGTCCATGCCGAAGCATCTTCATCGGCTTTACGGATATATCGGGCAGCCTCCTTTTCGGTCATCTCTCCTTCGAGAACCGCTTGATGGATGCGAAAATCGGTGTTGCCGATCAGGCATACCCGCAATACATGACTAATGCTTTTAGGTATCAGGTGCCCGGAAAACCCGGTGACAAGAAGATTCTCATCCCCGAGGCGTTGCGCCAGGGCAAGTTTCAACAACGCTATGCTGCACTCTTTTTCATGGGTGAAATTATTGAAGACGGAAGTTCTGGCGGTGAAGGCGCGCGATATTTTTGACACCGGGCCACCGGAAATTTCAGCGGCAGCCCCAACCACATCCTCGTCCGTCAACCGTGGGAAGCCATCAGGTGCCGACAAAAGACCGGCGACCTTGTCCTGCCGGCAGAAACTGCCATTGAAAACGGTAATTACAGGCATATCAAACTTCCTTCCGGATAGGGTCCGATGATTGAACCACATGGGTAAGCGGACATATTTCCTTATCCTTTTCCGAATGTGTCTCGCCATGAATGGTTCGGATCGCTTGATTCATGGTCGGGTAAATATGGTTTTCACCGATTTTTGCCAGCAGGTGGGTGCGCTTCATAACCGACATAACCGATTCGTTGATGCCGCAGAAAGAGATATCCATACCGGCGCTCCTCACCCGGTCCACAATCAGCGACAACACCTCTTCGCCTGAAGCATCCATATCGTTGACGCCGTTGGCCACGATAATAATATGCCGGAGAAGCTTCTTGCTGATCCGCCGATTGCGAATCTGATCTTCCAGGTAACTGGCATTTGCATAGAACAAGGGCCCGTCGAAACGCACCACATCGACATATTTGCACTCCTTTAATCCAAAGGAAACCACGTCGTGCAATTGATGATCCAGCCCCAGGGATAAATCCACGACTTTCGGCCGCATATTGTTGTATATGAAGACCATCAGGGACAGTGCCACGCCGACGGCGATCCCCCGGTCCAGGTGTGGTGCGAATGCTAATGTGCTGACAAAGGTGACGACCAGTATCGCACCATCGTACCATTTGGCCCGCCAGGCATGAATCAGGCCGTTTATATTGATTAAACCGGCCACCGCCAGCATGATGATCGCCGCCAGAACCGCCTGGGGCAGGTAATACAGCAATGGTGTGAGGAAAAAGAGCGACAACACCACGGCCAGACCCGCAAAAACACTGGATAAGCCTGTGAGGGCACCGGATTGCAGGTTAACGGCGGATCGGCTGAATGATCCGGCACACGGAAAACTCTGGGTGAACGATCCGCTGATATTGGCCAGCCCCTGCCCGATGAGTTCACGGTTCGGATCTATCCGTTGGCCGGTTTGTGCGGCCATTGCCTTGGCGATCGAGATGGCTTCCATGAATCCCACGAGGGCGATAATGAGGCCGTACGGCAGTAAACTCAAAAAAGCCCTCCCCTCGAGCAGCGGCAGTGAAACCGCGGGCAGACCGCCGGGAATATGCCCAACCACCTCTCCACCGGCTGAAACGTGAACGGCACTTGTTTCCAGGGGCGTGTGTCCGACCTTCAACCGCCACGTCCGGCCGTGCATGGCCATGGTTTCGGTATCCGTTTTGAGTTGAAAAACAGGCATTGTCGGGTTCTCATGGTTTTTGACGAATAAAAGCCCGCGAAGTCGTTTCCTGATGTCACCGGTTTGCCGGCGGGCGGTATCCATTTGAAAATCGATGATCACCAGTTCCTGCCGAAGCGCGATACCCTCCATTGTACGGTCGGTTCCAGAGATATCATGCAAGCGGTCCGTTATATCCGTCCGGTGTGCTGCCAGCTGTGAAATGGTATCCATTCCCCGGTTGTATTTCATGATATCGTCAACCACCGGAGGCGATGCAATGTCCGAGGCCGCAATTGTGTCATGCCGTTCAAATCCAATGCCCCACGATATACCTGTGGTGATGACCACAGCAATCAGGATATTGGGCAATCGTGGCGCCAGGCGCCGCAGGCCGGCCATGAACACCAGGGCGGAGAGGCCCATGATAAGTGTCGGCCAGTGCGTATATCCGGATGCGGTGGAAATCATGTTGGCCATGGTTTTAAAATAATAAGGCGTACTGTCCACCTGAATTCCGAATAACTTCGGCAATTGTGAGGTCGCAATGATGATGGCCGCCGCATTTGAAAAACCGCTGATCACCGGATGGGACAATAGATTGACAATAAGGCCCAATCGTAGAACCCCGAGGAGCAGTTGCACCCCGCCCACCATCAGGGATAACAGCATGGCATATGCGATATAAGCCTCACTGCCGAGGATGGCCAGCGGCTCCAGGGCCACCGCGGTCATCAGCGACACCATGGCCACCGGTCCGGTGGCCAGTTGACGACTGGATCCGAAAATCGCCGCAACCATCGGCGGAAAAAGCGATGCATACAAGCCGTAATATGACGGTAGTCCGGCCAGCTGGGCGTAGGCCATGGATTGCGGGATTACAATCAATGCCACGGTGAGGCCGGCGATCACGTCCATTTTAAGATGGGCCGGTTTGTAGTGCTTCCGTTTTTCCCGAAGCCATGCCAAGGGATTCAACATGTGGAATAATACCTAAAAAATAGCTTACTTCACGTTTTTATCATTTACGTTCGATTCCACCGGAGAATCTTCGCTCGTGCCATTGCCTAGTGAGCTCAACCGCCGTATCGGAGGTGTGGGACAGCATTCTTTCACAGACATCCATCAGATCTTCATACAGCGCACCGCCGTGATAGAGGTGATAGGTATTGAATCGCACAACTCCGTCAACCAGGCTGTATAACAAAAGGGCGGCCTTTCGTGGCGATATCTCGCGAATGGAACCATCCTTTTGGCCGCGTTTTACCGCCGTTTCAAAAAACGCCAGTACACAATTATAAACAGCCTCAAGATTTTTGCGGCAGTCCGGATTGGTTTCAGCGAGTTTATAGGGGTAGTGGCGCTGGATGATCAGGAACTGATCCTCCATCCCGGCTGCCAGTTCCAGGTAAAATGAAACACCCTGTATCACCATATCCAGACCGCTGATGAACACTTTTTGCCGTGAAAACCTATTAAATTCATCCGATATCGTTTGTCGGGCGTCGTCGAGTATGTGCAGGAAAATATCTTCCTTGTTCCTGAAATGGTGAAAGATAGTACCCTCGGCAGCGCCGGTCAGTCGTGACAATTCGGCAATGGAGGTATCTTTGAAACCGTTTCGGGAAAACAGTTTTAAAGCGGCGAGCAGAATGGTATCCTTTTTATTCATTGGCCCTTGTGATAGTACCGAGTGAGTATTCGGTCGGTTTTACTTTAACGCTGGTCTGTGTTAAAATCAAGGCTCAATTTACCCACAGTGCAATGGCTCCATGGTGTCTTGATCTGGACCACAAGCTACTATCTCCGGATGGACACTACTTATCGTTCTCCACAATAAGGACCGAACGCAGCATCGACAGGCCGGCGGTGGCCGGATGAACACCATCACGGGAAAAGAATGGATATAAAGATTCCGGAGAAGGCGCATTTGCTCGAAGCGCTCAAGCAGAAAAAATTCAATGTGCCTGATTTTATTTATGTACCGGCCGATGATTTTAAAACCGAAAATTTTACGGTGCTGAAAGCCTTTCTCGCCCGGCATCAGGAGAGTTTCAAGGTCATCGCCCGCAGTGCCCATCCCATGGAACGATTTTACAAGGGGGGTACCTTTGATTCTCTGGAGACCTATGCGGATGTGGCCGGCATTGTGTATGCCCGTAAACGGATGATCAAATTTGCCGGCACCACAAAGCGCCTGTCCATTCGCCGACAGCAGCACTTCAGCAACATCCCTGCGCTTGACCCGGAAAAAATGGGGGTGGTCGTCATGCCCTTTGTCAACGGCTCGAACGTCATGGCCAAGAAGATCTGGGATCACTGGGAATTCGGATATTGCCGCGACCGCTTGCATAAGGTTCAAAGCGAACCGTACATAACCAAAACCCCACACGATCGTAAGCTATTGAAATTGTCGCATAAAATACAGGATTGCCTGGGTTTTCCCTGTGAAATCGAATATATCGTGTCCGAGGATGGTACGATCCATGTGGTGCAGGCAAAGGATATATCCGATATCGAGATACTGGAACAAAAGGAGAACCAGCGATCCATACGGCTGGAGGGGCTCCGGCGCATCCGCGTGCGCCGGAATTACCGTGAACGTCCGGTATATGTGATGGATACCAAAGCGTTCTACATCCAGATTATCAGTATGTGCGAGGATTATGTCTGTCTGTCCGGAGATAAAAAGCCTGAACTGGAGGCAATTCTCGACACCATAAAGCAATATGAAGAGACCCTGGAACGATTTGCCCTGCAGCACCAGCGATTCTGTGTGCTCGGCCTGCACATACAGGAACCCGAAGAGCTTTACCAGATTGCCAACCACTATCTGGACGATATCCCTGAGGTGCAACAGCGCCTGTCCCAGGCCCTGCACAACAATATATATAAAATCGACAACTTCCTGTCCGAAGCCGATACCCTGATCACCAAGAACCAATTCAGGATCAACCTGTGCGGACATGACGCCTATGGCATTGATACCGTGCGAAATCCGCTCTGGTCCGTTTACTGGAATGCCGACCGGAACGAGGAAATCGTCAGGATGTTCAGAAAACTCGGATTTAAAACAGGCGACACCGTGGGGATCGACATCGACAACAAGGGGGTGCCTACGGTTTACCGATTGTAATCCGGGCGGTCAGAAATAAATAAGCAACAAATCGTCATCCCGCGCCTTGATCGCGGGATCCGGCATTTGTAAATTGATGTTAACCCGGTGTCTCCTGTTTTGCCAGCCAATCCGATCTCAACAACGAATACTGATTGATATCCACATGCCGTCCGTCCAGCAGGACCGCGCCCCTGACGACCCCTTCAAAGACAAATCCACAGTTCAACGCCACCTTGTTGGACGCCAGGTTATCAATATCCGCCCGGATTTCCAGGCGATTGATATATTTGGTCTTGAAAATATGTTCTACGAACAAACCCAGCACCACCGTCATTATGCCTTTGCCCCGCTTTTCGTTTTTATAGAGAATGTATCCGATCTCATACCCGTCAAAATAGGGGGTGGACCTGAAATAGTTGATGACGCCAAGCATCCGGTCATCGTCATCCACGATGAGCAGCCGGCCGATGTTATCGTCCCAGAATCCGGATTCTTCAAAAGTTTTGAAAAATCGTGGTTCTGGTGTCAGGTTGGCCGGATAGAACCGGCCCTTGTTCGAGGTGTCGTTCATCATTGCATACAAGTTATCCAGATCGTTTTTACGAATCAGTCGAAGACTGAAACCGGATCCTTTAATCATGCGACCGCCTTTCTTGTTTTTTTATACGCTTTGTAGGATTCTCTGTTCATGATGCTCGTGAGTACGTCCACCACCTTCCACACATCATGGAAGCCAGTGTATAGGGCCACTGGCGCCAGGCGAATGATATCAGGATACCTGAAATCCGGTATTACACCGGATGCCTTGAGTGCTTCGTTGATCCGGATCGCGTCCGGATGGGACAGGGCCACATGACCGCCACGTTGTGATTTGCGGCGTGGTGTTTTAATGGTAATGCCATATGAGGACAACCGCTCTTCGGCCAGATACATTAAATATTCAGTCAGTTGCAGGGATTTATCTCTCACGTGATGGATATCCGCCTCTGTGAACAGGGCAAGTGATCCGGCCAGCGGTGCCATGCTGAACAGGTGGGGGGTGCCGATCTGCCACGCACCGGCAGAATTTTCAGGTTCATAGGTATTGTTCATATCAAATTGGGTGTCCTTTTTATGCCCCCACCAGCCGGTCAGGGCCGGTCCGGAACCATGATGCCGTTGGTTGATATACAGCCCGCCCACACCGCCCGGACCGCTGTTTAAATATTTGTAAGTGCACCAGCAGGCATAATCCACCCCCCAGTCCGAGAGGGAATGGGGTACCGCACCGATTGAGTGGGCGCAATCAAACCCGATGAAGATGCCCTTTGCATGGGCGGCCTTCGTAAGCTTCTCTATATCCAGCAACTGGCCGCTGCGATACAGAACGGATGGCAGAAAGACAATGCCGACATCCTCCGTCATCTGCTCGATGATCACATCTTCATCCAGACAGTAACCGTCTTCACTCCGAACGGTTTTCAAGTTGGACCGGGGATCGGAACCATGCACCTGCAGTTGGCTCTCCACAGCATACCGGTCTGTGGGAAAGGTCAGCTCATCCATTAAAATCACACGGCGATTTTTCGTCATGGATAAAAAAGTGGCCGTCAAGGAGTGGATATTAATGGTGGTGGACCCGCAGGTGATGATTTCATGGGGGGCGGCACCGACCAGCGGTGCCAGCGATTCGGACAATCGCTCTGCATAACCGAACCAGGGGGGATTCCCCTCAAGCCACCCGCCTATGCCCAGATCCCGCCATTCGCAGATAACCCGCTGTAGGCTTTCTTCCGCATCTCTGGACATCACGCCGAGAGAATTCCCGTCCATGTATATCTTGGAAGGGTTCAGATGGAATCGTGCTTTGAAATCACGAAGCGCATCCGTTTGATCGCGTTTCAGGGCATATGATTCTTCACAACTGATATCAGTACCATTGGCCGCAGGCATGAAGTCGGTCTCCTTTTTATAGTGGCTTTATTGACATGCGGTGCATGTTAATCGGAATAGAATTAGATATCAATACTGCGGAATGGAAAAATCAGGGATAGCGCATTTGACCTTGTCGGTAGGCGTTCATGAAGCGATGGATGCGGTGAGAGGATACCGTTGAAAAAAGCCGTGCCCGGAGGCACGGCTTTGTGGTCGTTCGAGGGGCCTTTTTTACCTCAGATACTTATTCAGAATTATATTGTAGACGCCGTTGACCTTGATTTCCGCGAGGCTTTGATTGAATTTACGAACGTATTCCGGAGTGACTCTTTTTTTACTGAACATAATGTGGATATTATCCGAATATACCTGCATGGGGTGAATCTCCACCTGGGTAAAAAATCCGAGGGTTTTCAGGCCTGCGGTACCGGACACCGGATCCGCCAGAAAACCGTCAATCCTGTCTTTGATCAGCATCTTATAAAGGTTCTCGTTGACTTTAACCTCTTCGATATTTTTCTGGAATTCCACATTGGTTGCAAGTTCATCATAAGTTTCACCATAATAATAGCCACGGGCCACCCCCAGTTTGAAATCGGCCCCGATAATATCCCGAAGATTTTGAAATGCGTAGTTGGCGGACGATCCTTTTTTGACAAACAACACGACGGATTCCGTTCGATATGGGTCCGAAAAGTAGGCCCATTGTTCGCGCTCCGGTGTTTTTGATGCACCCAGCCCCGCGTCCAGAAAGCCTTCCTCCAGATCTTTAAGCACCCGTTTCCACGGCGTTTCCTGCCACTTGTAGGGCGCTTTCATGTTCAGAAGGATCGCATTCAGCATATCCACACCAAGTCCGGTCAATTCACCGCGATCATTTAGATATTGATATGGCTCCCAGGGCTCCCAGGCCAATACGATGGGTTTCAATTCTTCTGCGCCGGGCACCGGGATAAAGAATCCGCCCATCAGGACCATCAGTGTACAGATCCACAGAATTCGTTTGGGATATGACCTCATCGTCATAGGAACTCCTTTCTCATCTATACCATTTCGATCTCTCAATCGAGTTAACGATTTTTCTCAGGGGAAAAACACCTTCTTTATATATTGGCCTTTATAATAGAATACTAAAGTGATTTAATCGTATTGTCCCCTGAATTTGCGTTCACTCTCAATAAATTTAAGCAATTGCTCAAGTGTTTTCCGAGGAAGGTCTATGAATATACATCCGGCGCCCACATAGCCGGAACTGTCTATATTTTTGATCCACTGGACCTGCGCCTGAATGTCGCTTAAAAACTCCAGATTCACGGCGCCCACAATTTTTTTCAACACCAGTGTATCACCGATGCCGAGCTTTTCAACGAATCTGGTCACCACCGCCAGACCGGCACCACCGCCGCTGATATTCATTATCAGTGCGGTAAGTTGTTCCTCGGAAGGGAGGCGGAAATCACCAATAAACCCTTCTTCCAGGTCAAAGTGCACGCGGGGGTAGTCTCTTTTCTCTGTAGCCATTCAATCGTTCCTTTCACCGATATGTAAATCCCAATTTGCAACGTTACAGCAATCCATTTTTGTTTTGCATCGACTACGCGAATATTCTAATTTAAGGATGATCACGATAATTGAGCAGCGCTTGCGGTGATTTTAAAAAAGGCGTCTCTGTAAAGCAACGATTAAATTCACATCACAAGTGCCGTTGGGTATTTAACAATGACAGCCAAGAAAGTGATTCTCGATCTGGACAATGCCATGGGCATGCCTGCCCGGGACCCGGATGATGGATTGGCCCTGGCGTTAGCCCTGGTTTCCCCTGAAATTGACCTGCTGGGATGTACTACCTGTGCCGGAAACTGCCATACAATTGAATCCACCGCCAATACGGTCCGGATGCTGGCGATTTTGGAGAGAAGTACACTTCCGGTCGCCCCGGGCAGGGAGCAACCCTTTCTTCGGGACCGTTCCGCCCATTTCAATTATCTGTCTGCAAAAGCTGAAGGTGCGGCAAGTCGGCTATGGGGAACACCGGCCCGGCCGAAAAAGCCGGACGTACATGAAACAGCGCCAAAAGCACATGAGTTTATCATCGAACACGTCCGCACCCACCCCGGGCAGGTGAACATTGTCTGCACCGGTTCTCTCACCAATCTTGCGTTGGCCATGCTCACCGCCCCGGAGATCATCCCGGATATCCACCGCGTCGTTCACATGGGTGGGGCCTTTGTCGCACCGGCCGGCAGTAAATTCATCCATCACTGGCGGACACCGGACATTCCCGACGAGGTCTGGCGGAATACCCTGCGGTTTAACACCCATTTCGATCCCGAGGCATCAGCCGTGGTATTTCGATCCGGTGTGTCCCTGACGCTGGTACCTGTAAATGTCACCCAAACCGTATTCCTGCGGCAGGGCGATCTGGAAGTCCTTAACTCCCTGGAGACACCTTTTCATCAATTTATATATGAGAATACCCGCCCGTGGATTACGTGGAGTGAAACCGTTCGGCAACTCCCCGGCGCCCATATGCACGATCCCCTTGCCCTTGCCGTGTTGATCGACCCGCTGATGTATCGGTTTGATAAGATGACGGTGGATGTGGAGGCCTTTTTGAGCGGCGGTTTCCCCTGGCTGAAACAATGCCCGGGAGCCTGCCGTGCTGACGTGGCGGTTGAAGCGGACATCGAACGGTTTGAGCGCTTCCTGCCCCGGCGGTTGTCCGCGCCACTACCATAATTTATCCACCGGCCATATAGATCGGCGCATTCCCGTCACAGATTCCGAGTCCGCGTATAAACAGCGGTAACAGGTTAAACCGCCCTTGGACCGGCGGGGATAAAACGGCATGCGGACGGCAGTATGTATTTCCGGTACCTTCCTTATATCAAACCGATGTCCGTGAGGGGGATCCATCCGATCTTGTCATCGGCGTATTTGACACGAAAATGGGTATCGCTCTGTTTCTGCACCACAACACGGGTACCGGCATGGAGCACGAACAATTCGGTGGCTGAATCCGAAAACCCCGAACGCACACTCACCTGCTCCGGCAGGATCACCCCGTGACGGATGCGGGCGGTTTCATAATAGTTATACGCGGCGGTGGCGGTGAGCAGCAGGGTCAGAAACAGCAGCGGTGCCCCCAGGCGTTTGAACAACCGTTTTCCGGAAGCGACATAGGCAATGAGCACGATCCAGAACAGGGCATTGACGACCAGGGCGGCCCATTGAATGGACTGTTTCGAATAGGCGTATTTCCAGAAGAAGAGGATCCGGGACAACGGGGATGTGGTTTCCGTTTTTTCGTCTTGAGTCAGTGATAGTGCATACTCGTAGTTGAATGTCAGATCCGGATCACCGGGCTTGAGGCGTCGCGCCCGCTCATACCAGAGTATGGCGCGGCCCAGATCATCCTGCTTCAGATGGGCATTACCCAGGTTGTAGTACAATTTGGTGTTCCGTACACCGCCGTCGGCGATGCGGGTGAACAATTCGATGGCGGTTTGATAATCCCCGGCATTATATGCTTCCGTGCCGTTGATGAATTGCCGCGCCGGATCTTCCGCCACGGCCGGTTGGGCAATGAAGATCAGCAGGAAACACATGAAAGCGATGGGGTGCAGGTGTTTCATCAGGATATTCTCCTGACCACCCGGCGGACATCCGCCAGGAGTTGCTTCCGTCCCTCGGGATTCAGCGGTCTGCCGCTGTATTTTGCCGATTCGATAGTTTCCAGGAGCTGTGATGCCGTCCGGGCCGTCTCTGTTGACACACCGGCGGTCTCCAGGAGACTGCCGGCCTCGGTATAGGTCAATAATTCACCGGAAGTGCCGGCCTTGGCAAAGATCGCGTATGCCAAGGCTTTGTATAGCCCGGATACAAAATCCGCTTCGGATAGATGGGGTTTGCCGGCCCGCTTAAACGACAGGGCCGATTTTTTGATCATCACTTCCCTTGTGTCCGCCGGTTTCCGGCCCCATCTCAGGGCCATTCGAAACCCGCCGAACAGAATCGCCGGCAGCACCATCCACAAACTGAAGGCCGGTGCGGACAGGGGGTGATGAGTGGTGATGGCATCGATCTCCGTCTTGATGGGCAGGATATCGCGTCCGGTGAATTCCACTTTTGTTTTCCCGGATTTTAAAGAGAAGTTGGGCGCGGTGAAGGCTGCAACGCCATCGATCCGGTCCGATGGGGCCACCATTAGATCAATGGCTTGGGTGGTCCGGGTGATATATCGGGCTTTCGATGGATCAAAATAGGTCAGGGTCAGGGGTGCTATGGTAAATTCACCGGGCATCACCGGCACCACAGCCGATCGGAAGACTTTCCTGCCCTTATATCCGGCGGGGGTGATGGAAATATCCTCCGCTGGGTTGTCATCGTAGATTTTGAACGTATCGGGCAGGATCAACTCCGGTGCCTGGGCATCCATGATATTTCCGATACCCTCGACCACCACGGTCAGGGTGGCGGAATCGCCCGCTTTGAGCCGGGCAATATCCATTTGGGCGGAAACCTCGAAATTTCCCACCAGACCTGAAAAGCGTACCTTGTCCGGTGCCGGGGGCAATGGCCGGACACGTAAGGTAAGGGGTTCGGTATTGAATAATTTGGTCTCCACATTTCGCGGCCTGAAAAAAGAGTCATCGAATATGGAGCCCAAGGGATCACGGCGCCGGTTATTCGACCGGACAATGCCGCACTGAAGTTGAGCCGGACCTAGCGTGTGTTCACCCGCGGACAAAGGGACCACCACATAGGTGACCTTTGTGGTGAGGTACTCCCTGCCCGAAATGATGGATCGAAAGGATTGCTGGTCTTCAATCTCATCCGCCTCAAATCCCTCAAAATCCGGCGGCTGAAACCGGGCATTGGTGATCTGAACGGCTTGCGACAATTTAAATGTGTAGGTGATTGCCTGTCCCACATACGGGTTTTCGTCAGAGACCTCGTTTTGCACGAACACTTCCCGCTGATCCTGGGGCGTATCCGAGGCGGCTGTGACCGTGACGGCAATAGCCGCCGTATGGTAGGTCTTTCCATCTATGCTCACCGGCAGCCCGGGAATGCTCAGCCGGCCGTTTCTCAGGGGTATGAGCATGAAATTGTGCCGGGTTTCCCTTGTGGTGCGGCCATTGATGATCTGAATACTCGTGCCCGATCCCCTGGGCAGCACTTTGAAATCACGAATGCCGGAAGTATCAACGTCACCATCCGGTCCCTGGATGGCCACGGCGAGGTGGATGGATTCACCGGCAGAGACGTGGGTACGATCCACAATGGCCCTCACAGCCTCAGCCACGGCTGATGGGGCGGAACACAGCAAGGCGAGCGAGATAAGAGTAAAGGTTATCCACCGTACCATTACCAATCCTTTTCCACGGTTTGTTGTTGGTAAGCGGGAATCATGGCCCTTCCCGGTTGATCCTCGAGCCGGTTGAGCATTTTATCGGTTGTTTGCCGGTCCGGGGTTCCTGGCGGGGAGGGGTCACCGGCGGTTGTCTCCCCGGATGTCGGACCGTCTTCCGAAGGTTGTTCAGGCGCCGTCCCCGATCCCGGATCCTGCATTTCACTGCCGTATTCGGTTTGACTGTTTTGATCCGGTTTTTCATCAGGGGATTCACCGTTTTCCTGTGGTTGAGCGTCCTTTCCAGATTCCGTCCCAGGTTCCCCTTCGTTTTGTTCATCACCGGACGAACCGGCCTGATCCTGGCCCTTATCCTGCCGGTCACCCTTTTCCTGGTTATCCTGTTGCTGCTGCTGGTCCTGCTTTTGCTGCGCCATCAATTTTTTCACATACGCAAGGTTCTGTTGGGCGTTTTCATCGGTTGGATCGATGTTCAGCGCCGCCTCGTATTGTTGAACCGCCGCCTGCAAATCGCCTTTGCGAAAGCTGCTGTTCCCAAGATTGTACAATGTTTTTTGTTTGAGGGCTTGATCTGAATCCGCCGTCTGCAAGGCCTGGTTGTAGTGGTCCGAGGCGGCGTCGAAGTTACCGGTTTTATAATAGGAATTACCGATATTGAACAGCAGGTCCGGGTTTTCCGGATCATCAAGTTGGCTTTTGATGAATCCTTTCAGGGCGGCTTCATAATCAGCCGTCTCATATGCCGTGACCGCATCCCTGACCGTGTCGGCATGGGCTGTCAGCGGCGCCGCCCACACCAGGCAGAATAATAGGAAAGCCCCCACCCCGGATGGCGTCCGCAGGGAGGCCGACGGCAACAGCATCTCAACAATGGCCAGGAACATGGCAATGGCCAACAGCCATTGATACCGGTTCTCCCATATTTTTTTCCGGCTGGTATGCAGGGTGCCCGCTTCCATGGTGCCCCGGATCTGCTTTTCATAGATGATATCCAGATCCATATCACCGGCCACGGAACGGACATAGGCGCCGCCGGTGAGCGCCGCCATCTGCTTGAGCGTCTGTTCATCCAGCCGGGACAGCACAATCTGCCCGGTCCGGTCCTTTTTAAAACCGCCTGCGCCGGACGGTATGGGCACACCCTCGATGCTGCCGACGCCAATGCAGAATAGTTTGATGCCGGCGTTTTTTGCCGCTTCGGCTGTCTTCAGGAGATCGTTTTTTCCGGTATGTTCACCGTCGGTGATCAGGATAATGGCCTTTTCCGAATGGGCATCGGGATCAAATCCATCCACGGCGGTCCGGACCGCCGAATCCAAATCGCTGCCGCCCACCGGTAAAAAATCAGGTGTCAGCGTCTGTAAAAACAGATTGTACGCATCGTAGTCGAGTGTCAGGGGGCATTGCAGAAAGGCGGTGCCGGAGAAGGCCACAAGGCCCACCCGGTCTCCTTTGAGCATGGTCAGCAGATCGTAAACCTCGCGTTTGGCCCCATCGAGTCGGTTGGGTTTGATATCCTGGGCCATCATGCTTTTTGAAACGTCCAGGGCAATGATGATATCGATGCCCTTGCGTTCGATCTGTTGCCAGGAATAGCCATATTGTGGTCCGGCCATCGCCAGGATCAGCAGTACCATGGCCGATACGATGACGATGGCGCGCATGATTCTCATACGGGTGGTATTCAGCGGGGAAATAATGTCCCGGCCCGGCAAACGGGCGAATCCGGACATCAACCGCCGTCGCCGCCGCGCACCGTAAACGAAAACCGCAACCATGAAGGGTATCACCCAAATCAGGTATATCATGTTGATGTCGGCAAATCTCACGGTAACCTCAAAAAACGCGTTTGGGTCAACACCATCCACACACCCGCCAAACAGAGGGCCGGCAACAGAAGCCACAGGTATAGTTCGTTATATTCTGCAAAGGTTTTCACTTCGACGTCGGTGCGCTCCATGTCGTCGATGGTTTGGTAGATCTTGTGCAGCCCTTCAATGTCCTCTGCCCGGAAATAGAGCCCTCCGGTATCGGCGGCAATTGATTTCAGGGTGTCTTCATCGATGTCCACCCGCTGATATACATACCGCTCACCAAATACATCCCTGACCAAAAACGGAGCCTTTCCCCGGGTGCCTACCCCAATGGTGTATACCTTGACCTTTCGTTGCCTGGCAATCTTAGCGGCATCCGACGGTGTGATTTCACCGCTGTTGCTCCGCCCGTCGGTGAGCAGGATCACCACATTGCTTTCGCTTTCAATATCCGCAATCCGCTTCAGGCTGATGCCCAGCGCATCCCCAATGGCCGTGCTTTTCCCGGCTGCGCCGATGCGCAGGCGGTCCAGGACAAAGCTGATGGCATTATAATCCCGGGTGAGCGGCAACTGGGTATACGCATGGTCACCGAAGACCACCATACCGATGCGGTCGCCGGTTCGCTGTGCGACAAAGTCGCGAACCACGCCTTTCACCGCTTCCAGCCGGTTCACTATCTTTCCTTTTTGTTTGAAATCCAAGGCCGCCATACTTTCCGATAAATCCACCGCCAGCACGATGTTGATGCCCTCGGTAATCACACTGGTCTGCCGGGTGCCCCACTGGGGTCTGGCCATGGCCACGATCATCAGGCAGATGGCCGTGTATTTCAGAACGGGTATGATGTGGCGAAGCCCTACCGCCCATGATGCGGCCAATGCCGACACCGGCTCCAGGCTGGACATCAGCAGGGATGGCCGCAATGTTTTTTTATACCGGTACCAGACCACGGCCGGAATGCTCAGCAGCATGAAAAACCAATATGGCGAGGCGAATCGAAACATGGTGTCTACCCGGCCTCCGCCGTCGCAGGTGTTCCCGTATTCCCCGTATCCGCTTCCACTGCATGGGTTGACCGGGTGGTGGTGTCTATAAATTCATGGGCAAAGTCCAGATCCGAACGCATGGTGTTTTCCGTTGCGGTTTCCCCGGCAAATTTAACCGGTTCAGCCCGGCGGAGCACCGCCTTGAGCTGCCGGCCGAGATCCGTTGACATATTCAACCGATCCACCACCGGTAAAAATTCCTCTGTGGTCATTTCCGGTGCACCCACATCAAACCGGTGGTGGATATACCGCCGCAGGATCAGTGAGAGTTTAAAATAGAACTTCCGGCCCTCGATACGTTCAATATCGGACAATTCCGCCAGTGCCCGTCGGGCGCTCTCTTCAGGGGGCAGCGCCGGCATCACCGTTTCCGGATCTTCGCGTTTCCGCCGCCGGTGAATCCACCACCAGACGATCGCCGCCATGGCCAGCAGCACCAGCACTGCGCCGGCGATGAACAAGCGGGTATGACCACCGGGAAACGGTTGCAGGGGTTTGATATCATGGATATCGTTCATTTCCGCTGGTGGCTGCCCCTGAAGGCCCGGCGGTTGAGCTTTCTGCAAGGATTCGCCCGGCATGACAGGCGGTTCTTCAGCCCATGCCGCGACCGTCCATCCCGACAGTATTATCGAAAGCAGAAAGACCCTGAATATGGTTGCTCCGGGTTTCATGCTATCGCTTCCACCTTGTGAACAGAAAGACTCTGAATATGGTTGCTCCGGGTTTCATGCTATCGCTTCCGCCTTTCCCTCATCCGAAAGTAGCCGGTGAGCGCATCTGCGGCTGAACCGTCGGTGGGTACTTCGATACAATCAATGTTCAAAGATTTTAAGGACCGTGTAACATTCTGATATTCCGTTCGTTTCATCTGCTCATACTGTTGCCGGGTAGACGGGTCCGAAGCATCGATGGATCGACATCGGCCGTTTTCCAGATCCTGAATATAAACGATTCCGGCATCCGGCAGCCTGAACTCACCGGGATCGGATACCAGTACGCTGATCAGCTCGTGTTTGCGTGACACCATCCGAAAGGGCGTCCCTTTGGTAACAGCCCGTCCGGAATGCAGAAAATCCGAAATAACGAACGCCACACTTTTTTTCCGGCAGACCCGGCCCATAAAACCCACGGCTTCATTGATATCCGTTCCGGTATGCTCAGGGGAGAACGTATACATCTCCTTGATCACCCGCCACACATGACCGGCTCCCTTCTGGGGTGGAATATATTTTTCCACCCGGTCGGTAAACAGGATTGCCCCCACCTTGTCATTGTTTCGAATGGCGTTGAAAGCGAGGATCGATGCGATTTCCACGGCGGTATCCTGTTTTAGGGCATCGGTGGTGCCGAACCGGCCGGAAGCACTCATATCCACCAGCAGCATGACAATCAGTTCCCGTTCTTCACGGAACAATTTAATATAGGGCCGGCCCATGCGAGCCGAAACTTTCCAGTCAATGCTTTTTACATCGTCGCCGGGGCTGTATTCCCGCACCTCTTCAAATTCGATGCCCGACCCCCGGAATACGGATTTGTATTGTCCGGCCATGAGGGTGTTCACCAGCCGGCCGCTTTTGATGTGTACCTTTTTTATTTTTTTTATGATTTCAGGAGACAACATGATGATAGTTCAAATCAAAAAGATATATATATTTTAATTTATTACGGTACCTCCACGGATTCAAAAACCCGCCCGATGATCTGATCCGGTGTGATGTCTTCGGCCTCGGCCTCATAGCTCAAGATAATGCGATGGCGCAGCACCTGCGGTGCAATGGTCTTCACGTCCTGGGGGGTGACATAGGCCCTGGACTGGAGAAATGCATATGCCCGTGAGGCCAGGCTCAGGAAAATGGTGGCGCGGGGTGACGCCCCGTACTGGATATAATCGGCGATATCGATGTTGTAGGCGGCCGGTTCGCGAGTGGCATGAACGATATCCACGATGTAGTCCCGCAGTTTTTCATCCATGTACACCGCATTGATCACCTGACCGACCTCGTCGATCCGCGCCGGATCGAGCACCTGAACGATCTGTTTGGGAGCGTCGAAACCCACCCGCTTCATGATCTCTTTTTCTTCGGCCTTGTCCGGGTAGTCGATCAGCAGCTTGAGCATGAACCGGTCCACCTGGGCCTCGGGCAACGGGTAGGTGCCCTCCTGTTCGATGGGATTCTGGGTTGCCAGGACCAGAAACGGGTCCGGCAGCGGGAAGGTGTTGTCGCCGATGGTCACCTGGCACTCCTGCATTGCTTCCAGCAGGGCGGACTGCACCTTTGACGGTGCCCGGTTGATTTCATCGGCCAGGATGATGTTATGAAACACGGGCCCTTTTTTGATCGCGAAGTCCCCGGTTTTGGGCCGGTACACCTCGGTGCCGATCAAGTCGGCCGGCAACAGATCCGGGGTGAACTGGATTCGCTTGAATTCGGCCCGGACCGTATCGGCCAGGGCTTTGACGGCACTGGTCTTGGCCAGACCCGGCACCCCCTCGATCAAGATATGGCCCTTGGTGAAAAGTCCGATGAGCAGACCCTGAATCAGGGCCCGCTGCCCCACCAGGATTTTTTCAATTTCCGCCTTGATGCTGTTGATGACCGGATGCAGCTCTTCGATTTGCTGTTTGATATCCACGGTTCATGTCCTCATTGGTCACTAATTAATTCAGGTTACAGAAAAATGGTGGTCACCGGGGGACTGGTTGTGTGTCCGAAGCACTTTGACGCACGGCCAATTTGACCCCTTGAATATAAAAACATTTCCCTTGTTCACCTGCGGTAAAACCACCGTTACTTGATTAAAAACAGATGGTCATTGGTTTCAATAACGACGACAAAATAATTAAACTATACAGCAATGTCAAGGGGTTGGACCACATGAAATTCTATCCTGATGCCGAACCGTGAAAAGAGTCCGGCATCAGGATAATTACGGGAATTCAGGTGCTGCAATTCACGTCGTTGACCCGTCCGGTTATCTGCTTACCATTTGATATTTTTGGATGCCAGGAAGGCCCGTGCCTTGCCGTTGCCCAGACGGGCGGCTATTTTCAGGTCTTCCATGGCAGCCCGGGTCTTGCCCATCTTTTGGTTCACAACCCCTCTGTTGTAGTGGGTTGCGGCATCGTCGGCGCCGGCTTCGATAGCCTTGGTGAAGCATTCCAGGGCCTTTTCCGGATCGTTGTTTTTGAAAAAGGATTTCCCCTGTTGAATCAGTTGGGCTGGTGATTCGGTTGTATTTTCTACCATGGCTTTTGGTGGCGCCGGTGGCGATGCAGGCGGTTTTGCCGTGGGGGTCGACGGGACATGCAATGGTGGTGGCGCCGTTATTTTTTTTGATGATTTTCGAAATAGTAAAAACGAAATCAGGACCGCTGAAAGAACGAACAAGCCTATTCCCAGTACCGGTCGATAAACAATCCAGGCAACACCCACAGTGATCATGGAAAACGCCAGGGACAGAACAAAGGCGATAATTCCGGTCCCCGTTCCTACTATATTGCCGATCAGCGGAATCACATCGGCAATGACCGACAGGGGTTTGAGGATCATGCCTAGGCCAATGGCCATCAGAAGCAGCCCGCCCAGGCGGATACCCCAGGTGAGCAGCGTATTCTGGAACTGAGCCCGCTCGAACATGGCTTCAGCGGTATGGGTGCCGGTCTGGAGCAACTCGATTTCTCCGCCGGCCCGGGTGCGATAAGATACGAACCGGTTTCCCTGCTGTTTGGCGATCAGGCTTACCCCAAGGGGCGGGATATGCTGGAATTTTATGCGGATATCACCGATACGGGGTGAACCGGGATCTTGACCGATGTAGTATCCGGTATCGTAAAATTTCCCGTCGCCGCCCAGGTTTAATGGCGGCCCTTCGGATTGATTGACCGCCAGTGGTTGATAGGCGTTTATTTTCGAAACAAGGCCGGAAGAGAGGATAAACGCATCGAGCGTAACATTGGCGGATACGAGTGTGTTGGAGGAAAAGGGCATGGAGCCGGGGTTTTGGTGACCGTCGCTTTTTTTGAATCCGGATGAGTTGATGTGGTTTGAAGACCAGGTACGCGAATAGGTGTATTCCGTAATTGTTTCCTCCCCCCCGCCCAATTTCTTGCGGGTGCTGGTCTCTTTGTCCTCTTGCCACTGGTACATCTCCACAATGCGTTTAAGCTTGATGGCTTTGGATGTCACCGGAAACTGGGGGTCTTCCAACAGGGTAGTGGGAATCGCCTGCCCCATGACGTGTACCAGCCGGCCTTCATTTTGTGGATTCACCTGTTTTGCGTCAATGGAAACGACGGCGCCTTGTCCCTCCTTGAGGGTTTTATAGCGTTTTACAGCTCGCCCTTCGTTCCAGAACAGCAAAGGGAACGCGACAATGAAAAACACCAGGCCTAAAATAATGCCCTTGAACGAACTGGTGATTCGGCTACCCCACCCCGTGTGGGTCACTTCGGTAAACCGGTCTTCCGACATAAACGCCTCCTTATCGCTTGATCCGTTTTTCATCGATCTCAATTCGAGTGGCAACGCTGCTGCATCCCCGTTGAAAAATACTGAAGACGGGTGGATGGAACCCATGAACGGAAGAAATAGTGTGACGGATTGTGTTCTGCTCACGGTGAATGTGATGTGGAGCCTATCATGCCGGTTAAGTGCCTGACAAGTATTACCATTCAAACGCTCAGGGCGACCACCTGTAAAAAGGATACGCTTGGAATCGTGTCCCTTGAAAACAGGTAATGTCAGAGGTAATGTCAAATGACATTTCTACAGGCGATCACCCTCCGGACTTGCGTACTTGGAAAAAGTGCCTATTGTTTTTCGAAGGAACGTATAAAAGGAACTTATAACCGGCTCCGTAAGAATTTTTAGACAGAGATCATGACCATCAACCATCGTATCAACGTCATTCTTATAATTCTTGTCCCTGTGATTGGGTGTCACAGGGAAAGAGAGGCGTACATGTAACCGTCGGTTGATCCGAATAAATTTAAAAGCCTTTCTCTCTCCCGGGAAGGGCTTTTTATTTTTCAGCGACTCAAGGAGCAGTGAAAAATGTCTTCAAACAGATACAGTAAACATATCACGCAGAACGAAGCGCAACCGGCATCCCAGGCCATGTTATACGGCTCCGGGCTCACCGGGGAGGACCTGAAAAAGCCCTTTGTGGGAATCGCCAGCACCGGTTTTGAGGGAAATCCATGCAACATGCATCTGAACCGTCTTGCCCTGTCGGTGAAACAGGGGGTCCGGCAAAGCAATCTGGTGGGGCTCATCTTTCATACCATCGGCGTGAGTGACGGTATCTCCATGGGCACAGCCGGGATGAGATATTCACTCCCTTCACGGGATATTATCGCCGATTCCATCGAAACCGTGGCCAACGCGCACAGTTATGACGGCATTGTCGCTGTGGTGGGTTGCGATAAGAACATGCCCGGGGCACTCATGGCCATGTGCCGGTTAAATCGTCCATCCCTGCTTGTATACGGCGGCACCATTGCCTCCGGAAGGTATGGGGGAAAGAAACTCAACGTGGTCTCGGCTTTCGAGGCCTGGGGAGAAAAAGTGTCCGGGCGTATTTCAGGTGATGAACTGAAAGCTGTCGTCCGGAATGCCTGCCCCGGTCCCGGGGCGTGCGGCGGCATGTACACGGCCAACACCATGGCCTCGGCCATCGAGGCGCTGGGGATGTCCCTCCCCTATACGTCGTCGACGCCTGCCGAGGACCGCGGGAAGGAAGAAGCGTGTGTCCAGGGTGGTCTTGCCATGGGCCATCTTCTCAAGCAAGATCTGAAACCCTCCGATATTCTCACACAGCGGTCCTTTGAAAACGCCATGACAATGATCACCGCTTTGGGCGGGTCCACCAACGCGGTGCTTCATCTGCTGGCCATTGCCGATGCCGCCAATGTCGAGCTCTCCCTCGAAGATTTCCAGAACATCAACAACCGAACCCCGCTGCTCTCCAACTTAAAACCCAGTGGGACTTATATGATGGAAGATATCCATCGCCTGGGCGGGATTCCATCGGTGATGAAGTATCTTCTGCAGGAAGGATTTCTTTATGGCGATGAGTTGACCGTTACCGGCAGGACCCTGGCTGAAAATCTGGAAACCGTTGCCGTGCCCGGGGAGGATCAAGAGGTCATCTATCCCGTATCCAATCCCCTGAAGCGAACCGGACACATACAGATTCTGTTCGGTAATCTTGCCGAAGAGGGTGCTGTTGCAAAAATCACCGGCAAGGAAGGCGCTTTTTTTAAAGGTCCGGCAAGGGTTTATAACAGTGAAAACGAAGCCAATGCCGCCATCGAGCGCCAACAGGTAAAAAAAGGCGATGTTATCGTCATTCGCTATGAAGGTCCCAGGGGCGGGCCGGGTATGCCGGAAATGCTCAAGCCAACGGCCGCCATTATGGGGGCGGGAATGGGGGGAGATGTGGCATTGATAACGGACGGCCGTTTTTCAGGGGGAACCCATGGGTTTGTTGTGGGGCATATCACACCCGAGGCCCAAGCCGGCGGTGTCATCGCCCTGATCAGAGACGGTGACACCATCACCATCGATATCACCCGCAACAGAATCGATGTGGATCTATCCGAGGCTGATATTGAGAAGAGGAGAGCGGCCTGGAAGGCACCGGATCTTAAAGTAAGCAGAGGTGCTCTTTACCGTTACGCAAAAACCGTAAGCTCCGCATCAAAAGGATGTGTCACGGATCAATTCTAATGCCATGAAGGAGACAAGATGACAACCCAGGCGGCAAAAATAATATACGATGAGGAGCCCGGATCTCCTCCGTCAAAAATATCAGGTGCCCAGGCGGTGATGGAGGCCCTTGTGAGGGAGAAGGCCGAGATTATCTTCGGCTATCCCGGTGGTGCGATCATGCCGGTCTACGATGCGCTTTATTCGTATCAGGACCGCATCACCCATGTAATGACCCGTCATGAACAAGGGGCCGTTCATGCCGCCCAGGGCTTTGCCCGCGCAACAGGGGCCGTCGGTGTCTGTATCGCCACATCCGGGCCGGGGGCCACCAATTTAATTACCGGGCTTGCCGATGCATACATGGACTCCACACCCCTTGTCTGCATCACCGGCCAAGTGGCATCACCCCTTCTGGGGACCGATGCCTTCCAGGAGACCGATATTATCGGTATTTCTCTTCCGGTTACCAAATGGAACTATCAGGTCCGCTGTGCCGATGAAATCCCGCACATTCTGTCCAAAGCATTTTACATCGCAAGGAGCGGAAGACCCGGACCGGTGCTGGTGGACATTGCTAAAGACGCGCAGTTTGCAGCGACCGCGCCCATTGATAAGTCGGTTGCCTTTATCCGAAGCTACCAGCCGAAACCCGACGTGAACTACGATTTGTTGAAAGAGGCAGCCGCCTTGATCAATCGTTCCGAACGCCCCTTTATCCTTTTTGGCCAGGGTGTGATTTTGGGGAAGGCTGAAACGGAATTCCGCCGGTTTGTGGAAAAATCCGGAATTCCCGCGGCGTGGACCCTCCTGGGGGCATCCGCCCTTGATTCAGATCATCCGTTGAATGTGGGCATGCTGGGCATGCACGGTAATTATGCCCCTAATCTGTTGACCAATGCGTGCGATCTTCTGATCGCCCTTGGCATGCGCTTCGACGACCGCGTAACCGGGGATGTTAAACGGTACGCCCAAAAAGCCGCCGTGATTCATATCGACATTGATGCATCGGAACTCAATAAGGTGGTGACCGCGGATGTGCCCATCCATGGGGACCTTAAACAGGCGCTTCCCGAACTTACCCATTGGGTGGAAGAAGGCACACACACCGAGTGGGTGAACCGGTTTGCAGGCTTGTACCAGGAAGAGAGGGTATCGGTCATCGACCCCGAGCTTTTTCCTTCAAAACCCGGACTCACCATGGGAGAAGTGGTGCGGCGTATATCCGAACGGACAAACGGCGACGCCATTGTCGTAACCGATGTCGGCCAGCACCAGATGGTGGCCGGCAGGTATTTTCGGTTTAAAGAGAGTAAAAACCTGATCACCTCGGGCGGACTAGGCACCATGGGATTCGGCCTCCCGGCGGGGATCGGTGCAAAACTCGGACGACCCGAGAAAACCGTAATTACCATCATCGGTGACGGCGGCTTTCAGATGACCCTCCAGGAACTGGGAACCATCCTCCAGACCGGCGTGGCCCTCAAGATTGTTATCCTCAACAATAATTTCCTGGGAATGGTCAGACAATGGCAGGAATTGTTTTTTGAGGGACGATACTCGTCCACGGAAATGGTGAATCCGGATTTTGTCACCATTGCAACCGGATACCATATCAAGGCGGAAAAGGTTACCCGGCGGAGCCAGTTGGACAGGGCCATCGACAATCTTCTTGAACATGACGGGCCCTGCCTTCTGGAAGCGGTTGTCGAAAAAGAAGACAATGTGTTTCCCATGGTCCCGGCCGGGGCATCCGTATCCGAAGTCCGGTTGACATAGTAACGCATCAGAAACGAGGATGACTCATGAAAAATCCATATACCATCGTTATTTTAACGGAAAATCATATCGGTCTTTTACATCGCGTCGTTACCGTTTTCACACGGTTGCGGCTCAACATTGAAAGCATCGCCGCATCCGAATCCCAGTTTGAAGGCGTACACCGTTATACCCTGGTTATCCACGAAACAGAGGAGAATGCACAAAAGGTGGTCAAGCAATTGGAAAAACAGATAGAAGTGATAAAAGCGTCTTTTTTCCGGGAGGCTGAGTTGATATACCGGGAGATCGCCTTGTACAAACTCTCAATGGCGCGCGTTCTTGAAAACGAGAAGATAAATTCTGTTTTGCATCAGCACGATGCACGGATTCTGCTGATCAAGAATGAGTTTGTGATCGTCGAAAAGACCGGCACAAAAATTGAGACACAGGCATTGTATGAGGCGCTTGAACCCTACGAGATACTTGAATTTGTCAGATCCGGAAGGGTCGCGCTCACGCCGGCGTCGGATGAGATATTGGAAGCCTTCCGTCATTTACAAAGACAGCAAGACGACCCTTTGGTTATCGAGGAAAAGAGATATGCATGCACGGCCCCTTCAGCAAATTGACATCGACGACTTCCCGACATTAAACGAAATTCGGACGGCACATGACCGCTTAAAGGACGTCGTGATAAGAACACCCCTTGATAAAAATGTGAATCTTTCCCAGCGGTATCACGGGGATATCCATTTAAAACGCGAGGATCTTCAAAAGGTCAGGTCCTATAAAATCCGAGGGGCCTACAACAAAATCAGCACCCTCTCCCGCCATGCCGCCAGGGCCGGTATCGTCTGTGCCAGTGCCGGAAACCATGCCCAGGGGGTGGCTTACGCCTGCGCCGCCCTGGAGATCTCCGGAACCATTTTCATGCCCCAGCCAACGCCGATGCAAAAAATAAATCAGGTGAAGATGTTCGGGGGCAACGTTGTTGACGTCATCCTCGTGGGCGATACCTTCGATGATGCGTATCAGGAAGCGGCCCTTTTTGCCGACAAACACAAACGGGAGTTGATTCATCCCTTTGACGACCGGAAGATCATCGAGGGGCAGGGAACCATCGGCCTTGAAATAGTTGAGGATCTACCCGATCCGATCGATTATCTTCTGGTCCCCATTGGCGGTGGCGGCCTGGCCTCAGGTGTTTCCATCGTGTTTAACCGGTTAAGTCCCGGGACCCGTATTGTCGGTGTGGAGCCCAAGGGGGCGCCCGCCATGCAGGCCTCCCTGAAAAAAGACGGGATCGTCACCCTCGATAAGATCGACAAGTTCGTTGACGGTGCCGCCGTGCAGCGTGTGGGGGACGCCACGTTCAGAATCTGCCGGCAACTGTTGGACGATGTCATTACCGTGGACGAAGGTGAGGTCTGTTCAACGATCCTGAAACTCTACAATGAGGAGGGCATGGTGGTGGAGCCCGCCGGCGCACTGACCATCGCCGCCCTGAGGATGCTTGAAAACGATATTAAAGGAAAACGTGTGGTGTGCATCGTATCGGGAAGCAACAATGATATCACCCGCATGGAAGAGATCAAGGAGCGTTCCCTTCTTTTTGAAGGGTTAAAACACTATTTCATCGTGCGATTTCCTCAACGGGCAGGCGCTCTCAAGGAATTCGTCACCCATGTACTGGGACCCACGGACGATATCACCCATTTTGAATACTCGAAAAAGAACAGCCGCGAGAGAGGTCCGGCCCTTGTTGGCATAGAACTCAGAAACGCCGCGGATTATCATTCGTTGATCGAGCGATTCAACCAGTATGGGTTTGTATTCGAATACTTGAACAAATCTTCGGACTTGTTCCATTATCTCATATAACCGTACCTTGTATCAGAGCATGAACACTTTTTTAACGCACCTGATGCCATGCCAAACCTACATGCGATCACCCTCTGTAAGTGCGTGGTCCATTGTGTTATCGTGCCTGATGTGAAATTCAAACAGAACGGACTTGGCCATAAACCCATGGGAACGCGTGAACCTTTCATCACCCTGGAGGACGTTACATTGCGGGTTGGCGGCAAGTGGTTGTTGCCGGGAACGAATTGGCGGATCAGCCAGGGGGAGAACTGGATCGTTCTGGGCCCCAATGGCGTGGGAAAAACCACACTGGCCAACGCATTGATGGGACAAACCGCTGTTGTCAAGGGCCGGATCCACCGCCATTATGAATCCAGCGGACAGGACCGTGGCCACCGAATAGCAGTTTCAATGGCCGGTTCCGAGCAGTACCACCGGCTGTATGCCCGGGAGCAATTCAATCTGGACGCCCGGCATTTCAGTGGAAAGGTGGACGATCAAACTTTGGTTGCCGACCTGATGGGATCTTTGTTGAATACCAGGGACAACACCTGCAATAACATCATCAACGCTCTGGAATTGACGTCGCTCCTGACCAAACCCGTGGATGCGCTCTCCTCTGGTGAAATGCGCCGGTTTTTACTGGGCAAAGCCATGCTCGAGAAACCGCTTCTGCTGATCCTGGATGAGCCCTTTAACGGCCTGGATGCAGCCGGCCGCAGCACCCTTACCGGTCTTTTCGATTCATTGGCCGATACCGGTACCCAGATGATGCTCATCACCCATCGCCTTGAGGAAATCCCTTTCTGCTTCAAGCATGTGCTTCACCTGAACCATGGGCGTGTCCATTGGAAAGGACTCTTGCACGATTTCAGTGGATCCATCGTCCAGCCAATATCCTCGACGATCCCGGCGGTTGAACAACCCGGAGAATTTCCATTTCTGGGTGACAACCGGCTATCGGAAGAGGATCATCCGGACCCCCATATCCTTATCCGGATGAATGCTGTTACCGTCCGCTACGGTGAAAAAGTGGTATTGGACGGCTTGGACTGGACCGTCCGAACCGGTGAACACTGGGCAGTATGCGGTCCCAACGGTGCCGGGAAAACCACCCTGCTTAAATTGATCAATGGAGATCACCCCCAGGCCTATGCCAACGATATCCGGCTGTTCGGGCGTAAAAAGGGGACCGGTGAGTCCATATGGGATATAAAAGCGGACATCGGTTACCTATCGGACGAATTCCAGGCCCGGTATCAGAAACGGATGACCGGGGTGGACGTGATCTGTTCCGGCTTTTTCGATTCCGTGGGCCTTTACCGGCGATGCACACCGGCACAACTCGAGATCGCGCATCACTGGATTGAGACATTGGCACTGGAGGCGTTCGCCGACCGGCCCTACCGGCAACTCTCTTTCGGCCGGCAGCGTCTGATCCTTATTGCCCGCGCCATGGTGAAATCACCACGCCTGTTGATCCTGGACGAACCCTGCAACGGCCTGGATGACATCCATCGGCAACGATTACTCAACACCATTGACGTGATCGGACAACATACGAGAACAAGCCTGATCACCGTCTGCCACAAAGCCGGAGATATGCCCAAGTGCATCACACACCGTTTGCAGTTATCCGCCGGGTTGCCGATGTCATATGTTGATCGGTTTAATCATTCCGCAGAGCCACCCTGACATCAAATTTCTGAGATCTTCGATTTAACCCATATGGATAAAATGGATTGTGGTCTGATTTTCTCATTAATTTTCACCTAAAGGAGTGCCGGAGAATTCCATCTGCTGCGTTATTGAGGGATGGCGGTAAAATGATCACCACACTTTTGTTCCAAAAGATGTGGGCCTCACCCTTAATGCCTAGCATATGAGTGCCTTCGACACATGCAATATTCAGGTGGTATTTCAGGAGGCCTCTCCTATCAACATCGTTGCACAGACGACTTTCGTTTCAAGCACCTCATTTTCTTGTACTTGATTTCTAATGTAATCCGTAAAGAGGTGTCTCTTGTCGGGATGTTTGGTGATCAATTCCTGACATCGCTGTATTATGCGTTCAATAATAAAGTCGTCGGATGCTTTTATCTCGTCCGGATCAAGAATGACCTCATCGATTAACCTCATCCCGGCATCTGAAATTTGCCTGAGAATTGTCGATTTCTTTATCATTATCGGGTGTGAATAGTGACTACCGTCTCTGGAATAGCCATCATCAATTACAATGAGGCCCTTTTGTTCGAGACATTTTGAAAGTGTTGTAAGTGTGTCATAATAATTTCCGAAAACCGGTCCAATCGAACCCAGAATGATGATATTGTATTTTTTCAAGTCCGAAATAGCGGTTCTTATATCACCACGTTCAAAACGGCATAATTTTTCAACACGGTATTCTTTGGATTTATGTTGAGCCTCGTAGATGAACGCTTCGATGGCGTCTATGCCATGGCAATGACATTTGAATTCTTTTGCTATGTTGATGGAAACAGCCCCTTTACCACATCCCAGGTCGAGAATGCTGAGGCTTGCATAATCGTTTGCATGCTTTCGGATTAATTCAACGATTACCTCAGGAGAAGCCCCGATCTGCCATATATCCTGCAAAATATATGGCAGATATGGGAACAGGCGGCTATCACTGCCATCCATTGCCGTTACGACGCAATCTTCAATTGTTCTCATGATTGTTTCGGCTTATAACCGACCTCCGCTAATTGATCCCTCAGGCAATGGGGGAACTTGACATGAAACGCCACATTTTTTCTCTTTTTGTGAGCCACAATACATTCACAACAGACACCATGTCTTTCACATTCCGTTTTCGGGCATGAGCAATAGACATTAATCCGTTTCCGCGACGGGCAATTCTCAAGGTCTTTTTTTTCAGTCATAAGCTCTCCAGGATAAGTGGATAAAAGGGGATGTGGATTTTCAAGGATGATAATGATCGAATAAAAAAATAATCCGATGCCGCCTTCAATCAAAATATTGGTTCAGGTTTTTCCCCAAATCATTAATTTGCTCCATATATTCGGACCTTTTCACCAGTGCACCTTTTTCATTGACGTTTCCAAAATAATATCCGCCGACGAATTTCAGATCCAAATTATCAAACAGGATATCGTAGAAGTTTTTAAAAATGTCGATTCGTGGATTGTCGCTGTTCATGTTCATCGGAGAAAAGACCATCGCCTTTTTTCCGGCAATCAATTTTTTGTTGTGAGATGAATGATAGAAATAAAGCCGGTCAATAAATGTCTTCATTTTCCCGGGAACACCCCACCAATATA
>JABDIN010000041.1 GCA_013003715.1 Desulfobacteraceae bacterium | reverse complement strand
TCCACTGGGTTCTTGGGAAAAAACCCGTAAAAGTCCGGCTTGAATCCATTTTCGGTCAGACAAGGACTTGCATTTTCGTTTGTGTGTGGCCTGTTTGAAACATCTTGAAAGTGGTTGAATCAACTTTTCCAATGCTGTTTTGGGTGTGTGGGATATTGCGTTGTTGAGTTCAGTGCTCAATATTCACGTTTCGTACAATGGGGGATCTTGGATTTAAACACAGGCAATGCGGGTACGGTGTCAAAGAGATAATCTTACTCACTTTTGTGGTTATTGTGGATATCAACGGTCAAATCGGTAAATGCGACACGATGCATTGGCCGACACCGACCTGTTGATCCGTCCAGCGCACCAAAGGTACCCCTGAACAACGACCCGCTCAACGGCATTGGGATTCCGGTGATGCCCGAAATTGTTCAATACCACAGATCGAATTCAGTTGTCCTTGGTACGGCTGTCTCAGCCAACTGCCTATCCGGATTAACCTATTTCCCACCCGATACCGGAATCGGATCCAAATGCCGGGACGAGCGCGCCGGAACTCTGCAGCCAGCCTCCGATTCCGGGCCTCAGCTTCCAGAAATCGATATTTCTCTGTCATCATAAATTTGAGAAAAGCCGGATTATTTTCCATTCTTTCCTCCTTAGCTAGGATTGGCGCAAGAATAAATATGGAAACCTCGAACCTGAGGTGTTGGACAAGCACTTCGCGAAAAGGCTGTAAGATCCGATAATTCCTCAGTTTCCGCATCACGGTTGAACTCGTGACTCTGATCCAGGAATTCATTGTTATTTTTTCGCAAGGCCTTAAAGGCCATATACCTGACGTGGCCCCAGATATTCCGGGAACCGATGCATCAGTGCCTTACACGCCCGAGAGCACATATGACAGGCGTCGACATAGGCTTCCTCATGATCCAGCCCATATTCATTGGCGAGTTGGGCCGGTCCTCCTCTGAGGATGGGACCACAGATAGGATGATTATCCGGATCGTATGCCCTGAATAGATCAGACAAAGGCACTTCCCACAAATTGCCCATGCTCAGGCCCTGGCAAAGATGAACGGTACCAAAACTGTCAATGTGAACTCGCTTTGGATTTCGCAAATCCTCATAGGGACATTTAACCATTTTTTTCCATGAAACCAGCGGCATACCGTCAACAAGAGTCTCAACTGCACGGCCTCTCAACTTGGGGCCGCCCCGGTATATAGGTTGCCCTTTTTCCTGATCCCCGGCACCACACACCGACGGTTTTAAAATCGAGATTTCACGGGTGTTCAATCCAAGAATTTGAGCTGCAGCCAGAGCGCGTTGAGCCGGGCTTTCATCGGCATCTCCATGGTGAAAACTATCATCACTGACTTCAAGCAAAGAAAGCCCCGCCTGATGCAGCGGTTCGAGCCAGAGGATTGCATCAGATTCATTTGTTGCCCAATAGGAATTGGTCTGGATCGAAGTTTTAAAACCGTATCCGGCGGCAAGCTTCACACTTTGGTTGAGCAGCGGATGGAACAAAAACGGTTCGCCACCCTCGAATCCCACCGAATCCACAGTTTTAAGCCCTTCAAGATCTTTCAATACCGCATCGACCTGATTGAGGGAAAAGGTTCCCTGGCAAGTTGGGCCGCAACTTAAAAAGCAATGGTCGCATTCAAAGTTGCACATATAAGTGAGTATAAAATGAACGCTTCTTAATGCCATTGCACACCTCCCTTAGAGTTCGCGAAACAATTCATCCACAGATTTTCAGTGGTCAGGCGCCCAGTCGGCAAGACGCGAAAATTATGGAACATCATGGATATTTCGTATTTTCGCAACACCGCTGAATGGGATGAGTGGCCCCTGAAAATGTGATGTTATTTTTTCGCGAGCCCTTAATCGCTGTTGTCGGTTTGACTGCCCAAGGAACCCGTAAATTTCCAATAACGGTTATGAGGACGTGTCGGAATTCCCATCTTCCATTTCTTCGGCCCAATACACCCAGCGGGAACCGTCCTTATGGGTGGGCAATTCCGGAAAAAAACCCTGCTCATCAAGGACCTGCCGTCCGGTGCGCCGGATCTTGCTGTACAAATAATCCAGGATGTCCTCGATGGCATACCCGCGTTTTTTCAACGATGTACTGGCAAACGCCTGGCCAAGCTCACCTCTCTCCTCCCAGTATATCTTTGCAATACGCTCGGCAATTCGTCGACAGACCGCTTCCAGCGCGACAGTATCTTCCAACAACAATACCGGGAAATTAGGTTCATAATACTGCTCCACACGGTATTTTTTGTCCTCGTCCGAAATCGAGACACTGCGCAGCATATCGGACGCCAGAAGCTCTTTAACATGTTTATGGATCGCCGGCTGTGACAGACCAATCTCCTTGGCCAATTGAGTCACCGTCTTTGGACCACGATAGGTTTTGTTGAGAATGATCTCCTTGGTTTCACTTGAAATAAGCCCGGCACGGCTCACATGGGACCAGGGATCACGAATCGCGTTATGCAACCGCGACACGCAATCACAGGCGAATTGCAGAAATCGACCGGGCGATGCCGTAATATTATTTTGTGACATTTTCGACTCCATAGCTAGTTGGGTTATAACTTATTAGTTATAATACTATAATCAAGCATGGAGTCAAGCTTTTCTTTGTAAATCTGACAACCGCTTCAAAGAATACATCCCGGAAAGCCCTGCCACCGGCTTGGGGATCTTCTCTCGTTTGGCGGGATAGCGGTCCTTGAACCGCTGGAAGGTGTCGGCAACATACGCCTTGGTGCCGATGATGCCAGAATCCGTAAAATAGCGGGTGCGGTATTTA
>JABDIN010000020.1 GCA_013003715.1 Desulfobacteraceae bacterium | reverse complement strand
GAACTGTCTAAATAATGCCCACTCGGATCAACATAAATTAGCGGATTATTCCTCACATAAGCAAATCTATTGAGCATCTGCGGATCAATCCCACCGCCCTGCACAATCATATCCGCACTCACAAACCTCCCAATCACCGGATCATACAACCGTGCATCATAATTATACAACCCTGTCTCCGGTTCCCATTCCTGGTCGGTGAAATGGTAATTCGAGCTTCCGATGGTGGCGGCGGAGTTCCGTTTCCCACCATAGGGCATGTAGTCGGCGGATTCAACGATATTTCCGGTGGCGTTGGTGGTGAGGGTGGAGCTGCCCAAGTGGTCTTTGTGGAAATAGGTGACCGTGCCGTTTTTCACCATGGCCACGCGCAGATTGCCGGCAAAGATGTACTTTACGCCGATGCCGTTTTTAATCTCGTAATGATCCCCGATGTAATAGGTGATGGTGCCGTTGGCGGTCTTTTGGGCCCGTTTACCGTATCCATCATATAAAAAGCTGGCCAGAAGCTGGGGCACGGCGCCGGTGTCGCGCTTGATGTTGTCGGGCATGTTATCGGCATTATAGGCGATCTCGCGAAGGGCGGTACTGGCCGGGTCGGTGAGATCCGGGAAGCTGTCCATGTTGCCGTTGGCATCGGTCTGGTAGATCTGCTCGGTACCGTTGTTCACCTTCACCGATGACGAGGCGTGGAGCGGGCCGGAGTCATAGGCAAGGTCCAATTTGAGGATCTGGGAGACCAGGTTGGGATCGGTTGATTCTTCTGAGGTCAACCGATGCAGGGAGTCGTAGGTGTAGGTGTGAATAAAGCCATTTTCATTGGCGATGCTTTCGATATCCCCGGCAAATGAATAGGTGTAATCTCGCTTCATGTAGACCGGGGCGGCGGGGGTTGTGTCCTGTGCGGTCAGGATACGGGTGAGCCGGGCGGTTTTGGCGTTGTAGGTGTAATCGGTGTAGACGCCGTTACCGAACAGCAGGTCGCCGATCTTACCGCTGGGTTCATAGCCGTCGAGCTCGGCATAGATCACCCCGTCACTGCCGGTGGCCTGGAAGAGCAGGTTGGTGCCGGCGTGGTAGGTGTGGGGTAAGGGTGTAGTTGTCCGGATCGGTCATGGCGGTTTTTCGGCCCATCCAGTCGTAAGTGACAAAGGTGGGTGTGTTGATGGCATTTAGAGCATATTTTGTCCGCCTCAACATCTTATAACCCGGCAAATCTGAGACATTTTCACACCGACCCTCACACAATTACGACTTATTGATTTTAACACTTTTTTGGGTATATATGGGTATAAATACGGGTATTGAAAGGACTAATTGTGAAAGAACCTGTTGTAAATATAACAAAATATAGGTTGCGGCTGATCGCCGAACTTGATGAGCTCAAGGGGGCGTGGCGGGCGTTGGGGAACCTGGCCCCGTCAACGATAACTCAAACCTGCTCCAACTACGACATATTGATTTTAATACTGATTTTGGGTATATATGGGTATAAATACGGGTATTGAAAGGACTAATTGTGAAAGAACCTGCTGTAAATATTACAAAAGATATGTTGCGGCTGATTGCCGGGATTGATGAGTTCAAGGGGGCGTGGCAAGCATTGGGAAACCTGGCCCCGGAGAGATTGCTTGCCTTGAAGAAAGTGGCCACCATTGAGTCGGTGGGCTCTTCCACACGCATTGAAGGCGTCAAGTTGACCGACAAAGAAGTCGGGGCGCTTTTGGCCGGGATCGATACCCGCTCGTTCAGATCAAGGGATGAACAAGAGGTCGCCGGATATGCCGCAGCCATGAACGTGATCTTTGATGCCTTTGGCGATATCCCGCTTACGGAAAACCACATCAAACAGCTGCATGGGACGCTTTTGCGGTACAGCGACAAGGACATCAGGCATCGTGGAGAGTACAAAAAGCTGCCCAATCATGTGCAGGCGCTTGATCAAAATGGCAACAGCCTTGGGGTGGTTTTTCAGACCGCATCACCCTTTGATACACCCATGAAAATGAAAGCCCTGGTTAATTGGACCGGTAATACGTTTGAACAGAAAGACTTGCATCCGCTTTTGATCATTGCCGTATTTGTGGTTCATTTCCTGGCGATACACCCGTTCCAGGAAGGCAATGGACGCTTGTCAAGGATACTGACCACTCTGCTGCTGCTTCAAAACGGCTATGATTATGTGCCGTATAGTTCGCTGGAGAGCATTGTCGAACAAAACAAGGACCGGTATTACCTGGCGTTAAGAAAGGCTCAAAAAACCATCGACACCGATGACGCCGGGCTCGAAAACTGGTTAGTATTTTTCCTCACCTGCATGAAAAAACAAAAAGACCGTCTGTCTCAAAAGGTTGAACGCGAGCACAAGATGACCGGACTCTCAGCGCTTTCCGCCCAAATTTTGCAGATCGTCAAAGAACACGGACAGGCAAGAATATCCGATATCCAAATCATTACAAGCGCCAACCGCAACACGATCAAAGTCAGGCTCCGTGAGTTGGTTGAGAACAACTATTTGCTAAAACACGGTAAGGGAAAGGCTACCAGATATACACTCGGCAGGCGGGATAGACTGACAACTTAAATGGCGGGATAGATCCTGTAAACCTGTCTAATATCGCTTGTGGAAAAATGGTCTTTAAAGCTATGACAATCAAAAGACGTTATATCCCAGGTAAATGAAATACGCTCCCAACACTACGGAAACCAAGCCAAGTATTCTTGCATTAACAGGGGACATACCCCATATAGCGATTGCGATCCTTTGGACAAAGGAAGTCGCAATAATCTCCAGAGCCCCTGCGGCGACAATAAAGCAACCAAGCACAATGATAATAAAGGCAAATGATAGATCTGTTTCTAATGCTGAAGTAATGATCGCCACTCCGAGCAAGAAAGTGGGAATACCCATTAAACGCAAATTCGATTTTTTACCAATCACTTTATGAATGATTCTTAAAGTAGCTGCTGGTGCGAAAATAAGTGGTGCACGACCAACCAAAATTAAAATCCCAAAAAATACACTTACCATTGCCAAGTTGCTCATTTAGTCTCCCTTTTTTATGGCTAAGGTCTCGGGTAAGACTTGCCGCAAAGCCAGTGAGTGTCGGCTGTTTGTGGTTTTCTGATGCCAACACCAAATTGTTGACCGTCCCCTTTGCGGTCTATGTGAAGTCGGTGGTTATACACTACGCTTGGATATTGGGTGGTCATTATTCAATTCGAGGAGATCCCAAATATTTCCGTATAGGTCTTCAAACACGGCGACCATACCATATTCTTGTTTTTTTGGATCTCTCACGAACTTTATCCCTTTTGATTTCATATCATTATAATCACGCCAAAAATTATCGCTGTTCAAAAAAAGAAAAACACGGCCACCTGACTGATTACCAATAAAAGGTTCTTGTTCCGGTTTAGATGCCTTTGCCAGTAATAGAGTGACGCCGTTGGAACCGGGAGGGGATACTACAACCCACCGTTTGTCCTGTTCAGGTTGATATGTATCCTCAATCAACTCGAAATTAAGCTTTTCCGTGTAAAAATAAATGGCTTCATCATAATCTTTAACGACCAAGGCAATATGCACGATTGATTGTTTCATTTTTATTTTTGTTTAAAGCCCGGTGTTACGAGTGCCAACGGAAAGGTCCCCTATGGTCCCACATGTAGCGAAGCGGAACGTCAATCCGGTGCACCGTCTCATTATTTTTTGGAGATGTCTATCCAAACCTGCCTTGTTCCGATTGCATAGGCACACCCAACGATCAAACATACTATTGAACTCCAAATTATTAGATGATTAATAAACTCTGGTTTAATAATCCATATTGGAAATAGTAACAACCCTCTCACAATGTATATAATTGATATTATAACAAGAGCCACTTTCAGAAGCGGAAGCCTGATTAACAAACCAGCCCCAGAAAATGCATAAAGCCCCCAAATAAATAATACTATGAATATACCAAATGTGCGTACTGTGGGAATAAAAGATTCTTGACCGGCTAATAAAACCATATTGGGGGACGCACCGAAAAACCGGTACCAATCAGGTCCTCCAATTATTATTGCAATATGGAGGAATGCAGCCACAGTGCTCATTGCTCCTCCAAAAATGAGTGATTTATTCATTTAAAATCCATCTTTTCTCGCACAGTTTTACTAGGTTTCACCCGACGAACCGGGAGAAGTAAACTAAAAAGTAATAATCACTGAAGATGTAAATCTGAATGCCAACAAACCATAATACCTCCTGGTTATAAAATATTATTTCATCCCAACGTCAACCTTTGCGGCGGCAGGATCCTCACCGTCCAAAAAAAACAACTGGTTGGGCTGTACGATGTAGTATTGCTCCGGCGGATAAATACGCAAAACTCGTATTTCTGGTTTATGGGAGGCGGTGGCTGCAAGAAGGCTTGTCCCCAGTATGTTCCGCCGGAAACTCATTACGCGAATCAGCGATACGTCTCTTTACCTATTTAGTTGCCGGATTAATAATAGCACGTTAAATGGCCTCAATCTCTCTTAAAGTACGGCATTTTACAGTATCAAATGAATCAAAGAAGATCTCACGACCATATTTCATGAATCCCCATATGGGTTCATAACCTTTAAAATATTTTAAGCAATTCAATGGTCTTTTAAACGCATCTGATTCCTCTTTCGTGGCCTCTCGTCTCTCGCCAACTGTGCCCATCATTCTTATACCGGGTGGGTGATCGTACCTTCCTAAAATGACAGTTTTTATCCAAAACCATTTACTATTCTTCACTACTAATACACAAATTTTTTGATCTCGTTCGAGATTCGCTGACGTATGATGTGATAATTCGTCAAAATAGAACCCGTTGCTATTATCACCAAGAATAAGTGAGGTATAGGGCGCAACACGTGGTGTTCCGTCTTCGTTTACCGTTGAAAATACACAGTATGGTAAAGACGGAGAAGCAGTTGCATGAGTGTAGCTTCCATAAAATTTAATAATGTTTCCCCATTCTTTATCATTTATAGCCACTCAAGAACCTCCTTTTCTTAATGTTTGTGAGCCCAAGGCCAGGCATCACCTGGACAAAAAACGACAGTTTTTTAAAGTAGAGATTGCCAACGTCCACTAGAATAAAAATTACTCAATTTATTAATTTATGTCCCCCAATTGTCCCCGGTCTTTCTCCAGCGTGATGTTACGCTCAATCTAATGAACAAGGTTGAGACCCAACTGGCATTGTTAAATATTTTCTGGTGCGACCATGAGCCCAATTGAATTCTCGCTTATGCTACCTAAATATAGGCTCCCTTCATGTTCGATAACGCTGCTGATTTCAGCGTACTTATCCCCTTTTGGATCTTGAAGATTTTGGACAACCTTACCATTTAGGTTTAAACCTATCACATAGCCAACACGCTTCGGATCTCGCTTAAGCAAATCGGGCAAGCGCAACAGCATTTTTCTTAAAAAAGGTTTCGGAAGTAACGTGTCCAACGATTTTCGGCCATCAGGGCCATATAGCAAGGCAAGCCAAAATATACCTTTTTCATTTGATGTGACGTTGTCAGGTAAACCCGGCAGGTTCTCTATGAAAATGTCTTTCATGTATCTTCACTTATGATTTTTGGGGCTTAACGTTTGCCGAACATTAACGATCAACAATGGAACTCTGTAAAGGATAAAGGGAAGATATCTATTTTTTATTTAATGTGCAGGTGTTTGTCAAAGCGGATTTATCACCGGGGGCATGAATGATACGCTGAGGTGGTTTTATTGCTTTCGAGAGCGTCAAAATGGTGTCCGGCCGGCGTCCGGATGTTCGTGTTTAGTGTTCGTCCAAAAAGGACACTTTTGGCGAATCTGGCTAATGTGGATCGAATTCAGAAATGTGTTGACCGGCGATAAATACGGGTGATATAAGCGTTTTCACGATTTGCCGACGTAGCTCAGTTGGTAGAGCAGCTGATTCGTAATCAGCAGGTCCGCGGTTCAACTCCGCGCGTCGGCTCCATGTATATTAAGGGATTTCGGTTAGATAAAACCGTCTCCCTTTTTTTTATTAAAATCGAAAAAACCTCGAATTGCCTTAAAACAGACTCTTTCTGCACAAGCTTTACGAAAGTTTTTTTTTCATGTTATCAACGTAAATCAGCAACGAGTGTCGGCCGATGGATGATCTTCACCGAACCTGCCTTCAACACATGTATACGTGTTGATGCACGGCCATTCGATTCCACTGGTTTAAGGATTCATCCAGCAAAATCGGAAGGATATAAAAAAATAGAAACTTGACAAGATTTTGGGAACCGTATATTTTCTAACTCGTATGGAATATTAGTAATAAATTGAATCATCTATCAATATACTGCCAATATGCGTCAGATATACAGCGATACGATGCCACCGAGTGATATTCGATGATGATTCTGGCCTGACGGAACAGATCACCTGCTCCTAAAAAATATCGATAACCTGTACACTGAGGAAAAGAACCTATGAATGATATGGATGATACGGATCTGAAGCTTGAAATAAATGCCATAATGGAAAATGTCGCGAATATCATGAAGAAAATCGAAACATTGGATCCGGCAAAAAAGAACGACAGTGGAACCTCCGAGGAGAACAACAAGTAACACATCCGTGGCACGGTGTACCATAGATAACTTTGAAACCAGCTATATTATTTCTGAGCAGACCATAGAGGAGGATTTATGGCACTAACGAAAAACGATATAATTACAAGTGTTCATGAACTCGGTTTTACAAAAAAACAATCGGTCGATGCCGTAGAATCGCTACTTGAAATTATAAAACGTACATTGGAATGTGGTGAAGATGTCCTCGTATCCGGATTCGGTAAATTTTGCGTGAAGGATAAGAAACAGCGCCGTGGCAGAAATCCGGCCACCGGGTCGGACCTGATTTTAAATGAGAGAAAGGTTGTCACCTTTAAATGCTCAGGTAAACTCAGAAATAAAATCAACGGCAACTCCGGTTCTCCTTAGGCGCCGGTTGCCTGTATCCCCTTCTCTTGAAACGATCCCGGCAGCGATTTGTTGCGGGATCGTTTTCACTTTCCTGATACATACCTACCCGACACCAGATGCCGTAACAAGCGCCGCACCCCCGGTTCAATCCATGCCGAGCTTTTGTAAAAAGATTTTTCGTTTCAACCTGGCCAGGTCTTTTGTCTCCTTCACCAGGTAATAAAACGGCTTATTATCCTCATCATAACACGCATACAAGGCTGTATAGTCATCTTGATCAACATCACACAATCGATGCACATCGTCGTTGTATCGCTCGCAAACCGCTAACCAGTCCTCAACCCGGCTTTGTCGATCGACACTGATGGCTTCTGTTTCCTTGTCATAATCAGCCCTGATGGCATCCATGCCCCCTCCCGTATTTCCCGAAAAAAACAAACATTTGATTCTATAAACAAAAACAGCTTAGGATGGTTCGCCTTCAGGTGTCAATCGAAATAGGGAGTAATCCCGGAGCGGCCGTCTTTGAAATCGCCTCAGCCTTTTTGAATAAAGGAGAAAACATACCTTCATGTGGCATTAAGGCTTCACAATTTGACATTGCCGGTATGCGACGGGGATTTATGTCAACCGTGCCGTACCACCGGAAAGTATCCGTTTGGATATGTACAGGCAGGCCCGCGACCAATCCCTTGACTGCGGATCGATCGTGAAAGGTAGGATTATAACCGAAAATTGTATATTATCGAAGATGTCCGGATTTCAGTTGCTTTTTATACAGTTCAGCTGTGTTTTTGAGTCATGGTCGTGCGATTCTTCACCCCATCGCTGAAATAAGTCGTGTTGTATGCCAAAAAAATCGAATATCTTTCCCACGGTTTGATCGATAATATCCTCAAGTGTTTTGGGATGATGGTAGAACGACGGTACCGGCGGCAAGATGTGAGCCCCCATATCCGCGGCCTGCAGCATCAATCGCAAATGCCCCTTATGAAGCGGCGTTTCCCGAACCATCAGCACAAGTTTTCTCTTTTCCTTAAGACAAACATCAGCGGCCCGAACCAGCAGGTTTTCATTGTATGAATTGGCTATACCGGACAGGGATTTTATGGTGCACGGCACCACCATCATGCCTTCGGTTAAAAATGACCCCGAAGCCACAGCCGCCGCAATATCTTTGTGATCGTATACGCGATCCGCCATGGCGGCCACATCGTCTGCGGCGTATTCGGTTTCAATTTCAATATTTAACTTACCGGCCGTGGATAGAATCAGGTGGGTCTCGTAATCCAGGTCTTTCAGCAATTCCATAATACGGACGCCGTAAATGACACCGCTGGCGCCGGCGATACCGACAATAATTCTTTTTTTCATCTCTTTACCCCAACCGCACAATAAAGACTGCGGCCTGTTTGAATTCATCCGTCTAAACCTGTGCCTCGACGCTTTCCACTACCCGATACCCTTTTTCTCTTAATTCGTCCAGCACAGAATTGAGTTTACGGGTTTCGACCCGCATCAGAAGTCGCTTTTTACCGGTCTCCGGATCTTTGAGCGTAAACAAACTGCGAACAACCGCCCCGGTACCGGTCACCGTATTGACAATTTCAGGCAAAAAATCACCCGTCAACTGATCGTCTTCAAGCGTAATGCCGGAAAGCGCCTCATCAGCGTATAAGATCTGTGACAGCGCGTCCTTGATATCCCGGTCACAGATGGTGCCGACAAGTGTTTCCCCGTCGATGACCGGAAAAAAACTTCGGCCCATATCCGCACCAAGGTTCAGCGCGGTTTCGATGGTGTCATTGACGGTTACCGTCAATGGTTTGCGAATCATCAGATCCTTCACCTTCAATCGCTCGTTAAAAAAATTCATTTCATGAACACTCTGTGTCGAGGTCACTGCACTGGCAGCGCCACGGGCGTCCCGCCTTGTGAGTATACCGCGGAGGACCCCGTTGTCCACGATGGAAACGAACGGCAACTTCTTTTCTTCCAATATTTTTAAGGCTTCGCTGGCGTTCATCTCGCTCGGGACAGTAAAGGGTTTTTTTCTCATCCAATTCCGAATAAACATAATGATACTCCCATTATTAGAATATCGCCAGCGCTTCCCTCACTATCGCCCTGGCAAAAGCGGGGTTTTCCATGTTGGCGTCAATTTCTATTATCGGTATACTCGAATTCAGGCCGTCTCTCAATCGTTTCACAAAAACCTGATCCGCTTCCGGGTTGTAGGTCGGGTTACCTTCGACATCCACACCGGACCATCCTTTCATCGGAACGAGTATTTTCACCGGCCCCTTGGCACAATTCAGTTTTTCCGTGAACGCATCAGCTACCGCCACGAGTTCCTCTTCCGACATTCTCAACCATGTCCGGTACTTGTCGAGATCATATTTGGGACGTTCCCGATATTCAGGTTTGTATCTGGATTTGGACGGCGTAATGTGGTTCACACTGCAGGTGGAGATAATCTGTGGACAACCCTTCCGGCCGGCTGCCTCCATCCGGTTCGGACCGGCATCACGCATGAAACCGAACAAGTGCTCGCCCACACCACCTGGTGCAAGATCGATAATGCCGTGAAAGAATCCATTGGCCATCATCTCCTCCATAGCCCGATCACCCACACCTGCTGCTGAAAAACCGATCACCTGATAACCCCTTTCTTCAAGGGCTGTCCGGGCTGCGGTGGCGCACTGCTCGCAGGGGCCAAGCATGGTCATGGCGATGGCTTTTTTCTGTCTGGATTGCGGACGGGTGATGTCGGCATTGAGCATTCCCGCCAACGCATATACGGCGCGATCCAGGACATTCTTTAAAATTTGGGTCAGACCGCTGATTTCGACAACACTGTGAAAAAGCGCGATATCTCCCGTACCGATATAACGCGTGGCCAGCCCCGGCAGGGCGGCAGTGGAGGAAATCATCAGTTTTGGCACACCAAAAGGGATGACGCGCATGACTTCAGTGGCCATCAGGGATCCCGTGGAACCTCCCAGCCCCATCACCCCCCGGAACCTGCCGTCGTCATAATACTTTCGGGCGATCCGTTGTGCACCGGTTATTACCGTACGGGTAATTATGGAACGCTCCCGGCATTCACGGATGTCATTCAAGGTTGAACCGGCGGCATGAACGACATCCTCAGGGGTGATATCCGCATGGCCGTCAAACGAACCCCTCATGGACAGATCCAGGAGGACCGGATTCAACCCGACTTGTTGAATCCGGTCCTTAAGATACTCCGTTTCCGTTCCCTTGGTGTCCAGTGTCGATATGAGAAGAATTTCGTTTTTCATGCTACACCTTTAAATTATTGCTCCGGCGGATAAATACGCAAAACTCGTATGTCTGCTTTATGGGAGGCGGTGGCTGCAAGAAGGCTTGTCCCCAGTACATTCCGCCGGAACCTCATTACGCGGATCAGCGATACGTCACTTTACCTATTTAGTTGCCGGATTAATATTACCTGAATCTTGCATATGAAAGCCTCCAACACGTACAAAATTCAGGTATGAACACGCAAATGAGAACGAAGACTTTATGCTCCTGCCCTATTCGTTCGCAACCTTCTCGGCGATCATTTTCTTCAGCGTCTCCTTATTTACCTTCCCGGAATCACCGACAGCCGGAAACTCAGATACAACCTCCAACCGCTCCGGTAGCTTGAACATGGCGATCTGCTTTGACTTCAGAAAATCAACCATTTCATTGAAGGAGAATTCCTGTCCCGACTTCGGGATCACATAGGCGGCGGCTTTCTCCCCCATTTCACGATTCGGATAGCCCACGATTGCCACGGATGCGACCTTGGGATGTTCATTCAACAAGCCTTCAATTTCCGCCGGATAGATATTCTGGCCGCCACGGATGATCATATCCTTGGATCGTCCGAGTATCCACAAGCAGCCGTCGTCAAACTTGACGATGTCTTCAGTGGTCGTCCAGCCATCCTCATCAAAAACGGTGGCGGTAAGCTCTTCATCCCGGTAATATCCTGCCGGTGCATGGGGACCTCTCAGGAACAAGATCCCCGGTTCACCGTCCGGCACCAGTTCATTGTTTTTTTCATCCAAGAGACGCACTTTATTACCCGGCAACATTCTGCCCACCGTGCGCCGCCGAAGTTCTTTTGAATCCTCAACGCGACAGCCCGATACCGACCCTTTGTCCTGGGTGCCCAGGTCACTGGTAATGGAGGCGCCAAAGGCTTCTTCCGCCTCCTCGGCGACTTGCGGGGACAGATAACCACCGGCAGAACGGATAAACCGCAAAGAACTGAGATCATATTTTGAGACATCCGCTTCCAGCATCCGTATAAGATGTGTCGGCACCACACCGATGGCCGTTGCCTTTTCCTTTTCAATAAGCGCCAAAGCACCATCCGGGGAAAAGTCTTCGAGCATGACGGTTTTCGCGCCGGCGATGGGGGCGGCAAAGTAGGTCAGCGTACCGGCGGCACCACCGGCGTGGGGCGCAATGGCCATGGTGATGTCTTTCTGGTTCAGATTCCAGATATCCACCCGGCCCTTGGAAGTGCAGACACGTGGAGCAATAGGCCATTCCACCAATTTCGGAATCCCGGTGGTTCCGGACGTCGTTGTCAGGATCGCAACATTCCAGAAGGGATCCAGTCGACGTTTCTCAAGCACTTCCGTGTCCATCGGTTTTGACAGCCGGTCCGAAACAACTTGGGTCAACGAGAAAGTATTCTCACCGGCGCCTTTGGGAACCTGATCGTCGAACAGGAAAAAATTCTTGAGATGCGAGAATTGCTTCCTCAGTCCGGTATACATCTCAAGATAGTTGAATTTATTATAAATATTAGGGATAATGACCGCTTCGGCCTGGGTGCGCTCCACCATATATTCGAGCTCCCGTTGACGCAGGTATGGATAGACGGTCAATGAAATCAGACCGGCTCTTTCGCAGGCAATTCTGGCGAGGAATCCATATACACTATTCGGAGATTGAATAATCACGCGCGCATGCTGCGGGATTCCCATTTCGACCCAGGCGGAAGCCATGGCATCCACCATGTTTTTGGCTTCAAACCAGGTCAATCGATACTTGGAATCCACCAAGGCCTCACTCTGCGGATATTCCCTGGCATTTTTTTCCCAGAAATCATAAAATGTCTCATTGGTCCAATACCCGTCACGGACAAATTCATCCACCATTTCGGGTTTATATCGGATTGGTTTCACATTATACCTCCCTCGAATTATCGCAGGGTTAATGGTACTTAAAAAGAATTGCGGATTATAAGCCGAGTTCCGTCCACCGCCCCTTGACCCTCTCTACCATTTGCGGATCCAGTTCGATGGGAATCGGTTTCTGCTTCCAGTCATATGGGATTGTGGCGTCCAGCAGAAGCCGTCCGGTGATTTCCCTGGCTTCAATGGGCAACGACGGATCCAATGGTGTAGACCGTCCCCGTTTGATGACCTGGCTGCGGTTTGGCTGGAACCTGAAGCTCAGCGCATACATCACCCGTGGAATATCCCATGGATCGATATCTTCATCCACGACAATGACGGTCTTCAGGCCATAGGCGCCCATTTCAGTGGAAATCGCCGCGGTGAGTACCTGATCGGCATGGCCCGGATACATCTGTTTCATGGAAATGATGGCCAGAAAACGGCCGGAACCTTCCGGCGGACAATATACCGCTTTCAAACCGGGGATTTTCATTTGCAGCAACTGCTCCCATAAGGTGGCACCGTACGACAGGGCCATGGTCATGTGCGTATCGGTAACGGCACGTCCCACGGTTGTCCCCCAGAGAATCGGGTTGTCCCTGTGGGTGATGCACTTGACGTCCATGAAATTCCGGGGATCGGTCCCGACACCAGAATAGTAACCGGTATATTCCCCGAAGGGTCCCTCTTCCATGAATTTGTCGGCATCCACTTCGCCTTCGAGAACGATTTCCGCAAAGGCCGGGATGGGCAGATCCACTGTTTCACCCTTTACCACCTTAACGGCCTCACCGCGAATGGCACCCGCCACGTCATATTCCGAAACGGAAGCCGATACGCGGGCCGCCCCAAGAATGAATAGTAACGGGTCGCAACCGATCACGGAAGCACAGGGCATCGGTTTTCCCATGGCCTGGTACTTTTTCAACATAATATCCGCATGCTTGCCCTTGATGAACTGGGTACCGATCTTATCCTTCCCCAACAACTGGGCGCGGTATGTGCCCAGATTGACCCAGCCGGTTTCCGGATCCTTGGTGATGAAGTAGTGGGCGGTTCCGATGTAGCGTCCACCATCCAATGGATACCATTGGGGAACGGGAAACTTATACAGATCGATGTCGCCGCCGGTTAAAATATTTTGTTTGCAGGGGGCTTCGGATTTATCTATTTCCTTGGGCGGTATCAATGTTTCCCCTAGTTTAGCCCAGGCCGCGTACAGATCCGTAAGGCTGGCATCCAGGGGTTGCCCCATGATCATTGCGCATCGTTCCGTGGTGGTACACACACTGGTCATCACCGGGGTATCGTAGTCCTTGACGTTTTCAAACAACAGGGCGGGGCCGCCGGCCTCTTCATTGAGCTTGGCGATGTGAGAAAGCTCAAGATTCCAATCTACTTCGGCCGTAATCCGCTTTACCAAACCTTTCTCTTCGCCTTCCACTATGAAATCTCTCATGTCCTTCATAAATACTCTCCTTTGTTTAACTGTTTAGCCAAAATTAGGGCGTCGGATCCTGGACGTTGTCACAGGTGACAACCCATTATCTACTTGTTATAATTTAATTTTTATTTAATTTTTTTACCGGCGACCAGTCCGGCAACGATATGCTCAAGTGCTGAGGCTTTAGCTTCACACACCGGTTTGACGTATTTCTCACTCCAAACCGTTTCCGGCCGGCTTTGCAGAATCATCACATTACCGGCAGCCGGCAGGTCTTTATCGATGGCCCATTCGATATCCATCGGCCTGCAATAGTGTTTTTCAATCAGTTTACCGATTCTCGCCAGCTCGATAATATCATCGTCGATGATACATTGGTTGTTCCGGCGTTCCGGTGGTATTTCATGACACTCGACGGTCTGGGTTTCCGGGTTGGCGGTATACAGGCACTCCTTGGCCGAAATTTTGCGTTTGATAATCTCCAAGGTCACCTTGTTCACCACAAAGTTATCCGGTGTACATTCACCACTAACGACACTTTCACCAAATCCCCAATTGGCATCGATGACTATGGTGGAAATGTCTCCGGTGGACGGATTCAGGGTGAACATCACACCGGCGGTCCAGGAGTTGACCATCTTTTGCACGCCCACGGATATGGACACTTTCTCATGCGGAAACCCCATCTTGGTGCGGTACGCAATGGCGCGCGGTGTGAACAGACTCGACCAGCATTTTTTGACATGCTTTAAAACATCATCAATGCCCCGGATCCATAAAAATGTATCCTGTTGACCGGCAAAACTGGCACCGGGAAGGTCCTCGGCCGTCCCGCTGGAGCGAATCGCCGAAGGCACTGCCGGTATGTTGCTCGACTTGGACAATTGCCGGTAAAATTCACCGATGTAGTCTTCCAGGTCCAAACTGATCCGGGCCGACTCGATCATCCCGCGAATTTCACGGGATGCCCGTTCACCGGAAGTGGTATCATCGGGCTTGATGCTTCTTAATATTCCGTAAACGTCCTCCCTTATTTTTGCTTTTTCCAAAAACAGATCATAGGCATGGGTAGTAATGGAAAAACCCGGGGGAACCGGGATACCGCCCTTTAACAATTCCCCCAGGCTGGCGTTCTTTCCGCCAACTACCTGAACATCCTCAAGACTGCACTCCTGAAACCAACGAACAAATTTGGCGCGATCTTTCACAGCTTACCTCTCTATGTCTATCTGTCCGGTATTTCCGTCTACCTTGATTTTCATTCCGGTTTTAATCACTGTGGTCGCCTGGCCGGTCCCCACCACGGCAGGCATTCCATACTCACGGCAAACAATTGCGGCATGGCACATGATACCGCCGACATCGGTTACACAGGCCTGGATTTTCTGGAACACCGGCGCCCAGGATGGTGAAGTGGTCGGGGCCACCAGTATTTCGCCGTCTTTAAGCTCATCGATCTCCTTGACACTGCGGCACACCCTGGCGATTCCCTCAACTTTCCCCGGAGAACCGGCAAATCCGTTGAGCTCGGTGACTTTATCCGGATCTCCCACTTCTCTCAGCTTGGCCCATGCCGCCATGCTGTCATTGGTGATACCCCACAATACGATGGTAAACGGTTCGGTGATGGTCTCCGGCGGCGTTCCAACGGCAGGTGGCGGTGTCCACTCCTTGAATTTCCGGTAAACGCCCTTCCGCCATTCGATCTCCTTTGGCCAGTGAAGCGTGCCTCGCCCTTTTGTGCCGGTGGCCCATGCCGTGACGAGATCCCACAGGGCTTCCTTGATTTCACTACGGCTCAGGAACCAGATGTCTTCAATATCATTTAAAAAATTATGCGCTTTCATGATGGCGGAAACTTCTCTCATTTTATTCCAGAATACGGAATGAAACCAATGCTCCACATAAAACAGATGGTTCTCCACATACGGGAATACCAGTTTGGACGTTCCTTGGAGCTGATCGAAGGTTTGCCGGTCTTCATCGGTTTTCAACATACTCCGGTATTCCCGGGTGATGCGTTCCCGCTCTTCCTGGATGCGTTTAAGCGGACGGTCGATGGTATCCCCGGCTTCCAGCTTCTCGATATAAATCCGCAAAGAATTCAACGGCACATTCAGGTCGTCATTCCATGATAGATCGTGATGGTACCAGCCGGTTCCCGTGGAGACATTGAACCATGGTTCTTTTGCCTTATCCCAGGCCGCGAGCCATTTCTTACCGTTCTCGCTTTTCGACAGGGCTGAAACCACTTCGTCAATTTTGTCGTCTTTTCCAATGATGGAATTGACCTTGAGTTCCACCGCCAGTTTGGCCAGCTTTTTCAGTTCCTCATCCGGCCGGTACATGATGACGTCGATACCGCCCACCATCTGCGTCACCCGTTGCAATGGAATATCCGGAAACGCTTTTGTGCAGAAATCAACAAAGGTTACGTAGGCGGCATAGCCGAGATTCAGGAATTCGAAATGGTATTGCCAGCACTCAATCCCGAGATCGATGAGCTTGTCGTAATTTTTCAGCAGCATATACCCGCCTGATGTCCCCAACCCCTTTTTAACGACGCTGAAATCTTCCATTTCCGCCAAGGGTTTAATCTCAAGCGCTTTGAGCTCCGAGATAATTTTCTCCATTTTCTTTTCCCAGCCGTCATGGAGCTCATTCCAGTGTTCATAATAGTAACCGGCCCGTTCCATAAACATGGGGATTCTTTTGACCACTTCCTCGGAATCGGCAACCGGTACCGGTGTGATGTATACGTTGCCGTTTATGATGCGATGATCCACGCCCAGGGCCGGCGGCACCATGAAAATCCGGGTATTGAACTGTGACAGGGCCAGAAACCATGCTTCGTCCCAAATAATGTCGAAGGGATACATGGGTTCCGGGTAATGGAGTGCATCATTGAACCAGAACATGTTTTTTTCATATTCCGTCCGCTCCTTGTCGTCGGTTGTAAACTGATAGTGGTAGGGATACATCCGTTCCCATCCCTCGGTTCCGGGGATAGTCTCGATCTCATGGGGACTGGGGAATTTTTCGGCAACCATTTCCGACCTCCTGTAGTGATGGATTGATGGTATGGAACAAGCCTCAGACGGCGTTTAGTCGGAACTATAAATCGGAACGGCGGCCGGTGTGGATGAAATCATCCTCGAAGCATGCCAGCGACACCTGGACACTGGTCGCGGAAAAGAAAATGAATCAAAGTTATTTTTTAATCCAACACTAAAAGAAATCTGTCAATTTCATTATATTTATGTTATTTATAAATATTATTTATGAATAGCATCGACTCATAAAAATTCTTTTCCATAACAGATATTTCCCTGCAGGATAATGCGGATCGGGGAGCCAAGACACGCTGAATTAATATGCTTAACCTCAACCATCTTCGCATTTTTTACCACGCGGCCAGAAATCTAAGCTTCACGACGGCGGCAAAAGATCTGTTCATTACCCAACCGGCGGTAACTGCCCAGTTGAAAACTTTCGAATCCGCAATAAATATGAAACTCTTCCGCAAACGGGGGCGGGGCATCGATTTGACGGATCAGGGAGAGATCCTTTTTGAATACGCCAAAAAAATATTTGCGGTGGAAAAACAGATAGAGGGCACCATCAAATCCATGGCCAATCTGGAGCAGGGGACCCTGCGTCTCGGCACCACCAAGGCATATGCGCGTTATCTCATGCCGTATATTCTATCCAGTTTCCATGCCTCCCACCCCCGGATAAAGATTCACCTGAACGAGGGCAGTTCACGGGACATGGCCCACAGTCTGATCAGTTTTAAAAACGAGGTGGCGGTCATTGCCCAGGCGGGAGAAAACGAAAAGGTCGCTTACATCCCCTACAGCCAGGAGGAGCTGGTGGTGATTATATCCGTAAATCACCACCTTGCATCAAGGCGTGAGGTCTCAATCGAGGAATTGGCAAAAGAGCCGATTATTATGAAGGAAAACGGCTCCGGTACGCGACGAGTGGTCAGCAGCCTGTTTGAAAGCCATGGGTATCACCCAAATGTGTTGATGGAGACAAGCAACACTGAATTTATAAAGCAACTGGTCCAGCGCGGTGAAGGCTTTTCAATGGTTGTCAAGGCATCGGTGGCCCAGGAAATTGAGGACAAAAAACTGGTCAGCATCCCCATCTCAGGTCGAAAGTATCATCTGGATGTGAGTATCGCCTACCTCAAAGACCAGACGCTGTCACCACCTGCAAACGCATTCATCAAATCATTGCAATCCCTGGGACCCAAACTCACGGCCGTATCCGGTATTGGTGAGCTCGTGGGGCACTTCCTGGCCCGCCAGCAGAAAGAGGAACAACCCCACCTGATGAAGGCCATTCATCCACCCAAGTGAGACCTTTATGTCAATTGGATGATGGTTTTCACCGGTGGCATATCCACTGCACAGACCAGTTTGTATTCGGCCAGGTCCGAATTGATCACATTGCCCTTATCGTCGAATTTCACCTCTTCGAACATGGCTTCACCCATACCCATGGATAACGACCCTTCCATCTGACTCTCCACGGAAGTGCGGTTAATGGCAAAACCACAGTCATGGGCATCGGTCATGTTCTCAATCGTGATCTGGCCGGTTTTCATATCCACATCCAAACCCAGTACCATCGCCACGGTGCGCTGAACATAATGGGGCACCTGAGTGGAGCTGTACAGCGTCATCCGCCCGGAACGATCGAAATCGGCGATACATCCCGGTGGTTCTAAGAATGCGGCATCCTGGCGTTTGTTTTTAAATACCGTGGTTCTGATCACATCACTCCCGGCAAAACCCTTTCTCACATCACCGAATTCCTGGTGCACCTCAGCACAGATATTTCAGTGAGACCGGGACCCGTGAAAATGTCTTGTAACGGAAGGGTACGTTTGCCATCTTTACGGATCAAGGTCACAACCGTGCCATATGCCAGCAAAGACGGGGGGGGTAGATCGGCCGCCGGGCGGGCGGAACCGATATTGCCCCCAATGGTCGCCAGATTGCGAATCAAAGGTGTCCCCAGGCTTGAAGCGCTTGTGGCCAGCGCCCTGACGTTATTCCGGATCGTTTCCGATGAGGCCAGCTCTGCGATGGTCACACATGCACCGATGCGGAGACCGGAACCGTGGGCCTCCAGAAGCCTCAAGCGTTCCAACCGCCGCAGGGAATAGGGATGATCGGCACAAATTCTTGCGCCGGTTCCGCAGGTTTATGATATGGTAACAGGGCTTGGATATGCCATCAGGCCGGTCCGCATGGAGGACGGCAGCCGTTGATTTTCAGATGTGCCGTAGGGTAATATCAAATAGTTCACTATATTGAATTATTTATCTATATATTTCTCATGTATGATAGGTCAAGTGATTTTCCCTTTTTTCATCTCTATTAATAGTAAGTATTCGTAATATATTTCTTGTTTTTACGGCTCGGATTCGAGAATGATCTCGAAATGAACACAGATTGAATAAATTCATTATTATGAACCATCGAAAAAATTGAACAGGGCCATTCCATGACCAGTTTTAAAAAGGACAGCTACAAGGCACCGGCGGTTGTTAAAGCATTCGATTTACTTAAAGCGGTGGCGGATTCAAAAACCCCGCTGGGCATCAGCGCACTTGCAAAACGGCTGGATTTCAGCAAGAGCACCACCCATGGGCTGGTACGCGCATTGGTGGATGTGGGCGCCCTCGACCAGGAAACGCCCCCCGGCAAAAAAGTATTTCTCGGACCCACCACAGTGGAACTGGCGTTTAAGAATAAAAATTATTTATGGATCAGTGAGCTTGCGCAGCCGGTATTGGACAGGTTGTGCAGCCGGATCAATGAATCCGTCTTCCTGGGGGTCATCGGTCAAACCGGAGCGATCATCATGGCGACATCCGAGCCTGCGAAACCGTTGAAGATCTCAGCTCCCCCGGGTTCTGTCCTGCCATTGATGGCCGGGGCCATCGGAAAACTATATTTATCCCGTCAAAGCGACGAACAAGCCATTAAAGTTATAAGAAAAAGGGGGCTGCGAAAATATACCTCTAACTCTATATGCGATGAAACAGCCTATCTGGCGCAACTCCGGTCGGTGAGACATCAGAGATACGCAGTTGATACTCAGGAATATATGGAAGGTGTCACCGCCGTGGCCGTATCATTGGACAATAACCGTGGCCAGGCCCTGGCAATATGGGTTGTCGGGTTCACCAATACCATGCCGGAATCACGATTTCCGGAAATTGTGAAGCACGTATTGGCCACCCGGGAAGAGCTTGAAAATGTGTTGGAGCAGAACCGATAACCACCGGAGGCCGGTGCCCGATGACTTGACCGGATCGCCGGCGATAATTAAGTTTTACGGTATAATAATTACTGACCTTTAAAAGCTATGCTGGGGGTAAAAAATGAAAAACGCTGAAGATATCTTGAATGATAAACAAAAAGGCATGGTAACTGTCTCTTCAGGTCATACGGTTCTTGATGCTATCCGTATCATGAATGCAGCGAATATCGGGGCCATTCTTGTGGAAGAAAAAGGAGAAATCGCCGGCATCTGGACCGAACGGGACCTGCTGCACCATGTGGGTGAACCTGAATTTGATCCCGCAACAGCCAAAATCGGCGACCACATGAATCGAAAGATACATAAGGCACCGGGTGATACGCCGCTGATAAAACTTGAAGAGATGCTGCTGGGGCTTTTTGTCCGCCATATTCTCATTGAAAAGGACAACCGGAATATCGGCCTGCTTTCCATAGGTGATGTGTTGAGGGCGAGCCTGCTGGAAAAGGATTTGACCATCAAGGAACTCAATTCCATCGCCAGTTGGGAATATTACGAAAACTGGGGATGGGGCCGAAAACAAACCAAAAAGCCTCAAGCCTGATCCGATTGCATGCACACCCGGCACGGCAGTATATATTTTTGCATTCTGTCCGCACCTGGAAGCAACGGCCAGAAATAACGTCCAAATACAAATGCCGGATGAAGGCATTCCACCGAAATTAAATTTCACGTCTTACCGTGCCGGTTTTCCAATAAAGTGGTACCGGGGTGTTTGTTTCATGGAGCCGCTTGCCCTCTGCATCGTAATAAGAAACGCCCCTGCCCTGTCAACACA
>JABDIN010000011.1 GCA_013003715.1 Desulfobacteraceae bacterium | reverse complement strand
GTCCTTTCCTATTGGAAATTGAACGAAACAATTGCCGGAAATTATATTGACAATATTGGTAATTTCAATGCCGTTTGCGACGGCACCTGTCCATCCACCGAGACCGATGGCGTCGTCAACCGGGCACAGCGTTTTGACGGCGTCGGCACCGGAATCACCGTATCTCCGGACGACGCCTTCAATTGGGCTTCCGATGCCGATTTTTCCATCGAAATGTGGGTTAAAAGAGATGCTTCGCCCATGAATCCAGGTGGTGAAGTGTTGGTGGGCCGAATTGACGACACGACGTTAATGGAGTGGCGCATTGAAATCCGTACCAATGATAAAAAGGCCGCTTTTAAACTGGTGGCCACAAACGGTACGGGATCTGCGACTGAGCATATCGCGGTCAGCAGCAAGATCATCGCCAATGACAAATGGCATCATATCGTTGCCATCCGCGATGCCGCGCTCAACACCAATGTCCTGTATGTAGATGGGGAAGAAGAGGCCTCTGTCCAGTCGCTGGCGTACGACGCCGGCTTTGGATCGGCCACCAGCGGGTTGAATATCGGTTGGATCAACGACACTCAAGATGGCCGTTTAAAAGGCGCTCTCGATGAAGTGGCGATCTACAACCGGGTGCTAACGGAAAAGGAAATAAAGTCCCATTACTACCTGGCCCGAGGATACTGCAATGAGTTGGATACCCAAATAAAGATCATGCCCATGGGCGATTCAATCACCAAAGATCGTTTGGGAATCGGTGATACCAGACCAAATGCAATTCGGATCGGTTACCGCAAACAACTTTACGATGATCTTTTTAACAACGACTACTGGTTTGATCTGGTCGGCAGCGAGGAAGACGGGGACGAAACTCTATTTGACAACGACCATGCGGCATGGGGTGGAATCGACGTGGAGAATCTTTACGATATCCTGCATTCCGGGCAAAACACAAAGGTGGGTGAGGAAGAGAACATTACATACCCCACTCCTTATTTGGATGTATATCCAACGGAGTTCATCCTGTTGCACATCGGGACCAACGATGTTTCAGCCCATGGCGCGGGTTTTCCGAACACGGAAATGAGTTTTTTGAACCAGATCCTGGATGAAATCGACCAGGCAAGCCAGCAGACCACCGTGTTGCTGGCCAAAATCATCAACCGTGCCCCCGGTGGCAATAATGCGGATACCATCGATTTCAATGCAGCGGTGGACACCCTGGCTCACACGCGAGTCCTGAACGGTGATAAAATCATCGTGGTCAACATGGAAGAGGATGCCGGACTGGATTATATGATCGACAATTTAGAACCTTACACCCGTGATTTCCGGGATAATCTTCACCCCAATCCCAAAGGCTACCCCAAAATGGGCAGCCACTGGTTTTCGATTCTGGACACTGTTTTGCCCCGGTTCTCGGCGCCGCTGGTCACGTCCGATGCCATTGAACTGGCGGAAGTGGACGGCCTGTACAGCTATACGGTGACTGCTTCGGGGACAGCCCCGTTCACTTTCAGCCTGGAGGAGGCGCCCGCCGGTATGGTGATAGACGAGCTTTCGGGGTTGATCGAGTGGACACCGGTGACCGAAGGCAATTTTGATGTGACCGTCCGGGTCGTCAATGCGATGCCCTTCGGTGCCATAGGCGAGGACTTCCAGAGCTTTTCCATCGATGTCGTCCCGGCACTGGTAATCACCGGACAAGCGGAATTGACGACACCGGTCAATGTGCCGATTTCCATTGCACTGACCGATCTGGAAATTGAGGGGACGGACACCGCCTTCCCGGATGGCTACACGCTCACTATCTTTGACGGCAGCAATTACAGCGTCAATAACAACCAGATCACACCCACCAGCCAGTTCAATGGCCGTTTGTCGGTGCCGCTGAGGATCAACAATGGGATAAGGCAAAGCAACGTTTTTAATTTGTCGGTTGATGTATTGCCGGGCAGCGGCAGCGGCGGCGGTGGCGGCGGCGGTGGATGTTTTATTTCCAACCTTCACTTTAACTAGTCTCATGAATGAGGTTGAATCTATTAATCAGATCGAACGTTAATTTTACAAAGCGAACGTTAATTAAAAAAGGAGGTCTTTCAATGACTAAGGACAAATTTCAAGTACAATTAACCATTTTTGGCTTGCTTTTGGGCGTGATTCTGATGGTCAGCCCGATGGAAACGGCTGATGCGGCTTTTATCGGTCCAACACCAGATGGCTACTGGCTCATGGATGAAACCGATCCGCCGCTTGCCGATGAATTGGACACGGGTACTGAAAATGATGGCGCTTGCGATGGGGTCAATTGCCCGTCCGACAACAGTGGCGATGCCGTCGTTAATGTGTCACAAACATTCGACGGCGTTGATGATGGCATTCTCGTACCATTTTCAGCCAGCCGTGATAAGATATTCGATTGGGAAGAAGACGGCAGTTTTTCCATCGAGGTGTGGTTTAAGATCACCGCCGATGCCGGCAACTTAACCGGCAGTAACGAAACCGAAGTGATCATCGGCCGGGACGACAACTCAGATGATGATAACACAAGCCTGCATTGGTGGATAGGCGTGCGCAATGTCGATGGGGAAGGTGTCCGTGTCGCCGCCCGTATGAGGGACCAGGAAGGTGACGGAGACGGCGTTTTGATCACCAACCTGGATTCCGACTACGTGGATGTCACGGACGGCGAGTGGCACCACGCCGTTCTGGTGAAAGACGGTGATCCGGACAGCGATCCGATGACGGATGATAGTGATATCCTTCTTTATGTGGATGGTATTCTTGAAGATACGAAAACCGTGGACTACACTGCCACCGGCGGTGATTTCGGATTAAAATCCGGGGATACGCCCATGACTATAGGATTTCTATATAGAATTGGAACGGCTGTTCCCATAACACGTTCATCCTGGTTTAAAGGCGGTATAGACCAGTTGGCGCTATTCGGTGCGGCCCTGACGGCTGCCCAGGTCGAACAGAGCTATAAGATCGGACTTGCCGGCAACAACCTGGACGAAGAATTCGCCCCGTATTTCCTGGAAACCGATTTCGGCACGAGTGCTTTGGGTTACCAGTTCTCAGCTAATGTGGAACCCATTGGAAATCCAGCCGTGACCAGCTACAGCCTGGGAACTGCACCTGCGGGATTGACCTTGAACACATCCACCGGCGACGTTTCCTGGATGCCCACCGATCAACAGACCGGGCTGAATACGTTCAATGTATCGGCAACCAATACCGTCGATACCACGAACCAGGCGCTCAGTGTTGAAATCGTTGATGTCTGTGCCTCTTTAGATGCCTATTGGGATTTTAACGAAACCGCTGAACCCTTTGACGGACAGGTTCATGGCGAACCCACTCATCCGGATGATTATGATGCCGCCTGCAGACCCGGTGCGGATACATGCCCGACCCAGGACGGAGATCCCCTGGTGGTCAATGCATTGAGTTTTGACGGTGTTGATGATGGCCTGGATGTGGCCGCTTCCGCAGGTGCGGACCTCAGTTTCGACTGGTCTGCCGCCGAGAGCTTCACCATTGAGTTTTTCATGAAATCCGACGGCTCGGGTATTGCGGATGGCCAGACGGAGGTGATGGTCGGACGTGTTTTGACGGGTGTAAGCACCCCCCAATGGTGGATCGGTTTGCGTGATGATGCCGGCGGCGGCGTCACTCCCAGGCTTTTCGCCCGGCTCGAAGCGGTGAACGGCGACGGAGATCTTACACCGATCACCAACGCCACATCGCCGACGGATGTCACCGATGGCGCCTGGCATCATGTCGCCCTGGTGTACAACCACACCGAAGGCACTGTCAGCCTGTATGCCGACGGAGAACTTGAAGCTTCCGAATCCATCACCTATGACGGTGCAACCGGTTTTTCAAGTACAACGGACAACCTGAATTTCGGTCATTGGAATGATGGGTTTTATTTCAAGGGGAGTCTGGATGAAGTGGCCTTCGTGGGTGATGCCCTGGATGAGGCGGTTCTCCTGCAGCATGCCACCTTGAACAGCGGTCGCGGGTTCTGCAATGACGCACCCGTTATCTCTACAACGGCAATGACCACGGCCACGGAAGGTATCGAGTACACCTATGACCCGGTCGCCGACGACGATGAAGGTGATATGCTGACATGGTTGCTGGACGCCTCTCCCACAGGTATGACCATCAACAGCACCACCGGCGCTGTTGAGTGGACCCCCGGCAGCAGCGTCGGCGGTACAAGTGTACCGGTGACCGTGTTGGTGTATGATGATTTCGGGGGTACTGATACCCAATCGTTCAATATAACGGTTGGCGATGTCAACAATGCGCCTCAGATCACCACAACAGCGCCAACCACAGCTACAGTCGGTGCTCTCTATACCTATGATGCCGATGCAGCCGACGTTGATGGTGACACCCTGACCTGGTCGTTGACCAATGCGCCGGGTGACATGAGCGTGGACAGCGCCACTGGCGAAGTAACCTGGACGCCGGCATCCGGTGTAATCACATCGGGTGTTGTGATCCTGACCGTCAGTGATGGCACCGAAACAGACACGGAAACAATGACGATTACGGTTTCCCCGGCCTCCAGCGGCGGTGGCGGCGGCGGTGGTGGCGGCGGTTGCTTCATCGGATCAGCTTCTGCTGATAAGGGTGTGAATCCGATGGTTCTGTTTGGGATGATGGCCGTGACCGGAATCAGTCTGATGTTTGGTATTTACCGGAAAGACTGAGAAGGTTTACCATAGGCGGAAAAAAGCTTGAGTGCTTTATACTCAGGCTCAAAACGAGCAGGCAGGGTTGAGTATTGCCCTGCCTGCTTTGCACTTTCGTTAATCATTTTTTAAAGGAATAGTTTCTTATGCGTATATCGGTCATCGGCACCGGGTATGTCGGACTCGTCAGCGGTGTTTGTCTGGCGGAAATCGGACATCAGGCAATATGTGTGGATGTGGACCAAGCCAAAGTCGATCAAATCAATCGCGGAGTCCCCCCTATTTACGAAAACGGTCTGGCACCGCTGCTTGAGAAGAACATTCAGTCCGGCATGATCACGGCGACTACAGACCTGGAAAACGCGATTCTGAACACTGAACTATCGTTGGTTGCCGTGGGTACGCCCTTTGATGGGGATTCAATCGACCTGAGTTATATTCGCGCGGTGTGCCGTCAGATCGGTGCTGTGCTTAAGCGTAAAAAAGACTACCATACAGTCGTTATTAAAAGTACAGTGGTTCCAGGAACCACTGATCAGGTGGTTGTCCCCGAGCTTGAAACGGCCTCTTCCAAAAAGGCAGGTATCGATTTCGGTGTGGGAATGAATCCTGAATTCTTACGGGAGGGTGAAGCTGTCGGGGATTTTATGAATCCGGACAGGATCGTATTGGGAGCCATTGACGAAACCAGCCTCCAACGGCTTGAAAAATTGTACGCCCCTTTCAGTGAAGTGGACAAAATCCGCACCAATACGCGGACGGCCGAGATGATCAAGTATACGGCGAATTCACTGCTGGCGACCATGATATCCTTCTCGAACGAAATCGCCAATCTCTGCTCAGCCCTGGGGGGGATCGATGTCGTCGATGTACTGAAGGGGGTTCACCTGGACCGACGATTGAGCCCTTTGCTGGAAAACGGCGAACGCATTGTTCCGGCTTTGACCACATATCTTGAAGCCGGTTGCGGTTTTGGCGGCAGTTGTTTTCCAAAGGATGTCAAAGCGCTTATTGCTCACGGAAAACAGACCGGCCTGCCCATGCAGCTGCTTCAGGCGGTGATTGAGATCAACGAACGGCAACCGGACAGGATTATCGGGTTAATCCGGAAGCATTTTCCGTCATTGGAAGGGATTCGCGTGGCTGTTTTAGGCCTGGCGTTTAAACCGGGCACTGACGATATGCGCGAGTCGCCGGCCATACCAGTGGTAACCCGGTTGCTTATAGAGAAGGCCGCTGTAAAAGCATATGATCCGGTGGCACTCAATGAAGCCCGCAAACTCTTCGGTACCAAAGACATCATTTATTGCGATCAATTGGATGATGCCCTGGAGAATGCACAGGTTATCGTCATCCTGACCCGATGGAGTGATTTTCAGGATATTCCTCGGCATCTACAGGATTTACCCTCCGCACCACTGGTAATCGACGGACGCCGCATGCTTGAAAAATCAAAAATTACGAACTATGAAGGCATCGGACTGTAACCCATCATGATTTTTACGGAAACAACAATTAAAGGCGCATTTACCATTGAAGTCGAAACCCATGGAGACGACAGGGGGTATTTCGGCCGGTTATGGTGCCGGGATGAATTTTGCGACCATGGCCTGAATCCGAATGTGGCCCAGGCCAATATCGGATACAGCACTGGAAAAGGCACCCTGCGTGGTCTTCATTACCAGGTAAATCCATTTGAAGAGGCTAAACTGGTTCGCTGTGTCCGCGGGAAAATTTTCGATGTGATCGTTGATCTACGTGAAGACTCGGAAACGTGCGGACAATGGTTCGGTGCATTCCTTGAAGAAGGTGTGCAAACCATGCTCTATGCACCGGAGGGAACAGCCCATGGTTACCTGACCATGACCGACCACGCTGAAATATTATACATGGTTTCCCAATTCTATACCCCGCAAGCTGAAGCCGGTATTCGCTGGAACGACCCGGCTTTTAATATTGAGTGGCCCCAAAAAGGCAATTTGATTCTTTCGGACAAAGATCTCGGATGGCCTGATTTCAAGTTTTAGTTGACCGCGTGACAGAATATTCCAAACACAGGCATCCAGAGAACAATTTAAAATGATTTCAACAGGAGCAATAACACATGATCATCGTAGATACAGCACTCAAAAAACGCGCTGCTGAAAATAATCCGGTGAATGTGGGATTGGTCGGAGCCGGCTATATCGGCTGCGGCATAACCCTTCAGATAGAAAAATATCTGCCAGGTATGCGGGTGGCGGCCATCGCCAATCGTACCTTGCGACATGCGGAAAAAGCATATCATGAGGCCGGTATCGACAGCATTACCAGGGCCCGGAATGTCTCTGAGCTTGAAACGGCAATTGCCCGGAAAAAATATGCCGTTACCGAAGATGCATCCCAATTGTGCGCAGCCGATGGAATCGACGTAATCATTGAAGCCACCGGGCATGTGGAATTCAGCGCCCATGTGGCCTTTCAGGCCATCAGGAACGGCAAGCATATAGTCCTGATGAATGCGGAGCTGGACGCCACTGTCGGTCCTATTTTAAAAGTATATGCGGACAAAGCGGGGGTTGTATTCACCACCGGTGACGGCGATCAGCCCGGGGTAATGATGAACCTGTACCGCTTTGTGTCATCCATTGGTTATCAACCGGTCCTTTTGGGCAACATTAAAGGACTCCAGGATCGGTACCGGACACCGGAAACCCAAAAAGGCTTTGCAGCCAAAGCCGGTATCTCCCCACAAATGGCCACATCTTTTGCCGACGGCACAAAAATTTCCATGGAAAATGCCGTTGTGGCGAATGCCACGGGCTTCACGGTCGGGCGCAGGGGTATGCATGGCCCCGAATGCAAGCATGTCAGCGAAGCCGTCAACCTGTTCCCCTTGGAACAAATGATGTCCGGTGGAATTGTGGACTATATCCTGGGAGCCGAACCCGGACCCGGCGTTTTCGTATTAGGGTACAACGATCACCCGGCACGAAAACCGTATATGCAATATTTCAAAATGGGCGATGGCCCGCTGTATCCTTTCTATATCCCATACCACCTGCCCCACCTCGAAGTTCCGTTAACAGCCGCGCGGGCGGTTTTGTTCAACGATGCAGCGGGAGCGCCATTGGCAGGCCTGGTCTGTGATGTCATCACAACGGCAAAAACGGACCTGAAGAAAGACAGTACTCTCGACGGCATTGGAGGCTTCAGCTATTATGGCGTCATCGATAATTCCGATATATGCCGGGCTGAAAATCTGCTGCCGGTCGGATTGGCGGAGGGTTGCCGCTTGAAGCGCGACATTGCCAAAGATCAGGCGATTAGCTATGATGATGTTGTATTGCCGGGTGGGCGGTTGTGCGACCAATTGCGCGCCGAGCAAGATGATTTTTTTAAATCTTAGTCGTTGGAAGTGTGTTCACCCGACCAATGTGGAGGGAAACACAGCCGATGTAGGCTGGTGATGGTTCCGGAGCCCTTGTGCAGAATAACCACTCAATTGCCGGCTATAAATGACACAGCTAAATAAACCGTTCAAAAAGTATGAGAATACAATGATGACTTCAGGTAACAATACCAATTCGATAATATCCTCCGATCATCTCACGGTGATGGAACCCAAAACCGGATGGCAATTTATCGATTTCAAAGAACTCAGGGAATATCGAGACCTGTTTTTCTTTCTGGTCTGGAGGGATATAAAGGTATTATACGCCCAGACCATACTGGGATTCTTCTGGGCCGTACTCCAGCCATTGATCCAGATTGTGATTTACACCATCGTCTTTGGAAAAGTGGCCCGTCTCGACACCGAGGGCATTCCCTATTTTTTATTCTCCAGTGTTGCCATCATCCCATGGACCTACATGTCGGTCGCCATGTCTCAGTCCAGCCAGAGCCTGGTGTCGGGGCAAAGCATGTTGGGTAAAATTTATTTTCCACGGGTCATTTATCCTGTAACACCAGTACTGGCCCGTCTTGTCGACTTTTCCATTTCCTTGCTCATACTGGTGTTTATCCTTTTCTGGTATAGTATCAAACCGACTTGGAACCTCCTGTATCTGCCGCTCTTCACGCTTATGATGATTAGCATCCCCATCGGTATCGGTTTGTGGCTGTCTGCTATGGCCATACGGTTCCGGGATGTAAAACATGCAATGCCTTTTGTCGTGCGAATGCTGATTTACACGGCCCCAATTGTATACAGTGCCGCCAGGATACCTGAAAAGTACCGGTTTTTCTATTCCTTGAATCCTATCGTAGGGGTAATTGAGGGGTACAGGGCGAGCCTCTTGGGTCTTGATATCCCCTGGTTGTATATTTGGCCGGGGATGATCACGATTTTCCTGCTGGTGTTGAGTGGCACTTTTTATTTTAAAAAAATGGAACGTATTTTTGTGGATGTCATATAATAGAATCAAACAACTCAATGAAATCAATATGCCAATAAATTATAAAGCCATAATAGCCAACAATGTCGGTAAATATTATCGCCTCGGTATAAAGGAACAGGATGAGGGAAGCCTGTTGAAATCCGTTATCAGCTTTATCCGGAGCCCCCTGAGAAATTATCGTACTTACAAATCCTTGTATAACTTCAAGGATATCAAATCGGAAGCCGATCTTGAACGGCGTAATGTACTTCGCGCCTTACATGATGTTTCATTTGAAGTTGATAGCGGTGAGGTCGTCGGATTTATCGGCCATAACGGTGCCGGAAAATCCACATTGCTTAAAATTTTGTGCCGCATAACCGATCCGACCTTCGGACGTGTGGAAATACGGGGCCGGATTTCCTCGCTGCTTGAGGTGGGTACCGGTTTCCACCCGGAGTTGACCGGACGTGAGAATGTTTACCTGAATGGCACAATTCTGGGCATGCGGAAAAATGAAATCGACGATAGGTTTGATGAAATTGTCGAGTTTTCAGGGATAGAAAAATTCATCGAAACGCCGGTAAAACGCTATTCGAGTGGAATGCGGGTTCGACTGGCCTTTTCCGTGGCCGCCCACCTGGAACCCGAAATACTGATCGTCGATGAAGTCCTGGCGGTCGGCGATATTGAATTCCAGAGAAAATGTCTCAACAAGATGAAGGAATTCGGTGGGCGGGGTCGCACGGTGCTGTTTGTCTCCCATAATATGCAGGCCATCACACGTTTGTGTTCCCGCGTGATAGTGCTCGAGCACGGGCAGATAGTGGACGATGGCCCCGCTGAAAAAGTGGTAGCCGCCTATTTAACATCTCAATCCGGATCCATGGCTGTAAGGCAATGGGACAGAGCCGGCGAAGCACCCGGAAATGAAGTCGCCGGACTTGTTTCCATAAGTATTAAAAACAATAGCGGCCACATTACCGAGGCCCATGACATCCGTGAGCCGATGACGGTGGAAATGCAATTTATCGTAAAGGAGCCCGGTCATGTTTTTATGCCCAACTTTCACTTTATCGATGCCCAGGGCATCGAAGCCTTCAGCACTCTCGATATCGATCCGAAATGGCGGAACAAGCCCCGGCCGGCCGGGAGATACTCCAGTATTGTAAAAATTCCGGGGAACTTGATGGCCGAAGGACTCTATAGTATCCGCTCCACCTTGATCACCGTCAATCCTATCAAGGTTATTTGTAACATCCAAAATTCGGTGTCGTTCACCGTAGTTGACAGCCTGGAAGGTAATTCGGCCAGAGGAGATTTTGGTGGCCGAATGGGCGGAGTGTTGCGGCCAAAATTGGAATGGGAAACCCGCTATGAAGATACATTGGATTGGCCGCAGGCTGAGGGCAATGGAAATTAGCTCAAATGTTGACTGACGCCCGCACCATTTCAAAAGATGAAATCATATCTGCGGATGTAGCCGTTGTTGGTGCCGGTGTGTCCGGTATGTCAATGGCGCTGGAATTTGCCGATGCACCGTTTTCCACTTGTTTGATTGAAAGCGGTGGGTTGAAGCCCGATAAAATACACCAATCGCTCAATTGGGGGGAGAATGTGGGGCTCCCCTACTACCCGTTGGATACGACCCGGGCAAGAATGTACGGCGGTACGACCCATTTCTGGAAAATCAAGCTTCCAGACTCCGGAATGGGGGCGCGCGTCCAGCCGATGGATGCCATCGATTTCGAAGAACGCGAATGGGTTCCACACAGTGGGTGGCCTTTTGACAAAGCACACCTCGATCCATTTTACGAGCGAGCCAACGGTGTATGTGGTATCGGCCCGTATAATTACGATCCCGCATTCTGGACTTCCGACGGTCGATCGGTCATGCCTTTCGCCGGAACTCGTGTCAGAACATCCATTTTTCAATTCACCGACAGAAAGGAATTCCATCTTCGCCATGGAGAGAAAATAAAGAATGCGGAAAATATAAAAACACTGTTGCATGCCAACGTGACCGATATCAGAACAGACGAATCCGGCCGTAATGTTACCGGTCTTCAAGTAGATTGCCTGGACGGCAATCGTTTTCTGGTGCAGGCACAATTATATATACTTGCCCTTGGTGGTATCGAAACGCCGAGACTGCTGCTTTCATCCAATGGCACCTTGAACAAGGGGATCGGCAACCAACACGACCTGGTAGGCCGTTTTTTCATGGAGCACCCGCACCTGTGGTCGGGAAGCTTCATACCGGCGACTTTAAAAATATCGCATGATACCTTCTTATATCAACTCCATCGAAAAGGCGGTGTTCCTATCCTCGCCAAGATAGCCCTTTCCGAAGAAACCATGCGTATGGAACAATTGGTTAATTATTGTGTTTCAATCCATCCCGATTATCGGCTCAGTTATAAGTACTATCTTTCCGGGGATTCCGCTGCCGTGGCAAGCTTTCGTGAATTACGCGAGGCTTGGGGTAAACGAAAGATTCCACCGGATTTTCTCCGGCATTTACGTTCCGTCATCACTGATACCGGGGCGATCCGGCGTGCTGCCTATCGAAAATTAAGGGGGAAGTTCAAACACGAATTCAGCCGGTTCGAACAGCTTGCCGTATACAGCCTGAATCACATGTCCGAACAAATTCCGAACCCGGACAGCCGGGTGGTACTATCGGAAAAGACAGATACATTCGGCATGCGGAGGGCAAATCTGAACTGGCAGCTTTCCCCACTGGACATATATACGATTACCCGGGCGCAGGAAATCATCAGCTCGGAGCTTCAGTTATCAGGACTTGGCCGTTTGAACATCCAATCGCGAAGGGATGCCGTGCCTCACAACATACATGGGGGCTGGCACCACATGGGTACAACGCGGATGCATCCGGACCCCCGCAAAGGGGTGGTGGACCAAAACTGCCGTGTCCATGGAATGTCGAACCTTTTTATCGCCGGTGCCTCGGTTTTTCCAACAGGAGGCGTTGCCAATCCGGTACTGACAACCATCGCAATGGTCCTGCGTCTGGCCGATCACTTGAAACACATAATAGCCGATAAATAACGGTTAAACGCGGACTCGCCGTGTTCAGCGGATGCCCATGCAAGCAGAGAAACGATATGTAATGGTAATAGATTTAAGGCATTGCCTCGGTTGCAATACCTGTGTGGCTGCCTGTAGCCAGGCAAATCACACGCCGGAGAAACTGTGGCGCCAGGTCGAGGATCTGGGTATCGTCCCGCAATCGGGTGGTGTTCGACTGACGATTCCGGTCAGTTGCATGCATTGTGAAAAACCGGCCTGCCTGACCGTCTGTCCCACCGGCGCAACCAAGCAGCGTGATGGTATCGTATTTGTTGATGCCGACCGCTGTATCGGATGCGGATACTGCATTCTGGCTTGTCCATACCGGGCAAGAGTCATATACCAGGATCAGATGGATTTTGAAGATGAACGTGACGATAAATCCTTATCTGAAGCAGCGGAACGGTCCGGGACCTGCACCAAATGCGATTTTTGCAGAGAACATGTTGCCCATGGCGTATCTAAAGGGTTGCTACCGGGAAAGGATGCCGAGGCATCTCCGGCCTGTGTGGTGAACTGCAGCGCCCAGGTGCTATCGTTTGGAGACCTGAACGATCCGGACAGTAATGTTTCGCGCTTGATGAAAACGCACAACACCGTCCGGCTGGCAGAAGAAAAGGGTACCAAACCGCAAGTGTACTATATCATCGACCATTGCGATACTACCATACGCGATGGGGAGCTGTGTCAATGCCAAGCACCCGATTCGACGTCATAAAACCCCAAAAAAAGAGTATATGGAAATTGCCGGCTGTGGTGAATATGACTGCCGGCCCCACAGCCGCCGGGTACTTTCTTTTTTCAGCCGCATTCATCATCTTTTTTGAACCATTGGATGCCGCAAGCAAAAAACGTTTGTTTTTGATTGCGCCCATGGTGATGCTGATAGGCCTGTGGTCAATCATGCTGGAACTCGGAAAACCGCGCAATATGCGCCATACACTATCCAAT
>JABDIN010000111.1 GCA_013003715.1 Desulfobacteraceae bacterium | reverse complement strand
CGACGGCTGGGGTGATGCATGTGACGCCGACGACGATAACGACGGCATTGACGATGTACTGGACCCGGCAACCCTGGATCCCGATAGCTGTGGCGATGCCGACGGTGATGGTTGTGATGACTGCAGTATGGGGACAGACGATTTTGGCCCCTTAGCCGATAATGATGCGGCTAACGACGGTCCCGATATGGATGGTGACGGCATTTGCGACGCCGGAGATCATGATCCCACCAATGGGCATCCGTTGATCCACTACAGATTTAACGCCAATGACGGCGAAACCGTCACCAACCATGGTCTGGTGCAGGCACCGGCAATGCTGATCGGCAGTTTAAATGCCACCACCGACGAAGAGAGCACGCCCGATGAAGCCTATGCGTTTTCCGGGAAAGGCAACTTTATTTTAGTCGATCACCCGGAAATCGCCAGACTCAGTGAACTGCTGGACAGAGAATTTACCATCGTCATGAACTGCCGCGCCGACGCGAACTCTACGATTCTGGAAATAACCGGCAATAGTGGCGAAAAAATAGGGATCTCGACGTACGGCAACCGCTTGGACCTTCGGATGGATCTGGACGGCAATGGAACAAATGCCACCATAGCGGGGTTTTTGAGGTATGACATAGATGTGGTTACCGGAGAAATGAATCTTGACCACTGGCACCATATCGCTTTAACCTACAGCGAGCAAACGACCAAGCTCTATATAAACGGCGACGCCGTGGGCCTGAGTTCTGCCGAGGATGCAAATGTTTCCAGCCTGGACAGGCTGAGGCTGCTAAATAGCCCTTCAACGGAAGAAACCGCGATTTCCGACTTCAGAATCTATGACCGCAGCTTGAAGCATGGGCAGATAAAGGCATTGTGGAACAAACAGTATTCCCATTTCAGCCTGGACCGGGAGCATACGGATGACGCCAGCGGTGATTTGCAGGCACGCACTTACAGCTACGCGGATCAAGACTGGGGCACCGGTTTCATGGACCAATTCGGGGGCACGGTGCACCAATATACACCCGAAATGCTGACCGATTCACGATTTTCCGTTGATCCATTCCAGGAAGCGCAGGGTGCCATCGCCTTGGATGGCGTGGATGTTTACCTGGAAATGGATGCAGGCCTCTCGGCCGGTCTCAACGACGACACCTTCAGCATCGCCGCCTGGATAAAACCCGGCAGCTTACCAGGCGAGGGTGTCATTGCTTGCAAGACAGAGGGTAATGACATAACGGCACTCGGGTGGCGTCTCATGCAGACAGGGAATCTGATCGAGTTCCGTGTGGAAGGCGACGCGTCTTCCGCTGTGTGCACTTCTCAGCCCATCATCTCGAATGCCTGGTCAAGTAGTCGAAATTACTGGACCCACGTGGTGGCCACCTGGGATGGTTTCTCAGGTCGGGCGAACCTCTACATCAATGGCGCGTTGGAGGGCACCGACACCCTTGACAACCCCATGGGCACCCCAGGCAGTCCGATTCTCATCGGTGCGCAATACGATGATGAGGGCAATCCCGCACACTTCTGGCATGGGGTCATCGATGATATCCGGTTTTTCAACAAGGCCCTTGCCATCGGCCCAAACCATTCACCGTCAAAGGCCGACGTTCCCGGCATCAAAATACTCTTCAGGGACGGCTACCGGATCAAGGGATTCACCGACTGCGCCTACCCCTATCTGGATTGCAATCCGGCGATGTGGCATGTTGTAGATCAATTTAAAAGTATCTCTTATGATCAAAAGATAGCTAATAGCTATTTTAAACCAATTGATAACACTGATGGTATGGATTCACATTATCAAGGCCTGGTTACATTTCTACCTCCTCTCGGAAATTTTGCGGTAGCAAGTAGAAGTGATATCAATAAATCTTGGATTACGAGTGAATCATTTTATACTAATCAGCAAACCGATATTATTGTTGATTACGCTGCTGATCCACTCATTAAAGGAGAAAAAGATTCAGGTAGATTTTTACATGGCGGCGGCATGCAGGGTATTGGTAAATACTTCTATCAATCTCTGGATAGAAATAAGAATTGGGGCTATGGTGAGCTAGAAACTGAATTTAGATCAGATTTGAATTATATAGATGTAACAGGAGGCATACATAATGTTTGTGAGTTTAAACATGAAAAGAATGATCGACATGGAAGTATTAACGATTTTACATTCCATGCATATACTTCCATAATGAGGATTGATACAGGCAATTATATTCTACTAAACGGCTATTATGATAAAGGTAGTAAATCACCTAGAAAACATGACGTTCATTCATACATAACGGATACGACAGATCTTCTAGATCTGGATTCTTCACCCGGAAATAGTTGTACGAATATTTCATCTTTAATGAAATTTGATATAGCCGGTGCTCATAATAGAAATTGTACGGATGATTATGGTGCTGTCGTACGTTCAAATGGCAGTGTTGGTGCTTTAGGTTTTCATGATTATCAGCATGCATTTTTCTTTAATCAAACAGATGGCAGAATCTTTTTAATTCTAAATTCTCGTTCCGGAGGTGAATACGATTCCAATCCTGTAATATATGAGTTAATAATTGATAAAGTTGACGCTTGCAGCGGGTCACAACTAAAGCATATATGGGGTGATCCAGCAACTACTTACCCGTATCACCAAATTGAAAATGATAAAGGTAATTTTAGTGGTACAGCAGATTTTTTTGTAGATGAAAATGGGATGCTTGAAGTTCGTACGTTACAAAACTGGAATGATTGGGGCACTGTAAATTATGATATAATTTGGTAAACAAACAAAATTTCCGATAATAAAGATCAAAATCAGCGAACATAGCGGTTCTGTTGGAGGGAGTCATAGAATAATGGGAGCCGCTGACCCGGGGATTGCCCAGGAGGGCTTTTATGGCCCCCTACACACTAGGCATCCCCGGGTGGCTCACTTTCATACGACCCTCTACACCACATCCCCTATCGTCCGCACCAGCAGGTGGAAATGATTGCTCATTACGCAAAAGCCTAATATTTCCGTAAAATAAAACTTGGCCTTGTCTTTGAGCAGTTTCACAAAGAAATCTTTTTCCACATCCACCATCACATACCCGTCCAGGGCCGTTCCTGTATCAAAGATGATCGCAAGATCGAGATCGACAACGGTATAGTTCGTCAGGTACGCCCCGTCCCCCGCATCCCCTGTCCCCAGGGGACAGCTCAGAAAGTAAGTCGGAACTAAATCATAACAAAATGAATTTGTAATTGTGAGTGCATTTGAGCTAAAGGCTTTTAAGATCTTAATATTATTGAATATATTGAAATAGTGACTGTCCGAAAACCTGCACGGACGCCATTTTAGGCCCGGGTCGCTTTAGGCCGGAATCCGGTCGATCCGGGCGCTTAGTTGTTCTAATATTACCGTATAAATAAAAAGGAGACATTCAAATGAAACAAACTTTGCTGACAGGCTTGATCCTGTTCACCCTTTTATTCCCTGGCACAGGCCTTTTGGCAAAAACGCCTGATAAAAATCAGGCACCCGAGGGGTTGACCACGGACCAGTGGCAGCAAATCCAGGAACACATCATAAAAGACCAGTACCGTATCCTGGCCACAGGGACCCCGGATACTTACCATGCCGAAAACCGGGCCCATGGGATCACGGCACGGTTTGACAAACAGGGATTTTCTGCCCGCATGACCCGGGATAATACAAGCCACACTTTTTCCCTGACCCCCTGCAAGGTGGGATATGGGACAGGGTTACTATCCCTTGAAACAGTGTCCGGCCTAAAGGTCCGGGAAAACCGGATCGATCTTGCCCGGGGGGACAGCTTTATTGAATGGCATGTGAATGGTCCGGACGGTCTGCGCCAGAACTTTACACTGAACCGGCCGCCGGTTACCGCCAGCGAATCCGCCGGCCCCCTGACCCTGTATCTCGCCCTCCAGGGAGACCTGTCCGCAGCGGCCGGCACCAGTCCGGGCACCATTGTCCTAACAGACAAAAGGGGCCGAAATGTGATGACCTACGGCGGTTTGCATGTGTTTGACACCCGCGGCACCACCCTGCCGGCAACCATGAAGACCGCCCCTTCCGGCGGCCTGATCATCGAGGTCAATGACCGAAACGCCCGCTACCCCCTCACCATCGATCCCCTCATGGCGCGCTTTGAGATCAAACGTACAGCCACAGACGGCGCGGAAGATGACTATTTCGGCAATAGTGTGTCCATCTCCGGTGATATCCTGGTGGTGGGGGCTTATGCGGACGATGACAATGGAAATTATTCCGGTTCGGCTTACATATTTTCCCGCGACCAGGGCGGACCAAACAACTGGGGACAGGTGAAAAAAATCACGGCCGCTGACGGCGCGGCAGGTGACTGGTTCGGTTATAGCGTGTCCATCTCCGGTGATACCCTGGTGGTGGGGGCTTATTGGGATGATGACAAGGGAAGTGCTTCCGGTTCGGCCTATATATTTTCCCGCGACCAGGGTGGAGCTGACAACTGGGGACAGGTGAAAAAAATCACGGCCGCTGACGGCGCGGCAGGTGACTGGTTCGGTTATAGCGTGTCCATCTCCGGTGATGCCCTGGTGGTGGGGGCTTATGGAGATGATGACAACGGATTTATTTCCGGTTCGGCCTACATATTTTCCCGCAACGAGGGTGGAGCAAACAACTGGGGACAGGTGACAAAAATCACGGCCGCTGACGGCGCGAAGTTCGACTTTTTCGGCGTTAGTGTGTCCATCTCCGGTGATACCCTGGTGGTGGGGGCCAGGTGGGATGATGACAAGGGAACTAGTTCCGGTTCGGCCTATATATTTTCCTGCGACCAGGACGGACCAAACAACTGGGGACAGGTGACAAAAATCACGGCTACTGACGGTACGAATGGAGACCTTTTCGGCAATAACGTGTCTATCTCCGGTGATACCCTGGTGGTGGGGGCTTTTTTGGATGATGACAAGGGAAGAGCTTCCGGTTCGGCCTATATATTTTCCCGTGACCAGGGCGGAACAAACAACTGGGGACAGGTGAAAAAAATCACGGCCGCTGACGGTGCGACTGGAGACAATTTCGGCTATAGCGTGTCCATCTCCGAGGATACCCTGGTGGTGGGGGCTTATATGGATAATGACAACGGAGATAATTCCGGCTCGGCCTACCTCTACCAGGATTGGGAGGTGATCGGCCTGCCCCAGGCCCATACCGGGAACGCGGCCCGGGATACCGAGATTTCGATATCCTATCCCTGGTTGTTGGACCCGGACACGCTTATATCCGACCGGTTCCTGGTGCACGGCGGCTTGTCCGGAGGACTCAACGGGACCTTATCCCAGGACGCGGACACCTGGATCTGGACACCGGACAACACTTTTTTCCCTGGTGAAACCCTCACTGCCGCCGCCTTGTCCGGTATCGGTTTTGATGACGGTTCCATACGACAACACATCGGCGTGGTCTGGAAATTTACCACCGCTGTTCAACCCTCGGCCGCCGCTTTTCGTCAGGCCGATGGTTTTACGGCTGAGGGCGCTTGGGCCAAAGGCGCCGCCCTGGGGGACCTGGACGGTGATGGCGATCTCGACCTGGTGGTGGCCAATGACAACCGGGCTGACACCATTTGGCTGAACAACGGCAATGGCGGGTTTGAAGACACGGGCCAGGCCCTGGGCAGTTGGTTTTCCACTGGCGCGGCCCTGGGCGATCTGGACGGAGACGGCGACCTCGATCTTATATGCTCATATACCGGTGCCAATACCGTATGGCTCAATGACGGCAGCGCTACATTTACCGATACCGGTCAAACCCTGGGTGGTGCCGAGACCAGATCCACGGCCCTGGGCGATCTGGACGGAGACGGCGATCTGGACCTGGTATGCGCGGATGCCGGCGCCACAACCATTTGGATCAACAATGGCAGCGGCGTTTTCACGGATACCGGCATGAGAATAGGCAATGGTAACGATTATGGGATAAGCCTGGGAGATATGAACAGTGACGGCGCCCTGGACCTGGTATGCGCCAATACCGGTCCCAACACGGTATGGTTGAACGCTGACGGGCTCTTTTATGGGAACCTCCAAAATATCGGTGACGGGATCAGTTATGATGTGGCCCATGGCGACATCGATGCCGACGGTGATGCGGACCTGGTTTTTGCAAATGCCGGTGCCGACACGGTCTGGCTGAACAACGGCACCGGGGTTTTTATCGATTCCGGGCAGGCCCTGGGCGAAAGCCGATCCCACAGCGTCAGCATGGGCGACCTGGACGGTGACGGTGACCCGGATCTTTATGTGGCTTCGGCTTTTAACGATACGGTTTGGCTCAATGACGGCAGCGGCAACTTCTCCGACAGCGGGCAAACCTTAAACAAGGGCTATGCCGTAGGATCGGCCTTGGGCGATCTGGACAATGACGGTGATCTGGATGCGTTGGGCGTCAATTTATTCGAGCCCCATGCGGTCTGGATCAACACGGCCCTGCCCGAGGTCACCACCGGCGCCATGACGGATATCTCAGACACTTCAGTCACAGCAGCCGGTACCCTTTCGTTTCTGGGTGATCACAGCGCGGCATCCCACGGTTTTGTCTGGAACACCACGGGCGGCCCCACCACGGCCGACGACATCCTGAACCTGGGTACTGCGGCCGCCACTGGAGACTACACTTCCGGGTTGTCCGGATTGCTTCCGAACACCACACACTATCTCAGGGCCTATGCCCAAACCGCGGCCGGAACGGCCTATGGGGACGAAATCACGTTCACCACACTGGAACTGGACACAGACAAGGACGGCCAGCCCAACAGCACGGATACGGATGACGACAACGACGGGGTGCCGGATACAGAGGACGCCTTTCCCCTGGACCCGGCAGAAACCACAGACACGGACAATGACGGCACCGGCAACAACGCGGATACGGATGATGACAACGACGGAATCTCTGATGAAATCGAGACCGCAGGCACCAACAGCGGAGACGGCAATAACGACGGCACACCCGACAGCCTCCAAGCCCGCGTGGCCACGTTCACGATCAACGAAACAGACAGCTATGTCACCCTGGTCTCCGAACCCGGCACCGAATTGAGCCAGTGCGCGTTCGCGGCCAACCCCTCACCGGATAACGCCCCGGACAACATCACCTTTGACCATGGCTTTTTTAAATTCACTGTCACCGGGCTGACTTCCGCATCCACCACCGTGACCCTGCACCTGCCTGGGGATGCGGCCCCGGACACCTATTACAAGTACGGTCCCACGCCGGACAACCCCGAGAATCACTGGTACGAGTTTCTCCATGACGGCGCCACCGGCGCGGAGTTCTCGGGTCACACGGTCACCCTGCATTTTACCGACGCCCTGCGGGGAGACGACATTTTAATCACGGACAGCATGATCATCGATATCGGCGCTCCCGGAGTGACCGCCGAAGATCCGGGCGGCACAAACACCAATGGCACCGGAAACAGTGGGGGATGTTTTATATCCACATTGCGGTATTGATTCAACAACAGAAGAACGAACCACAGAAATGACGGATACCCCCCAAACGGACTAGAAATTGATTCTAACAAGGACAACGGGGTCACGTCTTGAATGTTGACAAAGGACATTGGTGCTCACTTTGGTATCAGCGCCAGTGGTGTGTCCCATGTTTGCCGGTGGATAGAGCTAATATTATCAAGGGATAAAGCACTTAGAAAGAAGGTTAAGGGTGTTGAGGATAAATGTAATCTGTTTATATTCAGGACCTGACCCCTGATTCATTTGCTGGTTCATGTGAATAAATATGTCAATCAATAATGAGGAAATATGGCCTCGTGTTATTGCTTAGGGTACGTATATGAGTAACGAACGTTTCTATAAACATCCGGCACTACCCTTTGCCGAATGCCGCTATTCTGCGAACAGTGGGCGACATTATAAACCTCATATGCATAAAACCTTCAGCGTCGGCGCGATAGATCACGGAGAAGTGATCTATCAAGTCGGTGGGCAGACAGTCCGGTTAGAGCCGGGAAGTCTTGCGCTAATCAACCCGGAAATTCTTCATTCCTGCAATCCCACCGAATCTTCTAAACGCAGCTATTACATGCTCTACCTCAATGTTGATTGGTGTTCGCAATTACAGCAGTCCTTATGGCAGCTTGAAACATTTAGTCCGGTGAATTCCATCTTACTGGAAGACCGTTCAATCTATCAGCAATTTATAAATACGATGGAATCATTCATGGAAGAAGATGAGGTAATGGAAAAAGAACAAATACTGGTTGACCTCGCAAAAATTATTTTTTTAAAAGTTTGCAAGCCGGCGACAATAAAGAAAGTACATTCTTTGCGGATAGAAGAGTTGAAGCTGCTACTAAGTAAGAATTTAGATGCGGATACACCCATGAAACAGATGGCTGTAAAGCTGCAGACCAACCCATACACACTGATCAGGAACCGCAAATCTCGCTGACTTGCGTCAACGTATAGGCCACCCGCTTGCCGACGAGGGTATGGACGCGACACAAGTTATTAATGAACTGGTTGCAGATGTGCAAGGCGGATTGTTAGGTACTTCCGGAGGACGGTTTTTTGGTTGGGTAGTCGGTGGCTCAGTGCCCGCAGCCCTGGCGGCGGATTGGCTCACGTCTACCTGGGACCAGCCCGCCGCTTTATTCGCTTCCGGACCGGCCATAGCCATTATTGAAGAAGTTTGTGGGCAATGGCTGAAAGAGTTGCTGGGTTTGTCTCCGGGCGCAAGTTTTTCCCTGGTAACGGGTTGTTCAATGGCTCATGTGACCTGCCTTGCCGCAGCCCGAAATGCCATGCTGGCAAAACATAGCTGGGACGTGGAGCGAAAGGGTTTGAGTGGCGCACCTCCGATCCGCATCTTGAGTAATAACCAACGACACGGATCGATTGAGCGTACTGTCCGTTTGCTGGGGATTGGTAACGACAATGTTGTCGATCTGCCTGTAAACAGGCAGGGGCATTTGGACTCAGGAGACCTGCTGAGGGGACTTCAAGAACATGCAGGCAGGCCAACCATCGTATTGTTACAGGCTGGCGACATCAACACCGGGGTATTTGATCCTTTTGAGGAGCTAATCCCAATCGCGCGCGAGCATGGCGCCTGGGTTCATATTGATGGGGCTTTTGGACTATGGGCAGCGGCAAGTCCAAAATATCAACATTTGCTAAATGGAGTAGAGCAAGCCGATTCGTGGGCGGTCGATGGGCATAAATGGCTTAATGTGCCCTATGATTGTGGCTACGCCTTTGTTGCAGATTCGAAGGCGCATTGGGCGTCCATGTCTCACCGTGCGAGTTATCTGACCCACGACAATGAGGCTCGCGATCAGATCGATTGGACACCGGAATGGTCTCACCGTGGACGAGGCATCACCACCTATGCCGCCATACGGCAACTGGGTAAACAGGGAGTGGCTGAACTGATCGAAAGAACTTGTCAACACGCACATCGCCTTGTAACACGCATCAGCGCGTTACAAGGCGCTGGAAAAAGAGCGAAAGAAGGCGTTCAAGGTCACCCGCGCCATGCGCTTTAAATACCGCACCCGCTATTTTTTACGGATTCAGGGATCATCGGCACCAAGGCGTATGTTGCCGACACCTTCCAGCGGTTCAAGGACCGCTATCCCGCCAAACGAGAGAAGATCCCCAAGCCGGTGGCAGGTCTTTCCGGGATGTATTCATTGAAGCGATTTTCAGAGGCTTAGTCGGGATACATTTCATTGGAGTTTTTCGTTGCCCCAATTTTTTTGGTGCATGAAATGCACCCTGCTGCTTTATCTCTCTGTTTAAATGTAAAAGGCTAAATCTTCTAGAATTCCACTGCACGTCAATCCCCTTTGCCGGAGGGACATCCCCCGGCAAAGGGACACTTGAGATCAGGGATCGACGAAATCGGTCTGGTAATTAATGCATGTATTGCTGTCAGCGTCGGTGAACCGTGAAATCAGGTAAATCATATCCCCGGCCTCCAGCGCCTCAGGACTGCCGGACTCGGGGAAATACTGCTCGGCACCTCCCGGAACCGTGCCGTAGGTGAGTGGAGAGCCAAAGCCGCCTAGTGATATCACCATCCATTTCAAATCTCCGCTTGAACTGCTTACGCCTAAGATGTCCGCGGTGCCGGTCCAGGAGATGACGCCGCCTGATTCGGAAAGCGTGTTCTCGGTTTTAAAACAGGACAGCAATTCCAACTGCAGGTCAACATCTCCGGTGGGGCAGGTGACAAACTCGTTTTGGGCATAGTAGGTATAATAGATATCTCCTATCTCCTCCATTTTCGTTGCCATCAGCCGAAGCGATGATAAATATACGGGAGAGAAATCGAATTCACCGCTCCCGTCAGTGGTTGTAAACAGGCAACTGCCCGGAGTGCCCGGGCAGGCGTCCATAAGCGCTTGATGATCCGCAATTTCGTCGGTTCCGAATACCATTACATCGGTGGCCCCGGTGACGCCGTCCGGCTCCCATACCGTGCCGCTGATGTTACAGGATTGAATCTGAAGTTCACCTGCCGCCGACAACGGTAACAATCCCATTTCCATGCATCCGCTGGGACATGTGCCGGTGCCGTCGGCCAGCGGTATCGGGTTGAAGCGGTAATACGTGTCGTCGGTAAACACAGTGATAAGCAATTGCTGGGTTTCACCCGCGTTGCCGTCGCCGTCCAGATCTTCTCCCGCATCTTCATTGCGCATGACGTCGATGCAAAACCGCCCTTCGGCATCTGTGGCTGTCGGCGTGGAAACACCCGTGTAAGTAATTCCCTGAACATGTACTACCGCCCCGCTGACGGGAGCGCCTTGATCGTCGACAATGACGCCAGTGATGCAGGCATGGCTGTCTATGGGCCAGTCCACATTCCAGTATGAAAAATGACTGGCCTCAGATGCGGCGTAAATCTTACCGGAATATGTTTTACCGGTGATGGCAGCCAATTGTCCTTCGTCAATTGCGATACCGTCCGCGTCCACCAGCCAACCATTCCCGCTGCTGGACCATTGCCCGGTGTCTTCGTTAAAATAATACATGGGCACATCGATTTGGCTGTTGCCGGCGGTCTCGTCTTTTATGACACCCCAGGTACTTTTAGGCACCTGCATTCGAATGGTCGCTGTCTGCCCGCCGCTGAGGGCTCTAATCGGGTTACCGCTTTCATCTTTTAAATCGAATTCGGCAAATACGCCTGAAATCAGCATGTTTCCCTGGTCATCGGAAAAAGAGCCCGGGAACTGGGATGTTTCGGTAACCGGGTTAAATGCCCTGGCATAACCTGAGGAGATGTTAATCCCGCTTACCCCCACGGTATTGCCCTGATCCTGCCAACCGTCGCCGGATGCCTCCAGTTCATACAATTGTTTCAGCGTGCAACCGATCATTACGGCGTTACCAAGAGATTGCACCTTAACCGTCCTTATCACGGTGGCATAACCTTCTTTAGCAAAGGAAACCACGGTGGTTGTTCCCACGGCAGCAGGCGCTTCGACGCTGTAGTCGCCGTTGCTGTTAGTTGTCGTGGTTTCAGATTCGCCGGTATCGATGCTGCCGTTCTGATTTAAATCCGAACTGACCCTAATGGTCACGCCGTCCGAGGGGTTGGTGGACATGGTTCCCATCAAAAGAATGCTTTCTTTGACATTTCCGGATACGCTGATCTGCGAGTCGGGATCGTCGTCGCCGTTTCCCCCGCCTCCCCCGCCGCCGCAGGCGAAAATCGCGTATAAAAGAGTCATCATGACAACGATGTGTAAATTCGCTCTTTTCATTTAAAGTCTCCTTTCGATAAAAGATCCAAATTAGGGGATAACGCACTAAAAACACTCATGAATGATCAAGACGAATAGATATTATGTTTTTCTGAAATCCAATCCCGATGATCCCCTATTGTCCATCCGCTGCAAGGATGTCCATATCAGGGGTCAGGTTACATTTCAGTTACACAACGGATACAGGCTGAAAAAATGATGGGATTTATTTCGCCATTGATGTCCGGGTTGGAACAATAAAGAACAGTAACATGATAAAAAACCGAATTTCCCGTTATGGATGGGAATTCTTTCAACATAAGGTCACCTTTCACTTTCCAACTTGGATCACAGGAGCAATAGTAGCGCTGATTATCAATATTAATATATCATTTATATCATGTTTTTTGGTGAGGATCTGTGACCTGTGTCACAAATTTCGCAAGTTTGTCATTTTTTATTCCTAACACAAAAAATCGGTTTACACCATAGGAATAAGGACCTTCTTGCCTTACTAGGTTGCTAAGGCCGCTGGCTGATCGTCTTCTGAGATGACATTGTGTAGGTCGAAATGAGGCCGCCCGCCATCGTCGCCGTGCCCTCGCCATTGAGGTTCATCGACTCCCACATGCCCTTTTTCATGTCGAAAACGGCTTGCCCTTGGCTGGTACTTGATCCACCCACCGATGCGCTTGCGACCGAACCTTCCTGGCGCACCCGGAAACGGGCCTTATCTCCCTCTACTTCCGCCAATTCGTAGACGGTCCTGCCACCGGCCGACATCCCAGGGTTGCCAAAGGATGCCGTATGGGTGAAGGTATCGCCGATTTTCATTGCGGTGTCGGGAAAGCGTGGCATCCAGAAAATGTTCGACCGGTTGGCTGGTCCGGCCGCCATAATGAGGGCATGGTACTCGGGTCGGCCACCGGAGAACGAGTAGTTGTTGATTTCGCCTGTGTCCGAGATGGTCGCCTTGAATGTGACATTATCATAGTAGTTGATCCTTCGCCCTTTATTGCTGAGGCTGGTGATCCGCGCGGTGAGGGTCGATGTCGGCGATGCAGGTGTCCTGGTAACGATGAATTCGACGGTTTTCTCGAATCGGGATATGAGGATAGCGCCACTTTCCTGCCGGGATTGTTCCATTTCATGAATTGTGGAACCGGAGGAGAACTTGTAGAGGAATTTGTACTGGTCATCGCCAGCCACCGACGACGCCATCAAGAGGACGACGACAATTCCTCCGAGTGTGAACTTAGGCTTGCAATGCATGGTCACCTCCATATGTCTGATTGAATTTTCCATTGATGTAGCGGTGTTATCTGAAAATACCATTTTCCGGAGGTCCTTTCAAAGCCTTTTTGGCACTTGAATCTTGAGTGAATAGAAAGCAAATGGGGGACAATACTTATCATGGTCCCCTACCAAAAAAATACTTTGAGTCCGATGCGGCTGTCGTGTATGAAAGATATGGGCTTGATCTCCACCGGCAATCTTATTGGGACAAGGGGTAAATATTTGAAAATACTATCTATTTTAGGCAGCCCGCGCAAAAAGGGGAACACGGCCGCTGTTCTCGGTTGGGTGGATGAGGCGTTGACTGAAGCCGGGCATCAGGTGGAACAAATTTTTCTGGGATCAAAAAACATAAACGGTTGTCTGGATTGCGGCAAATGCAAGGAGAATATGGAACACCCCGGGTGCGTTCAGAAGGACGATGCACCGGCCATCTTCGACCGCATGATGGCCGCCGATGCCGTCATCTTCGCGTCACCGCTTTACTACTGGGGATTCAGCTCACAGATGAAAACGCTGATCGACCGCTGCTATTGCCTGTACCGGGGATCGTGCGGGGCGTTGGATCACATGTCGTTTATCGATGGCAAACGCCAGGCCCTGATTGTCACCGCCGCTGACGCGTTTGAGAACAACGCGGAACTGACCATTACCGCCTTTCAGCGAAGCCTGGTCTACAACAAGACCACATCGGCCGGTCAATTCATGGTGTGCAACACCACCACGCCCGATGCCTTGAGTGACGGTATCAAAAGCCAGGCCACCGCGTTTGCCGGTCAAATGTTTACCGAGACACCGGCGCCTTATGCCCTGTTGATACCGGGTAATGCACCACACCTGGTGCCGGTGGACAAATGACGGCACCTCCAAAGATTAAAGCCGACTGTCGGTGGACGCTTCCCACCGGTTTTCCGGGTTGCCGGGCAATTTTCTGTTTAGAACGAAAGTGATACGGAATGACTATGGATGGTGAAAACAGGTATGCCGATTCCTTCAATCCTGCCACCGGGGAAAAAATCGGGTCTGCGCTGATTCATACCCGGGATCAAGTGAAACAGGCGGTCGGAAGGGCGCGACCGGCCCAGGCGGCTTGGGCTGGCCTGTCCGCAACCGAACGGGTGAAGGCGGTCCGTCCGATAAAAGACCATCTTTTGGAAAACAAGGAGCGGATTGCGGCGACTATCGCCGGCGACAATGGTAAAACACGACTGGATGCCCTTGTCACCGAAGTTTTCCCTTCACTCCTGGCAACGAATTATTATTGCAGACACACCGCCCCTTTTCTGGCGCCCCGCCGTATCCGGGGCGGTTCCATGGCCTTGATGAACAAGCGAAGCCGGTTGCATCGGGTGCCATACGGTGTTGTGGGGATTATATCCCCCTGGAATTACCCGTTTTCCATTCCGTTCGCCGAGGTCGTCATGGCGCTCCTGGCCGGTAATGCCGTCATCCTGAAGGTCGCATCGGAAACCTTGCAGGTGGGGATGCTGCTGGAAGAGGTCCTCCATTCCGCGGATCTGCCCCCCCATTTGTTCACCTATGTAAATGTGCCGGGGCGCATTGCCGGAGATGCCTTTCTGGACGGCGGCGTGAACAAACTCTTTTTTACCGGTTCCGTGAGCGTCGGCAAGTACCTGATGAAAAAAGCAGCGGACACGTTGACCCCTGTTTCCTTGGAATTGGGGGGGAACGATGCCATGCTGGTGTGTGATGATGCCGATCTTGACCGGGCCGCCGCCGGAGCGGTATGGGCCGGCTTTCAAAACGCCGGGCAATCCTGCGGCGGGGTGGAACGCATCTATGCGCATCGCAATATTTATAAACCCTTTTTAGAACGCTTAAAAGAAAAGACTCTTGCCCTGCGCGTGGGTCAAGATATTGATTTCAAAGTGGATATGGGGTGCATGACCACGGCACGGCAGGTGGAGACGGTACAAGCGCATGTAAAGGATGCCGTGGATAAGGGGGCTGTCATATTCGCCCGATCGCAGGTGCCGGTGAACCTCTCTTCACACTTTTTACCGGCCATGGTATTGACCGGGGTCGATCATGGGATGCGTGTCATGCGCGAGGAGACCTTCGGTCCGGTGATCGGGGTCATGCCCGTGGATGATATGGCCGAGGCCGTGACCTTAGCCAACGACTCGGATCTCGGCCTCACCGGTTCCGTCTGGTCGGCCGACCGCAAAAAAGCCAGGGCCATTGCCACCAGCATCCAGGCCGGTACAATAACCATCAATGATCATCTCATGAGCCAGGGGCTCCACGAAACCGCCTGGGGCGGCTTCAAGACCTCCGGCATCGGCCGGACCCACGGCCGCCTGGGTTTTGATGAAATGACCGAGCCCCAGACCATTGTCGATGATACCCTCTCTTTTTTGAAGGCCAACCTCTGGTGGCACCCTTTTGACCGGATACAATACGAGGGCATCAAGGGATTCATGGCGTGCCTGTTCGCCAAATCCCTGCGCCGGCGGGCCACCGGTTTGATGGCCCTCATGCGCATCCTGCCCCGGTTGTTCAAAAAATAAGAGGACAATACATGACCGTCACTACCAACCGCGCTTCAATTGGCGATATGGACAGCCTGATTCACCTCATGCGACAATTTTACAAAGAATCCGGTTTCGAACTGAATGAACGGTTGTCGCGGCAGGCCTTTGATGAATTGATCGGCAATCCGGCCCTTGGCGGTGTCTGGTTGATGTATGAAAATGAAACCCGTGCCGGATACATCGTACTGACCTATGGGTTCAGTATGGCATACGGCGGACGGGATGCCTATGTCGAGGATCTGTACGTGTTGCCGGAATTTCGTGACAGAGGTGTGGGTCGGTGCGGGATCCACACCCTGTTCGAAGCATGCCGGGCCCAGGGCATCCGGGCGGTTCATGTGGATGTGGGCACGGATAATACCCCGGCCATCGGTCTATACACCGCATTCGGATTCAAAAAACAGGGTCATCTTTTCCTCACCTGTACCTTGAGTGATGAAAACACCGCCATTGAATCCCGTCCTTGAATCGGGACCGTTAATTCCCGGTTTCGAGCAAGGCTGGTACGGTCAGCCCTATCATTGCCATAACCCTTTTTCATCCATGTTGTCCGTAAATACGGCTACCATGGCGAACCACCGGATAACGATTTCCGGTGCAACTCCCTTGCACTGCGCGATCAAAAGTGATTATAGATATATCCAGAATTGCCGATAACCATATTGTTACATGAAAGCGGTTCGCTCCTTCTACTACTTCCTTCAGATCTCGGCTACGTTCATTCTGAAAGTCCAGCGTCAACTTTTGCTAAACAGCTGAAAAAATACAATATCAGTAATCGTACATCTATGGTTCGATGGGACAGGCTGGAGGTTTTCCAATGCGTCGAAACATCATTATACTTTTGGTGATCACAGGATTATTCATCCCACCTGCCTGGGCGGACCAGACGGTTCTGCGGGTGGGTACGGATCAAAATTTCTGGTACCCTTTCACCTATACCGACCAAGGGAAGGCCAGCGGCATTCACATCGATATCGCGGCCCAGGCATTGAAAAACCTGGGATTCCGGGCGGAATTCATTCCACTGCCGTGGAAGCGTTGTTTGGAGCAGATGCGCCAGGGAAAACTGGATGCGGTGGTGTCGGCGTCTTATAAGCCGGATCGGGCGCCCTATCTGTTTTATCCTGCGGATGCCGCCTCGACGGATGAATCGAAGTGGCGGATTACCCAGGTCGCATATGTCGTCATCACCGGTATCGACGATCCCTATGAATATACCGGTGACGTTCAATCGCTGCCGTTACCGGTTCGCGCGCCACTCGGCTACTCCATTGTTGATGATCTGAAGGCGCAAGGCGTCACGGTGTTGACGGCACCGGATACACAATTATGCATGTCCCAGCTCATCCGTTCAGGTCGGGGAACGGTTATCACACCACCTCAGAATGCGGACCGGTTTAATACGGACGGGAATTTCACCGGAAAGATTAAAATTCATTCTCAACCAATCAGTTCAAAATCATATTTCATGGTTTTTGCAAAAAAAAATCAAAAATTGGACGAAAACACCATTACCAGCATCTGGACGGAGATCGCCCGGCTCCGCCGGGATAAATCTTATATGGCAGCGCTATTTGGCCGTTACGCCGGCAACACAGGCAAGGAACCAGTTGAAATTGTTAAATAAGCTCACTTCACCGGCGGTGTCTTCCGACACACCGCGGATTCACCGAATGCAAGATTCAAACGCATCGCATAGATCATTTCGGCTGCCCTGGCGACGGTCACTCTCCCGGGATATCATTTTAAGTCTATCCATTGTGGTGATTATTACCGCGTCAATTTATATGTTCGTCACCTACTCGATTCTTTCCCGACAAGCCCAGCACCAATTTGAGGGAAAGGCCGATGAATACATCACCTTCCTCCAGAAATCCCTGGAAATACCCCTGTGGAATATGGATGAGGCCAGCATACAGAAAGTATGTAATTCATTTGTCCGCAACGACACTGTAAGCTTGCTGAAAATTACCGACACCACCGAGCGCTTGTCTTTCAGCTATGAAAATGAGTCGCCGGGCGACCATATCCGGCGAAATGCGATGATTGAACACAATGGCATCAAGGTCGGCACTATTCACCTGAACCTGGAGGCCCGGATGAAATACGAACGCATACGCCAGACCCTCTGGACCATCATTGCGACGATGCTGGTAATGCTGTTGTCCCTGACCACAGGTGCAGGGCTGGCGACCCGGTTCTTCCTGAAAAATCCCCTGAGCCATCTGATACACGGCATAGAGCGGATTGCCGCGGGAGATTACGATCATCAATTCAAATCGGCGCCGCAAAAAGAAATCGCTTCCATCATTTCAAAATTCGAAATGATGGTCGAACAGATTAAAAGCCGTGAGGTATCGCTCACCGAAATGAACAAGCAATTACACCACGAAGTACTGGAACGAAAGGAGACCGAGATCGCCCTGCGCAAAGCGTTTTTAAAAAGTGAGACGCTGGAGCGCATCGTCAATCGAAGTCCGGCGGTCGCCTTTTCGTGGCGGGCGGGCAGTGACTGGCTGGTGGAATTCGCCTCGGACAATGTCCGACAGTTCGGATATTCACCGGAGGACATTCTCAGTGGCCGGATCAAGTATTCCAACATCATACATCCGGATGACCTGGACCGCGTGGACGCCGAGGTCCGGGAGTACAGCCGAATGCCGGACATGGATAGTTTTACCCAGGAGTATCGAATCGTTACGGCAGATGACCGCGTGTTGTGGACGGATGACCGCACCTGGATTATCCGGGATGATCAGGGCCGGATCACGCATTTTCAGGGTGTTGTCCTGGATCGAACCCAGCAACACATCGCCGAAGAAAGGGTCCACAAACTTAACGAGGAACTTGAAGACCGGGTGGCGCGAAGAACCCAGGAGGTCGAAAACGCCAACAGGGAATTGGCAGCGACCGTGGAACAGGTCCGTGAATTGGCGGCCAAAGCTGATGCCGCCAACGCGTCCAAGAGTGAATTTCTGGCCAATATGAGTCATGAAATCCGGACTCCCATGAACGGTATCATCGGTATGACCGGATTGTTGCTGGACACCGAATTGGACGACGAGCAACAGGAATATACCGATACCGTCCAGTCCAGTGCGGAAAATCTATTGTCCATCATCAATGACATTCTCGACTTTTCCAAGATCGAGGCCGGTAAACTGATAATCGAGACCCTTGATTTCAACCTGCCGGTGACCCTGGAGGAGACCCTTGAATTATTGTCGTTCAAGGCCCATGAAAAAGAATTGGAACTCATCTGCTATATAGATCCGAAAGTTCCTGCTCATTTGAAAGGGGATCCAGGCCGATTGCGTCAGATTATTTTGAATCTGGCCAATAACGCCATCAAATTCACCGGAAAGGGTGAGGTCGTGATCCAGGCGGAAGTGCTGATGGAAAAAGACAATAAAGTTCATCTCCAGGTGAAGGTCACGGATACGGGTATGGGTATACCGCCTGACCGCCAGAACCTTCTGTTCAAAACCTTCTCGCAAGTGGATAGCTCCACCACCCGAAAATTCGGCGGCACCGGACTGGGGTTGGCCATCAGCAAAAGACTCGTGGAATTAATGGGGGGGGACATCGGTGTCGACAGCCGCGTCGGAGAGGGTGCGACATTCTGGTTTTCCCTGTGGTTCGAAAAACAAGAAGGGGTCGAAGCGCAACCTCCGGAGGTGGGTCCGTTCACAGGCATCCCCGGGAAACGAATATTGGCCGTTGATGATCATGTACTCAACCGGAATATGCTCGAAAATTATCTGACAAAATGGAATTGTGAGCCGACGGTGGTTTCCCAGACCAAGGATGCCCTGGCCGAGATGATCAGCGCCGATGAAAACGGCGCCCCTTTCGATCTCGTCATCATCGATTCTTCCTTGCCGGATATGGGCGGCAGTACCTTGGGCGACGTAATCCGCGAACACAAGGTTCTCAGATTCACACCCAGAATTCTTTTAACGCCCGGTATGCGCGCCATCGCTGACGGTGCAAAAAGAAGCGATTTCGACGCCTATCTGACCAAGCCCATTAAGCAGCGGCAGCTATACAATGCCCTGGCGATGATATTCAATAATACGGAAACCAAACCGGAAAGTGCAAAGAACCCGTCCCCGTCAATCCGGCGCATCGATATGGCAACTGAGCAAAAGCGCGGCCGCATTCTTCTTGCCGAAGATAATACCGCCAATCAGCTGGTAGCCCTGAATATCCTGAGAAAATCAGGTTATACCGTTGATGCGGTCGGGGACGGACGTGAAGCGGTCCAGGCATTGGAGGAGGTTCCGTATGACCTTGTGCTGATGGATGTTCAAATGCCGGTGATGGATGGATACCAGGCCACCCGGCACATTCGGCAACTTGACTCCCTCTATTGTGCGATCCCCATCATTGCCATGACAGCCAGTGCCATGACGGGTGACCGTGAGAAATGCATAGAAGCCGGGATGGACGACTATCTGCCCAAGCCCGTTGATCCGAAGCATCTGGTTCAGATGGTGGGGAAATGGGTCGGACGATATCGAACGGACCACGCCGGGGCTACGCCGATAATATAAAGCCTGAATTTCCTGCTTCAAAACACCTTTTTTTTCTCTATGTTACCGCTGCATTCTTTGCGCCTTACCATACCTTCCCCGGTCTAATCCATCACAATGCGAAGGCCTGTAACGGCTGCCGGGCGACTGCCACCGGAATCCTTTGCGGTGGGAAACACCTGATTCACGGCACCCATGATAATGGTTGCCGCCAGGAAAGCCGCAATGAACAATAGTATCCACTGAATGCGTTGTTGTATTCTATTATTATAACCCCGTATCATGTCATACTCCTTTGATCTTGTCGATTCACCTGTTTTGCCCGCTCCATCAGGGTTCAGTGCGGCAATGGCAATCGTTCAACAAACAACCCCGCCCCGGGTCCCCTGATCTCCAGTGAATAGACACCGGATGTAAACAGCACAAAGGTGAAATTGCCCG
>JABDIN010000076.1 GCA_013003715.1 Desulfobacteraceae bacterium | reverse complement strand
TTTATCCATATCACTTATGGGTATATCGTCAATTTTGTGGAAAAACCCGACACCGTGACCGATAACATGAGGGAGGTTTCCCCCACTGTGGGATACGGCGTACCGCGGATTTGGGAGAAATATTATTCCGCCGTTTCCATCAATATCAAGGATGCAACCCTTCTCAAACGCCTCCTGTATCGATTTGCCGTTCGCATCGGAAAGCAGCGGATGCAATACAGACTTCAGGGCCGCCCGGTCCCGTCGGGCCTGGCCATGATGTACGGGGTGGCGTATTTTGTCGTATTCCGGAAATTGAAGGAACGCCTGGGATTTGACCGGCTGCGCGTGGCATATTCCGGTGCAGCCCCCATTTCACCGGAGGTGCTGGTCTATTTCCAGGCCATCGGCATCAATTTGATCGAAGGGTATGGACAAACCGAAGGAGCGGGGGTCACCACCATCTCAAAAATCGGCGCCGTCAAGTTCGGCGCGGTGGGGCAGGTATTGCCGGATTCACAGGTAGAGATCGCTGAAAATGGAGAAATTCTGGTGAACTCCCCCGGTGTATTTGCCGGCTATTATAAAAATCCGGAAGCCACGCGGGAAACCCTTGTGGACGGCTGGCTGCACACCGGCGATGTGGGCCGGATCGATGACGGCGGATTTTTGTCGATCACGGATCGTATCAAGGACATCATCGTTACCGCCGGTGGTAAAAACATCACCCCCCAGATGATCGAAAACAAGCTCAAGGCCAGCATTTATATTAATGATGCGGTGGTTATCGGGGATAAACGCAAATTTTTATCCGCCTTGATCGTCATCGACGAGGACAATGTCATCAAATATGCCCAGGATCGGAAACTCCAGTTTTCCACCTACAAGGACCTGACCACACATGCGGATATCCATCGTTTGATTGAAAAAGAAGTCAAACGTGTCAATGGTGAGGTGTCCCGGGTGGAAAACATACGGAAATTCACCCTGATCCCCAAGAAACTTTACGAGGAGGACGGTGAGGTCACACCCACCATGAAGGTTAAACGAAAGGTCATCAATGATGCTTTCGGCGATCTTATCGAGTCGATGTATACGGGGTAACCTTCCGGATACTGATTTTCGAAAAGGTTTGCGTTGCGGTGGTAATGGCCGACAGATCAGGGTCCATATCGGAATTTTTCCCCAGCACATGACCATGCCCGATGATTCGGGGCGAAACAACCTCCATGTCGTCCGTTCCCGGAGTGATCGTCGATTTCCAGACAATGGACGGCTGGCCGTTGGCCGAACTATAGCCGGGGTCTCCCCAGGTATTGTGATATGCATTGTTATAATCGAATGAATTGTTGGCTTCGATATAGACATCGATTTTTTTGTCTAAAAACGATTCAGGTATCTGCCAGTAGATGGTCACCATATCGCCCTTGGGCGTTGCCGCGCTGATGGCATCGATGTCAATTTTACCGCTGGTCTCCTTCTTCTTTTGCCCATCCCACACCGGCATGACCTCAGGCCGTTTCCGTTTCAATGTCCACTTGTTTTTCGCGGCCTTGTCCGTGATGAAGATGGACTCAAAATACCCCGAATCCGCCTCTTCCACCCACACCACGAAGGAGGGCAGGGCTTTTGGTTTGAAGAAAATGGGCTTTTTGTATACCTCGTAATTATAGGTCAACCGGATGGTCATATAGGGTTTGGAGAAATCGGTCCGTTGTTTGTGGATATCGGTTTCCGCGCAAACGATTCCCCAGCTCGAGAAGGTGAATACCGCCAGACAGATGATCAGTGCTTTCATTAGGGCCTCTGCATTGATGTAGGCTTCGATTAAAGGTTTGACCCGTGCATTCGGTAAGTCGCTCGGGCACAGGCCATAAAACTGGGAACGATTCATATGTGTCCTGAACAAAAAATTCAAGCGTCTTTTGAAGGTGCGAGGTCCCATTGAACTATATTGGATTTTCCCAGGCGGAAGGAGATCGCGGTGTAAAGACACCCAATACCGTACTGAATGCTGCGGGGAAGATTGATCGACGATGCTTCCGGAAAATATTTGGTGGGACAACTGACTTCCGCGATCATATAACCGAGCCAAAGAATCTGGCCGAGCATCTGGTTGTCGAACACAAAGTCGTCGCTGTTACGATACAGCGGTAATTGTTGCAGCAATTGTCTTGAAAATGCACGGTACCCTGTATGGTACTCGCTAAGCTTTGCCCCCATCAATGCATTTTCAACCAGGGTTAAACAACGATTGGCGATGTATTTCCATACCGGCATTCCCCCCTTCAATGCATAGCCCCCCAAAATCCGGGAACCGAGCACACAATGATACACCCCATTGCCGATCATGGATGCCATCGCCGGAATCAGTCTTGGCTCGTATTGGTAGTCAGGGTGGACCATGATGATAATGTCGCCACCGGCTTCAAGGGCCAAACGATAGCAATTTTTCTGGTTGGCCCCGTAACCCATGTTCCTGGGGTGGGTATGTGCCTGCACCTTCGGAAGTTGCCGGGCAATGGCAACCGTTTCATCTTTACTGGCGTCATCTACGAGGATTATCAGATCTACGATCTCCTGGGCCATGACTGCTTCATAGGTTTTTTTAAGGGTTTGCGCCGCGTTATAAGCGGGCATTACCACGATGACCTTCTTGTTTTTATACATCTATCGGTGGAATTCCTTAGTCGCAGTTATGGGAAAACTGAATAAATCTATCTGATTTTATTCAATAGCATATTGAACTGTTCCGTATCTCTTATTTGATCGAGGTCCGTGTCTTTTTTCATAAGCGCCTTGTTTCGATACCCCTTTGCTATGGCGGTTTCAAGCATCTGAAAGGCGGTTTCAGCTTTTTGTTGACGCGCATACATACAGGCCAGGTTGTAATATGTTGTTGGCTGGTCCGGATCTACACTTGCCATTCGATTCAGGGCGGTAATGGCCGCATTCTCATCTCCGTTAATAGCGTAAATTTCGAACAGGCCGCGCAGGGCCGGAAGAAATTGGGGATTATGCGATACCGCCTTTTCGAAGGCCTTGGATGCCCTGCGGATATCTCCCCGTTTTTTCTCCATGGTGGCTTTGGCGTAATAGAATCCGGCATTACGGGGGTCCATTGCTATCCATTGATCAATAGCGCCCCTCAGTTTCGTAAGATCCGGTACCCGGTTGATGGCCATGGCCATATTTGCGGCGGGTCTTTCATTCCGTGGCTGCAGGCGGATCGCCTCCGCCCAGTGACGGATCGCGTTTAAACTGTCCTTTTCAGTGGCATAGGCATTGGCAAGATTATTGTGGGCAAGATAATAGCCGGGTTTAAGTGACACTGCGTGAAGATAATGCTCAATGGCTTCCCGGAATATGCCTGTTTTTGCTTTCATGTTGCCCAGATTATAATGCGCCTCGGCAAACAGGGGATCCATTTGAATCGCTCGCTCATAGTGCCCGATGGCTTCTGGTATTCGATTCTCCCTGGCCAGAGCGTTGCCGAGACCATGAAGGGCAACTTCGTTTTCCCCGGTTGCGGCGATGGCATGATTGAATAACGTAAAACTATTTTCCCATTTGCTGGATTGTGTCCATGTCATTACACCAGATAGTGTAACGAGAAGCACCGCGGCCACACCAGCGAAGGGTCTCAATTTTTTTCGTTGTCCGAGGAATTCCCCCATGCCCCAGACCGCCAGTATCAGAATGCCGATCAAGGGAATATAGGTATATCTGTCGGCCCTGGCCTGGGACCCGACCTGGATAATCCCGATCACGGGAGCAAGTGTCCCCAGATACCAGAACCACCCCACCCTGTAATAGCGGCTACCCTTTGAAAATAAGCAAACCCAGATGGTGACGAGTGCGATGATGAGGCACGCCCCCACGGCATACCCCCATGGAAACGGCTGCGGGTATGGATAAAAGACTGCCAGGTCCACCGGCCGGATCAGGTTGACGAGATAGGCGATGTAGCTGATAAATGCATTTCCGATCCGTTCGGCAAGGGGAAATATCTTGACTGATCGAATGGCACCACCGCTGTTTTGGGCGATGATGGTTATGGTTGCAGCGAGGATGGACAATACGAAAAAGGGGATCTTTTCAGCGAGGATCTTCAGGTTGTCATGGTGGAAAAGCCGTTTCAGCCCCCCCTGGAGGTTCAGGCGCTGCAAAGGCCAGACATCAAGGAGGAGCAATACGCACGGCAGGGTGATGACCATGGGTTTTGCCAACAACCCGCAGATAAAGCTTAAAAGGACACACAGATACACTCCCGGCTTGAATTCCCGGCAATACCGCATGTACCCGATGAGGCTGAGCATCCAGAATGTGCCGGCTAACACATCCTTGCGTTCCGAAACCCAGGCTACGGATTCCACCCTCAGGGGATGCAGCACAAAGAGGGCGGCAACTATCGCGCATTTCCAGACATCGGCCGAAAAGGTCCGGAGAAATACGAAAAGTAGGGCGCCATTTAACGCATGAAGGATAAGGCTGGACAAATGATGCCCCCATGGCGCTGATCCGTAAATCCGATAATCCAGGATATGAGAAAGCCATGTCAGCGGATGCCAGTTGCTGGCATCCACGTTGCCGAACGCCCATTTAATGCTGGCAATCGAGAAGCCTGCCCGAACCGCCCGGTTTTTTGTGACATAAATCTGGTCGTCATAGTCAACAAAATCACTTTTCAATACCGGACTGAAGGCCAGAAACGTTGCCGTTATGAGAAGAAAAATGGTGAGCAGGGTATGGGCATCAAATAATCGGTGTTTAAGCATCAGCATATTTTTTTTGATCGTGGGCGTGTTAAAATCCGGAGAGTGCAACATGCCTGAAAGGCAAGTTCGTGTCAAGATCGGCGAAGACAGCCCCGGCAAGGTTACATGAAGTGATTCACTGTCTGGCGGATCGATTTAAAAAAGGAACCGTTTAATCCAAACTGAAATTATGTTAAACAACGGTGTCACCTGCTGATCGGATGTTGACGAACGCTAATTTGAACAAGGTAAATCCAAACATGAAACAAGTAGTCAAGACGCTCATCGAAAAAGCGGCGCAAGCGGCTTTCCAAGACGGCGCATTGCCGTCGGCTGATTTCCCGGAAGTTGAAATCGCGTCGCCCAAGGCGGACAATCATGGGGACCTGGCCACCAATTTTGCACTGGTCATGGCATCGGTACAAAAAACGGCGCCGCGTAAAATCGCCGATGCCATTGTCAATTATATTGATGATCCGGATCGGATTATCGAAAAAACGGAAATCGCCGGGCCCGGTTTTATCAATTTTTTTATCCGCGCCACGGCATGGTTGCCATTTTTAAAAGAGATCCATGAAAAAGATATGCGATACGGGGCCTCCGGTTTCGGGAAAGGTGAACGCATCCAGGTGGAATTCGTCAGCTCCAATCCCACCGGGCCACTGCATGTCGGCCATGGCCGCGGTGCCGCCGTGGGCGACAGTATGGCCAATATTCTCGCCTTTTGCGGATATGAGGTTGAGAAGGAATACTATATCAACGATTCCGGCCGGCAGATCCAAACACTCGGGAAATCCGTATATCTGCGGTTAAAGGAGCTGTCGGGCGAAACCATCGACTTCCCCGAAGAGTGCTACCAGGGGGATTATATCGGCCGGTTGGCACGGTCCCTGTTCTCCGACGGAGAGGAAGTCCTCCCCGAAGATGAAGCGGCCGCCGTTGAGAAATGCGCGCGACTTGCCGCGGCACAAATCATCCAGGGCATTCGCGAGGATCTTGATGGTTTCGGTGTGACGTTCGACCGCTGGTTCAGTGAGCAGAGCCTGTATGATGCCGGTAAGGTGGACGCGGCCCTGGTGGAATTGAAATCCCGGAAAATCGTATATGAAAAAGACGGCGCCATCTGGTTCAATTCCAGCGCCTTTGGTGATGAAAAAGACAGGGTGGTCGTTCGCCGGACCGGTCAGACCACTTACTTTGCCTCGGATATCGCCTATCATCTGGATAAGTTCCACCGGGGGTTTGACCGGTTGATCGATGTCTGGGGGGCGGATCATCATGGATATATACCCCGCATGAAGGCATCCGTGGAAGCCACCGGCCATGATCCGGACCGGTTTCAAGTGATCCTTTATCAGTTGGTGAATTTGCTCAGAGACGGACAACCGGTGGCCATGTCCACCCGGGCCGGTGAGTTTGTCACATTGAAAAACGTAATTGACGAGGTCGGTGCCGATGCCGCCCGATTCTTGTTTCTGACACGGCACTATGAAAGTCCGTTGGATTTTGATTTGGAAGTGGCCAAAAGAAAAACCAACGACAATCCGGTCTATTATGTCCAATATGTGCATGCCCGGATATCCAGCATTGTCCGGAAGGCAAACGAGCAGTCCATGGGGGGGATAGAATGGAATGAAGACGCTGCAGCCGCCCTGAATACCCCGGATGATGTCCATCTGATAAAACTCATGATGCGGTATCCTGAAATCGTCAGGAACAGCGCCGTTTACATGGAACCCCACCGCATCACCTTTTTCCTGATGGAGTTGGCTGCCGCGTTCCATGCCTATTACAACAAGCACCGGGTTCTCACGGACGATTCGACCACCACAGCGGGCAGGCTTTATCTGGTTACGGCCGTACAAAAGGTTATCCGCAACGGACTGACGCTCTTAGGCGTCTCTGCACCGGAAAAGATGTAATTAGGGGTCACTTGGTGTCAAAAAAGAAACAAGCCGCCTTCATCGTATCCGGTAAAGCAATGACCATCGGCATTTGTGTGGTCCTGTGCGCACTGGTCTGGATGTTTGCATTGGGAATCTGGGTGGGGAGGGGCACCACGCCATTGGGATTCAAGATATACAGCCTTAAGGAAGACTTGGAGAGTCTTCTTCAAACATCCGAAAACAAAGAAAATACCTTTGAAACCGAATCGGACATCGGCAGCAAGAAAACAGATCTGGAATTTTATGAGACCTTAAAGCGGCCCCAGTCCGGGACCGAAATCCGCCGTATCCCCATCACCCCGGAACCCGCATCCAAGGCCCCGGTGGTTCCGGAGGTCAAGAAACGCCGTGTGCCGGATAAGAATGTACCGGATAAAACGACGGATCAGGTCAAATCAACGGTTCCCACGCCCACGGTGCCGTCGACCGCGGATAAGCCCTATACGATTCAGGTGGCCTCCATAAAAAAGATGGCCGCGGCCGATAAGCTGGTTGAAGAGTTCAAGGCCAAAGGGCTTCCGGCCTATCATGTGAAAGCCAATATACCGGGCAAGGGGACCTGGTACCGGATAAGGGTCGGCGCATATCAAAACAAGGGGGCTGCCGCCGCCACGGTCAAGCAGTTGAAAGGTATGAACTATACCCCCATGGTAGTAAAACGCTGAGATACCGAAATAGATAAGGTGCTCGTTCCACGCGATGGCGGTGCCCTGTGCACGGTACTCAGCACCAAATGAAATTGAAATACGGTATGATCGATTATTTTCAGAGGAACCGGATATGAAAATCACAAGGGAAGAAGTATTGCATGTGGCCAGGCTTGCCCGGCTGAAGCTGGACGTGGCCGGTGTGGATGCATTTTGCGGGCAGATTGCAGATATCCTGGCATATGTGGATAAGCTGAGCCAGGTGGATACCACGGGTGTCGAGCCGACAAGCCATGCCATCTCATTGACCAATGCGTTGCGTGGGGATGAGCCGGGCCGGCACCTGGATCGTGACCTGGCGCTTGCCAACGCACCCGACCATGAGAATGGTACGTTTCTGGTCCCAAGGATTATCGATTGATAGCTATTCGTAATCATATGATAAATGCTGTTTTTTGAGTTACGAATCCCCGAGCAATAGTTTGCACAACACAACGGCACATTGGGAAAAACACGCCGATACATCATTTTTATTCTGGGTGATCTTCCGTTGACCCATCAGGATCATTGTCACCCGAAAAGGAGCAAGTGTTCATGGAGTTGTCCGCCTTAAGCATTCACCGGGCGCATGAGTTGCTGAAAAATAAAGACATTTCCGCTGTGGAGTTGACCCGGGCGGTCCTGTCCCGGATAGCGGCGGTCGATGACGGTATACGGGCCTATCTGACCGTCGATGCGGACGGCGCGCTGTCCGCGGCCGGACATGCGGATGAATTGATCCGTCAGGGGCGTATCACGCCTTTGACCGGTATTCCCGTGGCGCTCAAAGACCTGATCTGCACCCGGGGTATCGGTACCACCTGTGGTTCCAGGATTCTGGAAAACTTCGTTCCCCCCTATGATGCCCATGTGGTTCAACGATTGAGAGCCGAGAACGCCGTGATCATGGGGAAGCTGAACATGGATGAATTTGCCATGGGGTCTTCCACCGAACATTCCGCCTTTATAAAAACCCGGAATCCCTGGGATCAGACTCGTGTGCCCGGCGGCTCCAGCGGCGGCAGCGCAGCGGCCGTGGCAGCGGACATGTGCCTGGGATCGCTGGGATCCGATACCGGCGGATCCATCCGGCAACCGGCGTCCCACTGCGGCGTGGTGGGGATGAAGCCCACCTATGGCCGGGTTTCCCGTTTCGGCCTGGTGGCGTTCGCCTCCTCGCTGGATCAAATCGGTCCTTTTGCCAAAAACGTGAAGGATTGCGCCCTGTTGTTGCTTGCCATCAGCGGACACGATCCCGCCGATTCCACATCGGTGCCGAGAGGAGTACCGGACTATAGCGCCGGTCTTTCCGGTGACCTGAGCGGTCTGACCGTGGGATTGCCCAGGGAATATTTTGACACACCCGGCCTCTCCCCGGATGTGGCCGCGGCGATTGAAAATGCCGTGGATACCTTTACATCGCTGGGCGCTGCCTGTGTGGAGGTCACGCTGCCCCATACGGACTATGCCGTGGCCGCCTATTATGTGATCGCCCCTTGCGAGGCCAGTTCGAACCTGGCCCGTTATGACGGCGTGAAATATGGTTTCCGCGACAATTCCGAGTCCGATTTGATGCAGATGTACAATAACACACGCAGCATCGGATTCGGTGCCGAAGTGCAGCGCCGCATCATCATCGGCACCTATGCCTTGTCCGCCGGATACTATGACGCCTATTACAAGAAAGCCTCCCAGGTGCGGACCCTGATCATCGATGATTTTAATACCGCCTTTGAAACCTGTGATCTGCTCCTGTCCCCCACCGCACCGACACCGGCATTTAAAATCGGCGAAACCGTGGATGATCCCCTGGCCATGTACCTTTCCGATGTGTTCACCCTGTCGGCCAACCTGGCGGGCATACCCGGTATCTCGGTGCCCTGCGGATTTTCAACCGAGGGGTTGCCCATCGGGCTTCAATTGATGGGACCCCATTTCAGTGAAGAGATCTTATTGAAGGCGGCATATTGTTTTGAACAGGCGGCAGGCGTATGCAACCGAAAACCGAATCTCAACAAATGAAAAGGATCATAAGATGACAACGATCATACCGGAAGGAGAGGGCTTGAAAAAGGCCGTACAATGGATTTCAGAGGAAAGAAAATCACCCGGTGCGCCCGGCATCGGAAAGCTCATCGAAACCGCGGGCATGAAATTCAATCTTTCCCCGAAGGATGCGCAATGTTTGCTGCAACTGCTGGTGGAAGCCGATAAAGACACCTGAAAACCGCGACCAAACGCCGCCGATCATGTCCAACATACAGATTCTGCCCGAAATTCTCTCGAACAAAATTGCCGCCGGTGAGGTGGTGGAGCGTCCGGCCTCCGTGGTCAAGGAACTGGTGGAAAACGCGCTGGATGCCGGTGCCACGCGGATCCGGATCGATATCGAAAACGGCGGCCGGCGTTCCATCCGGGTGACGGACAATGGGTGCGGCATGGGCAGCGACGATGCCCTGCTGGCCATAGAACGCTATGCCACCAGCAAGGTCCGGAAAGATGCCGACCTGTTTTCCATAAAAACACTGGGCTTCCGGGGTGAGGCATTGCCGAGTATTGCCAGTGTGTCCCGGTTTACCCTGGTGACCCGGGATGCCCATGCCGACGCCGGGATCCGGGTGTTCATGGAGGGCGGCAGGATCAAGAAAGTATCCGAATGCGGCGCCCCCCACGGCACCACGATGCTGGTGGAGAATCTTTTTTACAACACGCCTGCCCGCCGAAAGTTCATGAAGACCGTGAATACCGAACAGGGGCATATTGCCGACACCCTGGCCGGAACCGCGCTGGGGTGGCCGTCCGTCCATTTCCGGCTCACCCATAACGGGAAAATGGTCAAAAACTGGTCGGCCGCGGCCGACCCCGCGGATCGGGTGGCCGATGTCCTGGGCCGGCAGTTGCGGCACCAATTGCAGATTGTTAAATATGATGGTGCCCATGTGGATGTGAGCGGATGGATTTGTTCGCCCGAGGTATTCCGCAGCACCTCCAGGGGCATCTTTTTATTTGTCAATGGGCGGCAGGTCAAAGACCGGGTGGTGCAGCATGCCCTGATTTCCGGCTACGACGGGCGCCTGATGAAGGGGCGTTTTCCCGTGGCCGTGCTCAATCTGACGGTGCCCTTCGACGACGTGGACGTCAATGTCCATCCCACAAAGCACGAGGTGCGGTTCTCCCAACAGCGGGCGGTTCATGATGCCGTTCAAAAAACAGTGCGGGAAGTGCTGCACCATGCGGATCGATCCAAATGGGGAAAACCGGACCAATGGGGAACACCCGGACCATCGGTGTCCACCGGCACGAATGGGGTTGGTGAACCCACGGCGGCGTATCAGGCGGCATCGGCAACAGTGTCCGAAGCCGGGAAACCAATGCGGGCGCCTGCGACCGTTCGGCCGGCAGCACCTCCTGTTGAATCCCCATCCGCCACCAGGGGGGAACCGGCCGGGAATCATCTGGCCGGAAATAGGGGCGGTGCTGAAAAAATGCCATCGGACCGGCCCGTTCCCGATGCCCAGGCTACGCTATGGAAAACGCGGCAATTCGCCGATCTTGTCCTCATCGGCCAGTTCCATGGCACGTATCTGCTGTGCGAGTCCACGGAAGGATTGATCATCATCGATCAGCACGCCGCACACGAGCGCATTGCCTTTGAATCGTTGAAACGCGCCGCCGGACGGGAACAGCCCCCGTCCCAGAAAAAGCTGTTGCCGGAGACCATCGAATTGGGATTTAAAGAAGCCGAGGTGCTGATGCTGATGATGCCTGAATTGAGGCGCTTTGGTTTGGATATCGAACCCTTTGGCGGCAACACCTTTTTAGTGGCGGCGGTGCCGGTGGTGCTGGATCATCGCCCGATGCAGCCCCTGGTTCAGGAGATCGTGGAAAAAACCATCGAGATCGGCATTGGCAACGGCATGGAACGGGTGATGGACGAATGCCTGATGCTCATGGCCTGTCATACCACCATCCGCGCCAACCATCCGCTGACCCGTGAGCAGATGACTGCCTTGCTCAAGCAACTGGACACCTGCGAAAACCCTTCCCACTGCCCCCACGGCCGGCCCACCTGGATCCGTTGGCCGGTCAAGGACCTGGAGCGGGCTTTTCACCGGATTGTATAGTTGAGCCGGATTGTTAAATCAAGATCGATCAGAATGCCGGGATGTCTTCGATAACGATATAGCTTTTGCCCGCGTCCATGGACCAGGACGGTTTGACAACGACAGCATAAACCAGTTCGGGGGTTCCATCCTGATCCACATCACCCACGGCCAGATCGCTGATATATTTGGTCGCTTTCTCCGTCCGCCATTTCGGCGCCAGGGACATGCCGTTCCAGGTCAGGCACTCGATGTAACCGTTCTTGTAAACTTTCAGGCGTCCCAAAACCCCGGACGCCTCCTGGTTTTTGGCGGTGATTACTTCGTTCTTCCCGTCTCCATTCAGGTCCGTGACGAGGATCCGTGGCGGTATGTAAAACCGCAATTCATCATCGGCACGTTCGGGATTTTCGATCCTGAAATAATTCGCGGTGCCGCCATATGATTCTTCACTGCTCCACTCCTCGGAGCCGCCGGGTGAAAGGATACGAAGTATGTTGGAACCGGAAAAGGTTGTAAAGACATCCGCACCCGAGTTCATGGGGTCTCCGAATGCAAAATTGAAGACATTGACGGTTCGCGGTGAATTCAACCGCGATTCCATATGGTGCACATTCCCCTGCCGCTGCAATTCGTAAACGCCGGGCTGAAAGAAATTCGTCAGGCTGATGGTGGCGCCGGATTTTCCGGCTTTCTGGCCGATGAGTACTTTGCCTCGATCCCGGGTCTGAAACACCCCGTAAAACAGGCTTTCGTTTTCGACGGTCTTGGTGAGTTGTCGGCCGCTGTATTCAAGCACAAAGGATTGCAGCTTGTCACCGTTTCTCGGAAAATTGGAAACATAGATTTCGTCAGTGTTATCGTTGTTGACATCACTCGTGTCCACGCTCAAAAACCAATTGTAGTTTTTATCGGTGACTTCTCCGATTCTAACCAACCGGTTGTCGATGAAATCCTGTACGACAACCTGGTGCGGTCCGGCGATAATGATATCCTGCCGTTGATCCCCGTTCACATCGCCGATACTCAGTCCGTTAATCTGCATTTTAAAGCTTTGGCTGATCCATCTCAATGTGTTGGTCTGAATATTCTCCCGGACAAAGGTCCCTCCCCCGCCGTCCATGGCGCCTTCGATCAGGGTTTCCGGATGTTGTCGCGTATCTGTCGTATCCGCCGGTGGGGCCTGGTAGTTGGGCAGCACCTTGGCAGCCGTTTCAGGTTTCAGATTGAACAGATCGGTGTTGATCTTGTCCACAAAATGGGAAACATGATGGATCACATCGCCGCGTTCACTGCCGGTTTCGTTAAAGAGAACAACCGCCTTTTGTTTCAGCACATCGAAACATTTCGCGTCGGTGCTGATGCTGTCACCAAACACGGTCAGGCTCACCCGAAGCACGAATTGGGCATCGGTTTTTTCACCCAGGGCAATGGCGGAGGGTTCATCCGCAGGCACTCCGAATTCCGCCACTGCCCTGTCGGTTTCCGCCTGGCTGACGGGCTGGACCTCATCAACGGCGCCGAGCCGTGTGGCGATCATGTTCCGGATCCCATGGTTGAGGAAATTCAGATCCTGATCGGAAAAAATCCGGACGGGCAGGATGAGCATCCGAACCGGTTCCGCCGCTGCGGTAGCGGTCAACAGGGAAGTTAAAAGGAGATAACATATCAATATTTTTAAAGTTTTCATGATTGCAGTCGATACCTGTATATTGAATCGTAGTAAGGCCACGTTGCCGGTAGTTAATGTCCACCGGATAGTTATCCCGGCCGTTGGGGCCTTTCGATGTATGGCAAACATCAATCAACTCCGGCAACCAACATATGGGGGAGATGGTGCCAGATGTTATAATTCCCTTTACGCCCATTGTAAATGAAAAATAACATGATGAATTACAAAAGGTTGGACATGAAACAGTACACCAATAAAAACACTTGACACCCTTTCGGGAGGTTGATATCTAATTCTTGGTTTTATTG
>JABDIN010000053.1 GCA_013003715.1 Desulfobacteraceae bacterium | reverse complement strand
ATTTCTCCGGCGAAAAATCGCTTCCAGGGCGTATCAAGATTTTGCGGATGTTCCATGGCAAAAGGGACAACACGCCAGTTGGTTTCCGAAAAAAGATCATTGTGTTTCAAGAAAACGAATTCAGCCCCACCTCTCAAATAATAGTAATTGTTAATACTCAGCAAGGTTTTCATCTTCATCAATCCGGTATGCGTTGTTTCATTTGAGTGGTTTTTCGTGCGCTTCCAATGATTGCACGAAACCGGTTGATTGAAGAAGATCCTCAGGCGTTCCGATATCCAGATATCGGCCCTCTTTTATATGAACCGACGACACCTTTATATTGCTACCAAGGGCGGCTTGGATGACATCGCCGATATAAAGTTCTTTTGAAATGTCCTGTTCATTTAATCTGTCGGATATGAGTGCATGCATGAATTCGGTAAATACGGGTGTCCAGGCCGCCGCAATCCAGGTTAAATCCAGGGTTGTCTGAGGAGGTTTGATGTGAATTGATTTTATATTGTTGTCGGCGTCCAATTCGACCATATCCATTTTTTTTGGTTGCGTTGCGGAAAACAGGGCCACAACAATATCGCAGCCCCCCTGTTTCCGTTTGTTCAGCATCGATGTGAATACTTCGTTGGGAAACATGATTATGTCGGGAAATCCGAAGAGAATCGTCGCGTCTTTTACAAAAGGATAAGCTTGATCCAGGGTATATGGTACACCGTATGGTCGCCGCATGATCAAGTATGCAATATCCAGATTGAGCCTGGATCCGTCCTCGAAATATTTCGGAATATCCCATTTGCCGCTACGCAGGATTATATATGCTTTTTGCGCTCCGGCATTTCGCATCTGTTCAAGCAAATATTGGGCGGCCGCTTTAGGGCGAGGCCCCTTGATCGCATCGGACTCATCGATACCGACGGGAAAGATCTCCTTGCTGCACGGCAAAGGGGCGATACGCAAAGCTCGACCTGCAGCCGGTATAAGGCCTATAATTTCAGACATATAAAAACAATCGGTATGCCTTCAACCATCAGGCGTCTTCAGATTGACGATTATCAGCGTACCACAATAATGACCTTTTGAGGCCTTCTTCCAACCCGATTACGGGTACAAACCCGAGTTCCGAACGCGCTTTATCGATACGCGGACATCGCCGGTTGGGATTGTCCACGAGATATTCGTCTTCTTCGCTGATCTTAAGAATAACCTTACCGCCATAACCGAACAGCTCTTTAGCATAGACCGTAATTTGCTTCGCTAGCTCCGCCATCGAGATTTCCGGTGTCTCGGTGCCTATATTGTATGCCTGACCCGGACGGCCTGATACCAAGGCTTTGTAATATCCGACCACTGCATCGGCCACATAGCAAAATGTGCGGGTTGGTTTCCCATCAGACAGCATAACAATATTCTCATTGTCGAATATATTGCGTGCGAAATCCGGAATGACCCTTCTGTCCGAGATCTTCAATCCCGGCCCGTAATTGTTAAATGGACGGACAATTTTAATCGGCAATTCGTGCCGTTGCGCGAAATTGACACACAATGTTTCGCCGAATCGTTTGGATTCATCGTAACAAGCACGAGGTCCGGTGAAGGATACATTACCATTGTAACTTTCAGATGTCGGGATTTGATCAGCGGCAGGATCTCCGTATACTTCGCTGCTCGAATAAAACAAGAAGCCAAGGGGCGTGGTTCGACCGTCTTCTTTCTGCTTTTTACAATATTCGAGCAAACGGCGTAATCCGTTGACATTGGCATCCATGGTTTCGATGGGATGTTTCCGATAGAACGTGGGTGACGCAATTGATGCGGCATGAATGATAAAAGAAAAATCATCATCCATATCACTTGGCAAAGGATGCCTGATATCATGGGTAAGTAACTTAATCGCTTTGCGATTCTCAAGTTGAGACAACCACTCCGGCTTTCCACGGACCATATTATCGTAGATGGTCAGACCAATCTTGGCTGACGGCTTATACTCCTGGTTCCAATGGTCGATAACCTGAACAAGATAATAGCCTAAAAAACCGGCGCCGCCCGTAATAAGTAATTTATGCCCACTCATCACCTTCAACTCTTGCTCCAATCGTGAGCACATTGAGGATAAGTCCTGATGAACGATATCTTTTCCTGTTTGCATGTTTAATAGTGTCTTTCGATAATAGGTTATTGTTAACTCCGGTTCTTACAAGCCGGCCATAGTGCTTCTTTCGTCTCAGCGTGGGATTCTGCTGAAAATATGAAACGCTACCATTTTATCCAGGGAGCCTGGCCGGATTCATATAGGCTTTCTAAATATTTCTTATCGCGTAATGTATCCATTGGCTGCCAAAAACCTTTGTGCCGGTAGGCTGCTAATTTGTCGTTCTTTGCCAAATTTTCCAGCGGTTCTTTTTCCCACACTGTATTGTCGCCATCAATGTAGTCGAATACTTCGGGTTCAAGTACAAAAAAACCGCCATTTATCCAGGCCCCGTCTCCTTGCGGTTTCTCCATAAATGTATTGACCCTGATCTGTTCATGTTCGAGACTGAACGCACCGAACCGCCCGGGGGGCTGGACGGCCGTCAGTGTGGCCAAAACGCCCTGTTCTTTATGGAATTTCAACAGCGCACCGATGTCGATATCTGACACGCCATCACCATAAGTCATGCAAAACGTTTCATCGTTGATATACTGTCGCACCCTTTTCAAGCGACCGCCGGTCATGGATTTTTGTCCTGTTTCGACCAATGTAACCGTCCACGGCTCAGATCCGTTGTCATGGATTTTCATATCGTTCTTACGATAATCAAAAGTAACGTCGGAGTTATTAATCAAATAGTTGGCAAAAAAAGCTTTAATAATGCTGCCTTTATACCCAAGACATATCACGAAATCGTTAATGCCATAGGTTGAATAGATTTTCATAATGTGCCAAAGAATCGGCTCATCGCCGATTTCGACCATGGGCTTCGGTTTTACGCCTGTTTCTTCAGAAATCCGCGTCCCAAAACCGCCGGCAAGAATTACTGCTTGCATGTTCTCTCTCTATTCTCCTCTAAATAAGATAAAGGATATAAGGTTTAGATTAGCTTGATAAATGAGATAGTGAATAACATCCCCGCCCAAATTAATTGTTACAGTGATACAAGCCATTCGAGCATTGAATTAATTCAGTCGATAAAAGCATCAAGTCCGGTCATCATATATAGCTCCGCCGCTTCGGTTACATTGCTCTTTCCACCTGATCAACTATGGATTGTCCAAAATAATTCGCGGCGTTTTACTGACTAATTTACGATTGCTAAAGCTGATAATAACAACGATTTTGTTGGCTGAGCTTAGCTGATACCAGCGCCGGTGTTCAGTTCACCACTCGCAAGGAGAATGCCAAGATAAAAAAAAATAGATACCGGTAAGCTTAATGACTCTGATCTATCTGTTTTTAAGTATAATTTCAAAAAGTTACCATCGCATTTTGGTATACGAACGAAATGAAACACATCGCATTGATATGGTATTCGATTGCTTATAAAATAGGTATTAATATTCACAGTAGTGGTAAAAGATTTCCTAAATTGGTAGTATCAGGGGAAGCGAAAAAAGTGTTCAGAGATTAAGTAAGCTATAGACATCAAAACAAGTGGTGTGATCCTCTGCCGGGCAGGCAATGTTTTCAAAAAAACTGATATTTCAACTTGATGTCACATCCTTAGCCGATATGCATCAACATTTGATTATCATACTCCCACCTTGGAAGGATAGCATTCCCAATCAATTTAAACCGCTGACAGTGACTCGAAGGTAACCGGCTTGAAGCTGATAGAATGCAACACTCAAACCGGAATCTTTGTAAATACTTTGTTTGATTATACAATTCAAGAAAAAAGAATCGCCCAGTTCATCAGTGACATCGTGCCGTATGTCTTTCGGATGCGTCATAATCGATATTGAATCCATTTAGTGGCGCGGGTATTGGCATGTTGTTGTGACGGGCATCATCAAGACACAGACGTTTTTTACAGGCAGATATAGTCGTTCTTGTAAAAAAAAGGGAAAGGATGCGGGTGTACAAACCAATTTTCACTTTCCGCATACCAGATAGGAATATAACTTGGGGGGTGTCAACTTAAAGCTGTTTCGAAAAGTCTTTACGCTTATTAAAAAAGCGCCGGTTATAATAAAACATACAACATTCTGGATAATCGATTGAGCTCGTTGAATGGTTAAATGGTGTATTTGGCTTTTGCTTTCTGCATGAGCATAAAAGTCTTTGGGACCAATCTTGGCGTTGGTTGTTTACAGAATATACGCCACCTGAAACAACCTTTTGTCTTATTTTACTATTTCCTGGGCGAGCTTGTATTCGTCGTTGACTCGTTTCAGGGTAAAAACACTGGATTTAGGAACACTTTGACCCGCTCGCAAAATAGTTAATTCCACCCGGCACTGGGTATTATAAATGTCACCTATGTACCTGACAGAAGCCGAAGCTCCCGAATAAATATTTTTTAAGTAATTGGCATACAGGGGATTGGATAGCATTGAGCTGCGTTCACTCAGCAGTGGATCTATTATCATATTGAGTATTTCTGAAGTATTACCATTTTGCAAATGAGAATAGTACGACTTCACCAATGCTTCGGCTTTTATCTCATCTTCTGCCCACGAAACAGTTGAAAAAACCCCTATCATGGTGCAAAAGAGTATCAAACCAATATAAATAAAATTAATTTTTCGCATATTTTTCATCCTTGTCATTCAAGGTTAAAGCTACTCAGTCTAGTATCCCGCTTGAATTGATGGCGGTTCGCAGTTGTTCAGCGATCTGCCTGTATCCGTCATCCGTGGGATGCAGCCCATCAGACAATTGCCCTTGATTGTTGAAGAAATACGTATACAAATCAGGAGGTATCACATCAAGTGAATGTTCGAACCACAGATCCCCGATAACTTCGTTATATTCCTGGATCAATGCATGGTCTTCCGTTGAAATGTCATTTCGATACGGTATTTTGGCCAGAATCGGTGTAATATCTTCCGCTATGGCGTTAAGGATAATATCCCTGACGTTATCTTTAAACGTTCCCACACAAGCTGGGTCACCATCAAGGAACATCTGCTCCGTACAGGTGACGCCGCTTAGCGTTGGCATGGATCCGGATATGTCATTGCTTCCAATGATGGCAATGAGGAACTGGGTATTTGGATACCGGTCAATCGTCTCATCCAGACGCAGCCTTAGCTTCGCTGAGGTTGCACCGCCGATACCTTCATTGTGAACGATGATCGGCTGCGCAATATCACCACTCAGGGCCTCCTCAAGTATGGGTGTATATCCCCGGCTGACGTTTCTTTCATCGGAAGAACTGTTGTTGGCGGTGAATTCGTCTCCAACACCGTTGGTGATGCTGTCTCCACCAGCAATGATCACCTTGCCACCCACACCGATATGTTGCTTTTGATCAACATCTTTTTTTGCCAAATCACCAATGGGAATACCCATCTGATCCACAATCTCAGCATGCAGCGTATGGTCTCCCGCAGCAACATTGCCAAACGTTCCAGTGAATGGATGGGTGTATGTTGTTATGGCGCCAAGCATATCGCCGTCCAGCGTAAATTGGACACCCGCATTAGATGGAATGCTCTGTGTAAGAGCATTCACAGTCAGTGCATACGGGCCGGATAAATCGTCATTGACAGCAATGGAATACGCCGTTGGTGGTGATACGATGAGTCTCGGTGTCGCGCCAAGATTGAGAACACTAAAATTGTCAAATGCCACTGGGCCCTGAGTAAATAGTGCTATGGACCCGTAAGCGTGATCCGGATCGGATGCGCTGAACACTGGAATGCCGTTCAGATAGATAAAAATATCGCTGTCGCTTAATACCAACTCGATCTTAAGTGGATGGTCGTAGGTGAATCCTCTGCCATTTAAAGCAAGCGTCTCAAATACACCACCGCTTCGTTTTTCCAACCTTGTAAATCCCTGCATTCTGCTGACAATCAGCCTATAATAGTTGTTGGTGTCGGTATACCGGAACATTACACCCAGTGAATCCCTAAGTCCTGCCGGGGTCTCAAGGGAATCAGCCTCAACGATAATCTTGCAATCGGTCAGTCCGAAACCATTCTGATATACTGAAAACGAGCCGGTGTGATAGCTTTTCACATAGTTGTCCACACGAGTTGAAGTCTGACGATATTTCCCGGCTGAGACCTGCCATGTCGAACCGACACCAGCATCATCGACGACCGACCATTGTTCGGCGCTTCCACTGCTAAAATCATCAATGAATATTATTGTCTCATCTGAATTAAGAGAGATGGTTACATCATCGAAAGAAAGGTTGGCCGATTCCAAAACAGTCGTTTTCTGGCTATTCCAACCGCCAAATGCAAGGCTGTGAGATCCGGCCGAAAGGGAGAGATCAAAACTGGCTTCTTGCCAACCCGAATCCTGGGGTGGACTTCCATCACCGGTGCCGCAAATTTCAAACAGATAGTCAGTGTCATTGCCTATAACCGGTTCTCCATCTACCGCAACAATGGCCTGTACACATTCGTCAGGTTCGTATTCGCCCGATATCTCGATACGATATCGCAAGGTAATCGTTGCCACCGAATCATTTGTCAGGGAAAAGTCCTGGGCCCAGCCACCCGACATGCCATCGATAATATTGGAATCGTCAATTCCACCGAGGTTTACCTGTAGTCCGCCGCCAGCGTAACCTATAGTCCCGTTATACTGGCCTGAAGCATATGCAGAATTTGACGTTGACCGAAACATGTCGTCTGAATAGGCAAAACCTTCTGAGTTCATTTCGAAGGTGTAATGGTAAAGGACCGTACCGCAGTCACCAATACCGTCGCAGTCCGAATCCAGACAATCGGTAAAGCCATCACCGTCATTGTCGATGCCGTCCGCGCAACTGGTCTCCGCACCAAATTCGCATGTTGAAATGCCGTCGCAGTCCGAATCCAGACAATCGGTAAAGCCATCACCGTCGTTGTCTATACCGTCCGTGCAACTGGTCTCCGTGGTTGCCCCGCTCTGCGCGATAACCGTTATTTTATCGATATATATATCCGTGATCTCGGTGGTAAAGGTCTTTTTGGTATTGTATCCACCCACGATAAGTGTATGGGTGCCGGCTGTCAGCACCACATTGACTGTCGCTTGCTGCCAACCGAATATCTGGTCCGGAACGCCGTCGCCGGTGCCGCATGCCTCAAATACATAATCGGACGCACCCGGGTTCACACGGG
>JABDIN010000008.1 GCA_013003715.1 Desulfobacteraceae bacterium | reverse complement strand
TGTCCGGCAAGGCGTCATCCATGGCAAGCTCCGCGAACCCTAAAATGGCGAAGAGAATATTGTTGAAATCGTGGGCTATCCCACCGGCCAAGGTGCCCAGCGCCTGGAGTTTTTGAGCCTGGACCAGCTGTTTTTCAAGGCTGTTTCTCTCCATCTCCGCGTCTTTTATTTCCTTGATGCTTAGAAAACTGATGAGCAGGTATTGGCGGTCCGCCAGTAAAATCGGCGCTTCGGTTTTAAGGATGGGAACCCTATTGCCGGTGAGGGTGATAAGAAAATGATCATTTTGAACGGACGGCGACTCGGTCTTCGTGGACATGGAGCCTGTTGCCTGAGATGTTCCGATAAGGTCCTGGTAATTCCGGCCGATTACCTCCGGTTTCGTTCCGTCCAACATGGCAAGTGCCGCCAGGTTTGCATTGGTGACGCGGCAGGTTCCGGTGTCCACCATGACGATGCCGGACTGCACCGTATCAAGAATCGTAATCAACCGTTTTTCACTCTCTTTGAGTTTCTGATTTGATTCTTCCAAGTCCCTGGTGCGGGAAATTACCCGTTTTTCAAGATTTTTGTTGGCATGGGCGAGTTTTTTCCGTTCATTTTGCAGCAACCGGGTCAGAAAATATCTTCTACGATTGCTGTATTCGGTGAAATAGGACGCCAGCATGCCCATCAAAACCGCCCCAAAAAGAAAAAAATTGTTGCTGATGTGGATGGCCGCAGGGATGTTGCCCACATGATTCACCGCAATTTCATGGATGACTGACACGGAAGCCATGGTCAGGGTCAGCCAGACGAAACGGATTTTTAACAATGTTGATCCGTAAAAGAACACCAGAATGAGCCCGGCATAATACAAATAGCTGGTGGGTTGATTGACCACCAGAATCATGACAACGACGCCGATACCGGCAACTCCGATTACCAGGCAGCTGGATGCCTGGATGAACCTTCGGAAAACCGGCAGGAACGAAAAGGCGAATACACACAATGCCACTGGAGATATGATGCCCAGACGCAGCCATAACAGCATGTTTTTAACGTCCGGTGCGAGCATGATATCCAGAACGGAGAAAGCAGACCAGATCAAGATCGCCAGCACGAGCGACAACCGGATATGGGGTAGGGATTCCCGGGCATAAGCGTCCAGGAAAGGGGCTTCCAGATGTTCACAAGACCGATTGAAGGCCAGGGTGAACGGACTCACTTGTGGGCCGGTTTTGTGATGGGTATTTTCCCCGCATAGATGCGGATGATCATTTCCCCCGGGCCGTTCGGGACGATCTGTTTTTTTATTATGGTCGACGTGGAGAAAGGATCGGCCGGAATCTTCCTTCTCTTTTTCAGTAGTTATTAGTTTCATTGGAACCTATAAAAAAAGCCCAGACAATTCATGAATTGAAAGGTGTGAAACCAACGCCATATCGATTCAGGAACTGAGTGAGCTTATTGCTATTCTGGTAGTGATGAGCAGTTATTTAGATTATCGGTCGACCCGGGTATGGACTTTACCTTTTTGCTGCTGAAATAGACGGGACCTATATATAAGATCTCGTGATGATCCGTCCAGGTGCCATGATGGAATCAACGTAATCAGCGTATGCCCGGCGTTAACTGACATTCGGTGAATGTGATATATTTGTGGGGTCCGGGTTTTTTTACAGGAAGTATGGGTTTTTACAACGGGATTAGAAAATATCCGGCACGCGGCTCATTGGGATAAGCGCACAGACACCTCTTATATTGAAGATTTACCGGATAGGGCTCCAACCAGCTTTTGGCCTGCCCTATAGGCCTGCTCGAGGTATTCCGGATGCTTCGTGACATCTCCTTCATGATCCAGGCCCCTGCATAAAAGGTTTTCCCATAATTCGGTATTCAGGACATCCAGAAAGTAACGCATGGTCAGCAATACACCATCGAACAGTTTTTTCCCTTGGGTGGCACCGGCCGAAATGAAAAGCGCCTTTTTCAGCTTCTGGTGCGCGTCCTGTCCTGTTCCGTTGAACCAGTATTTTTTGACCCAGAGGGATTGGCAGCGATCCATGAAGATTTTCATATGCGAGCTGACCGTATAGAAGAAAATCGGGGATGCGATCATCAGTGCATCCGCGGTCAAGGTGCGTTCCAATGCATCATGGAAGCCATCATTGATGATGCACTTGCCTTTGTTCTTGCACCCGTATATTTCCATGCAGGGAGACATTTTGATATCCCGCAGTACAATTTCATCGACGATTGCACCGGCACCAATGGCGCCCTCCACAGCCTTTTTAAGCAGCGTCGCCGTATTTCCCCGGCGCCGCGGACTCCCATAAATGGCCGTAATGTTTACTGGCATAGCGTATTCCACCTCCGTCAGGGTTCATTGAGTTCCGGTATATCGGCATAAAAATCCAAGGCTTCCGGATTTTTCAAGGCATCGCGATTGCGAACGGTTTGTTTGTGAATGATCTTTTTCACCGCCAGTTCCACCTTTTTCATATTCAGGGTATACGGAATATCCGGTACGGCAATGATTTTGGCCGGCACATGGCGGGGCGATGCGTTGGCCCTTATGGTTTTGACGATTTTTATCTTTAACGCGTCATCGAGTATCCGGTCCGGTGCCATCACGACAAACAATATGACCCGAACATCATTGTTCCAGTTCTGGCCGACCACGACGCTGTCTGCAATCTCGTCGATCTGATCCATCTGGCGGTATATTTCCGCTGTCCCGATACGGACGCCCCCGGGATTTAAAGTGGCATCGGACCGGCCGAACATCACCACACCGCCCCTTTCGGTGACCTCAATGTAATCCCCATGCCGCCAGACATTCGGGTAAACGTCAAAATAGGCCGAATGGTATTTTTCATGGTTCGGATCATCCCAGAAATAGATGGGCATGGACGGAAAGGCGGCCTGACACACCAGTTCCCCCTGTTCGCCGACAACCGGATTTCCGTTGTCATCAAGGGCCACCACTTTCATGGCCAGCCCCCGGCATTGCAGCTCACCGGCATACACCGGCCCCATGGGGTTGCCCAGGGCAAAACAACCGTTCAGATCCGTACCGCCGGAGATGGAGGCCAGTTGCAGGTCTTCCTTGATGTTTCTGTAAATATAGTCGAAGCCTTCGATGGATAAGGGTGAGCCGGTGGACAGAACGGTTTTCAAGGCGCTCAGATCGTAGTTTTGTCCCGGTTTTTCACCGCTGGCCTGAAGCGCGGCGATGTACCCGGCGCTGGTGCCGAAGACCGTGATACCATCGTCCTGTGCCATTTGCCATAACGCTCCCGGTCCGGGATGGAACGGGTTACCGTCAAAAAGCACCAGGGTTGCACCGGTGGCCAGTGAACTGACCAGCCAGTTCCACATCATCCATCCGCAGGTGGTGAAATAGAAAATGGTGTCCTCCAGGCCCAGGTTGGTGTGCAGTGTCAACTCCTTGAGGTGATGGATCAGGATGCCGCCGGCACTCTGTACCATGCATTTGGGCAGTCCGGTGGTGCCCGACGAATACATGATATAAAGGGGATGATCAAAGGGCAGTTGCTGGAAATCTATGGCAAGGTCCGGGTCGTGGGATATGAAGCGTTCATAATGCACCGCCACCGGAATGGCGCTGATATCAGGTGTTTCTTGTGTATACGGTACCACCACGAGTTTTTCGATGGAGGGCAGTTCCTTGACGATGTCGCCGATTTTTGCAAGTGAATCAAAGCGGCTGCCTTTAAAGAAATAGCCGTCCGCGGTGAACAGAATTTTGGGTTTTATCTGGCCGAATCGATCCAGAACGCCTTTGATCCCGAAATCCGGGGAACAGGATGACCATGTGGCGCCCATGCTGGTGGCTGCCAGCATGGCAACAATGGTTTCCGGCATGTTGGGCATGAACCCGGCCACCCTGTCACCGGAAACCACGCCGGCTTCCTTCAGGGATTTTGCCATGCGGGCGACCTCATCGTACAATTGTGCATATGTCATACGGCGGGTGATCTTGTCCTCACCGTGGAATATCAACGCCGTTCGGTCATTTCTGAATCTGAGAAGGTTTTCGGCGAAATTCAGCCTGGCGCCGGGAAACCACCGGGCACCCGGCATTTTATAGGGATCATCCACCACGCAGGTGTGAGGCGCTGATGCCGTGATACCGGTGAACTCCCAGACAGCCGCCCAGAATTCCGGGATATTATCGATCGACCATGCATAGAGTTCCGGGTAAGTCTCACATCGTTGACCATATGTCTGATTCACCACATTCATGAATTTGTATATATTAGAAGATGTTACGCGTTTTTCAGAAGGTGTCCACAACAATTTGGCCATATTCGCCTCCTAGGGTGTGATGTTTTATGCGATGGCTGATAATACAGGCATCATCGAATTTGATCGGGTAATATGCTTCGTATCAATTTTTCGATAATATTACAATACCTACCGTGCGGTCAGTAGGTAGATTGGAATTTGAAATCTTTCAACGTAACCCCGAAAACGCTTGAAAACGGAATGGGCATTGGGGTAGAGGATAAAAGATTTTCAAGTAACCACGAAGGAGTCTTTTCCATGCACTACGAAGGCAATATTATCCGGCCGCCCAGCGAAGCCAACAGCATTCTTCTGCAGGTCACTGTCGGATGTTCGCACAACAAATGCACATTTTGCGGCACCTATACCGGTGAGCGGTTTAAAATCAAGTCCGATGATATCATCGATGCGGACATCGCTTTTGCCGCCTCCAATTGCCGGCGGCAGCGGCGGGTTTTCCTTTGCGATGGCGATGCCCTGATCATCCCGCAAAAACGCTTACTGGGCATCCTGACCAAAATCCGTACGCAATTGCCCTGGGTCACGCGTGTGGGCGCCTACGCCAATACTAAATGTCTTGATTTGAAAACCCCCGAAGAACTGGCTGAAATCAAGGCGGGCGGCCTTGGTATTTTATACATCGGCCTGGAGAGCGGTGACGGCGTGACCCTTAAGAATATCCGCAAAGGCGCTGGGCCGGACCGGATGATTGAAATGGGCAAAAAAGCGAAGGTCGCCGGATTCAAGATATCCATCACCGTGTTGCTGGGGCTGGCCGGAAGGGAGCGCTCACAGATCCACGCCCGGGAGACCGGGCGCGTGTTGTCCGCCATTGACCCGGATTATATCGGGGCGTTGAGTCTTATGCTGATTCCGGGCACCGCCTTGCATAAGGAATACGAAGCCGGCCGTTTCACGCTCATCGAACCGAATGAAATGCTTGCCGAATTGCGCACCATGATCGAGCACACTCACCTGTCCAAAGGGTTGTTTCATGCGAACCATGCATCAAATTACCTGCCGATCCGGGCCCGGATGCCCAGGGACAAGGAGGCCACCTTGAAAATGATCGATCAGGCACTTTCCGGACAAATTGCATTGAAGCCGGAATGGTTGAGGGCACTATAGCAACAGGGGCACCAAACACCGAATTTTGCAGGGTTAATTCCCTTGATTTGGAGAAATAACAGGTGTATCACCTCGCTACCAACACAAACCATTATCAAGACCACGGCAATAAAGGAGAACATTATCAATGAATGATGGGGCGCAGCAGGATACGATGACCATTGACAGCTTATGCGTGAACACGATTCGTACACTTTCCATGGATGCCATTCAAAAGGCGAATTCAGGACATCCGGGCGCCCCCATGGGGCTTGCCGCTGCCGGATATGTCCTCTGGACGCGGCTTCTCAAGCACAACCCAAAGAATCCGGACTGGCCGGACAGGGACCGGTTTGTTCTCTCCGGCGGCCATGCCTCCATGCTCCTTTACAGTCTTCTCCATCTGACAGGATATGATCTCAGTCTGGATGACATCAAAAATTTCCGTCAATGGCAAAGCAAAACCCCCGGTCATCCCGAATACGGTCACACACCGGGGGTGGAAACCACCACCGGTCCCCTCGGGCAGGGATTTGCCAATGCTGTCGGCATGGCCATGGCCGAGCGCCATCTGGCCGCCCGTTTCAACCAGCCCGGTCACGACATCGTCGACCATTATACCTACGTCATGTGCGGAGACGGGGATATGATGGAAGGGATTGCCTCCGAAGCCGCTTCTTTGGCGGGGCATCTGGGATTGGGGAAACTGATTTGCCTCTACGATGACAATAACATATCCATCGAAGGCAAAACCGACATCACGTTCACCGAGGATGTGGCGGCCAGATTCAAAGCATATAAATGGGAGATCATCGAAGTCGCGGAAGCATCAGCGGATATTGAAGGCATCGAAGCGGCCATCCGTAGCGCCAGGAACAACACCCAAACGCCGACATTGATCATCTTGTCCACCCACATCGCCTATGGGAGCCCGAACAAGCAGGATACGGCCGACGCACATGGCGCGCCCCTCGGAGAGGAAGAGGTTTGTCTGACCAAAAAGTGCATGGGGTGTTCACCCGACAAGAACTTCTGCGTACCTGAGGATGTATTGACTCATTGCAGGGCATGCGTGGATCGCGGTGCCCAGGCCGAAGCCATTTGGAAGGAGAAGCATAAGGCATACGCCAAGGCTCACCCGGAGACGGCCGAACAATGGGTGAACGCGTTGAGCGGTTATCTGGAAAAAGACTGGGAACAGGGGATTCCGGTATTCGAACCCTCCCAGGGACCAATTGCCACCCGTGCCGCTTCCGGAACCGTACTCAATGCCATTGCCGAAAAATTACCCACGCTTATCGGCGGATCGGCAGATCTGGCGCCTTCCAACAAGACCTATTTGAATTTCAGCACGGAACTTCAAAGGGACAACTATGGGGGACGGAATATCCGTTTCGGCGTCCGCGAACACGCCATGGCGGCCATCATGTCCGGCCTGTTCCTGCATAACGGCATCAGGCCATACGGCGGCACTTTTCTCGTATTCGCCGATTACATGCGCCCGGCCATCCGGGTCGCCGCCCTCATGAAACTGCCGCTGATATTTGTGTTCACCCATGACAGTGTGGCCGTGGGGGAAGACGGTCCCACCCATCAGCCTGTGGAACATCTGGCTGCATTGAGAGCCATACCCAACCTCACCGTTATACGTCCGGCCGATGCGACGGAAACAGCGGATGCCTGGCGCCAGGCCATTCTCGCCACGGACGGTCCGGTTGCCCTTGTTCTCAGCCGCCAGAAACTGCCGATACTGGAAGTGGAGATAACCGGAAATCAATTGTTCAAAGGTGCTTACATCCTGGACGATTGCGACGGTAAACCCGATATCTTGCTGATGGCCACCGGGGCTGAAATTCACATCACCCGTGAAGCCGGGCAAATACTTGCAGGTAAAGGTGTGAAGGCCCGCGTGGTCAGCATACCGTCCTGGGAATTGTTTGAAAAGACCTCCCGGAGCTATAAGGATAAGATCCTGCCGCCGGATATCACAGCCCGGTTGGCGGTGGAGGCCGGAATACCCATGGGCTGGGAACGATACACCGGCAGCCGGGGAGCCGTTCTGGGTATCGATGGTTTCGGTGCTTCCGCACCCGGCGGTACCGTATTGAAGGAATATGGTTTCACAGCCGGGAACGTCGTTGAGAAAGCCATGGCATTGCTGACCTGATAATTTCAATTTTACCGGAAATACATGTAAAGCCCCGGATGCGGATTCGGGGTTTTTACTTCCCATGGTCATCGATGAGAACACATTCCGTAGTCGCTTTCAATCAGCCGCTACCCTGAATAGAATCCCGTTGTTTCAAAGAGGACCGGTCATGGACATCCAACAACTTGCCGTTCATACCAAAGCCGCCGCCGGGCCCATGTCCGCATTGAAAGGCGATGTGAAGGACAGGGCATTGTCTGAAATCATCGGGGCCTTGAAAGCGGGTCGGAAAGATGTCCTGGCGGCCAATGCAAAGGACCTCGAGGATGCCGGGAGAGATGGCCTGGCCCCGCCGCTGCTCAAACGATTGCGATTCGACGATGCCAAAATCCGGGAAGTTTACGATGGCATCACCGGATTGATTGCCCTTAATGATCCCGTCGGGCTAACCCTCAGTGCCACCGAGTTGGACGATGGACTGGAATTGTTCAAGGTAAGCCGGCCCATCGGGGTAATCGGTGTGATTTTCGAATCCCGGCCCGATGCCCTGGTGCAGATCGCGTCGCTCTGTCTCAAGAGCGGTAACGCCGTCCTGCTGAAGGGGGGCAGCGAGGCCAGCCGGACCAACCGGATCCTGGCGGAAATCATCACATCCGCCGGCGCACGGGCCGGCCTTCCCGGCCATTGGCTGGGACTGCTGGAAACCCGGTCCGATGTGACCGCGATGTTGAAGCTGGACCGGTTTATCGACCTGATCATACCCCGGGGAAGCAACGCATTTGTCCGTCACATCATGGACAATACGGTCATTCCGGTGCTGGGCCACGCCGATGGCATTTGTCATCTGTATATCGACCGATATGCCGACACAGAGATGGCGGTTCGCCTGGCCGTTGACAGTAAGTGCCAGTATGTGGCGGTGTGTAATGCGACGGAAACCATTTTAATCCATCAGGACGTGGCCGGCCATATCCTGCCGGTGCTTCAGGATGCTCTGGCGGAACGTGGTGTGGAGATCCGGGGATGTGACATGACCAGGAGTATTGTCGATGTCAAACCGGCGGTGGACGAAGACTGGCACACCGAATATCTCGATCTGATCGTATCGGTAAAAACAATGCCGTCCCTTGCCCGTGCCATGGCCCATATCAATCAATATGGTTCCGGGCACACGGATGTGATCGTGACCGGCCGGCGGGAACGCGCCCTGCGGTTTATGGATGGAGTGGATACCGCGGATGCCTTCTGGAATTGCAGCAGCCGTTTCGCCGACGGATTCCGCTACGGCCTGGGGGCCGAGGTGGGTATCAGCACAAATAAAATCCATGCCCGGGGACCCGTGGGGCTGGAAGGCTTGATGATCTATCAATGGCGGCTGCTCGGCAATGGTCACATCGTCGCCGACTATACCGGCAGTGACGCCCGACAATTCACCCATCGAAAATTGAACCACAATTTCAGTTGAAGCCATGACGAATGAACGTTTACACCAAGCCAAGCGTGTTGTGGTGAAAGTGGGCAGCAATATTCTGACGGCCCGGAACAGTCTCAACCTGGACGTGATAGACGCCATTTCCAGTCAGATCTGTACATTGATCGACCGTGGAGTGGAGGTTCTGCTGGTTACCTCAGGCGCCATGGCCGCCGGACTCCGTAAAATGGGCATGTCCCGGCGGCCGGATGAAATCCCCAGGCGGCAGGCCATTGCCGCCATCGGTCAGAGCGGGTTGATGAACGCTTATGAATCCGTTTTTGGCCGCCATGATAAAAAGGTGGCCCAGATTCTGCTCACCAGCGAAGACCTCAACAATCGAAAACGCTACCTAAACGCCCGAAATGCACTGCAAACCCTGCTTTCCTGGGAGGTTGTGCCCATCATCAATGAAAACGACACCATCAGTGTGGAGGAGATACGGCTGGGGGACAACGATAACCTGGCCGCCATGATCACGCTGCTGATGGACGCGGATTTTCTGTTTATCCTGACGGACATCGATGGCCTGTACACAAAAGATCCGCGCACACAGCCCGATGCGCAATTAATACCCCGGGTATCGACATTCAGTAGGAAAATCGTGGATTATGCCGATGATATCCCAGGCACATTGGGCACCGGTGGCATGCTGAGTAAAGTCAACGCGGCAAAAAAGGTGACTTCCGCCGGAATCCCCGTGATCGTGGCCCGGGGTGATGCACCCGACATCCTGCTTGAACTGTTCAGCGGCCATCCCCACGGCACCTATTTTCTACCCAAGGCAGAAAAGATGGCGAGCCGGAAGTGCTGGATCGCCTATACCTTGACGCCAAAGGGCAGCCTTATTATCGACGACGGGGCTGCAGCGGCCCTATTGGAGAAGGGCAAAAGCCTGTTGCCCAGCGGCGTAGTTGACATTGACGGAGAATTCGGCATCGGCGCGCCGGTGACCTTCAGGACAAAAATCGGCGACGCATTGGGGATCGGTCTGGTCAACTACAGCGCCGCCGATATACGGCTGGTCAAAGGTCTGAAATCCTCTCAGATCAAAAGCTGCCTGGGCGGCAAACCCTACGATGAAATCATCCATCGCGATAACCTCGTCATCACCTGATGAATATCCGGTCAGCTATCCAAGGGCTCGCGAAAAAATAACTTAACATTTTCGAGGGCCAACCATCCCCTTCAGCGGTGTTGCGAAAATACGAAATAGGTAGACTATTCCTTCATTTTCGCGCCTTGCTGACGGGGCGCCTGACCCACGAAAACTTGTCAATTTATTGTTGCGCGAACCCTAAGAAGCTCCAGTATCCTTTTCGATGTGTATTCCCCCACATCCGCCAGCGCGTCATTGGGCAGGAAATGGTTGGCGTTGCTGGAATAGAGGCAGGTCACGGACGCCGGAAAATCCTCGTCCGCTTCATAAACGATGTAACAAAGTGCAATTTTAGGGAGCGGGCGGACCATAAAAGAATAATCTCCGCCATCGCTGCCATGATCCGGGTCGCCGTTCAAGGTGCTGACGATCCCGGTCCTGTTTTTTTTAATCTTGTCCTCATAAGCGATAAGGATCTGCTCCGTATGGGAGGTGAAGGCGCCCACATAAGGCATAACATCCGGAAACGCCTTGAATGCTTTCCACGGTTCGATGACCATCTCCTCCGGTATGGCGTTCAGCGCATACAGTGAAATCAGAATGCCCAGGACATCGGTTTGGGGCTCGTCATCCAGGAATATACCCCCGGCACTGATGCGGCAGGATTTTCCGAATGCATCAAGCGTAAACACCTTGCCGCCGGCATCTTTTTTTGCACCGGTCCGTTGTGCGAGATCGGCCGGCAGGCGGCGGTACAGGGCTTCAATATTGTTCCGGACGATGCCGGCGTAGTTGCTTTCCATCTCACTCCCCCAGCAGTCTATCGATGGATTCGATGATATTTTTGGCGGCGGAACCGACCAATACGGATTTTATGGATTTCAGCGTTTCCCGTATGATGGCGGTTTTGGGACGGGAAGAGGTCATCTGGACCTCCGTGGTTTTAATGTCGGCGGTGAGCTCGGTCGATGAATCAACGCCGAGCTTCAGGTCACCGATGCCGGATTTAAGATCCGAGGTCAACTGCGAGATGACGGGATGCAATCCCTCCTCCAGCACGATGGCATCGGTCAACCGTTGCGCCGAGGTGCCACCGGAAACGCCGGAACCGAATTTTCGGTCCACCTGGGATTTTCCTTCCTCGGTGATGCCGATACCGCCGGACAGGGTCTTGATCTCGATGAGACCCCAGCCGATGAGTTTTTCCGCTACCGCCGAAGCCGCTGATCTATCCAGGCCCAGCGTATCACCCACATTGTACATGGATGCCTGTCCTTCCAGGCTGCCGCCTGTTTCATCATAGAGTTTATGGATAAATTGCCACCCGGTTTCATCGATATCCACATATGCGTTCATACAAGTCCTTTCATTAAGAGGCATCCCGTATTTTCCGGTTCTTTTCCTTGTAAACAAACCAGATCGGACATGCCGTGCGGAATTTGCAATACAGTTCCGGATCCCGGCATGTCGCGCACTCATCGCAGAGGTGATCGTTGTACTTCATGCAGACCAGATGTGTCTCCCTGTCCGGATGCCTGATGCATTTACCCATGGTTTTCATTCCTGGAGAAAAAATGGTATATCTGAATCAAAAGCAAAGTCGCCTGATTCTTAAAGAACCCGTTTTTTTAGTCAAGTCATATATTTTTAGGAGCGCTGATGAAGGTATTTGTTACAGGAAAAATTCCGGAGCAAGTTTTATCGACAATTCGCCAGGAGCATGAGGTTACCTCCAACACAAAGTTCCATCCCATGGATCGACAGGAGATTCTTGCCGGTGTGAAGGGAAAAGAGGGGCTTTTGTGCATGATCACGGATACCATCGATCCATCGGTAATGGATCAGTCACCGGCGCTTAAAGTCATTGCCAACTTCGGTGTCGGGTATAACAATATCGATGTGGAAGCCGCCTCAACGCGCGGCATCCTGGTGACCAATACACCCGGTGTGCTCACCGATGCCACGGCGGATATCGCTTTCGGGTTGATACTGGCCATCGGCCGCCGGTTAGTGGAAGGCGATAAATTTACACGCGCTGGAAAATTCGAATTCTGGTCACCGCTTCATTTCCTCGGCAGTCACGTGACGGGCAAGACGCTGGGAATATTCGGTATGGGGAGAATCGGAGCCGCCGTGGCGCGACGGGCCGCCGGATTTGATATGAAGATTATCTATCACTCCCGACGGCCATTGGACGCTGAATCCGAGAGGACCCTGGGATTGACCTACGTGGATGCGGACACCTTATACCGCAGGTCGGATTTTATCTCCCTGCACGTCCCCTTGTCACCGGAAACCACTCATATGGTGGGTGCGGAAGAGTTCCAAAAGATGAAATCCACTTGTTTTCTGATCAATACATCCCGCGGGCCGGTGGTTGATGAGGCGGCGCTGGTGGCAGCGCTGAAAGGGCTTGACATTGCCGGTGCCGGTTTGGATGTATATGAGAACGAGCCTCGACTGGCGCCCGGATTGGCCGGGTTGAACAATGTAATCCTGCTGCCCCATATGGGCAGCGCCACCATTGAAACCCGCACGCTGATGGCCCGAATGGCTGCTGATAACCTGATGGCCGGATTAAACGGCGACAAACCCCCCAATTGTTTGAACTGGGAAGCGTGTTGTGCTAACAGATAGGCCTATTTTTCCGTTCGTTTCCGGACACTCGGCTTTGCGGGGATAACGGCATCGGCAGAAGGATGCGATGAGATCGTATTAATGTTCAACTTCCGGATAGATACTATATTCAAATGAAAGAATTCTTTAAAGTCACACCGCTTGATCAGGTTTTCGAGCACATCAATGGTTTTTCCATGATGCCGGCCGAAACGGTTGAGATCGCGGACAGCCTGGGGCGGGTAACCGCCGAGGAGATCGTTGCGGATACGGATCTTCCTGAATTCCATCGCTCCACCATGGATGGGTTCGCAGTTTGGAGTGCATCGACCTACGGGGCGTCTGAAGCCAACCCGGCCTATCTGACGGTCAAGGGTACCGTTTCCATGGGAGATGTTCCCGGGTTCGCCATCAAACCGGGTGAAGCGGCCAAAATATCCACTGGCGGCATGCTGCCCCAGGGCGCGGACGGCATTGTCATGGTTGAGCATACGGACGTTCTCGATGAGCACACCATCGAGGTGTATAAAAGTGTGGCACCCGGCCAGAACATGGTGGAGAAGGGCGAGGATTTCAAACACGGAGAAGTTCTCCTTACATGTGGAAAACCCATCCGGCCCCAGGAAGCCGGGTTGCTGGCCGCCATGGGCAGGACACATGCCCTTGTATATCGGCAACCGGTTGTCGGAATCATCTCCACCGGAGATGAGATTGTGCCGGTGGACAGCATTCCGGCGCCTGGCCAGGTCCGGGATGTGAACAGCTACACCTTGTCCGGTCAATTGGCGGCGGCCGGTGCCATACCTGTTTCCTTCGGGATTGTGAAAGACAATGCCGGGGATTTGATCAGTGTCTGCCGGAAGGCCCTTGGGAAATGCGATATGGTGTTTATTTCCGGGGGCAGCAGTGTGGGATTGAGGGATTATACCATCGATACCTTGCACGCACTTCCAGACAGCCGGATTCTTGTGCACGGCATTACCATCAGCCCGGGAAAACCGACGATTCTTGCCCGGTGTGCCGGCAAGCCGGTGTGGGGGTTGCCCGGACATGTGGTATCGGCCATGGTTGTGTTTGCGGTGGTGGTGAAACCATTTATCCACCATTTACGCGGCGCTCTGCCGTCAATGGGCACGGTAAGGCCCATACCCGCCATATTGAGCCGGAATCTGTCGTCGGTCATGGGCCGCATCGATTATGTCCGGGTGCGGTTCAGGGAAAAGGAGGGGCAACGCTATGCCGAACCTGTTCTGGGAAAATCCGGCCTGATTCACACCATGGTGGAAGCGGACGGCCTGATTGCCGTGGACATGAACAGCGAAGGGCTGGATGCGGGAACGACAGTATCGGTGATGCCTTTTTAAGATCATTGTAGTGAGCCGATTCCGGGGATCGGCAGAGCCGGACGGAATTATTCGAAAAAGTGGGTGGACGTCTATCCTTATGAAACCAAAGCAAAGACATAAACGTAATGTATTCCTGGAAATGCGGTCCATCGAAGAGGCCGGGAAAATCATGTTTGATGCATTTCCCTGCCGGGATACCATTGAATCCGAGGTTGTTCCGGCCACTGAAGCCGTCGGCCGGGTGCTTGCCTCGCCGGTGAGCGCCGTGGTTTCTTCACCGAATTTTCATTCAGCGGCCATGGACGGCATTGCCGTAAAGGCGGAAACCACGTTCGGCGCCAAACCCGGACACCCCAAAACCCTGGTTGCGGGGGAGGATGCCGTATATGTGAATACCGGTCATGTGCTGCCCGGCGGCACCGACGCCGTCATCATGATCGAACATGTGAATGAGGTCGATGACCGCCGTCTGCAGATCGAGTCGCCGGTATTCCCCTGGCAGCATGTCCGGAAAATGGGTGAGGATATCGTCGCCACTCAATTGCTGTACCCGCGGAACCATGTGGTGACGCCGTATTGCATCGGGGCGTTGCTTTCCGCCGGCATCTATGAGGTATCCGTGAGAAAAAGGCCGAAAGTCCTGATCATCCCCACGGGATCGGAGCTTGTGGATTGGCGTCGCACCTCACCGGCGGAATTGAAACCGGGCCAGGTAATCGAAACCAATTCATATGTGTTGGGCTGCCTTGCGGAGGCCTGCGGCGCGGTATGCAACCGGCAGGAAATGGTCATGGACGACCTCGATCATATCAAACAAACGGTGCTTGTTGCCGCCACAGGCGATGTTGATCTGATCATGACCATCGGCGGATCATCGGCAGGATCCGAGGATTTCGCGAAACCGGTGATATCCCAACTCGGGCGCGTGTTGGTGCACGGGGTGACCATGATGCCGGGTAAGCCGCTCATCATCGGTGAGATTGAAAAAAAACCTGTTTTTGGCATCCCCGGATACCCGGTATCCGCCATTCTGGCCTTCGAACAGTTTGTGCAGCCATTGCTTTACCGGATGCAGGGCCGGCCCGCGCCGGAGCGGCAGAAGGTCCATGTCCGGCCCACACGGAAAATCGCTTCCAAACTCGGCCTCGAAGAATTTGTCCGCGTCAAGCTGGGGCAGGTGGGCGGGCAAATCGTGGCAACGCCCCTTCCGCGTGCGGCGGGCTGTATCACCAGTATTACCGAGGCCGACGGTATAATCAGGATACCCAATCACCACGAGGGGTTAAAACCGGGCGATACCGTGGAAGCCGAGCTGTTGGCCGGACGGGAACAATTGAACAATACCATCGTCGTGGTTGGCAGTCATGACAATACCCTTGATGTGCTGGCCGATGAACTTCGCGCGCACAGCAGCGGTGTCACCCTTTCCTCCAGCCACGTCGGCAGCATGGGCGGGCTGATGGCCGTCAAAAAAGGCGTCTGCCATATGGCCGGTACGCATCTGCTGGACGTTACGGACGGATCATACAATATTTCCTACATCAAGAAATTCCTGCCGGAGGTTCCGGTGAAGCTGGTGCATCTGGTGATGCGGGAGCAGGGCCTTATCGTTCCGAAAGGAAATCCCAGGGGCGTTACCGGCATCGAGGATCTGGCCGGTGGAGATATCCGCTTCATCAACCGCCAGGGCGGGTCCGGTACCCGTATTTTACTGGACTATCGGCTGGAGCAATTGCAAATAAAGCCGGAACAGGTAGCTGGTTACCATACCGAGGAATTTACCCACATGGCCGTGGCGGTGGCTGTCCAGAGCGGTGCGGTGGATGCGGGATTGGGGATCGCCGCGGCGGCGATGGCCCTGGGCCTGGATTTCGTTCCCGTGGTCACCGAACAATACGATATCATAATTCCCGACATTTATTACGACTCGCACTTCATATCCATATTGTTGGATACCATCAACTCGGTGTCCTTCAAACAACGCGTGAACCGGCTCGGCGGGTATGATACCCGAAGGACCGGTGACATAATCGACGTATAGATGGTCCGGGTGTTGCCCGGCATGATTCCCAGGTGGTTATCCCCATACATTCATGGTGATTGAAAAAGATCATTTGATAATTTACGAACCAGGCTCACATGGCACAAAAAAAGTCTCCGGCGATTCCGTACACACTGATCGATCACACAGCGGATATCGGGATTCATGTATTCGGCGAAGACATCCGACAATTGTTTGCACATGCCGCCCTGGCCATGTTCGACCTGATCGGGCCGTTGCGGACCATCAAGGGCGATCACCGATTGACCGTTGAAATTCAGGGTGAGGATAAACCGGAGCTGCTCGTGAACTGGTTGAGAGAATTGCTTTATCTCTGGAACGGCGAGGAGAAACTCGTGGGCCGCATACCGGAAATTGATATTTCCGGCAATCATCTCACGGCCACCCTTGCATATGATGATTTTGATCCGGATCTGCACGTGATCGTTCACGAGATCAAGGCCGTCACCTTTCACCAGGCCGAGGTAAAGCAGGGAAAGAGCTGCTGGGAAGCCCTGGTGATTCTGGATACCTGATGCGTGGGGGGGAGTAGAACATCAAGATATATTATTAAGGTAGTTATTTGAGGGTGTGGTGAGTTTTTCGTTATCCAGCTCGCGGCTCAATTGGGAAAACTCTCCGACCCCTCAGTTATTCAACCATCTGAACAGCCGGATCACGGAGTCATCCGATGAACATTAAGCGTTTGGATAAATACCGGTGGGAAGTTCCGAAAACCGGACGAATGAACGTGCCCGGCATCGTATACGCCGATGCCGGTATGATGAACGCCATAAAACAGGAGAAGGCACTACAGCAGGTCGCCAATGTCGCCGAGCTGCCCGGTATTGTCGGCGCCTCCCTTGCCATGCCGGATATCCACTGGGGATACGGTTTTCCCATCGGCGGTGTGGCGGCCTTTGACTGGGAGACCGGTGTGGTGTCACCCGGCGGTGTGGGGTATGACATCAATTGCGGTGTACGGCTGGCCGGCACCCAACTGGTGGAAACGGAGGTCAAAGCGAAAATCGAGGACCTCGTGGATGCTTTGTATCGTCATATTCCTTCGGGTATCGGGTCCCAGGGATCACTTCGATTAAACAGTGCCGAGGAAAAACGGGTGCTGAAAGAGGGCAGTCCCTGGGCGGTTCGACAGGGTTTCGGTACTGATTTGGATATCGAACACACCGAAGACGGCGGCTGTCTGGACGGTGCGGACCCGGATGCCGTTAGCGAGCGTGCCCTGGAACGAGGGAAAAAACAATTGGGGACCCTGGGTTCAGGAAACCATTTTCTGGAGATCGGGGTGGTGGACACCGTTTATCATGCGGACGCCGCAGCGGTCTTCGGATTGTTTGAGGGGCAGATCACCCTGATGCTCCACAGCGGGTCCCGGGGGTTCGGGTATCAGGTCTGCGACGACTTCCTCGCCTTCATGACCCGTCATGTGAAGTCCATCGGTATGGCCGTACCGGATCGCCAATTGTCCTGCGCCAGGATCCAATCCGATGCCGGCCGTCAATATTTAAGCGCCATGGCGTGCGCGGCCAACTATGCATGGGCGAACCGGCAACTGCTGCTTCACCGGTCGCGGGAGGTTTTCCAGCAGGTACTCGGCATCAGTCCCAGGGCGCTTGGTATGGATCTGATTTATGATGTATGCCACAACATCGCCAAGAAAGAGACCCATGTGGTGGATGGCGAAAAGCGGGAGCTCTGTGTACATCGCAAGGGGGCCACGCGGTCTTTTCCCGCCGGGCATGATGCGATTTGCGCGGATTATCGGCAAACCGGTCAACCCACCTTGATCCCGGGAGACATGGGTACGGCGTCCTATGTGCTGGTGGGGACGGAAAAAGCCATGGCCCAAACCTTCGGTTCCACCTGCCATGGTGCGGGCCGGGTGCTCAGCCGCAAGGCCGCCAAGAAAAAGAGCAAGGGCAGGGCCATATACCGCGAATTGGCGGATAAGGGCATCCTGGTGCGATGGACCGGGCGGTCCACCCTGGCCGAAGAGATGCCCGAGGCATACAAGGATATTTCCCAGGTGGTGAACGTGGTCCATGGGGCGGGGATTTCAAAAAAAGTGGCCAAATTGAGACCCATTGCGGTGGTGAAGGGATGATGGGGTAACCATTCGACGAACACGGAAAGGAACCGGATTGCGTGGAATTTTTACAAGCGATTGTATTAGGTGTTGTACAAGGTCTCACTGAGTTTCTACCGGTCAGCAGTTCAGGACATCTTGTGTTGTTTCAAAGCCTGTTCGGCATGAACGAACCGGAACTGCTGTTTGATATCAGCGTGCATGTGGGTACATTGGTTGCCGTATTGGCCGTGTTTCGTGCAGAGATCTTGGAACTCGTTGGTACCATGTTCAAGATTCCCGGTCTGGTTCGAAAAACCGGCGGTTTCAGCAATGCCTACCATCAGAATGAAAATGTCCGTCTCTGTGTATTCATTGTTCTGGGCACCATCCCCACGGTTGTTTTAGGGTTGTTTTTCCGGCATATTGCGGATGTCATCTTCGGTTCCACGGCGGTGGTGGGCCTTATGCTGCTGGTCACCGGCATCACCATATCCTTGCCCAGGCTATTGAGCGGAAAAACCGTCCCCCAAAAAATGACCATCACCCATTCCCTGATCATCGGAATAATACAGGGATTGGCCATTATCCCCGGAATCTCCCGATCCGGTTCCACCATCTCAACCGCCCTGCTCCTGGGCATCGACCGCAAGCTTGCCGGCCGGTTTTCTTTCTTGCTCTCTATTCCGGCCATTATCGGGGCCTTGATCCTGGGATTGAAATCCCCTGAAATTCATACCACCATGGCATCCGTACATGTATTGCTTGGTGCCGCCGCCGCCACCATATCAGGTTATCTGGCATTGATAATTTTACTGCGGCTGGTGGAACGGGGCAAGCTCCACCTGTTCGCACCATATTGTTTCGCTGTCGGTGCCATCACCATCATCGTCGGGTATCTGGACTGACCTGATCTAGGAATCCATTTTGACGAAATCCATCCGGCTTCTTGATAAAAAAGTTTTCGGCACCCTGTTTTTCTCCATTTTCGCCGCCGTGATGGGGATGGGGATCGTGGTGCCGCTTCTACCGGTGTACGCCCATGATCTGGGGGCGAGCGGACTCTATATCGGTATGATTTTCGGTGCATTCGCACTTTCCCGAACCTTCTTTCTGCCCTTGTTCGGAAGGTTATCGGACAAGTCCGGCAGGAAACCTTTTATTGTCATCGGCCTGTTCTTTTATGCCGTGATTTCCATCGGGTTCGTATTTTCGACATCCGTGGAAATGCTCATCGTTTTACGTTTTGTCCAGGGCATTGCCTCGGCCATGATCATGCCTGTGGTACAGGCGTATGTGGGTGATATCACACCGGAAGGAAAGGAAGGATCTGTCATGGGCCTCTTTAACATGTCCATGTTCCTGGGATTGAGTCTGGGGCCCATACTCGGCGGCGTCATCCGGGATAAGTTCACTCTCCAGGCATCTTTTATCGTAATGGGGCTTCTGGCATTTGCGGGATTTTGTCTGAGTCTGTTTTTTCTGCCGCCGACGTCATCTGAAAAAACAGGGTCCAAATTGAAACCACAGGCAAAATGGCGCATCCTGATCAGGGACCGGACAATCGCCGGATTGTTTATTTATCGCTATGTCTACACTGCCTGTATCGGCATCATATGGGGATTTTTACCGCTGTTCTGCGATACTGAATTTAACCTCTCCAGTTCCGTCATCGGGGTGCTGGTAACCCTGCTGGTGCTGGTGGGCGGCATCTTCAACACCCCGTTCGGGTTTCTGGCCGATCAATGGGACCGGAAAAAGATGGTTTTCATCGGTGGTGTGGTCGTAACCTTGTCGGTTATTTTTTTTCGCTGGGCCCGGGGGGTTGAAGATCTTGTGATTGCCAGCGTTGTCTTCGGCATCGGGGGAGGCATATCCATGCCCGCGCACATGGCCATTGCCGTATACAAAGGATCTCTGACCGAAGCCATGGGATCGGTCATGGCGTTGCTCACCATGGCCCAAAGCATGGGTATGCTTACCGGATCAGTGCTGGCCGGTCTGATGATGGACACAATGCAGTTGCGGGACGCATTTGTCGCCGGCAGTGTTATGATGGCGGCCGGCACCGTGATTTTCGCACTATGCCTTCATCAGGAGCCGGTAAAATCGATGGAAAATACATAGGAAATTATGGAGGCATCAGATGAAAGTATTTATCAGCGCCGATATTGAAGGCGTTACGGGTGTTACCGCCGGCAGTGAGACGAACAAGGATCATCCGGACTACAAAGATTTCCAGGTTCAAATGGCCAAAGAGGTGGCCGCCGCCTGTGAGGGGGCTAAAGAGGCCGGCGCCACAGAAATTGTCATCAAGGACGCTCACGGGAGTGCACGGAATTTAATCGGCGACCACCTGCCGGATGAGGCGGCGTTGATCCGGGGATGGAGCGGCCATCCCTACCGGATGATGCAGGGCGTGGACAAGAGCTTCAATGCATCGTTTTTTATTGGTTATCATGCCCCTGGCGGCAGGGAAGGCAATCCATTGGCGCACACCTTCAAAGGAAAGCTGATTTCCAAAATTACCTTGAATGGCGACCTTGCCTCCGAGCTGTCCTTCAATATGCTTACCTCATTTTATGAAAAAGTCCCTGTCGTATTGGTCACCGGCGATGAGATGATATGCGCCGATGCCCGGGAAATGCTCCCTGAAATTCATACGGTGGCGGTAAAGCGTTGCGTGGGTGGGTCAACAATCAATATCAGCCCGCAATCGAGTATTGAAAAAATAAAGGAATCCGCACGGACCGCCCTGGCCGATCCGGGGAAGAATTTCGTGCCTGAAATACCTGAGTTTTTTACCTTGACGATACACTACAATGATTTTCAGGAAGCCTATAAAGCATCGTTTTATCCCGGAGCGGAGCTGATATCACCCAAAGCGGTTCAATATGAGAATGAGGATTATCCGGAGATCCTGCGGATGATGCATTTCGTGATTTGATGTTCATACTGGATTCCATATGATTTTTCTCAACCAACTTTCATCTTTCGGAGTAGAAAACATTGTCTCTTCCCTATAAATTCAACAGGCTTGAATTGGCCGGCTCACTGGGGGATCTGGGTACCTTGCTGCCGATTGCCGTCGGTATGATTGTCGTCAACGGTCTGAACCCCACAGGGGTATTCTTTTCCATCGGCGTTTTCTATATTTTAACGGGGTTTTACTATGGTGTCACCACCCCGGTACAGCCCATGAAGGTCATCGGGGCATATGCCATTGCCACGGCCATGAGTACCGGGCAGGTCATGGCCGCGGGATTAATGGTCGGGAGCATCCTTATGATCATCGGATTGACCGGGGCAATTGATATCATCGGGAAGTATGCGCCCAAATCCGTGATCAGGGGGGTCCAATTATCGACAGGCATCATACTCTTGTCCGGCGGTGTCCGGATGATTCTCGGCCAATCACAGATTCAGCAGCTTAAAAATGCCGCCGAACCTTATCTCCTTCTCCAACATATCGGACCGGTTCCCGTGGGTATCGTGATCGGAATCATCGGTTTCCTGGTGACATTATTATTATTGGAAAACAAAAAAATGCCGGCAGCCCTTGTCGTCATCTGTTCAGGCATCCTCATCGGCTGGATATTCGGCATCGACACGGGCAGGGAAGACATCTCCATACAACCGGTGTTCCCCAGATTTTTTCCCGTTGCCTTTCCGGGAAAAGCCGATTTCGTCGTCGCCATCTTTGCGCTGGTGTTACCACAGATACCCATGACCATCGGTAATGCAGTCATAGCCGATGCCGACCTTTCCGCGTCTTATTTCGGAGAACATTCCCGGAAAGTCACCCATCGTGCCCTCTGCATCACCATGGCCCTGGGCAATTTGTTGAGTTTTGTTTTTGGCGGCATGCCCTTGTGTCACGGTGCGGGCGGCCTGGCGGCCCACTACCGTTTCGGTGCGCGCAGTGCCGGTTCAAATTTGATCATCGGCGGTATTTTCTTGACCATGGCCCTTTTTTTCGGACATCAGATCCTGTCCGTGGTGTCCATGATTCCCTTCTCAATACTGGGTGTGCTATTGATGTTTGCAGGCGGACAGCTTGCCCTCACCATCCTGGATATGAAGACCCGAAAAGAGATGTTCGTACCGCTATTGATGCTGGGCATCACATTGGCCTCTAGCCTGGCTGTGGGATTTATCGCAGGAATGATCCTGGCCTACGCATTGTTGTCAGAGCGATTGTCTGTGTAGTACGTATCGAGATGTATATGGTTAAGGGACCGGGGAGTTTTTCCCATAACGCCGCGTGTTGGATAGTTTTTCATTCCGTAGTGTTATCTCATGCTCAAGGGCTCATAGCTAGAAAAAATGCAAGGCTATTAATATACAGCGATGTACCGCAAAAACTAAGTTGAAGAGGAGACGTCTCATATGCCTGAGAACATAGACCCCCAGCAACAGCGGATTGACAAATTGGAACAGGAGATCGATGACCTGAAAGCATACAGGCGCCGGGGATGTGTGCGCAAAAGTTCAACGAAAACTATCTGGGGATTCCCGCTGTATGCCGTTGCCTTCGGCAAGGATCCGGACAGGAACAATGAAGCGGGACACGCCCGTGGCATCATTGCCTTTGGCGACTTTGCCACGGGCATTATCGCCATAGGCGGTTTCGCACGCGGGTTCATCGCTGTGGGCGGATTCACATTGGGCGCCATCTGTTTCGGCGGATTTTCACTCGGGATATTTTTCGGTATCGGTGGACTTGCCACGGGATTGATTGCATTGGGCGGTGTAGCGATGGGTGCCGCCTCCGTGGGTGGTGTTGCGATAGGTTACTATGCCTTTGGCGGTGTTGCCGTTGGAAAATACGTGATCGGCACAGGGGTGCTGGATCCGGAGGCGATTCGTTTTTTCGGACCGCTGATCCGTTTTTTCGGGCAATGGATACCCGGGTTCGCCGGTCTCCTTAAGGTTCTCGCAAAAATAAATTGACTAATTTTCGAAACGCCTCTGAATGGGATGATTGGCCCTCGAAAAGGTTAAGTTGTTTTTCGCGAGCCCTGAGGCTATCGGGTGGATAAATCGGCCGGTGTCCATCAGTCTCCTTCCGATTACAACTCTTCGGGGGTAAACGCCACGACATCATCGATATGAGAGGTGTCGGTGAAGAGCATGACCAGCCGGTCCATGCCAAGGGCGTTACCGGTGGCTTCGGGCATGTCCTTGAGGGATGCGAGGAATTTCTCGGGCAAGGGGATGTCGGCCTTCCCGGCGGCCTGCCTCACCTTTAGTTCATATTCGAATCTACTCCGCTGCTCCGCCGGATCCGTCAGTTCTGAGAATCCGTTGCACAATTCCAATCCGGCAATATAGAGTTCAAACCGTTCCGCCACCGCGGGATCATCGGTTTTCAACCTGGCCAACGCCCCGCATTGCGCCGGGTAATTATAAAGGAACACCGGTTTGTCGCATCCCAGCCGGGGTTCGATCTGGATTCCCATTACCTCATCAAAACGATCGTTTAAAAGTGCTTCGGACATCGAGATCTCAGCATACCGGTCAAACGCGTGGCAGACACTCAAGCGATCCCATGGGCCGCGCAGGTCGATATGTCTCCCCTGGTAATTGATCTTTTCACCAGAACTGCAATGCCGGGCAATGAATTGAAGCAGGCGCTCGGTCATGCCCATCATGTGTGTGTAATCTTTGCCTGTCTCATACCATTCCAAAAGGGTCATCTCCGGCAGGTGTTTTCGCCCCCGTTCCTGCCGCCGGTAACATTTGCAGATCTGGAAAATACGCGAATAGCCGGCCGCCAGCAGCCGTTTCATGCAGAGCTCCGGAGAGGTATGCAGATACAACTGCCCGGACACCTCTGCATCGATGTGCGCTTCGGGGGCGGGCGCCGGAATCCGGTTGGGCGTCTCCACCTCCAGAAAACCGTCGTCGATAAAAAAGCGGCGAATGGCCCGAATGATCCGGGCACGCAACTCCAGATTGGATTTTATCCGTTGTTGTCTATATTTATTCATGCGGGATGTTCAGTTACCGGGCAGGATGATACATGAGAAATCACGTTCCCGGTTCAATCCATCAAACAGACAGAATTCCACCATATGACATATGTAATTCGGCATTTGAAATTATCGCTCCTATGCGTTTAATGCGCCAACTCACATAAGGTGTCCCGGTTTCAGGCCTTCTCCATATAAATATCGTTCTCTCTGTCCTGAATAAAGATATGATCGTATTTATCAAGGTCAGCGCCATCGTACCACCCCTGGCCGATACCGCGGCATGATTCGCAGGCGCCCAGGGGGATGTGAATGCAGAGGACATGCTTGCCGTTATCGGCCGCGGAATCGATACGCAATGCACCGGCGCACGCATCACAGATTTGTATGAATTCGTTCTGGCGCTCCTGGATGTTGTCCGTATCGTAATATATACCACGGGAGCGTTCGTTGCATTTTTCTTCTCCGCGTATCTTCTCCTGCAAATGATGGCGTTGATGCCAGTTTCCCAAAATCCGCGCACAGGACTCCTCGATGAATTTTGTAATTTGCGGGCTTTGCCGGATTTTCTCCGGATCGTAGTCGGGTTCGCGTAACCGGCTGTAGTCCATACCGGCCATGGCAAGGATAATGCCCGCATTGATATAAGGCAGTGCACCTTCGATGGCGTAACCCCCTTCCAGAACGGCGATATCCGGTTTGAGTATTGAGGTCAGGTCGGCATATCCCCGGGCCGAAAAATTCATGTTGGTGATCGGGTCGGTATAGTGGTTGTCCTGACCGGCGGAGTTGACGATCAGTTCAGGTTGAAAATCTTTCACTATCGGCATGATGCAATGTTCCAGTGCATGCAGGAAACCCTCTTCCGACGTGTTGGGGGGCAGGGGGATGTTCACCGTGGTGCCAACGGCATTGGGTCCCCCCATTTCATTGGCAAATCCGGAACCGGGATATAATGTCCTTCCGTCCTGATGCACGGAAATAAACAAGGTGTTCGGGTCATGCCAATAGATATCCTGGGTACCGTCTCCATGATGGCAGTCCGTATCGACAATGGCCACTTTCCTTATGCCGAAGCGGCTGCGCAAGTACTCGATCATAATGGCTTCGATGTTTACGTTGCAGAACCCCCGGGCGCCATGCACCACCCGGCAGGCGTGGTGCCCCGGCGGTCGAACCAGTGCAAACCCCCGTTCCACCCGTTTTTCAACGACGGCCTTCCCGATGGTTTTGGCCCCGCCGGCGCTGATAAAATGGGATTCGGTCATGACGTATCCGGGATCGGGAACGCAAAAATGAGCGCGTCGCACATCATTGGACGATACCACGTCCGGTTTGAATTCTTCAATACCATCGATATCCAGAATGCCTTCTTCAAATACCTGATCCTGGGTGTACAGCAATCGTTCTTCACGTTCCGGATGTGTCGGGCTGATGGCCCAGTCAAAAGCCGGAAAGAACACCAGGCCGGTCTTATGTTTGGCGCACAGGTTCATGTAAAGTACCTTTGGTTAAGAGATGTCTTCTGACATTTTTTCCGATACCGGATCATACCCATGAATCAGGCCGGGTTTCACCTGGGCCCTGATCCGGATGTTTTTCCCTTCTGTTCTGAATCCACGTATCATGTTGAACTGCATCTGCTCGATGATTTCGGTTTCCAGATGATCCGGGTTGGCGCCCCGTTGTATGGCTTTCTCCGTGAGTATTTCGATGGCGATATCGGTGGCGTCCTTCAAGCTGAATTCCTTGGGGATCGAACGGCTGAAGCCCTCCATGGGTGCAGCGACGACGCCTTGCTGGGTATCGGCCAGCAGCACCACATCACTGGTGGTCCTGGCCAGGGCGGCCCCAATGGCGTTGGCAACCGTCCAGCGGGGGATCACGGTGACTTTATATCCGGATTTTTCATTCAACGCCCGGGCAAAAAGCGGCGCCGGCCCTCCTAAAATCAAAATCCTGTCCGGACGGACCTCTTTCCCTTCCCACAATTCGTGGACGGTATAGACCGGTTTGCTGTTGATGCGGTCAACCATATCGGCCGCCCCGATGAGGATATTTTGACAGGCCGTGGATATCACCTGCTCGGCAGCAGTCCGTGCATCTACACCGAGTTCGCTTGCGATGCCGGCGATACCCGCCATCGCCCGTTCTGTATCCCCGTTATCCTGCATGCCCAGAACAAAGAATGCATCGGTGGGTGTGGGCTCCGGGCCACCATATGCCATGGCGACACCCGCACGTTCCGGGCCGATGGCAATGGCGCCGTCTTTCACCGCGACTCGGCTGTCGCCGCCGATGGGCATGGAGAATGTTTTCAGGGAGCGGATCAAGGTTTTGAACCCGCCGATTTCGATGCCAAGCGGGTCCAACAAGGGCACGCCGTCGATCAGCACCGCCATATCCGTGGTGGTGCCGCCGATATCCATAACCAGGCATTCCCCTTTCTTGGGTGCAAATGCGATGGACCCCATGACACTTGCGGCCGGTCCGGAAAGAATGGTTTGGGCCGGGTGTTCGATGGAAGCCTCGAACCGCATGTTCCCGCCGTCGGCCTTGAGGATTCGAATGGGAAGACTTAAACCCTTTTCGGTCAGGGATTTTTGTACGGCGGCATAAAATTCCTTGTGAACAGGATAGATGGATGCGTTCAGGAAGGTGGTGGCGATCCGTCTCGGGAAATTGAGGACGCCCGAGACCCGGTGTCCCAGAAACAACCGGCCGAACCGATTGCCGAGAATTTTTTCAATGGCCAGTTCATGGACCGGATTTCTCACCGAGAATTTCCCGACGATCCCCACATGCCGGATACCAGCCGCCTCATAGGTGTCGGCGATGGTGCGGATTTCATCCTCGTCGAGCGGCTCGGTTTCCCGGCCCCGATGGTCCAGGGCCCCCGCCACAGCGGCGTAGTGATCATTGGTGCAAAAAAGAAGCGGGTCGATACCCGGACCGGCGGCAACAATCATGCCCACTGCCGGCGCTTTTCCCTGTGCAATTACATTTGTAGTCAGGGTGGTACTGAGAACGACCCGGCGAATCTCTTCGGGCGGTATATCCCGGGTGATTTCGTCCAAACCGGATAGCACCGTACTGAACAGATCGGAAGAAACCGTGGGAACCTTTACCTCCTTGATCACACCGGTTTCTCCCAGAAGGACAACATCGGTATGCGTGCCGCCTACGTCTAATCCTATAATCATGGCATTTCCCTTAACGGGCGGACGTGGAAAACGTATCGCGCCCGGTCCTTGTCAAAGACCACCCGGTTCGTTTCAGCTCGGTCCATTTCCGCTCATAAAATACAGAATTTCAAAAATCAGCTGCGTTAACGTCTGATGGCTGTTCAGCCATTGGATCTACCGGGCGCCTGGATCGGGCGACCTCCCCTGAAATCTCAACGTGTAATTTGGTCCGGATTACGGATCAGGTACCCGGCGAGACTAACCAAAATTGAATTTCTTGTCAATGGGCGTGAATAGCAGGCTCAGGACAAGCGCCTGTGCAAGCGGTAAAGACGTCCATTCTAGCTGATCGGAAGGATAGCGTTGATAACGAAGTGAAGATAAAACGGCAGCATTCCGCCATTTGGATTTTGTCATTTGAAATGATAACCGTACATTGTATCAACGCATACCCATATTTTAAGTATCCGATGCCATGCCGAATTTACATGCGGTCACCCTGTGCCCCTGAAAAGTTATGTGTTGACTCGGTCAAGCGAGTTGGGATAATTATCTACATTTTTGCTATTCATTTATAATTTCATCGCCAAATATAATTGCGGACAAGACAAATGATACAACTCATCAGGGGATTCAAGGACATTCTGCCCGGCGAATCGGAGCTGTGGCAATATATTGAGAAAACCGCCGTCGACCTCTTCCAATCGTTCCGCTACAACGAGATCCGCATCCCCATCATGGAGAAAACCGCGCTTTTTGCCCGCAGTATCGGTGAAACCACCGATATTGTCGAAAAGGAGATGTACACTCTCGAAGACCGGAAAAAAGACCTGTTGACGCTGCGGCCCGAGGCCACGGCCTCCATTGTCCGATCTTATATCCAGCACAAAATGTACGCGACGGATCCGGTGCAGAAATTCTATATGATCGGCCCCATGTTCCGGCGCGAACGCCCTCAAAAAGGCCGCTACCGCCAGTTCTACCAGATCGATGCCGAAATCTTCGGTGTGGCGTCGCCTCTGGCCGATGTTGAGCTCATCGTGCTGCTCAATACGCTCATGGAACGATTGAATGTTACGGATGTCGAAGTTCATGTCAATTCCCTGGGGTGTCCGGAATGCAGACCCGCCTACAAGGAAGCCCTGACAACATTGTTAAATGGCGTCAGTGACAAGCTGTGCGCCAATTGTGTCCGCCGTAAAGACAAAAACCCACTGAGAGTCCTGGACTGCAAAGTTCCCGCCTGTCAGGACGCCATGGAGGATCCGCCCGCACTCATCGACCATCTCTGCGATGCGTGCAGCGACCATTTTAATACCGTAACCGGCTGGTTGGATCGGTTGAAAATTCCGTATACGGTCAACAAACGGCTTGTTCGCGGGCTCGATTATTATACCCGGACGGCTTTCGAGATCCAGACCGGTGCCCTGGGCGCCCAAAGCGCCGTGGCCGGCGGCGGACGATACGACGGCCTGGTGAGCGCCTTGGGCGGACCGGATCAACCGGCCATTGGTTTCGCCATCGGTTTCGACCGGCTGGCGGAGATCGTCGGACAATCCGATGCGGACTATAGAAAGCCGCTGCCCTTGTTCATCGCCGCTTTGGGGGCAACCGCCCGAGACAAGGCCTTTGACTGGTGCCTGTCCCTCGGCCGTTTGGGCATCGGTTGCGAAATGGAATATGCGGAAAAGAGCCTGAAGAGCCAAATGAAAAAGGCAAACCGTTTGAACGCCCAATCCGTATTGATTGTGGGCGACGCGGAAATCGAAAATGGAGAAGCCGTACTCAGGAATATGGCGTCCAAAACGCAGCAATCCGTACCTCTTGAAAACCTGATCGAAAATGTGGCAAAAGCTATAAACGAAAGGAGCTGATCCTTGTTGGATTTACTGTCAAATATGCGAAGAACTCACACCTGTTGTGAGCTTTGCAAGGAAGATATCGGTAAAGAAGTAGTTCTCATGGGATGGGTGTTGAGACGGCGTGATCACGGCGGCGTGATTTTTGTGGATTTAAGGGACAAAAACGGCATTACCCAGGTGGTATTCAATCCGGAAGTGGACAAAGACATCCATTTAAAGGCCCATGTGATTCGAAACGAATTTGTATTGGGTGTTCGCGGAAAGGTCGCACCTCGCCCTGAAGGCATGATCAATTCTTCCCTCGTCACCGGTGAGATAGAAGTCATGGTCACCGAGTTGAAAATACTGAACCAGGCACAAACGCCTCCGTTCATGATCGAAGACAATGTGGATGTGTCGGATAATATCAAGCTTCAACACCGGCACTTGGATCTCAGACGGCCGGCCCTTCAGAATAATATGATAATGCGGCATAAAGCCGGGGCACTGGTCCGTGAATATTTAAACACCAGCGATTTTCTCGATATCGAAACCCCGTTTTTAACACGAAGCACCCCCGAAGGCGCCAGGGATTACCTTGTGCCCTCGCGGGTCAATCCCGGACAGTTTTACGCCTTGCCCCAATCCCCTCAGATCTTCAAACAATTGCTGATGATTTCCGGTTACGACCGGTATTACCAGATTGTCCGCTGTTTCCGGGACGAAGACCTGCGGGCGGACCGGCAACCGGAATTCACCCAGATCGATATGGAAATGTCATTCGTGGGTGAGGAAGATATCATGGCCGTGGCCGAAGGCATGATGAAAAAACTCTTCAAGGAGCTTCTGCAGGTGGACCTGGAGACACCCTTTCCCCGGCTGGATTATGCCGAAGCCGTCGGCCGGTACGGCCTGGACAAACCGGACACCCGGTTCGGCCTCGAACTCAAGGATGTATCGGATATCATGAAGGACTCCGGGTTCAAGGTGTTCGCCTCCGTGGTTGAAAAGGGGGGCGTCGTCAAAGCCCTCAATGCCAAGGGGTGCACCGGTTTTTCCCGCAAAGAGATCGACGACCTGGCCGATTTTGTCGCCATCTACAAGGCAAAAGGGCTGGCCTGGATTAAAGTCAAGGAGGACAGCTGGCAATCACCCATCGCCAAGTTTTTCAGCGACGATGAAAAAGCGGCTCTCACCGAACGCATCGACATGGCCCCTGGCGATCTGATCTTTTTCGTGGCCGACCAGCCCAAGGTCACCAATGAGGCCCTGGGCCATCTGCGCAACCATCTGGCCAAGAGGCTGGAACTCATCGATCCCAAAGAATTCAATTTTCTCTGGGTAACCCACTTCCCCATGTTTGAATGGGACGAGGGGGACAAACGGTTCGAAGCCCTGCATCACCCCTTTACATCACCGCTTGAAGCCGACTTTGAAATGCTGGAAAGCGATCCCGGCGCCGTGCGTTCCCGGGCGTATGATATGGTACTCAACGGTTTTGAAATCGGCGGCGGCAGCATTCGTATCCACCAGGCCGAATTGCAGAAAAAGATATTCGGCATCCTGGGCATGACACCTGAAACCTATGAAGAAAAGTTCGGATTCCTGCTGTCGGCCCTGGATTCCGGCGCACCGCCCCACGGCGGCATCGCCTTCGGTTTTGACCGTCTGATCATGCTGCTCTGCGGTGAAACATCCATCCGGGACGTGATTGCCTTCCCCAAAACCCAGAAGGCATCATGCCTGCTCACATCCGCACCATCCAGTGCCGCAAAAGCACAACTGGACGAGTTGTCACTGCGGGTAAAAGCGGCCAAAACGGAATAACCGGTTTTTTTAACCGCCTGTATTTTCTCCACATGAAAGTACCGGACCGGGCAGATTTATGCTTGACATTTCAGAGCGGTTTTATTAAATAGCGGTTTCTCTGATTTATTCCCCAGTAGCTCAGTCGGCAGAGTCCGCCTCCGGCGGATTACACCACTGGGTTCAAAAATTCCAACACCGGTTGGAATTAGGGAATTGAAATACAAGGGAAGTAATCACTTTATTCCCCAGTAGCTCAGTCGGCAGAGCAAGTGGCTGTTAACCACTGGGTCCGCGGTTCAAGTCCGTGCTGGGGAGCCAAACATAAAAGGTCCAATCGATCCCGATTGGACCTTTTTTATTATGAGCCGGAAAATGCCATACTGGGTGTACATCCTGCAAAACGAAACAACCGGCAAACTGTAAAAAGGCCAGACATCTGACCTGACGGCCCGGATCGAGCGCCACAATTCTCACGAACCCGGATCTCCGTGATATGCCCACAAACACAGCGGTCACTGGCGATTGATACACGCCGAAGAATACCCCACACGATCCGACCCAATGAAACGGGAACGCTTCCTCAAAAGCGGTCAGGGCCGTGAATGGATTAGAATCAATGTTTTAACACAATAAACTGTCGGTAGAGTCCGCCTCCGGCGGACTGGGAAGCCAAAAACAACCCACCGTTCTCGCGGTTTTGCCGAAATAACGTTTGCCTACGGCTTTGAGGCGAAAGCCACGAAAAACACGAAAGTTTGTTATTCATGGTTGCCTCCTTTTTTCTTTGAGGCCTCGATCTGCTTAACGGCTTTATCAAAGTCACTGAGTTGTTTGTTTGATGTTTTCAGACGGCTGGTGTGGAACTTTTCATACTCGCCTTCGGCCAGTTGCTTGGCCATTTCGTCGTAAATATCCCGGCATGCGTAAGAATGTCCCGGTCGTTGAGGGTCATAAAACTGTCCAGCTTTTTAATCCAGTCGTTCATATGCATGGGGATCCGGCGAATGGCCTGGCCCTGGGCGTAGATCAGATATTGTTCGACCAGGTTATTCAATGCCGCCAATTCGTCCTCATTCAGGTAATTCTTTGCAACCGTCACATCTTGTTTGCGGACTTTAGCACCACGATAATTGGTTAAACCCATGTTGGGCTTAGCAGAGTCTGCTCTGGAATGAATGATTTCCGCCGCGGTTTGTCCGGTAATGGCCCAGTGCATTTTGTTCTGAACGGTTTTAAAAAAATTGATGCTGATCTCCAGCGTCGGATCGTAATCGATGCTGGTCGCGTAGATATCGGTGATTTTCTGATAAAAACGACGTTCCGAAGTCCGAATATCCTGAATGCGTCGTTCCAACTCTTCAAAATAATCGAAGGGAAGGTCCGGATTCTTCAGACGTTCATCATCCAGTAGAAAACCTTTTTTGATAAACTCTGTCAGTTGTTGGGTGGCCCATATGCGGAAACGAGTCGCCACATGGCTTTTGACCCGGTAACCGACGGAAATAATCATGTCCAGATTATAATAATCCAATAACCTTTTGACCTCTCGCTTTCCCTCCAATCGAACTGACAAGAATTTCTTGTGAGTTGCCTCCGGTGCCAGCTCCTCTTCCTCGTAAATGTTTAATAAATGTTGACTAATGTTTTGTTGTGTTGTCTGAAAAAGATCCGCCACCAAAGGTTGCGTCAGCCATACCGATTCACCTTCAAACCGCACATCCAGCTTCAACTTGCCGTCTTCAGCCTGATAGACCAAAAACTGGCCCTTTGCCGGTTCCATTTCGTGTTTTTCGTGGTTGCTCATATGCACTTCACCTCTGTATGGGGTGATATCAGCTCGAAGATCTGCTCGACGTTAATTTTTACGCTATCGTCTTTAAAACCGCCCGCAAAGGCTGTCGTTTGGCAAGCTCTTTACAAAAGTCCTCGGTGATTTTACCATTCATTGCAAAGCAGGCGGTCAATGCGTTTCCATCCACAAAGAATACTTCATTTTCAACCACGGAACACACAGAATACACAGAATTACTATCTTTTCTTTTTTCAGTGTATTCCGTGTTTTCTGTGGTCACTCTCTACTAATCGGGCAAGAAAACGTTCGACAACGTATCGAATCACCAACTCCTGAAAATTTCTCCCGGTTGATCTCGACATGTCCAAGAGCCGGGCTCGCACCGATGCGCTCATGTTTTTCACGGGTTCCCTCATTGGACAAGCATCTCCACATAGGGCTGAATGATGTTTTGCACACGGCAAACTTTGGCCGCTTGCCAAAGTTCGTCCATTGTGAAACACTTTGCCCGCCATCCCTCCTTAAGGGCTTCGGTGGCGACATCCAGTCCGATTTTGTTGCGATATTTGAAACAATCGGCCACCGTCTTGGAGGGTGCGTAGATGCACACTTCCATGCCCTCGATGCGATGTGTTTCTATGCCATGCGAAAATGCAGCTCCCGTGCAATAAACAAAGCGAATGGGGAAGTCTTTGTTCGGCATCATCTTTCGATCCGGCCTCATCATCCATATTTCATAAGGCATTTGGGTTCCGATGCCATGAAAAAAGAGCGCGGAGGTCAGGCATTCTCGCCACTATATAAATCCTGGCACAAAGCAGCACGGCTTGACGCCTGCAGAGGTGGCGCGACAACTGGGAGTGACAATGTCGGCTATATCAAAAATGATGAGCCGGGCTATAGGGAGGGAGAAAAATAAAAGACAGTCAATTTAGTCAAGACGTCCCCCATGTCCACTAATTGTTTTCAACTATGCCGTTCTCCGGAAAAACAGCTTGATAAAAGAGCAGGGGGCGTCCGCATCTGCGGACGCCCCTGCGGTTGAAGATATCGGGATGGGTACATCAATAATAAGTGTAAAATACTTCACCCGGGACAAAAGAAAAAGCCTCTATATTTAAGTCGGGTGCTGTGCCCGTGCGGGGAATGCTTAAGCGGATGGCATTTCCGGGATCATCCCGTCTAACCAGGTAGAGTTCTCCCAATGGTGTATCATCTATCTCCTGGTAAGTGACAAAGGACACGTTTATACTGTCCGGACTGACCCCATGCATATACAGCTCCGAACCTTCAGCCAATGGTTGATTCAGCTTGGTGGATACACCCGGAGACGCCACGCTCACCGAATAGATCTCATAGATATCGTAGGTATCCTGATCGGCACGGTACACCACATTGCTGCTGTCGGGGCTGAACGAAAGGCCACGGGATGATACATCACCGCCTGCCACCAGTGCGCTATTGAGCTTGGCCGAAGTTCCGGGTGCGGTCAGATCCACCAGGTAGAGTTCAACTGTACCATCAATGTCCTGGTCGGCGCGGTACAGCACCTGGCTGCCGTCGGGACTGAAGGTAAAACCGGAACGGTATACATTGCCTCCGATTGTAAGAGCGCTGTTAAGCTTGGCCGATGTTCCGGGTGTACTCATATCCGTTAAATAGAGTTCAAAAACCTCATCCGTATCATGATCAGCGCGGTACGCGATACGGCGCCCATCCGGGCTTATAATAAAGCGCGTAATATCAGCATCGGCTGCCAGCGCGCTGTTAAGTTTGGTTGATGTTCCGGGTGTGCTTACATCCACCAGATAGAGCTCTTCCATTTCATCTATGTCCTGATCGGCACGATATGCGACCTTGCTGCCATCGGGGCTGAAGGAATAGTCCAATATATCGCCACCTGCCACCAGGGCGCTGTTGAGTTTGGTCGATGTTCCGGGCGTGGTCAGATCCACCAGATAGAGTTCATAGACCTGATCGGTGTCCTGGTCGGATCGGTATACCATGTGGTTGCCGTCGGGGCTGAATGCGATAGCATCATTACTCACATCACCGTTTGCGACCAGTGCGCTATTGAGTTTGACCGAAGTTCCGGGGTTTGCCGTATCCACCAGATAGAGTTCATAAACCTCATCGGTGTCCTGGTCTGCGTGATAGGCCACATGGCTGCCGTCGGGGCTGAACGCGAAAGCATCGTAATTCACATCTCCGCCGGCGACCAGGGCGCCGCTGAGTTTGACGGATGTTCCGGGTGTTGTCATGTCCAAAAGATAAAGGTTAAAAACATCATTCATGTCCTGGTCGGCGCGGTACACCACCTGTTTGCCGTTGGGGCTGACTTGAAAATCGGTTATTTCAATACCCGTCGCCAGTGAGATGTTGAGCTTACGCAAGACCCCCGTCATTGCAATACTGGCGGAATAGAACTCGTCAACCAGGTCCTTCTCCTGGTCGGCGAGGTACACCACCCGGGAGCTGTCGGGGTGAATGGCAAATTCATGGACATCTCCGCCGTTTGTCAAGCCGCTGTTGAGCCTGGTCGCCGCTCCAGGGGTTGCCAGGGTAACCGAATAGAGCTCATATACATTATCGGTATCCTGGTCGGCACGGTAGGCCAATCCAAGGCTGTCCGGGCGGAACTTAAATTCCATAACATCTCCGTTTGGGGCCATGGGAGCGTTTATTTTGGCCGATGGCCCCAGCACTGTCACATCCACGGTATAGAGTTCATAAACATCATTTGTGTCCTGGTCCGCGATATACCCCACCTCTGTGTCGTCCGGGCTGAACGCGAACGCTTTGATATTTCCGCCGGCCACCAGGGGGCCGTTGATTTTAGTTTTTACCCCACCGCCCACATAATAGAGTTCATAGACACCGTCCGTATCCTGGTCGGCACGATACGCCATCGCTGAACCACCAGAGTTCAAAATAAAGTCTGTAACACTCCCGCCGGCCACAAGAGGGCTGTTGAATTTATGTGAATTCCCGGGTGATATCACGATATAGACTTCATCGCTTCCATCCGTGTCCTGATCCGCGCGGTAATACAGGTGACCGGTTGGGCTGAAGAGAAAATCCGCAACATCTCCGCCTTCGACGAGACTGCTGTTGAGTTTGACTGAGGTCCCGGGTGATGCAATATCAACACTATAGAGTTCAAAAACCGCATCCGTATCCTGATCCGCGCGGTATGCCACGTTGAGACTGTCCGGGCTGAACGCAAACTCTTTAACCCCGCCACCTTCGACCAGGGCGCTGTTGAGTTTGGCTGAGGTTCCGGGTGCGGTCGGATCCACCAGATAGAGCTCGCTGATCGCCTCCGTATCCTGATCCGCCGTGTATGCCACCCAGTTGCCATCGGGGCTGAAGGAAAAATCCTCGACATCACCGAGGTCCGGCAGGGGGCTGTTGAGCTTGACCGATGTTCCCGGTGAAGCAACCGCTGCCAGGTAAAGCTCCTTCATTCCGGCGGTATCCTGGTCGGCGCTGTACGCCACCCGGCTGCTGTCCGGGCTGAATGTAAAATCATCCACACTGCCACCACTTGACAGAGTGCCGTTAAGCTTGACAGGTGTCCCCGGCGAGGCCATATCCACCAGGTAAAGCTCGTAAATGCCGTTGCTCTCCTGGTCGGCCAGATACACCGCATACGCGCCGTCCGGGGTGAATGCCATCTGGATGACGTCCCCATGCACAGCGGCACCGGGAGGGTTCAGCTTGGTCAGGGCCTCCGGATTTTGTGAGTTCGCCAGGTACAGATTATAATCTTCAGGCGCGTTTTCATCCTGATTGGCCAGAAAAATAACGTCTTTCGCTTTCTCAATACCTCCGTCTACAGGATCGCTGCCGTCGACAACATCGCTTCCTCCGCCGCCCCCACCGCCGCAAGCTGTTATCAAGGCCAAGGGGATTAAAATGATCAGCAGCGCCCACCAACGACAATTGTTTTTCTGTATAATTCTCATGATACCTCCTGTTTGCGTAAAAACTCATTAACTGAATGCCGGCGGTTATTGGGATTTGCCAACGAAAAAAGCATCGTCCCTCCATTTGACCGTACGAATTAAAACTGAAAGGCCGCCGTCCACCGGTTCATATTTATGTAGCTGCAGGTTTCAATGACATCCGACGTGGATTCGAATTACATAAAAACGCGCTGATTCGTTTACGATTCAATAGACGCCGAAATTATAAAAATCTCGCACCTTTGGCTCAGGAAATTTACAGGTGGTGTGAATCACCACGGATAATTCATGGTTTGGTATTGAAGGGGGGAAGCTTGCCGGGGTTGTGGAAATGGGAATCAGTTCAGTGTAGGCGTTGTTTCGGGATTTGGGTATCGGGCGTGAGTTCCGGGGATGATTGTATCTGATATCAGCTTGATAAAAGAGCCGGGGGCGTCCGGATCTGAGGACGCCCCCGCGGTTGAAGATATCGGGATTAGTACATCAATGATAAGTGTAAAATACTTCACCCGGGACAAAAGAAAACGCCTCTATGTATAAGTAGGGTGCTGTGCCCGTGCGGGGAATGTTCAACCGGATGGCATTTCCGGGATCATCCTGTCTAACCAGGTAGAGTTCTCCCAATGGTGTATCATCTATCTCCTGGTGAGTGACAAAGGACACGGTTATACTGTCTGGACTGACCCCATGCATATACACCTCCGAACCCTCCGCCAATGGTTGATTCAGCTTGGTGGATACACCCGGAGACGCCACGCTCACCGAATAGATCTCATAGATATCGTCGGTATCCTGATCGGCACAGTACACCACATGGCTGCTGTCGTGGCTGAACGAAAGGCCATGGGATGATACATCACCGTCTGCCACCAGCGCACTGTTGAGCTTGGCCGAAGTTCCGGGTGCGGTCAGATCCACCAGATAAAGTTCAACTGTACCATCAATGTCCTGGTCGGCGCGGTACAACACCTGGCTGCCGTCGGGACTGAAGGTAAAACCGGAACTGTATACATTGCCTCCGATTGTAAGAGCGCTGTTAAGCTTGACCGATGTTCCGGGTGTGCTCATATCCGTTAGATAAAGTTCAAAAACCTCATCCGTATCATGATCAGCGCGGTACGCGATCCGGCGCCCATCCGGGCTGATAACAAAGCGCGTAATATCAGCATCGGCTGCCAGGGCGCTGTTAATTTTGGTTGATGTTCCGGGTGTGCTCACATCCACCAGATAGAGCTCGTCCATTTCATCTATGTCCTGATCAGCGCGATATACGACTTGGCTGCCATCAGGACTGAAGGCAGAGCCAAGTATATCGCCGCCTGCCACCCGGGGACTGTTGAGCTTGACGGAAGCTCCGGGTGCGGTCAGATCCACCAGATAGAGTTCATAGACCTGATCGGTGTCCTGGTCGGCCCGGTATACCATGTGTTTGCCGTCGGGGCTGAATGCGATAGCATCAGTACTCACATCACCGTCTGCCACCAGTGCGCTGTTGAGTTTGACCGATGTTCCGGGTGTTGCCGTATCCACCAAATAGAGCTCATAAACTTCATCTGTGTCCTGGTCGGCGTAATAGGCCACCCGGCTGCTGTCGGGGCTGAACTTGAAACCATCGTAACTCACATCTCCGTCGGCGACCAGGGCACCGCTGAGTTTGACGGATGTTCCGGGCCTTGTTATGTCCAAAAGATAGAGTTCAAAAACAGCATTCATGTCCTGGTCGGCGCAGTACACCACCTGTTTGCCGTCGGGGCTGACTTGATAGTTGACTATTTTAATACCCGTCGCCAATGTGCTGTTGAGCTTGAATACGTCACCCGGACTTGTAATATCTACATAATAGAGCTCGTCCACGCTGTAATTCTCCTGGTCGGCGCGATACGCTACGAGGGTGCTGTCGGGGTGAAATGAAAAATCACGACGGACCTGTCCACCGGCTGGCAGAGGACTGTTGAGTCTGTATGCCGTTCCGGGGGTTGACAGAGATGCCGAATAGAGCTCATATACACCTTTGGTATCATGGTCGGCGCGGTATATTATCCCCTGGCTGTCCGGGCGGAACTGGAAGTCGGTAATCTCTCTGTCGGCGACCAAGAGGGTGTTTCTTTTAGTCGATCCCCACACCAGTTCTGTCAGATCCACGGTATAGAGTTCATAAACATCGTCCGTGTCCTGGTCCGCGATATATCCCACCAAGGTGCCGTCCGGGCTGAATGCAAAGTCTCCGGTGGTTCTGCCCGCCACCAGGGGTTTGTTGATTTTTGTTATCGCTCCGCCGGTCACATAATAGATTTCATGAACGCCGTCGATATCCTGGTCGGCACGGTACGCCATCGCTGAACCATTATAATTCAAGATGAATTTAGTAACACTTTCGCCTGCCGAAAGAGGGCTGTTGAGTTTAAGCGAACTCCCGGGTGTCGTCACAGCATAGACTTCATATGTTCCATCAATATCCTGATCCGCGCGGTAAAACACTATACCGTCTCGGCTGATTAGAAAATCCGCAATATCTCCGCCTTCGACGAGACTGCTGTTGAGTTTGACTGAGGTCCCGGGTGTTACAATATCCACAGTATAGAGTTCAAAAACCCGATCCCTATCCTGATCCGCTCGGTACACCACACTGTAGCTGCCCGGGTTGAATGCAAATTCGAGCACATCTCCATCGGCGACCAGGGCACCATTAAGTTTGTCTGAGGTCTCGGGTGCGGCCAGATCCACGAGATAAAGTTCGTTATGCTCATCCGTGTCCTGATCCGCCATGTACGCTACCATACTGCTATCGGGGCTGAAGGAAAAATCCTCGACATCACCGAGGTCCGGCAGGGCACTGTTTATCTTGACCGAGGTTCCCGGTGATGCAACCGCTGCCAGGTAAAGCTCATTCACTCCGGCGGTGTCCTGGTCGGCGCGGTACGCCACCCGGCTGCTGTCCGGGCTGAATGTAAAATCATCCACGCGGCCACCGCTTACCAGGGTACCGTTAAGCTTGACAGGTGTCCCCGGCGAGGCCATATCCACCAGGTAAAGCTCGTAAATGCCGTTGCTCTCCTGGTCGGCCAGATACACCGCATATGCGCCGTCCGGGCTGAATGCCATCTGGATGACGTCCCCATGCACAGCGGCACCGGGAGGGTTCAGCTTGGTCAGGGTCTCCGGATTTTGTGAGTTCGCCAGGTATAGATTATAATCTTCAGGCGCGTTTTCATCCTGATTGGCCAGAAAAATCACGTATTCCCCTTCTTCAATACCGCCGTCTCCAGGATCGCTGCCGTCGACAACATCGCTTCCCCCGCCCCCGCCGCATGCTGTTATCAAAGCCAGGGGGATTAACATGATCAGCAGCGTCCACCAACGACAATTTTTCTTCTGAATAGTCCTCATAGGATCTCCTTTACGTGTAAAAACCGCATTAATAAAAAAAGCCGGCGATTGCCGGGATTTGCGAATGACTTAACCGCATCAGCCCACTTTTTGACCGGCCGGGTTAAGAATCAAAAACCATCGGCCGGCGGTTAACATTTGTGTTGCTGCAGGTTTCAATGACATCCGGCGTGGATTCTGTTAATTCGTGATCCAATAGACGCCGGAATTAAAAAAACCTCGCACCACCGGCTCAGGAAATTTACAGGTGACGTGAATCACCACGGACAATTCATGGATTGTTCAAGAAGGTGGGAAGCTTGCCGGGGTTGTGGAAATGGGAATCAGTTCAGTGTATTTGAGTCATTTCGAAATCAATACATGCAACTTTTCATCAGGAATGCAAAATTGCAAGTACCTGATCCATCCCGGAGACTTCCGGTTGCCTTTCGGCGGGCAGGTCACGGTATGGCTGTTTTCTGATTTGTGACACCAAGGGAATGCGGAAGTTGTGAATAATATGAGGAACAGCTATGAACAAACAATTTTATGCCGAATTTTGACGGGATGAAACGACTATCCTCTCCATGAAAATCCTTTTGAAATGGCGGTATTTCATTTGATCCTAACATCGGCTCAGGAGTTTCGATAAAGGGGCGATATAGATAAGTAGCGGCGTCCGTCGGCCCAGGTGCCTGACTTCAGCTTTTATCAGGACCGGTCGTCAAATAATGTCCCGCGACCATTGTTTCAGATATGACACAAACCGCCGAATTTTATAACTCTCCGATCCTGCGCTATTGCCGCCATTTTTTTCGTATGGGTTCTCCATACAGACGGTGTTGTATATACCGTTCCGGAACCATAATGATGTTATTCATATTGACGGCCTTGACATCGGTTCCGTTCACATTGAGTGCAGCCAATGCCGAGGGCGGCGCCCCACAAAATGTCGTTCTGCTCTATTTCAACGGTGACAACAATCTGAACGGTGAGGTGCTGCACGCGCTGGATATGATCGAGACAGTAGGCTCATCGGAGAATCTTCATATCTTCGTGCTGTATGACGGTCATAAGGACTATGTTGGTGATTATGGCCCGGAATGGGCCGGCACCCGGCTGATTTATGTGACCCGGGACGATGAGATGGGCGTGATTCGATCGAGGGTGATAGAGGATTACGGCGAACGGAATCTGGGGGTGGCCGAGACCCTGGAGGCCTTTATCCGGAAAGGGCTGGAAATTGAAGCGGATCGTTACATGTTCGGCATCTTTTCCCATGGCCGGGGCATCATCGATACCGACCGGCTGGCGCCGTCCGGTCCCCATAAAACCCTGGCTATCTCCGTGGACGATACCGACGCCGGCCTGTTGACGCTCGGGCAGTTCCGTGAAGCCATACAACGTCCCTTGGCCGGCCGGAAATTTGAACTCATGATTTTTTTCACCTGCCTGACCAACATGGTGGAGATCGGATACGAACTGAAAGAAGTCACCCGTTACATCATCGGCAGCGAGGATGAAATCCGCATCGTCAATTCGCCGCCGGGGCGTTTCCAGATCCGCGGCATCAGGTTCGAGCGTTTTCTGAAGACGATCTTTGATGATCCCGGCATCTCCGCCCGTGATATCGGGGTACATATCGTGGACGACTATATCGGGCAATATGCCGTCGGTCATCAGCTGCCGGATGTCGGTGGTGTCCCACAATCGTACCGTTACGCCGGCAGTCTTTCCATAACGGACTGTGGGGCACTGGACCCACTGGCCTCGGAATTGGACGTTCTGGCGGGTTATCTGATGGAAAAACTAGAATCCGGCCCGGAAAAATTGCGCTATCTGGAAGTCATTCGGCGGGCGCAGTCCGCATCCCAGCGTTATCCCAGTTTTTTAAACCTAGAATATTACGATCTTCCGGACTATCTCCATCAGCTCGGGCAAGAAACAACGGATACCGGGTTGAAAATCCTGTGCAGCCGTATCACGCAGATGCTGCGGGACAAGGTGCTCGTCTACGAAAAACACACGGATGATACCGAATCGAACGGGCTTTCCATCTACCTCTCCCATACCGGAATACCCGAAAATATCTTCAGCGCCCATCAGCAGATGTATCGTCAATCACGATTCAGCATCGACACCCAATGGGATGAATTGATCGACAGGATCAGGAGCACAGACGTAAATCAACGTTCCGTCGGCGCTGGGGACAGATTTGAGCCGGCCACACATTGAAGATGCCGGCCACCGAAAAAAAGAGCCGGGGAAGAAGTCCCCGGCTCAGCACAATCAGCAATCAATCTTTAAGATGCCTTACTCCGGCAGGATCACGCTGTCTATGACGTGAATTACACCATTGGTGGCCATGATATCCGTCTTGACGACCGTTGCATTGTCCACCATCACGGCGCCATCGCTTTGGTTAATGGTAAAGCTTTTACCATTGGCGGTTTTTGCATTGCTCATGCCGACCACTTCCGAAGCCGGGTAATTTCCGGGAACCACGTGGTAGGTCAGTATGGATTGCAATTTTGACTTGTTTTCCGGCAGGAGCAGGTCGGCCAAGGTACCTTCAGGCAACTTGCCAAACGCTTCGTCCGTGGGTGCAAAAACCGTGAACGGGCCTTCTCCGCGAAGCACGCCTTCGAGTTCCGCCGCTTTCAAAGCCGTAATCAACGTATTGAAATCGCCTGCGGAAACCGCCGTATCGACGATATCGAGGGTGGCGGCTTTTTTGCTGTAACCGCCGGCAATCAGGGTGGACGGAATGACGATCAGGGCTAGTATAACGGTAAGACTGAATAAATGTTTCATGTTAAACCTCTCTTTGTGGTTGTTGGTCGATGTTATTGATTGGAATTGCGGAGATGAATGAGATTTGTGGTTCAATTATATGCTCTCCGCACCGCAACATCAGAATCGCTGCCGGTAGTAGATGTTAAGCATAATACCGTTGACTTCAATAAGAGTCAGTTAGATGTATAATGATGGGAAAAAACTCTCAAGAAGGAGAGATGCCCACTATATATCGCCGGGATAAGACGATACGGTTCACTATTTCACCAATACCCCATTTCACCATGCACTTTAATCGGTCTCGTTTAATGGGGCATTTTTAGATGGTGACGGCAGGTCTTTTTAATCCGGTCCTTACTTCACGGTTACAAAAGACCGCGCCCCCTGGGCGGGTATGTGCCGCTAAGACGTCAGATAGGCCACCACGCGCTGCTGGAAGCCTTGTATATGCATGTCCAATGTCTTTTTAAGGTTGTCGATATCTTTTTTTCTCAAATAGTCGATCAATTGACTGTGTTCATGCAAAACGGATTGGTTGTATCGGCGGAAGTCATCCGTGTCGCTGAACCGGCTGTTGAACGACAGAAACGTCAAGCGGTTCACTTCATTTCGAACCGCTTTCAGTGCCCGGATGAGATAGTCGTTTTTTGAGCACCCTGCGAAGTGCAGGTGAAAATGATGGTTGGCCCAGAATAACCGCATGAAATCGTTTCCCGCCATGGCGGATTCGAATTGATCGCAGGCGCCCTGCATCAACGCGAACGTGTCTGACAATTCCTGCTGAACAGCCAGCTCTGCTATCCCCATTTCAAGAATTCTCAACGCTTCGAAAATTGATTTCGTATTCTGAAATGTCAGATGCGTGACGACGAATCCTTTTTGGGGCTGGGATTCGACCAAATACTCAGATGTGAGTTTGAGCAGTGCTTCGCGAACCGGCGTGCGGCCGATACCGATGAGTTCGGCCAGTTGCTTTTCATCAATCTGTTGGCCGGGCGCAAGTTCCAGGGAAATAATTTGCCTTTGAATGATCTCGTATGCCTGATCGGCCAGTCTGTTTTTCATAATGAATGATATCCCCCTTATCCGTTAAGGGAAAATACCAGAAATCAGAATGCTGTCAATAATAACCTTGACATAAAAATATTCAAAATATATTTAAAAAATAAAAAAGATATATTAATAATTCATGAATTTTCATTGCAATAAGATAATTCGACAGATGGTATTTCCACGCATCGAAATATCATCAGCCGAAAAGTCATTTTTTTCTGAAAACTGCACACGGCTGAATGACCTATGCAAACGACGGCGGTTAAAATAGGAGGGATCTGCGGTTTATCGGGCTTGCTGGCATGCCTGTTGGGGATAGTTGAATCGTTTAACCGTAAATTTATTATTCATGAAATAGTGACCATGGGGCAGGGGCTGCTTCTGGTCATTGTCTTTTTTTTCGGTTATCTCGCTGCTAAATCGGCAAAGGATTCGCGCAGAATCGCGTTGTGTTTAAACGGCGTCCGTTGCGGTGCGGTTTATGGGGCTGTTTTGGGCACCCTGGTTCTTACCGGGCAACATATAAACCTGAGGTGTGTGCTGATCAATGCCTCGCCGAACCTCTATGATATTCTTCTGTTTTCACTGGAACCCTATACGGGTCTGACGGTGTTGATTCTGGCCTGTGTTGTCGCCGGTCTGGTACCCGGTATCATCCTTACACTTGGCGTTGGATGGCAACGGATCATTGTAAGGGGGTTTTTCGGCGTAATGCTCGCCGGTGTGTTGCAGGATCTCCTGAGACCCATGCTGCTCAACGGACACCTGGTGATCTTAACCCAATTTTCTGAAATCCTCTTTCCCGCAAACAATGGATTGAGTATTCCGGCCGCCTTCTTTTTTCTTATCCTGATTTCCGGTTTTCAATGGGTGTTTGACGGTCCGGGTGATAGGATGGTCAGGACCGTTCATCACGCTCTGGCCGGGTCATCGGCAACCGTTAAGACAGTGCCCGGCATTGTGTTGATATTGACACTGCTGCTGCTTCCGCAATTTATGAATTTATACATGTGCGAGGTGTTAACCACCATCGGCCTCTACGTGATACTTGGGCTGGGTTTGAATATCGTGGTCGGTTATGCCGGATTGCTGGATCTCGGATATGTGGCTTTTTTTGCCATAGGTGCCTACACCATGGCTATCCTAACGTCGCCTGAACCCGGGTTTTTTCATTTGAATTTTTGGCAGGCAATACCATTTGCTGTTTTTTTGGGTATAACGGCGGGGATTCTGCTCGGAATCCCCGTATTGAACATGCAAGGGGACTACCTGGCCATTGTGACCCTGGGCTTCGGGGAGATCCTGAGAATATTATTTCTTTCGGATATTTTGAAACCTTACCTGAACGGGGCCCATGGCATCGGACATATTCCGAGCCCGGTCTTAGGGGGCTGGGTAATCGATGAACCCAGGGATCTCTATTATCTCATTTTAGCGGGGTGTCTGATTGCCGTCACCATAACCCACCGCCTTGATCATTCCAGAATCGCCAGGGCATGGAAGGCCATTCGAGAAGATGAAGAGGTGGCACAGGCAATGGGTATCGATATCGTCAGCGCCAAACTCCAGGCATTTGCCGTGGGTGCGGGATTTTCGGCATTCAGTGGGGCCATTTTCGCGGTAAAGATCGGATCCGTTTTCCCGGTGAGTTTCACCCTCGCTGTTTCCATCAACATCATGTGTCTGATACTCGTCGGCGGGATCGGCAGCATGGGCGGGGTGTTTATGGGGGCGCTGATCATGATCGGTCTGCCGGAGATACTCAGGGAATTTGCGGAGTTCCGGCAATTTTTTTACGGTATTCTACTGGTCACCATCATGATTCTGAAACCGGATGGATTGTGGCCGGTGAAAAGCGGTGCCGGAAACATCACCCGGGCTGACAATCGTCGGCACGGGTGATGTGAATTAATACCTGAATTTTGCAGGAAAATTAATGAGAAATATATAAACAACTGTATTTACTTATAAATATCGAATTTTAGAGATTTTCAATTTAACCCGAATGGTAAATCGGAAAATGGTCTTATTTTCTCATTAATTTTCACCTAAAGGCGTGCCGGAGGCTTCCATCTGCTGCGTTATTAAGGGATCGCGGTAGGCTAATTACAGCTTCACCCTTAATGCCTTGTTGGAGTGGAGCGTAAATCCCGCCGTCGGGGCATATTAAAGCCTCCAACACGTGCAAAATTCAGGTAATAATTGTATTATTGACTGTGGCGCATGCTGGTGCCCCTGGTCTTGTTCGGGGAGAGCCATGCGAATGTCCCTTTTTGAGAACGCCCGGTGGTCTTGCGCGGTCTTTGGTTGACCGTGGATTGCGACCGGTTTGAATTTGTGCGGGTAAACGCTTTTTTCCGGGAAGATGCCATGGGTGCCTTGTAATTGAAACCCGTCAAGGTCCGTTGTTCCACGCTGCCGCCGATAGCCCGGTTGATGGCTTTCACCATGGGTGTATCTTCGGTGGTGACCAGTGTGAAGGCTTCTCCGCTGCACTCGGCCCTTCCGGTGCGGCCGATACGGTGAATATAGGCCTCGGGTGTTGACGGAATGTCATAGTTGATGACATGGGAAACATTGGACACGTCAATGCCACGGGCCGCGATATCCGTGGCCACCAGAATCTGGGCTTCACCGGAACGAAAGCTGTTCAGCGCTGCCTGGCGACGTCCCTGGGACAGGTTGCCCTGAATCGAGGTTGAGCGAAAACCGGCTTTGGCCAGTTTTTCACCCAGGCTTTTGGCGCGATATTTGGTACGGGTGAACACCAGGACCGATCCGATGCGGGTGTGTCCCAATAATTCTATCAACAGCGCTGTTTTTAAATGTTGGGCCACCGGAAACAGGGCATGGCTGACGGTCTCAGCCGGGGCGGTGATCCCGATCTGAACGGTTACGGGTTGTTGTAAAACAGTATTGGCCAGACTGCGGATTTCCGGGGGCATGGTGGCCGAAAAAAGCAGAGTCTGACGATTTTTTTGGGGAACGTGGGTCAGGATTCGCCGGATGTCCGGTAAAAAGCCCATGTCGAACATATGGTCGGCCTCATCCAATACCAATACGTCAACCCGTGAGAGATTTATGGTGCGGCGGTTGATAAGATCCAGCAACCGGCCGGGGCAGCCCACCACGATGTCCGCTTTTTTGAGCGCCTGGATTTGGGGGTTGATACCGACACCGCCATAAATTGCCGTGCTGCGCAATCGGGTCTGCCGGCCAAGGGTTTCGATGGCTTCGTGGATCTGTTCGGCCAACTCGCGGGTCGGGGCCACGATCAGCGCCCCCACACCTCTGTGTTGCCGTTGCAGCAGCCGATCCAATATCGGCAACGCAAAGGCAGCCGTTTTGCCCGTGCCCGTCTGGGCCAATCCCATGACATCCCGGCCTTTCATAACTTCGGGGATAGCCTGGGCCTGAATTGGGGTGGGGCTGATATAACCCGCTTTCGTTGCGCCTTCGGCAACCGCGGGGTGAAATGAAAACATGTTAAAGTTCAAATGCATAAATTCCTTAGGGGGAGATCACTGCCGTCGATTTCGACGATTGATCTCGTGTTGAGTCAATGCGGAATCATCGTGCCCGCGAACAATGGCGGGAACGCTTCCGCATTCAGTTAATAAATGGTACCCGCGCAAAAGTGCCGGGATTTTTTGTCTCTTCGTCTGGATGCTGGTAATTTCGCGGTGGGAACTTCCAGGGGTCCAGGGGCATCCACTTGCTTCGAGTGGTATGCCCCTTTTTAGCAGAGAAATAAAACTTTAGCTGATGGTTACGTTGACGGCGGCAGGACCCTTGGGACCTTGCTCGATGTCAAAGGACACCTGGTCGCCTTCGTTCAGGCTTTTGAAACCGCTTGCGTTGATACCTGAATGATGAACAAACACATCCGGTCCGGATTCCTGCTCTATGAAGCCGAAACCTTTTTGGTCGTTAAACCATTTTACTATGCCATTGGCCATGATAACATCCTCCTTTCGTAGAGTATTCAAAATCTTAAATCTGGAGGATGCTTCGTTGGAGTACAGAATTTTCCTGCAGAAAAGAATTGCCCCGCCATCTCAAGATACCGGAGTTGAATTATATGTAGACATCATAACTCAATTTATACCGAAAGCAAGCTATTTATTGAAAATAATGAAAAAAACGTTCGGTCCCCGGTATTATGGTTTTGTATTTTGGTCGGGTTTTTTCGATTTCAGTGTGATGAGAAACCAGCAGTCTATCACAATAGATCACTGAATGCCCGGCTGAGGTGTTCAGCCGAGATGGCGTGGGTTTTGGCGGTTTTCGCCAGGTCATGCCGACGGTTTAGAAATATTTTCCGCTGGCTGATGGACAATGTTTGGAGTAAATCAAGGTCATCTTCGGGATAAGAGGGGGTTGGCCGTTCTATTTGCAAAAACATCGATTTTATATGTTTGACGGCTGTTTTTGAATCCATGGTGGTGTGCCGCCACTCTGCGAGATAGCCGTTCAGTTGATATCGGTCCCGCGATGCCCTTTCATATATGGGGCTCAGTGGTGCGAGCATGAACGGGTATATGGTCCAAAACGCCGTTCCGGGAGCGTCGGCCATATCCATGGATTGGATAAACCGCATGGTTTGCCGGACCGTCTCCTCGGTTTCACCCGGGAAACCCATCATAAACGTGGCGGTGCAATTCAGTCCGGCATGTAACAACCGCGAAATGACATCGGGATATATGGCGGCATCGACCTTCTTTTCCATGTTGTCCAGAATTTGCTGGTTGGCTGATTCGAGACCGACCTGAACCGAATAACAGCCGCTTTCTTTCAGCAATTGCATGTCCGCCAGTTGCAGGCTGCTCAGCCGGATAAATGAAAACCACTGGACATCGAGACCGGCATTAATAAACGCCCGGCAGGTATCGTTGAGATCATTTTTTCCCAGCCGGAAATTGTCGTCGACAAAACGGACGTAACGAATCCCACGGGCCTGAACCGCTTTTATATCGGCGATCAATTCATCCAGGGGTCTTAAGTAGGTGGTGGTACGATCCCTCTGGAAATTGCAGAAGGCACAGCGATACGGGCAACCATTGCTGGCCTGCAGGCTGATAACCCCCCGGGAGAAAACATGGTCGGGCAATTGCGCCCAGTCGATGTTGAAACGTTCACAACTGAAACGATTGTCGACGCCGTTGAACACGATGCCGCGGGGGGTGCTGACGGCAATCCCCGTTGTATCTGTGTGTTCACCCTGTTTCAGTGTTGACAACAAACCGGATAAAAGTCCCAACCCGCTGGTGCTGATAATGTAATAATCGGCCAAATGCTCATCTTCTTCGGACAAGAACAGGTAGGAATCAGCCGCTGATCCCGTGTCGTATTCGGCATCCGATATTTTACAATGGAGCAGATAAGACGCATAAATCCAGGTTCCGCCGGCGATGATGATCGCGTCCGGAAACTGCTGCCGGACAGAGGTGACAATACTGGTAAATTGAAGCTTGCTGAAAATATAGGTGGTGGAGATGATAACGGCTGTGGGGCTCTGTCCCGCAACGTCCGCATAGTTTTTACGGGGGTCGTATTTTTCAATGATCTCACAGGCAAAACCGGCTTTCGTGCAATGATCGAAAAGGGTTATGCCGTTTAGATGCGGTGCATCCGCCCAGGTGGGACAGTGGTCGATATCAAAGTCCGGATGAAGGGTTTTCTTGATTTGTTGAATCGTGCCGGGTTGATTATCGATGTTTAACCGCAGGCCGGAAACCACAGAGAGTGAATCATATCCATAGCCGGAGATAATAACAGCATCCAAAGATTTCATCAGTCAGCGCCTCTTGTCTTCTTCTATATCATTTTCATCAGGAATGTCGGCTTTCGGGATAAGATGGGAACTCGTATTTCTAAAAGGGAATATATCGAGATGGTATTTGTGTGTCAACATCCGTATCACCAAATGATTTTATTTGCTCAAAACGTGTTTTTCTGGATAAGTAGCAGTTGTTTTTTTCCTTTTCTTCATGACAAATGGGTTAAACATAGTATGTTGTGTTAAGATTTTTTCCAGCACGCCATTCGACAATAAATAACCGTGAAAGCCGTCCATGCGCACCGGATTACTTCCTGACTTCTTGAAAGCTTTAGGCCGTTCCCTGCTTGGCGCATGCCGTGACCTGGCACCCATCATCCTGGTCATTGCCTTGTTTCAAGTCCTGGTGCTGCAGCAACCCTTCCCTGAGCTTGTTTCGGTACTGGCCGGATTGGGACTGGTGGTTATCGGTCTGGCGCTGTTTGTGGTGGGTTTGGATATCGGCCTGTTTCCCCTCGGAGAGACACTGGCCGAAGAGTTTGCGCGCAAAGGCAGCCTTTTCTGGCTCCTGGTGTTCGCTTTCGCCCTGGGTTTCGGCACCACCGTTGCCGAGCCGGCCCTCATCGCCGTGACACGGGAAGGTGCCAGGGCTGCGGCGGAGGCCGGACTTATCGAAAATCTCCCGGCGGCCGTGCAGCGATATGCCCTCCATGTCCGGCTTGCCGTTGCGTTATCGGTGGGCGTCGCCATTGTCCTCGGTGTCCTGAGAATTCTGCGCGGGTGGTCGTTGCCGGTCCTCATCGTGAGCGGCTATGTTCTGGTCATGATAATGACCTTGTTCGCGCCGGACGAGATCGTGGGCCTGGCTTATGATCTAGGCGGGGTGACCACCTCAACTGTCACCGTACCGCTGGTAACCGCCCTGGGCGTCGGGCTGGCCCGCACGATCCGTGGCCGAAACCCGTTGACGGACGGCTTCGGCCTGATTGCCCTGGCATCCCTTTCACCGATGATTTTCGTCATGGTTTTTGGATTGGTGGTACTTTAGGAGCCGTATGGAATTTTTATTCAATCCTGTGAAATTATTGCTGGCCACGGCCAAGGATGTGCTCCCGGTTCTGGTGCTGCTGGTGTTGTTTCAATTGGTGGTATTGAAGAGACCGCCCCCGAGACCCGGTAGAATTATTTTCGGATTCGGCCTGGTGCTGGTCGGGATGGCCTGTTTTCTGGGCGGTCTTGATCTGGCATTGTTCCCCGTGGGCAGGACCATGGCACTGCAACTGGCCGAGGGCGCCCGAGGCGGCGGCCAGCAGATATGGACTGCATACGGATGGGTTTACCTATTTGCCTTTCTGGTGGGGTTTTCCACCACCATAGCGGAACCGTCACTCATTGCCGTGGCCAACAAAGCGGAGGAGGCCTCGTACAAGGCTGTATCTGCGTTGGGCCTGCGGATTGCGGTGGCCGTTGGTGTTGCTGTCGGCATAACGCTGGGTACGTTCCGAATTGTTACCGGGACACCACTTTATATTTATATTCTGGCGGGTTATATTGTTGTTGCCGTTCAGACCTTTTTTGCACCGCGGATGATCATACCCCTGGCCTACGATTCCGGCGGGGTGACCACCTCCACCGTTACCGTGCCGCTGGTTGCAGCACTCGGGCTGGGCCTGGCGTCCAATGTGCCGGGCCGAAGTCCGGTACTGGACGGGTTCGGGCTCATTGCCTTTGCCAGCCTGTTCCCGATTATCAGTGTTTTGGGGTATGCGCAACTGGTTCAGTGGGTGGTGCGGCGACGAAACCGGAAAAAATGACAGCCGTCGAATGGTTGAAAGCAAGTCTATGATTGCTGCAAATCGCACAAAGGAGAATTTAAAATGGCATATAAATGCATCCTTGCAATGGTGAAGCCGAACTTGACCGACCAGGTTGTCAATTCGGCCAAAAAGGCCGGCGCCACCGGGGCGACCATCATACCGGCTTCAGGGACTGGTGCCGGCGAGGCGAAAACGTTTTTCGGGCTCAGTCTCGACATTCGTACGGAAGTGGTACTTTTCATGGTAAACGACCCCATGGTCGAATCGATTCTATCCGCCATCAAGGAAGCCGGGCATTTTAGCGAACCCGGCACCGGTATTGCCATGGTGCTACCGGTGGAACAGGTGGCCGGTATGGAAAGCCAGATCTCGCAAAATAAGTCTATGGTGAGCTGAATGGCATGAAGCCATATAATACATGGTTGGGCCGCTAACCAAGTATATATGGCTACTTCTAATATGCATACCAATATACCGGGATCCTGATTATTTATCGATCTCCTTTTTAGGACAAGTACGTCTTATCGCCATCCCGGTCAGCCGGGTCAACCAATGTCTGCCGTGTTCTCATGGGTCCAGACCATCCCCTTGACGGCTTCCAGGTACTCTTCATGGCGGGAAAGATAGAAGGAGAGAGGTTTGGGGAAATTCTTGCCGAGCATCTCGTCGATGAACATCTGGCTGACTTCGCGATGGCGCAGCAGGGTGAACTGGGAACTCACCAGGATATGGCGTTCGTCTTCGGACAGGGATGATAAAAATTCTTTCATGGCAACGCGGGCCCGGGGTTGATACATCCAGAAATAGAGCAGGTCCAGGGCGTGGATCATGATGATTTTTTCCAGATCCTGGGCTTCGGCGCACGCTTTTTCACGGGAATGTGATGCATATTCCAATACCCGGTGGCTCTCCACGTCCGGGTAGCATAATTCCAACTGCGCATAGACGTCGATGAGGTCGCGGAACTTGTTTTTATAGGCACGCAGGCGCATTTGAATGTTGTTGTACCGGTCGGCGGTTCCCTCGATGACGGCTGCAACGATATCCGATGCCGCTTTGGAGATCACGGCGGCCCATTTCTGCAGGATGTTGTCCACAGCCACTGCACCGGCCATGGAGAGCAGGGCCGCCGCCGCGGTATTCAAGGCGATGGCAATGGGAATGGAGAGGATGCTGCGGAAAAAGTTGCCGTAAACCGCTCCTTTGGGTAAACCGCGGAAGGCATTGTGGCTGGAGAGATAGATGCCGTTGGCCAACGCGATGCAGGAATAGAGCAGCAACGGATGCGTGGCGGTGGTGATATTCAACCAGCGGTCCAGCAGAATGGTTTTCACCAGATAGTCCAGAAGCGGAACGGAAAATCCCGTATACAGAAGAGAATCGGTGAGGCGGGTCCATGAGATCAGGTCATTCCAGTCAAGCAGCGGCGACCTGCGCAAGCCGCCACCGCCCAGGATGGATTGGACGATATTGCGCAGACCGGTGATGCCGAACCATATGAACGCCCCGAGATAGGCCAGGACCCACCAGTCCTTGGTCAAGGCAAAGGTTGCAAAAGCGGGAATAAACCCGATGATGACTTTCAGGCTGTTTTTCAGATGGGTGTTGAGATGCGGCCATCCCCAGCGTCGCCTGCGCTTTTCGTCCCCGGGCCTGGTTTGAAAGCCATTGTCGATGGTTTTTTGCACACCACCCAGGGTCACCACGTTGCCCCGGGGCGCCATCTGAATGGTTTCGCTCTGCACCTGCCAGCCTTTTTTTCGGTAATAGCCCAGCCGGCGTAACCCCTCAAACCGGTCCGCCAATTGTTTCATGAACTTGCCGAACGGACGGTTCAAGGGCTTTGGAATGTCGAGGGTGCTGCGCAGAGCGGTAATGTCGATGGGAATGATCTGGCGCAGATCAGCACTCACGTCCCGTTCGATTTTGTGCTGTACCCGGCGGGGAAGCGTGTTTTGGACCACCAGCCCCATGCCGAGCACCTTGGGCGAGCGCCCGGTGGAATCACTGCCGATACGCGCCTTGAGCAATTTTACGGTGTAAAATGCCTTGAAGGCGTCGATGTCATGGAGAATTGAATTGAGTTTCTCCGCCTGGTCGGCATCTCCGCCGCCGTTGGATGCATACTGGTCGATGATGTTCTGGATCAGGCGCTTGAGATTGATCACATTGTTCTGGTTGATCGTTTGCTGGAGCCTGCTGATATCGGCGATGTGGTCGGTTTGCCCTGCCGCCTGGTCTTTCAGGTTGAAAATTTCAAGCCGGGTAATCATGCCCTGGCAGTCATAAAGGAGTTCAAGGACCTCGTGAACCTTCACATTGCTCAGGTTCAATGTGACCCTGTAACCGGTGGACAATTGTGTCAGGCGGTTCAGAATTTCCCGGGGTGTGAGGCGCAGCAGCCCTGGTGCGTCCGGATCATCGCCGGGCAGGTCCGGATAAGCGATGCCCGGATTGTTTGCCTTTTGAAAGCAGGTGTCCAGCATCTCTTCGAGGTCAAGCCGATTGGCGGACTCGATCTGTTGAATGATGTCGCGGCGGCGATCCGCCGTAGCCTCAGGCATTTCACTGCGCAGTTGCCGAACCTTGTGATCCAGGGCATCCAGGACCTGGCCGTGGATGTATTTGGCCAGGTGAAGCTTGGATTTCTGACCGATACCCACGAATTTCAGGAATGCCTGCTCCCCGATGACCGGCAATTCCACGCCCAGGCGCTTGTTTATATCCAGGCGATGAACCTCGTTGTACCGGTGCAGTAATTCCATGACATACCGCTGCAGATATTGGGCGGCTTCACGGCCGGCCTCCATGACCTCGACCACTGGGGGTTCGGCAAGGAAACAGAGAAAGGCCTGGGCATCTGAAAATCCCCGTGGTACCCAGATCAACTGGATGTATTTATTGCGATAGCAGGCATAGTACTCTATGCCGATGCGGACATCGATTTCAAGTATGACGGCCGCTTCCAGCAGTTCGGCGGCAAATCGCGGTTCTATATAATGGTAGTGGATTACCCGCAGGCGGCGAATGCCTTTTATCCACGCATCCATGATCAGATGCGTGGGGGATTTGCGGCCTTTGGTGTTGGCATCGTGGACATGATCGTCAAATGCGATTTGATTCCACTCTTCGGGCATTTCCAGCAGGTGGTACTGCTGAAGCTGGCGTCGCACAACGCGGGGTTTCCCGGAAGCGGTCATCCTGAAATCATGGGCCAGCTTCAATTGCCGGTGAACGTCCCCATGCGCCCGCACCAGGGTTTTCATGATCTGCAGCAGCACCCTTGCCGTGTTCTTGGGTAATGCACCCTCCGCGGTATCGATAACCTCCTTGCGCAGAGCGCTCAGCGCCTTGATCCGGTCATCCACACCGCCTTTTTCCAGGGAACTGAGCAGATGGATGGTGGCGTAAGCGGTGCGCAACCCCTTGGACTCGGCCATCTCCTTGATGCCCTGGGCGTGAAAATAGGTGTAGTAGTGGCGCCGGGTATGGGTATCTCTTCCGCTCCCGCCCAGTACACTGTTGACGATGCGAATCAGTTCGTAGTCGCGCTTGTCGAAAAACATTTTGGGTGTTTTCAGCGTGCTGTTTTTCAAACCGATGTCTCCGGGCTCTCGTTGTCATATTGAAGTAGATATCGATTATAATACAATAAAGCTTTATTTTTTCAATAGGATATTAAACGGCATGCAC
>JABDIN010000109.1 GCA_013003715.1 Desulfobacteraceae bacterium | reverse complement strand
GTTATGCTTGGTGATCGCGGCCGTCAGTGTGGTCTTGCCATGGTCGATGTGACCGATGGTACCAACGTTTACGTGTGGCTTTGTGCGCTCAAATTTTGCCTTCGCCATCTTCTCGTCCTCCCCTATTACGGGCTTTCAATAATTCAAAAACGTATAAAATGTATTAACTCAAGACCGCACTCAGCGGCAACAGTACTCCTGCATTAATTATCAGGGGATTTGGATTACCAACGGTAGTGTGCAAACGCCTTATTCGCTTCAGCCATTTTGTGGGTATCTTCTCTTTTCTTGACCGAAGCACCCCTTCCGTTGGCCGCATCCAAAAGCTCCGCCGCCAATTTTGAAGCAAAACCTTTTTCCGGACGGCTGCGGGCAAAACTGATCACCCAGCGAATACCCAACGCTGTCCGCCTTGAAGGTCTGATTTCAGTAGGCACCTGGTAAGTTGAACCACCAACTCTTCGCGATTTGACTTCAATCATCGGCTTTACGTTTTCAAGTGCATGCTCAAATATTTCCAGCGGCGGTTTCTTGGCTTTTTCTTCGATTGTATCAAAAGCAGTATACAATAACCCTTCCGCCACACTTTTTTTACCATCGCGCATAATCGAAGCAATAAACTTGGAAACAAGTTTACTTTTGTATTTCGCATCCGGGATAATCATTCTTTCCGGTACTTCTCTTCTTCTCGGCATCTGCTACACCATCTGTTCCTAAATTTGTAAAATGGATCCAGTCAATCAAACGCTGAAAGCTCGGTTATTTGGGTTTTTTGGCACCGTATTTTGAACGCCCCTGCCTGCGATCTTCCACCCCAAGGGTATCCAGGGTACCACGCACAATATGGTACCGCACACCGGGCAAATCCTTTACACGTCCCCCGCGGACCAGTACTACCGAGTGCTCCTGCAGGTTGTGACCGATACCCGGAATATAGGCGGTTACTTCAACGCCTGTGGTCAGTCTGACCCTGGCAACCTTTCTAAGTGCTGAATTCGGTTTCTTCGGGGTCGAGGTATACACGCGGGTACAAACTCCGCGCTTTTGAGGAGCGCCCTTAAGCGCGGGTGTGTTGGTCTTTTTCTTAACCCGTTTTCTCCCTTTTCTGACCAGTTGGCTAATCGTTGGCATAGTTCCCTCATAAAATCTAAAAAATTAATACATTTCTAGCGCACACAAAAGCAATTCTTGTATACAGCTATTGCCATATTGTCAAGCAAATTGTTTTATGACGCAAAAATTCTTTCCGGTTGTAAACGATTGTTTTTTGGTTGAATCCAAATGAAAATCCATTATTTCAGTGTAAATTCCTTGTAATCGTACAATCCGGTTCCAGCGGGAATAAGTCTGCCCATGATCACATTTTCTTTAAGGCCCCGGAGATAGTCCTTTGAACCGGAAATCGCCGCATCGGTCAGTACTTTCGTCGTCTCCTGAAAGGATGCCGCGGATATAAAACTATCCGTGGAGAGCGATGCCTTGGTAATACCGAGAATAAGGGGTTCTGCAACCGCCGGTTTACCGCCACTTTCAATAACCTTTTTATTCACTTCTTCAAAATTGATCTTATCGACCTGCTCTTCAAGAATAAAATCAGTATCGCCAACCTGGACCACTTTAACCCGCCTCATCATCTGCCTGACGATCACTTCAATGTGTTTGTCATTAATTCTAACACCTTGGAGTCGATATACCTCCTGTACTTCGTCGACGAGGTATCTGGCGAGGGCAACTTCACCCTTGATATTCAGTATATCCTGAGGTATCGCGGAACCACCGATCAAAGGTTCCCCTGCCCGCACGTAATCCCCTTCATACACATTTATGTGTTTACCGCGCGGAATGAGGTATTCTTTCTTTTCACCAACGTCCACCGGCGTAACGGATATTTTTTGTTTGCCCTTTTTCGTTGCCTTGGCAATGGACACATAACCGTCGATTTCGCTGAGAACGGCGACTTCCTTGGGCCGCCGGACTTCGAACAATTCCGCAACCCGGGGCAGACCACCTGTGATATCTTTTGTCTTCGTTGTCGCGCGGGGCAGCTTCGCAATCACGTCGCCGGCCTTGACATCATCGCCTTCATCAACCATCAGGATAGCATCTACGGGTAACACATAACGCGCCATTCCCGACCCACTGCCAAGTTTGGCAGTTTTTCCATCCTGTCCCTTGATCGAAATTCGAGGTCTTTCCTCCCCGGATTTGGATTCGATAACCGTCCGTGAAGATTTACCGGTAACCGGATCCACCTTTTCCTGCATGGTCTTACCCGGTACAAGGTCGCCGAATTTAACTGTACCTTCCACCTCGGTGAGAATCGGGGTGGTAAACGGATCCCATACGGCCAGCAGATCCCCTGGTTCAACTTTCTGACCGTCTTTCACCAGGATATGGGCGCCATAGATAACCGGGCAACGCTCACGTTCCCTTCCAGTATCGCCGACAATGGCAAAGTCCCCACCGCGTCGATTCATGACGACGTATTCTTTTTCGGCATTTTTTACGACGCTGAGGTCCTCAATCTTAATGGTCCCGCCCACACGAGCCCGGATATCGGCTTGCTCCACCCGACGGCTTGCCGTACCGCCGATATGGAAGGTACGCATGGTCAACTGGGTCCCCGGTTCACCGATACTCTGGGCCGCAAGGATACCCACGGCCTGGCCGTGTTCAACTAATTTTCCATGGGACAAATCCCGGCCATAGCACTTCGCACATACACCGCTCTTGCTTCTGCAGGTGAGGACGGATCTGATCCTGAGCTTGGTGATACCGGCATCCTCGATCCGCTGCGCAATCGCCTCATCGATTTCCCGCCCGGTTTGAACTATAACTTCATCTGTAAACGGGTCCAGAATATCTTCCATGGTAACCCGTCCCAGAATACGTTCGCCAAGGCGTTGGATGATCTCGCCACCTTCCATCAGGGGTTCGACTTCCACACCCATCATCGTACCGCAATCCTCCTCGCTGACGGCACAGTCCTGTGCAACATCCGCAAGGCGGCGTGTCAGGTAACCTGAATTGGCGGTCTTCAATGCCGTATCCGCCAGACCTTTACGTGCACCATGAGTTGATATGAAGTACTGAAGAACCGACAAACCCTCCCGGAAATTCGCCTGGATAGGTGTCTCAATGATCTCACCGGAGGGTTTGGCCATCAAACCGCGCATACCCGCCAATTGCCGCATCTGGTCCTTGCTGCCCCTCGCCCCGGAATCCGCCATCATATATATAGGGTTAAGGCTTTCCGCCATTACCGGGGTTTTCTTGTCATCCAGTACCGGATTGCCGTCTTTGTCGATGATCGGGGTGAATTTCATCGCCTCCATCATTTCGTTGGCGACATCATCCGTTGCTTTTGCCCAGATATCGACCACTTTATTATATTTTTCACCCTGGGTGATTAATCCCTCCGTATACTGCCTGCCGATTTCACCCACCTGTTTTTCTGCCTGTTTCAGCAGGTCCCACTTGGCGTCCGGAATAATCATGGCGTCAATGGAGATCGACAAACCGCCTTTGGTGGAATATTTGTATCCGAGGTCCTTGAGACGGTCGGAGAGAATGACGGTGGCTTTGGGTCCGAGATTTCGATAGGCAAAGTCAACCAAATTGCGAAGTGCCCCACGGTCCATTACCCTGTTCACCGCTTCAAACGGAACTTCCTGCCTTTTTTCGAGAACCTTAAAAATATGATATCCGCCATCCGCAAATACCGCACCGCTGACATCGTCTTTATTCAGTCCGTAAAGCAATTCAGTATCCTGAAGCACCGGATTATAAATCCGATGGAACTCGTCTTTCCTCAGCAGACCGAGGAGCCCATTGTTGTCCTTATCCGGACTTTCGGAATGTTTTAGGACCAGTTGATCAAAATCCGCGCCGCCGTTTTTCTTGATTTCGGTCACGATTTTATCAGCCGCAGCTTCATCGGATACCTGGATATGCTGGAGAACCATAAGATTGTCCTTGGGCATGATTTCCCAAAGAAGAATCCGTCCCACTGTCGTATCATAACGGATTCCCTGAATCCGCACCTTAATTTTAGCATGAAGATCGATAGCACGGTTGTCATACGCACTGCGGACTTCGCCGGGATCGGAGAACAATTTACCTTCACCCCGCAGCCCGTCTATGGAACGCGTGATATAGTAGATGCCCAGTACGATATCCTGGCTGGGTACGATGATCGGGCTGCCGTTTGCCGGTGACAAAATATTATTGCTGGAGAGCATGAGCACCCGCGCTTCGATCTGGGACTCGACGCTCAGCGGTACATGAACCGCCATCTGATCGCCGTCAAAATCCGCATTGAATGCCGTGCAGACAAGGGGATGCAATTGAATGGCCTTTCCTTCAATCAGGATGGGTTCAAACGCCTGAATCCCCAAACGGTGAAGTGTAGGTGCACGGTTGAGCATAACCGGATATTCTTTAACCACCTCATCCAGGGTGTCCCATACTTCGGGAACTTCCCGCTCGACCATCTTCTTAGCGCTTTTAACGGTTGATACCAGCCCCTTTTGCTCCAGCCGGTAATAAATAAACGGCTTGAACAATTCCAGCGCCATTTTTTTGGGTAATCCACACTGGTGAAGCCTCAAATTCGGCCCCACGGTGATGACGGTACGGCCTGAATAGTCGACACGTTTTCCCAGAAGATTCTGCCGGAACCGGCCTTGTTTTCCTTTCAGGGTGTCGCTCAAGGATTTTAACGGTCGTTTATTGGTTCCGGTGATAACGCGCCCGTGGCGGCCGTTGTCAAACAAGACATCCACGGATTCCTGGAGCATCCGCTTTTCATTTCTCACGATAATATCAGGTGCCTTCAGATCCATCAGCCGCTTCAATCGATTGTTCCGATTGATAACCCGGCGGTATAAATCGTTTAGATCGGAGGTTGCAAACCGGCCGCCTTCCAATGGTACCAGCGGACGCAAGTCCGGTGGCAACACCGGTACGACATCCATGATCATCCAGTTGGGATCCAGGCTCGAACGTCTCAAAGCATCGACGATCTTGAGCCGCTTGGCCAGTTTCTGTCTTTTGGCCGCAGAATTCGTGGCTTTTATGTCGTTCCGGAGTTCTTCATAAAGTTCATCCAGATTCAAATTCTCCAGTAATGCCTTGACAGCTTCGGCGCCGATTCCGGCTTCAAATTTTGATCCGTATTGCTCAAGCGCTTCGCGGTATTTTTCTTCACTGAGCAACTGGCACCGTGTCAGCGGTGTATCTTTTGGATCGATGACAATATAGGAGTCGAAGTAGAGTACCTTTTCCATATTTTTCAATGTCAGATCCAGAAGATTGCCAATCTTGCTGGGAAGGCTCTTTAAAAACCAGATATGAGATACCGGCGTCGCCAGCTCAATGTGCCCCATGCGTTCCCGCCGGACCTTGGACTGTATAACTTCAACGCCACATTTTTCACAGATAACCCCTCTGTGTTTCATCCGCTTGTATTTTCCGCAGTTGCATTCATAGTCCTTGGTCGGACCAAATATCTTTGCACAGAACAAACCATCCCGTTCGGGCTTGAAGGTGCGATAATTTATGGTTTCCGGTTTTTTGATCTCGCCGTGAGACCATTCGTATATCTGTTCAGGGGAAGCCAGTGCGATCTGAACACCTGTATAACGACGTGGATCAGTGGGTTTTGCGAAAAAATCGTATAACGTTTCCATTATTTATTACCTATAAAGCGTTAAGATTAGGAGATATTGACCCGCATCCCAAACGACTTACGATAGCTAAGCCCGGCCTTCGTCTTCCATGAGCAGCACATCCAAACCCAAAGCTTGAAGCTCTTTTGTCAGCACCTTGAAAGATTCCGGTAGTCCTGGCTCCAGAATATTTTGTCCTTTGACAATCTTTTCATACATCCGCGTCCGCCCGGCCATATCATCGGACTTCACGGTAAGAAACTCCTGCAATGCGTGAGCTGCGCCATATGCCTCCATCGCCCATACTTCCATTTCGCCGAGGCGTTGGCCACCGAATTGTGCCTTACCACCAAGCGGTTGTTGTGTTACGAGTGAATATGGTCCGATACTCCGGGCATGGATCTTATCATCAACCAGATGATGGAGTTTAAGCATATACATCGTACCAACCGTTATCTTCCCGTTAAACGGTTCACCGGTGTGCCCATTACACAATGTGGTCTGCCCGGTGGATAAATAGCTGGCCTCTTCAAGCAATTCTTTTATTTCCGATTCCTTGGCGCCATCAAACACGGGCGTCGCCATGTGAACCCCGTCCTTATATTGGACCGCCATCTCAAGGACACCGTCATCAGTCATTTTCTCGATCGATGAATCCACTTCAGGATCGGCAAAAATACGTTTCAGCTTCTTACGCAGGTCTTTGATTTTATTGTCTCTCAGAAGGGCATTGACCTGAGCGCCAAGCCCCTTGGCCGCGCGGCCGAGGTGAATTTCCAGAATCTGCCCGACGTTCATTCGTGAGGGCACGCCCAAGGGATTCAACACCATATCCACCGGTTCGCCATCTTCGAAATACGGCATATCCTCCATGGGTAAAATCCGGGAGACAACGCCCTTGTTTCCATGACGCCCGGCCATTTTATCGCCAACGGAGAGTTTGCGCTTCATGGCGACATACACCTTAACCATTTTTATCACGCCCGGTGGCAGTTCATCGCCTTTTTCAAAACTGCTCATCTGACGTTCGAAATTTTCCCGGCACCGATTACATGCCTCACGGTAAATCTCCAGAACCCTGTGAAGCGTTTCCGTGAGCTCGGCATCCTCGACAACAATGCCTTCGATCTGGGCCATTGGAATTGAGGACAACACATCGCTGTCAATTACTTGCGCCTTCTCGATAAGAACCTTTTTCCCTTTTTTTAATGGTGTACCGAGGGTCTGCCCGTCGAGAATTTTTTCTATCTGCGACCGGGCAATCAATTCGGTCACCTTCAACTCATCATCCCTGTCCTTTTCAAGGAGCGCGATTTCATCGGATTCGATCTCCATGCTGCGCTCGTCTTTTTCCACACCCCTTCTTGAGAAAACCTTCGCATCAATAACGATCCCCTCCACACCGGGTGGTACCCGAAGGGAGGTATCTTTTACATCACCGGCTTTTTCGCCGAAGATCGCCCGTAACAGCTTTTCCTCGGGCGACAACTGGGTTTCGCCTTTTGGCGTTATTTTTCCCACAAGTATATCACCCTGCTTGACCTCGGCGCCCTGACGAATAATGCCGCTCTCATCAAGATTTTTCAAGGCTTCCTCGCCGACATTCGGAATATCGCGCGTAATTTCTTCCTTACCCAGCTTGGTATCCCGGGAAACAACCTCAAACTCTTCGATATGTACCGATGTATAGACACCATCGCGCACAAGGCGTTCACTGACCAGAATGGAGTCTTCAAAGTTATATCCGCCCCAGGGCATGAAGGCCACTGTCACGTTCTTGCCCAAAGCCAGCTCACCGAATTCGGTGGCCGGTCCATCGGCGATAATGTCTCCGGTTTTTACGTAATGACCTTTCTTGACAATGGGGCGCTGGTTGAAACAGGTATTCTGGTTCGACCGTATAAACTTGGACAGGTTGTAAATCGTCACATGCTTGTCGTAGTTTTTATCCTGCGGATCATGTTGCAGCACGATCCGGCTTGCGTCCACATCCACAACGACGCCATCGCGCTTGGCGACAACGGCAACACCCGAATCCTTGGCAACAACCCTTTCGATTCCGGTGCCCACCAGCGGTGCCTCACTTTTCATCAGCGGAACAGCCTGACGCTGCATGTTTGACCCCATCAACGCACGGTTGGCGTCATCGTTTTCCAAAAAAGGGATCAAAGAGGCGGAAACACTCACCAGCTGGTTCGGAGAAATATCCATAAGCTCGATTTCATCACGATCCACCATCATCAATTCCCCTGCTACCCGGGAGGTCACCAACTGATTGACATATTTGGATTTCTCGTTAATCGGCGCATTGGCCTGGGCAATAGGATGATTTTTTTCTTCAAACGCGCTGAGAAATCTGACATCCTTGGTAACGGTGGCGTCTTTAACCACACGGTAGGGTGTCTCAATAAATCCGAAATCATTGACCCGCGCATAGGTGCTCAGAGAGACAATCAAACCGATATTGGGACCCTCGGGGGTTTCGATGGGACAAATTCTGCCGTAATGGGAGGTATGAACGTCACGCACTTCAAAGCCGGCCCGCTCGCGGGTAAGGCCGCCGGGGCCAAGAGCGCTGAGACGTCGTTTGTGGGTCGTCTCCGATAACGGATTCGTTTGATCCATGAATTGGCTCAGCTGACTGGTACCGAAAAACTCCTTGACCACAGCCGATACCGGCTTGGGATTGACCAGATCGTGGGGCATCAGCGCGTCGACTTCCTGCAGGCTCATACGCTCTTTTATCGCCCGCTCCATTCGAACAAGCCCTATGCGGTACTGATTCTCAAGAAGTTCTCCCACCGCCCGTACACGCCGGTTGCCCAGGTGGTCGATATCATCCACAACACCCTGTGTATCTTTCAATTCAACCAGTATCCGCGTGGTCTGCAGGATATCTTCTTTCCGCAGAGTGTGCAACTTGACAGGTGTATCAATTCCAAGCCGCAAATTGATTTTCAGCCGGCCAACGCCGGAAAGATCGTAATAAGCCGATTTAAAGAACAAGTGGTCCAGAAAATCCTGGGCCACTTCCGGTGTGGCGGGATTCCCGGGTCTGAGCAACCTGTAGATTTCAACCAGGGCCTCATCTTTGTTTTCAACCTTGTCCAGCAACAGGGTTTTGCGGATGGAATCACTGCTGGTCACCCCGTCAATATGCAGAATTGAAAACTCATTAATTTTCGCTTCCTTAAGCTTTACCAGAGTCTCTTCGTCAATCGTATCGTTCGGATTGACCAGCGTTTCGCCGGTCTTCGGATTAACAATCGCTCGCGCGGACACCTTGTCGAGAATGTCTTCCAGGTTAATCGGAATCGACTCAAAGTTGCTGTTGATCATCTGCCGGATCGCACGAGCGGTAAACATGCGTCCTTTTTTAACAATCACCTCTCCGGAGTCGGGATCGGATACGTCCTTGGTCGCCCGTTGCCCTTTCAGAAATTCCGGGACAAAGGATTTGAAAACCCGCTTCCCCTTTAAGGTAATTTTTTCACTTTGATAAAAATAGGCCAGCAGGTCCTCGGTTGCATAACCGAAGGCTTTGAAAAGTATGGTCACCGGAAATTTACGCCGGCGATCGATGCGAATATAGACAATGTCCTTGGGATCGACTTCCATGTCAATCCATGATCCGCGCACGGGAATGATCCGGGAACTGTAGATAATCTTCCCGCTGGAGTGTGATTTCCCTTTGTCATGATCAAAAAAGACGCCGGAAGAGCGGTGCAACTGGCTTACAACTACCCTCTCGGTTCCATTGATAATAAAGGTTCCCTTATCCGTCATAAGGGGTATCGTACCGAAGTATATTTCCTGCTCTTTGATATCACGTATGTTTGAAATACCCGATTCCTTATCCACATCGTAAACCACCAGCCGGACGGTTATTCTGACCGGCAGTTCATAGGTCATTCCCCTGTGAATACATTCCTCTTCACTGTGTTTGACTTCCGCGAAACGATACGAAACAAATTCCAAAGAAGCGCTGCCGGTAAAATCCTTGATGGGGAAAACCGATTTAAACACAGCTTGGAGACCAATATCCTCACGTTTTTCAGGGGGTACATCGATTTGTAGAAAACGTCGAATGGATTCCCGTTGCATTCCGATGAGGTCCGGAATCTCAACAATCTTCCTTATCTTACCGAAATTCTTTCTAATACGAGCACTTACCGATGGCCTTTCAGACATGGCATCTCCAATAATAATGCAGGAATTGCGAATACAACTCATGTACCGTCATGGTGTTGTCGTTCGCAATTCCTTTATTGTTAATAACAGGTGATTTATTCGGATTTTTTATCTCGACACCTTAGGTGGAAGACTACTTCAGTTCAACCTGGGCGCCGGCTTCTTCGAGCTGGGCTTTAATTTTTTCGGCTTCTTCCTTTGCAATGCCTTCCTTAACCGGTTTCGGGGCATCATCGACCAGTGCTTTTGCATCTTTGAGACCCAGTCCGGTGATGGCCCGTACTTCTTTGATCACGCCGATCTTTTTATCGCCGGCTGCAAGCAGAATAACATCGAACTCGGTCTTCTCTTCGGCAGCCGCACCGGCACCGGCATCCCCAACAGGGCCGGCAGCCATCATCGCCATGGGCGCTGCAGCAGACACACCAAATTTGTCCTCAAGCTCCTTGACCAGTTCAGACAAATCAAGAACCGACATATTTGCAATAAATTCGATCACATCTTCTTTCGTAATATCCGCCATTATTCATTCCTCCAAATTCTGATAAGTATTCGTAAATGCGAGTGGTTGCGCCACTAAACGATTGTACATTCAATTCGCCGGCATGCCCGATGTCTCAGGCAGCCTCTTTCTGATCTTTGATGGCTTGCAATACATTGACCAGTCTGCGCGGAACATCGCTCAGAGCGGTGACCAGTCCTGTCGGAACCGCGTTTAGACCGTACAAGACCCGGGCCAGCATGACCTCACGGGACGGCAAGGCCGACAAGGCTTTGATTTGTTCCAGATCCAGAACTTTGCCGTTCATCACACCGATTTTAATTTCCAGCTTTTTGTTGTCCTTGGAAAAATCCGTGAGAACTTTAGCAGGTGTTACCGGATCATCAAAGCTCACTGCGATGGCACTAGGTCCGACAAAGCTGTCCTTGATGATCGCGACCTCGGTATCTTCGGCCGCACGGACAAGTAACGTGTTCTTCGCCACCTGATACTCGACGTCAACTTCGCGTAATTTTCTGCGAAGGGCGTTCATGGACTCGACATCCAGACCTTTGTAATCGGTCAGTATGACGATGCTGGACTTAGCAAGCCGTTCGTGAAGATCTTTCGTGATTTGTTTTTTCGTTTTTAAATCCAAAGTTTAACTACACCTCCTTCCAAAAGTGCAAAAACCGAAGGGCGCATTTACGAAGTGGCTTCATCGATTGTAGTACATCGTGTACAAAGCCAAACGAAGATTAACCGTCTCGGTAGGCCGGCAATGCCGATTATACACGATACCGCAATACGGATCTGTGCACCTACGGTCTTTGACAGGTATTAAAGTATTGATAAAAGCTTATCTCTCTGCAGCAGTATGCGGTCTCAAGATAGGCCCGTACAAAATCAGTACGATGTTATTTCAACATATCCTTAACCAGGGTGGTATCTATTTTAATACCTGGTCCCATGGTGGTGGACAAAGCAATGACTTTTAGATATGTCCCTTTGCTGGAAGTCGGTTTTAGACGCATTATGGTCTCGAGAAATGCCGAGATATTCTGCACGATTTTTTCGACCCCGAATGAGACTTTCCCCATGGGTGCGTGGACAATACCTGCCTTTTCAACCCTGAAATCGATTTTACCGGCTTTAAGCTCCTGAACCGCTTTGGCCACATCAAAGGTCACAGTCCCTGTTTTTGCATTGGGCATCAACCCCCTCGGACCAAGCATCTTTCCGATTTTTCCGACAGAGCCCATCATGTCCGGTGTCGCCACGGCCTTATCGAATTCGAACCAGCCCGATTTGATTTTTTCCACCAAATCATCATTGCCGACAAAATCGGCACCGGCTTCCGTGGCCTCGGTCTCCTTCTCGCCTTTGGCGAAAACCACAACCCTTACCTCTTTACCGGTACCATTTGGCAGGATCACGCTTCCCCGTACCATTTGATCCGCATGCCGAGGATCCACACCAAGCCGAACAGCGATGTCCATTGTTTCATCGAATTTGGAATAAGATGAATCGATTGCCGCACGAACCGCCTCATCGAAATCATGCTTTTTCAATGGGTCGATTTTGTCTCGTGACTGTTTATACTTTTTACCTCGTCTAGGCATTTTTGATACTCACTCCTTACTTTAATGACACGCAAATCCTGTGCGGACGGATATTGTCGAATCCGTCCGAAAATGTTTAAACGATTTCAATTCCCATACTTCTGGCAGTTCCAGCAATTATTTTACATGCGGCATCCAGATCATTCGCGTTTAAATCAGGCATTTTGATTTTTGCGATTTCTTCCAATTGATCTCGTTTGACCTTTCCAACCCTGTCCCTTTTCGGATCGCCGGCACCTTTGGCAATTTTGGCCGCTTTCTTCAACAATACGGCGGCAGGAGGTGTTTTGGTGATGAAGGTAAATGAACGATCCTGAAAAACAGTGATCACAACAGGAATAATCATTCCCTCTTCATTGGATGTTCTGGCATTGAAAGCTTTGCAGAAATCCATAATATTGACGCCATGCTGACCCAATGCGGGGCCGATGGGTGGTGAGGGGTTGGCTTTTCCCGCCTCGACTTGCAGCTTGATTTGAGCCATTACCTTTTTTGCCATTTTAACTCCTGAAATATGAAAAATGATGTACGGTCATTACACACACCTCGCAATCGCATAGTCAATTGGTCAATGGCGTAGAGACTCATAAAAACAGTTAAAAATCGTATCTCTGGTTACATTTTGCTGACTTGAACAAAGTCGAGCTCAACAGGTGTGGAACGACCGAATATGCTGACCAGAACCTTGATTTTACCCTTTTCCGGATTTACGTCTTCCACCGTCCCGTTGAAATTGGTAAACGGCCCGTCTATAACCCGGATCTCATCACCGGTTTCGAACATGTACTTGGGTTGCGGCTGTAATTTGCCGGCTTCCATCCGGTTCAAAATTTGATCTGCCTCTTCATCGGAGATGGGGGTCGGTTTTTTTCGGCCGCCTAAAAAGCCGGTCACTTTAGCGGTATCATTTACGATATGCCACGTTTCATCATCCAGTTCCATCCGAACCAGCAGGTAACCGGGATAGAACTTGCGCGAGGAGGTTTTCCGTTTTCCCTTAACGAGTTCCACGACCTCTTCGGTGGGAATAAGCACTTCCCCAAATTTATCAGGATTGGCGGAAGTGGAGATCCTTTCCTCAAGGGCGGATTTCACCTTATTCTCGAAACCGGAATAAACATGGACGATGTACCATTTAAGAGCCACTATTCAATACCCCTTCCGCTATTGAAGGACCACCCGGATCAGATTTGACAAACTGAAGTCAACCAGACCCAGGAAAAGTGAAACGATCATCACAAGAACGATGACCACTGCTGTGGAACCCATTGTCTGTTTGCGACTTGGCCAGGTGACTTTCATCAGCTCAATTTTCACTTCCCGCAAAAATTGAATGCTTTTCTGAATAAAATTCGGGTCACGCTTGGCGGCGGCTTTCGCTGCCGGTACCGACTTTTTTAAAAAGGCAGGCGGTCGTCGCTGGGCATCAGCAATATTGCTTTTCACCGGCACAGCACCCGAGTCGCTGGTGTCTGACTGTTTGGTCTTTTTTTTACCCGGATCCTTTTTTTTCAGTAACCGTCCCATTTTACACCCGATTATTAGTAATACCCTGTTTTAACGTCTATATCGCCCAATACCGGCGATACGCCGCTGAAAAACTGGCAGGCCAGGAGGGATTCGAACCCCCAACACCCGGATTTGGAGTCCGATGCTCTACCAATTAGAGCTACTGGCCTGCAAGCGGTACATGGACAGAAAACAAGCTCACGAACCCGATGACTCAGGTAATCCAACTACTTTGATTCCTTGTGGGACGTATGTTTTCTGCAGAACCTGCAATACTTGTTGAATTCCAGCTTGTCCGGCGTGGTTCTTTTGTTCTTGGTTGTCGTGTAGTTCTTTTGTTTGCATGCCGTGCATGACAGTGTAACGATTACTCTCAACGGCTGACTCCTTCGCCTCTGCTGTTATTCGATAATTTCGCTAACTACGCCGGCGCCCACTGTACGTCCACCTTCCCGTACAGCAAATCGCAGCTCTTTTTCCATGGCGATAGGCGTGATCAGCTCTGCCGTAATGGTGATATTGTCTCCC
>JABDIN010000107.1 GCA_013003715.1 Desulfobacteraceae bacterium | reverse complement strand
GTTATGCTTGGTGATCGCGGCCGTCAGTGTGGTCTTGCCATGGTCGATGTGACCGATGGTACCAACGTTTACGTGTGGCTTTGTGCGCTCAAATTTTGCCTTCGCCATCTTCTCGTCCTCCCCTATTTATTCTTGAGTACGGTCATAATTTCTATTTTAAAGTTCGGTACGCTTCAGTACGGTATGTTAACTGACTTAATTTATAGGTTAAACTGAAAAGCGGTTTCCAATACAGTATTTGTGGAGCCCACGATCGGAATTGAACCGATGAACCTCTTCCTTACCAAGGAAGCGCTCTACCGACTGAGCTACGTGGGCGTTCGGTGCGGAATTCGAATCAACTACCTGAAGGCTGTTAGAAGCGACTGCGTTTTCGGTTATGGAGCGGGAGACGAGGCTCGAACTCGCGACATTCAGCTTGGAAGGCTGAAGCTCTACCAACTGAGCTACTCCCGCAGATCACGCGCTGCAGTTAATCTTAGATACCCCTAATTCACATGAACGAGAATTGCAAGTAATTATTGCAAATCCGGACTGATATTCATGCAAAAAGCCATGTAGTTCAATAGCGATTCCGCGAAAACCGATCGAAATCTCCTACATAAACAACTTTAATATTAAATATGGTGGTGGGGGGAGGATTCGAACCTCCGAAGGCTTCGCCGACAGATTTACAGTCTGTTCCCTTTGGCCGCTCGGGAACCCCACCACATATACCTTGGAGCCAGCGGAGGGACTCGAACCCCCGACCCACTGATTACAAATCAGTAGCTCTACCAACTGAGCTACGCTGGCGAGTAAAGCCAAAAAAAAGGCCTCTCAAGGCCCACACAAATTATCGATACAGAAACAATACACAACTTATCTAAAAAGAGTGCTTTTAGCCGCAAATTGATTAAAATACAACTATATTCAGCACTGACTATCGACGTTTATATCGATATATTTCATTTATCAACTATTTTACATTGAATATCTTCGATATTCTACGATATTCGGCTATTAGCATCTTGGTGGATTCAGTGGTCCGTCCGAGGAACTGAAATGCAGATTCCGCCCTCTTCAGATTTAGACTAAGTGTACATTATCACTAAAGATTTTTTAATGCAAACCGATAAATCATGTAAGCGACGAGTTCAGGATATCTCATAAAATCTTGACAAAGTCATGAATTTACATGTAATCGACCATAAAAATATGCTCGGCTTCATAAAGTACGGGCACCTTGATAACCCAACCCGACGAGGGTTCGTCACATCGGTTGAGGAATTTGCATCGATCATTGAGCCTCGTATCATCCATGTGACCCCCCTTACCGGGTTTAACCCCAAACATACCTAATTAAATATGACACACTACTCAGATAAAAAATTTTCAGGACTGTCCTTTCGACCGAATAATCGCGGTATCACTTTATTTCGGATTTGCCTGCGGACAGCCATTAGCGGCGCATGTCTTCTGCTGGTACTGGGCGTTGCAGGCTGCAGTACCGGTATATTCCAGGGTCCGCATATTCAAACGGATCCATCGGATACCGGCACAAACCAGGAAACCGTCAATGGAAAGCGCACCATGGTCCAAAACGATGCGATCATCATCGTCGACGGTGAAACGGATGCTTTTGCCGTGAACCTGGACACTGACGGCGAACTCATCGACGCCGGGCTTGCCACCGAAAACATAGACGATCGGAATGCCTCAAAGAATGCCGGTGGGATGGATGAGAATATGGGACTCCAAATGCCAAATGCCATTGTTAAACAAGGGCAGGATTTTCTCGATGAGGCATTGGTGTTCTGCGAAGTCTCACAAGACTTATGGCAGAAAGGTGAACTGGAGAGCGCACTCAAGGCGCTGGATAAGGCCTATTCACTGATTCTCACAGTGAATGGCGGGGATGATGCCAAAACCATCCAACAGAAAGAAGATATCCGGTTCATGATATCCAAACGGATTCTGGAAATCTATGCATCACGGAATATCGTCGTCAACGGCCAGCACAATGCCATTCCTTTGGAAATGAACCGGCATATCCAGGCGGAAATAAAATTATTCACGAAAGGCGGCGATCGGTCCTTTTTCAGACAATCGTACGCCCGATCCGGCAGATTCCGTGAATATATCGTTAAAGAGCTCCGCGCCGCCGGTCTACCCGAAGAGTTGTCCTGGCTGCCCCTGATCGAAAGCGGTTTCAAGGTAAAAGCCCTTTCCAGAGCCAGAGCATTGGGCCCCTGGCAGTTTATCCCCTCCACCGGCTACAAGTTCGGGCTGAAACGAAACAATTATATAGATGAACGGATTGATCCCTATAAATCCACCCGAGCTGCGATCCGCTACCTGAAGGAACTTCACAACATCTTCGGCGACTGGTCAACGGTATTGGCGGCCTATAATTGCGGCGAAGGCAGGGTGCTTCGTGTCATCCGGTCACAGAATATTAATTATCTGGATAATTTTTGGGATCTGTACGAACGGTTGCCCCGGGAGACGGCACGCTACGTCCCCAAATTCCTGGCCACTTTGCACATGATCAAAGATCCGGACAAATACGGCCTTTCCAACGTGGTACTCGATGCCCCGCTGGAATTCGACACCATGGAGATAACACGGCAGGCGCATCTGAAGGATGTCGCCAAAACCATCAATGTCCCTTTGTCCACCCTCACGGATCTGAACCCCGAGCTCAGATACAGCATATTACCCCCGGAAAAATACGCACTGAGGATTCCACCGGGAAATGGAGAACTCCTGGCTTCGATTGTGGACAGCATCCCCATTTCCACCCCTCCGCAGCGCGCCTATACATGGCACAAGATTCGCGCCGGCGAAAGCCTTTCGACCATCGCGAGAAAATACCGCACCAGTGTCTCACGGATCATGCGGGCAAACAATATGAGACGATCACACTATATTGTGGCCGGGAAAAGGATCAAAATTCCACAGAAAGGCGTCATCATCGCACGGGCGCCGGGTTCCGCAAAAAGCACCAAAAAAGTAGTTTTAAAAGACGGGAAATGCGTCGTAAGCCGGGGGGATTCGCTCTGGATACTGGCCAAACGGTATGGCACCACTACCCAAAAGATCATGGCGCTGAACAATCTTTCCACCACCAAACTGAGTATCGGACAGGCCCTGAGAATACCCGGCCAGCCACAGGCGGACCACACGGTGGACAACAGCAAAACCGCATATCTTGTCAAACGTGGCGACAGCCCGTATACCATCGCCAGACAACATACGATTCCGCTGAAGAAATTCCTGAGCCTCAATGGTCTGACCCTCAGGAGTAAAATTTATCCCGGCCAAAAGGTCTACATCGAATAAATCCCGGTGCCCGCAGTTCAGTGGCAGTGTATTGAATTGCTCATACAGATCAAGGGACCTCGCAAAGTGTTTAACTCCTTGCAAGGCCCCTTGACTTGGTTCTGAACGCTGTGGTGCAGTAGCGGATTATGCTATGCCCATGTATAGTACAAGGTTATTCGATTACGAGCGAGTCCACCGTATCGCAAACCCTAGCGCCATTGTTTTCCAGGTTTCGCCCAGTCCGCGCTGTCGGCGCTTCCGATCTTCCATACCGTCTCCGCCATCCAGCAGAGCAATTCTTCATCGTCGCCATCGGGACCTATACCGAAGGTGTTCTTATTGCTCGGGTCCAGTCCCAGGCCGGACTCGATTGAATCCGGAACCAGGTCGCCGTCTTTGTCCAGCAGTTGCTCTTGAGTATCCAGAATCCCGTTTCTATTGGTGTCCTTGAACTTATCCGCGGTGTGGTACTGTTTCCACCAGGATTGGGAATGTGTATAGTGAGCGTTTTCATGACGACAGGCAACCGCGAATGTATCAATCCCGTAAACCTTTACTTCACCCAGCGAACTGTTGTTATCTTTTTTCGCGATAAACGGAAAATCATCACCGAGATTGCGCAGGTTGCAGATATGGTACACCGAGTCGAAAATGGTACTGCGGTAATACCCCAGGTCCCGTGAGGCTCCCGTTGAACACAGGTGGGAAGTACCGCCGTAGCGCACCGGTCCGACGGCGGCACTTGTCTGCTTCCAGTAGTAGAACCAGTTCGGCTCGCTGCCGCCGGGATTGTTCGCAGCAAAAGCCGGGAAGTATATACGCACATGGGAGGTTGCTTCCACCTCGCAGTCGCCGACTTTCAGGCGGACGTATAGCTTTTTGGGCCCGAAGCTGCTGTTCTTGTAGGGCAGCTTCTTACAGGTGACCGTGATGGTCGGGCCGGTGCGGTCGATCGGCTCCACCACCATATCCGATCCGGGAATATCCTCAATCATCCATACCAACTGGTCGCTGTATTTCGCCGGTGTAACTCTGGCCGTAGCGGTAAAGCTGAGACGACCCGTCGTCGTTTCCGGGAAACAAAAGCGTTCGTTATCGCCCGGAGAAGTGATCTCGACTTTAATCCGCTCCCCCTGGAGCGTAACAGGGCCTTTCAGGTTTGGCTCCAACGGACTTTCCTTATGCCACTTGAAAGTAGCCTGTCGGCCGTTGATGGTTCCGCACCAGACATCGGTGTCCACATAACCGATCCGGTTGCCCACCACATCCAATACCACATTACCCTTGATGAACTTCACTTCTATGGTATTTCCGGAAACGACCGAGTGCATGTCCATCCACATCCCATGGCCCAACTCATGATGGTCCACCTGGTCTAAGGCTATATTGACCGGTTGCGGATAAACCGAAAAAATATCGTATTTGGTCAGTTTCCATTTGCCTTGGACACCGCCGGATTTGTGCACTTTTTCCAATACCACATGCTCGGTGTAAGAGACCCCGAAATTCACGGCGGTTCCCGTCAGGTTCATTTTGTAACTGTCGCACTGGACGGAGCCGCTCGGCCCGGCCGCCACCCCCTTTGGCTGAAATGCACATAAAGAAACAATCATTCCGACGAGTAGTAGCCACTTTTTCACTGTTTCCTCCCACATTAGGGGTCAGGTCTACATTTGACTATTAGTCAAATGCCGTTTTAATTCTCTGATCTCGCCCCTCAGTTTCCGGTCCGTTTTCATCAAGGATGCCATCTTTTGAAGTATACTGCTCACCGTGCTGTAAGTATTGATCCGGAACACCGACTTAATACTGTTTAATTCATCACCACGAAGATGGCGGATCAGGTAAACGGCCACGGCCCGTGGTTTGTTAAACACCCCGCGACGTGTGGTGAACAATTTCTGTTGATCGATCGCATAATAATCGCAGACTTCCCTTATGATCTTATCCGCCCCCGGGGCCAGCCTTCTGGATGCCGGGACCTCATAGCTCATTTTCTTGAAATAGTAGGTCTCCTTGATCCGCGTGGTGAAGCTGTCAGGGCCAAACATCGACGGCAGGTTTTTTTTGAAAAAAAGCCGGGCAACCTCCTCTGAATCATCATCGCGCATAAACGTTATAAAATTGTTTAAACGCCCCCTTTTTTTATTTGTCAGCAAGGAGAAGACAAAGTCTTTATACAGCCAGTTCCATTTGTTCGCATAGGACAGATACCCATTGTAACTGCTCCAGGTATAATCTTTCATTTCTTTGACAATACCTGATTTGACCGGATTTTTATGAATATAGCGTACCAGTTGGAGCAGATAGGCGTCATTGGATACCAACATGGATTTATATCGTCCCCGGAACAGGGGGCCGTCAAATCCATGTTTTCGATTATATCGCTGAGAATACACACTATTGAGACGCTGAAGACACCGTGACAGATTTCCTTCAGGGGTATTCAACAAGAGATGATAATGGTTGGCCATCAGGCAATACGCTGAGATGCGGACGTGAAAAACCTCAGACATTTCGATCAACAGATCGATGAAAAGGCTGTAGTCGCCTTTGTCTGAAAATATGCTTTCATGGCGTCGCCCGCGATTCATGATATGGTACCATGCACCGGGGTATTCTATCCGAAGTGGCCGTGACATGAAAAGGGTAGTAGCATACCAGCAGTCTATAGTCAAATGTAGACCTGACCCCAATTAATCACCACCGTTGCACTGATGAGCACAATGCTAATCAGTGCAACGTCAAAATAAAACCTTATTCGTTAAAAAGAAGGATTTTTCAAAGTCGCGGGTGACACCGACTACTTGTTGCTGGTGTTGCGAAGCGACATGAAGCAGCCTTGATAGGGTGCGTTTCATGCAGCAATCGGTATTGGCATCGACTGGAAACGAAGGTCAAAATTACAACTTTCAATATACCACCGAAACCCGGTGCGTAGAACGCACCCTACAAGCCCCCCTTTCTCTTTATTCTTTTTTAGCGTATGCGCGCCATTGGGATGACCCCTGAACAGCCAGTTTTTCCGCCCACCACAAAAGGACAGATGGCAATTTTAGCCAGGCTGTTGTCCGGTCTCAAAGGACCGTCTTCGATATAGGCACGGTTACCCGGGACACTCAATTGTGTCCGACAAATATGGGTATAGAGTAAAAGTTGAAGAGCCGGATGGCTCCATATCCATTTATACGGAATATTTTGAAAGGAAGAATTTGAATACGATAAACTAATATTCTATGTGATGTCCCCGCTATCTACCTTCTTTTAATCCGGTTTAGTCCATACATTCAAGGTAAGGTTATTGGGCTCAATCCTGATGATCTCGACGCGATCGTTGGGTAGCAGCAACTGCTGCTGATTAAGGAAATAGTTATTTCTCCCGAGACCGACATTCGATAAATCAATATTTGTTTTTATATTTTTGGGGCTGAGCATACCGATGTCTTTACGTTGCCCACGCGCCGTGACCAAAACGTTCTGAATTGATGCATCGACTTCCAATTGTGGCGGGAGGTTTTGGATCGTGATCGGGATCTCCACAGAAATCTCAACATTCTGTTGTCCGGCGAAGGAGAACCAAACCACACTGACGATCGTCAGTGTCGCCAATTTTATCCGCCACCGGTTCAATAACAAATGTTTGGTCTTTTGAAGTCTGCCAGTCGTATCCGGCCTATCGGGAGTTAGAATTTCCTTGAGTTTCAGCGTAAGAACCTCAGGGGATGGTACGAGATCGAGCACCCCTCGCCGGACCAAGGAAACCTGCCCGCGTTCCTCTGAGATGACAAGCGCCCAGGCATCACATCGTTCGGTGATGCCAATCGCTGACCGATGCCGCGTTCCCAGTTCCTTGCCCAATCCTTCTTGAAATGTCATCGGTAAAAACGCAGCCGCCATGAATATCTTGCCATTGTCGATCAACATGGCACCATCATGTAGCGGGGAATTTTTTTGGAAAATACTGACAAGGAGTTCCCCGGTCGGTTCGGCCTCAAAGGGTATCCCGCCTGAAATAAACTCCCGCAATCGATCTTTGCGTTGGAAAATAATCAAGGCACCGATTTGCTGTGCCCCCAACTCAAATATGTTTTTTGAGAAGCTTTCGATCCAGGGGATATGCCCGACGGTTTTATTCCAACCCAGGGCGTAAAACGGATTTACTTTCTCGAGAACCTGCCGGATTTCGGTCTGAAACAAGATAATGATCAGTATGATGAGGACTTGCCAGAGAATTTGAAAAACCCAGGTGGTTAAAAACAATCCCCAGAATTGCGCAACACTATAGATGATTCCCAGGCCGAGCAGACCTACAAGTGCCTTAAATGCCTTGGTTTGGTGGAGCCAGACATACAGATGATATGCAAAAACCGTAAGGATAATAATATCCAGAAAATCCTTGAGAAGAAGGTGGCGAAAGACGGAAAATGTCGGCATAATTTCATACTCCGGGCAGAATGGTAAGCGCTCGATCGCGGCCCATAAGCTGTAATTATAATTGTTTTCACAAGACAGAAAAACATAGTACCTTTAGCTTTGCAAATTAATTTTGTTTTAACAAGCCCCGCCGGTGTCGCATGAAAAACAGGGCTCGAGCGGAGGCAAGGAACCTGCGTCCTGAACGGGTGGGAAGTTTAACATGTCGCTACTAAATTGAAGGTTATCCTAATATGAAAGGTGGATGTCCGGATTGGTCCGACTAATCCAGTGTGAGTGGTCCATTGGATTGGTCTGCGCTCACTCGGATGTCTGAACACCGTCTTCAAATACCGGGAGTGTGCTCGTCCAAAGGATTTCGGTTGTCGTATCGCTGGTGTTGACGATCTGGTGGGATCTACGGGAATCGATGTGCACGGAGTCGCCCGTCCCCAGGTGGAAGGTTTGGCCGTCCACGGTGTATTCGATACTGCCGGACAGCACGAACAGCAGTTCCTCCCCTGCGTGGGATTCAAAACCGGAAGAGTAGCCCGCGGGTATCCTGATTTTGAGAGAATGCAGACAACTGCCGGGAAACGAGGTCGACAGCCGCTCGTAGTGAAGGCTCACACTCTCGACGCTGTATTCCTGGCGTTCGCCCTGGTGTGTATCGGGTGTGGTCTGATCGGGTTGCGTCACAAGTTCCCGCAATTGCACGCCGAGCGCATTGGAGACACTCGCCAGGGAAGAGAGAGTGATACCGGTCAGGCTCCGTTCCATCTGTGACAGGAAACTGGCCGTCAACCCCGTCTGCGCCGCCACCTGCTGCAAGGTCATTCCCCTCGCCCGTCGCAAAATCCGGATTCGCTTTCCGACATGCTTGTTATCCATAAACAACCCAAAAGTCATAGGTCCCATATAATGGACCTGGTTGGATTTATAAAAAATTCGCGTTCAAGGCCATATGAAATGGAAGCCCTGTTGAAATTCAGGTCAAGCACAGGTTTATCGCCTCGAACCATTCCATTCATCTACGTATATGTCAAACGCTTAAATAGTGTCCATCCAGGGATGGACACCAAACAGGTTATACCAGCACCATGGTGTCATTGCACGGTTGCCGCGGTGCAGTTAACGCCCCTCGTGCACGACAGATCCCAGGCCGTGTAAAACACCGCCCGCCGAATGATGTACGCATTGATATCGCGGAGCCGCTGATCCATCAAAGCGCCAGCTCAACGCCGTTGACAAAAGCCCGGAGGTTGATCGGACAGAATCGCTTGAACATGATCGAAACACAACAATAGGTTTCCTTGGATAACTGGATCGCCTTTTTTATTTGAGTTCCGTAATCCTTCAGATCCTTATCTCCCTCGAAATGGTAAACGAGGTCGATCTTTCTGAACACGTGAGGGTCCTCGTCAGCGACATCGGTGCTGGTCTCCAGGTGGAATTTCCTGAGGGGGACGCGCATTTTCTCCAGGATCGACGCCACATCCATGCCGGTGCAGGACATAAGGCCGGCCACAAGCATATAAGTGGGTTTGGGACCTTCGTTTTTTCCACCCGAAGCCGTGGGCGCGTCGATGATGAATGTATGGTCGCCTGCGTGGATGTCGAATCCCATCCCGCCCCGCCAGTCCGCACGTGATAACAATTCAGCCATTGGATTCTCCTTCACTTAATAGATTTTATGATGATGCCCTCGGCCCGCTGTGGGGCGTCCGGAGCGTCACCCTAATCAATGTCAGTTTTCGAGGAACGATGGTACCGAGTCGAGAAGCCTTTGTGTATAGGCCGCAGCGGGATCGGTGAAAACGGACCGCGTATCCCCGGCTTCCACGACCCGGCCGTTTTTCAGAACGATGATCTCGTCGCAAAGACGGCCGATGATGGCAAGATCGTGGGAGACGAGAACGAGCGAAAGATTGAGTAGTTTCTTGAGAGACTCGAACAAATCGAGGATCTGAACCCGGACCGATACGTCAAGGGCGCTGACCGGCTCGTCGCCAAGCAGGACACTGGGAGAAGAGGCGATGGCGCGGGCGATGGCGATGCGCTGCCGCTGCCCCCCGGAAAACTCATGCGGATATCTCGAGACGACCTCTGGATCGAGTCCTACAGCGGCGAGCACCTCGGCCACCCGCGCGGCATGGTCGCCTTCGATCTTCAGGGACCGCAGTGGTTCGGCCACGATGGAACCGATGCGCATGCGTGGATTGAGGGATGTCTTCGGGTCCTGAAAAACGACCTGAACCTCGCGCCGGAACCGGGTCATCTGTTCCCTGTTCCCGATATCCAACCCGCAACCGTGATATTTCACCGTTCCCGTGCTCGGTCTATCGATGCCCAGAAGGATGTTGAGGATCGTGGATTTGCCTGCCCCGGATTCGCCCACAATACCGAGACTGGTACCGGATCGGAGTGTGAGGTCCACGCCGTCGAGCGCCTTCACCCCATTGCCCCGCCCTTCGAACCGCTTGACAAGGCCTTTTACTTCGAAAATGGGGGGCTCTCCTGATTGATTTGTGGTGGTCATCACTTGGCACCTCTTCTCTCGCTGACATACGGCACCACCGTCACCAGCCGAGCTGCTTCGATCAGCTTTTTTGTCTCCGCGTGTTGCGGAGAGGCGATGATGCCCGCCGTGGATCCGTCCTCCACGATGCGTCCGTCCTGCATCACCAGGAGCCGGCGCACCACACGCGATATTACCGGAAGATCGTGGGTGATGAATATGAGGCTCATCCCTTCTTCGGTGACCAACTCGTCCAGGAGCGACAGGATCTCACCCTGAACCGTTACATCGAGGGCTGTGGTGGGTTCATCCGCGATGAGGATTTCGGGTTTGCAGGCAAGGGCCATGGCAATGGCGATGCGCTGGCGCTGACCCCCGGAAAGCTCGTGGGGGAAAGACGCCGCTATCCGACCGGGTTCGGGGAGTTGGACGCGGTGGAGGAGCGCACGGATCTCGCGCTGTGAGGCGTCTCCGACAAGTCCGCGATGGAGCTTCAGTGGCCCCGCGATCTGGCGTCCCACCCTCATGAGGGGATCGAGCGCCGACAGCGGCTCCTGGAAAACCATGGTGGCTTTGGATCCACGGATCCTGACCAATTCGCTTTCGGAGCTGTTGGTCACTTCTGTTCCCGCAAGGACGATGCGGCCTGTCACCCTCATGGATCCCGGAAGGAGACCCAGCAGGGCCAGGGCCGTAATCGACTTGCCGGATCCCGACTCGCCGATGAGTCCCAGGCGATCCCCCTTCCCGAGGCTGAAGCTGATCCCTTCGGTCAGGGGACGACCCGATCCGGTGAGGGATATACTCATATTTTCAACGGTTAGCAGTGTCATTCTGGAACCTCATTCATCCTTTCTCATCTCCGGGTCAAGGAGTTCGCGGATGCCGTCGCCGAGAAAATTAAACCCCATCACGATGGTCACGATGGTCAGCCCCGGTACGATGGCGCCCCAGGGCGCCCGCATCACCGAACCCTGGGCTTCCAGCAACATGCGCCCCCAGGAGGCCTGGGGGGGCGGAGCGCCGAGACCAAGGTACGCGAGTGATGCCTCGGCCAGGATTGCCCCCGCGGCAACAAGCGTGAGCTGAACGAGGAGAAGTGGATATATATTTGGAAGCACGTGGCGAAAGACAATCGCCGGACGCGAGGTACCACAGGCAATGGCCGCTTTCACGTAATCCGTCCCCAGGATGCGTGTGGCGCTGATTCTGCAAAGCCGTGACACGATAGCTGATCCCGAGATGCCTATGGCAAGAATTGCCGATGATATCGAGGCACCGCGAATGGTGACGACGAGCATGGCCATGAGGATTGTCGGGAACGCGATCAGAACATCAAAGAAGTAGGTGAAGGATTCGTCCACGATACGAGTCTTCGCGCTTGCCGCCAGAAGACCAAGGGTTATCCCGATGATACCGGCTACTGCTGTCGATCCTATGGCAACGACAAAGGCGAGTCGAGCACCGATCATGAGCTGGGTGAACAGATCCCGTCCGAGCTTGTCCGTTCCCGTCCAGTGGGCCGTGCTCGGGGCACCGAGCCGGATGCCTTCGCCCGTATCACTCGGGTCATAGGGCGTCCACAGGAAAGAGACCAAGGCGATTGCAAGAATGATGGAAACAAGGGCGCCGCCAATGATCAGAGAAGAATTGACGCGCAGACGTGAAGATTCGTATGCCTGCTCTTTTGGACGGCCACCGGTCGTACCGCTCATGACTTACTCCTTCCCGATTCGGCCCGGAGACCCATGGAGGGTTCCTCCTCGCTCATCGCGTCCGGGACAACCCGTTGATCGATCGAACCGCCGCGAAGGCGCGGGTCGATGATCCGTTGGACGATATCGGCGAGAAAACCGATAAAGAGGACGAAAAAGGTGATTAGGAAGACGATATCCTGGACAACCGGCAGGTCGCGATTGATGACGCCGGAAAGCAGCATGGCACCGAGACCGGGAATCGCGAAGACGTTTTCGATCACCACCGCGCCGAGAAGTGAGGTTGAGAGCTCGAAGCTCATGATGGCGACGAGGGGTACGGCCGCGTTTCTGACCCCATGCCGCCAACGCGCCGCCCGCGCGCTGTATCCGAGTGAACGGGCGGTGCGCAGGTAATCCTGCCCGAGGATGTCGAGAATGGCCGATCGGATGTACCGTATCAGCGTAGAGGACATGACGATGGCGATGGTAACCACGGGTAGTACGAGAGAACGCACTGCCGCCCACGGGTCGGCCCAGCCGTCCAGGGGGAACCCGCCGGCGGGGAAAATGGGAACGGCAAGTGCGAAAAGCCATATGAGGATGATACCCACCCAGAACACCGGGACGGCCACGCCCATGCTGGAAACCGCAGACACGCCGATACCCACGGGCCTTTTTCGACGAACTGCGGCGATGATCCCGAGGGGGAAAGAAATGAGGGTCGCCAGGCAGAAAGCTGAAAGACTCAGGGGAAGGGTGACCGCGAGGCGCCTTCCGATTTCGGCGGCCACCGGAAGTTTGCTCAGGTAGGAGATGCCGAAATCTCCGTGGAACATACCCCCAATCCAACGGAAATACTGGATCCATAGGGGTTTATCCGTTCCGAGCTGTTGGCGCGTCGCCTGGATCTGCTCCGGTGTTGCCTCAAGTCCGGCCATGGATAATGCGGCATCACCGGGCAAGGTGCGCAGTAAGAAAAAGACAGCAGAGCTGGCCAGCAATGCAGATAAGGTCAGCAAAGCCATGCGGCGGATCATGTATCGGCGCATTTTCCCTCGACAGATGCACAAGAAAGGCGAGGTATCAGCCCACTGTGGAAAAAAAATCCGGGGCGTCACCTCGCCGCAGGCGGTTCCTATTTTTTCCGGATCTTACCCATGTAGAATGAGGCGTTCTTGCCGTTGGCCGGATAACCGGTGACATTCGAGGCCGAGATACGCAGCTGCGGATATAGATACAGCCAACTGCTCGCCGCCTCCTCGGCTATTGTTCTGGCGATTTTTTTGTAGATGGCGGTCTCCTGTTCCGGGGTGTCGGCCAATTGGGCATCCGATACCCATTGCTGGACATCCTTGTTGTCGTAACCCCAATAGAACTTGGGATTGCCGTACCAGACGAGATCGCGGTCGTTCACATGTTCCTGGAGCGTCGCGTCGTAATCCCGGTTTTTGAAAACAATCTGGTACCAGGCGGACGGATCGATGACCTTGATACTCACGGTCACACCGATCTTGGCCAGATCGTTCTTCACTGCCTGGGCGCTCAGCTGATGGGCTTCGGTGGCCGGTGTGATAAGCTCGAAGGAAAAACCATCGGGCAGTCCGGCATCGGCGAGCAATTTCCCGGCCCTCGCCGGGTTGTAAGAATTAATGCCCGAAAGATCCTCGTACCAGGGATCCGAGGGAGGCACGAAGGATCCGATCAAAAGACCGTAAGTATCCCAGGTCGCCTTCCGGATCGCTTCCTTGTTGATCGCCGAACTGATCGCCTGCCGGACGCGCATGTCGGTGAAGGGTTTGCGCTGGTCGTTGAACGCGAGAACCTGCTTCACGGTGGATTTGCCTTCGGTGATCGTGAATTTCGATTTGCCCTTGAAATTGGTGAGCTGCTCCGGGCTGTCCACATTAGTGATGATATCGATCTGGCCGGATGTGAGGGCATTGGCCTGGGCCGAATTGTTATTGAAATATTTGATAATGATTTTCTTGCATCTGGCGGCATCACCCCAATAATGAGCATTCCGCTCGAGGGTAATGGACGTCCCGGACTTGTAATCCGCCAGCTTGAAGGGACCGGTCCCGTTGGCGGTGGCTTCAGTATTTGCGGCCCCCTCCTTGAGGATCCAGACGTAGGTGACGAAATACATCATCGATTGGGACTTTTGTTTCATTTTTACAACAATGGTGCCGTCATCCACCACATCGACCTTGTCGATCACCCTTAACAGATCGGCCTTGCGTGCCGCCTTCGATGCTTTGGTCAATACACGGTTGAAACTGAATTTGACATCCGCCGCCATGAGCGGAGAACCATCATGGAACGTGACGCCTTTGCGGAGCTTGAAGGTGTAGACAAGCCCGTCCCCGGAGATCTCATAAGAGGCGGCGAGTCCGTTGGTGATGGCACCATCGTCCTCGAGGACCATGAGCGGTTCGTACACATTGCAATAGAGGGCTTCGTTAACCCCCTGCCCAGCACCACCAACGTTGTTAAGGCTGACCGGAGGGGTCATCGAGCCGATTTTAACTGTCGCATCGGGATCATATCCTTCCGCGGCCGGAGTTGATGGCCCGAAGGCAAGAACGGATACAAGGATACAGAGAATCAATGCATGGAGGGCGGCTTTTTTCATGATTACTCCTTAACTGTCTCAATAAAATAGAGACAGAATGGCAACGGTTCGCGAGGAAAGTCCGTCACACTGAGACAGGGTGGATGATTGTAAAAAAAGATACTATTCAGGTGAGATCTTGATGTAAGTCAGGCTTAAATTTAAGTCAAGCTTAAATTTCGAATGGAGGTATTCTATCTATTTTAAGAATCGCATTGAAGATAAAGTGAAGATAAAACGACAGCATTCCTTCATTTGACATTTGGATTTTGTCATTTGACTTTTTAGCCGTACCTTGTATCAAAGCATATCAATAATTTAATGTATCTGATGCAATGCCAAATTTACGTGCGATCGCCCTGGAAAGTGGTAAGTGGTAAGACTTGGGTTGACAAGATAAGCTCGCATGATCTAAGAAATACAGCCGCAACGAGTTCGGCATAGGCGGGTTCGGATATAAAATCAAATGGCGGTATCCGGGACACGCTGACGCGAACACCCCGGCATAAAACATTCAGTACAATAATGAATTCACCCGGGTCCCGTCAACTTTCACAAGGTTGAAAGCCGTGCCCTTGTAAACACTTACTGCCCCCGTAGCTCAGTGGATAGAGCATTGGATTCCTAATCCATGTGCCGCAGGTTCGATCCCTGCCGGGGGCACCACATCAAAATCTTTCCCACTATTTTTCCATTCACCTCATGCCATCCACCCGAAGGACTTTTCCACCGCTTTATGCCAGCCGTGGATATACTGTGCTCTCAGGTCTTCAGCCATTTGGGGGTTGAATATTTTATCAGTGGACCAGTTGTCGCGCAGTTCCTGCAGGTCCGACCAGTACCCGACGGCCAGACCGGCGGCATAAGCGGCACCCAGGGCAGTGGTTTCCGTGACCTGAGGCCGGACCACCGGGACATTGAGCACATCCGCCTGGAATTGCATGAGCAATTCGTTGACAACCATGCCGCCATCCACTTTCAGGCTCGTGAGGGCCACCCCCGAGTCTTTATCCATGGCGTTGACGATGTCCATGGCCTGGTAGGCATTGGCTTCCAACACGGCCCGGGCGAGATGCCCCTTGGTTATGAATTGCGTGAGGCCCACGATGACACCGCGGGCATCCGACCGCCAATACGGTGCAAACAGACCGGAAAACGCCGGAACAATATATGCGCCGCCATTGTCACTGACGGATTCGGCCAAAGTTTCGATTTCCGATGCACGGGTGATCAGGCCGAGGTTATCCCGCAACCACTGCACCAGGGCACCGGCGATGGCGATGGATCCCTCCAGGCAATATACGGGTTTTTGGCCGCGCATCTGGTATGCCACCGTCGTCAGCAATCCATGCTTGGAAGCGATGGGTTCGTTGCCGGTGTTGAGTAAAAGAAAACAACCGGTGCCGTATGTATTTTTGGCTTCTCCGACATCGAAGCAGGCCTGTCCGACCATCGCCGCCTGCTGATCCCCCAGCGCACCGCATACGGGGATTGCAGTGCCGAAGGGACCGCCTTTTCGGGTATGGCCCCAGGTGTCATGGTCGATGGACGGCACAATACGCGGCAGCATGGCATGGGGGATATCGAGGATACCGAGGATCTCTTCATCCCAATCCAGGGTTTCAAGATTCATCATCATGGTGCGGCTGGCATTGGTGACGTCGGTGACATGGGCGCCTTTGCCGGGTCCTCCGGTCAGCCACCAGATAATCCAGGTCTCGATGGTGCCGAACAATGCATTCCCATGGGCGGCGGCGACCGCAGCCCCGGGTACTTCATCCAATATCCATCTGATTTTGGGACCCGAGAAGTAGGTGGCAATGGGCAGACCGGTGGAACCTCTGAAGCGGTCCTGCCCACCGTCTGCAACCAGGCGTTTGCAAATATCGTCCGTACGCGTGCACTGCCAGACAATGGCATTGTGATACGGCTGGCCGGTTTGCCGGTCCCAGACGACCGTTGTCTCCCGCTGATTGGTGATGCCGATGGCGGCGATTTCGTCTCCATCGATGCCGGACTTATCCATACACCCCTTGACGACCGAACAGGTGTTGTTCCAAATCTCCATGGGATCGTGTTCCACCCAGCCGGGTTTGGGGAATATCTGCTCGTGTTCCATCTGATCCATGGCGACAATCCGTCCGCCGTGGTCAAAAAGGATAAACCGGTTGCTGGTGGTACCCAGATCAATGGATCCAATGTATTTTTCCATTCGTTCCCACTCCTTTCACCTCGGATAAGACCAATCGTTTAAATCGATGTAGTTGCCGTTCATCCCGATTTGCCGGGCATCACACCCGGAAAGATCCATTTTCATGCCAGTGATACCATATCATCCGGTTGCACTTGCATCAATTTCATTATCGGTGGCGCGTTCGAATGCCGCCACTGCAGCGTGGGCGGTGGCGATGGCCAGACCCGATCCGCATTTTTGACGAATCCAGTCCTGGTGCGCCAGAATGGATCCGGCGGCGTACAGATGGTGATGAACCGGTTTTTTTTCAAGTGAGAGGGGGCGAAATTGCTCGTCTGTTTCAAGGCCGCACTGATTGATGGGATGCCCACCGGGATTCAAAAACGCTCTCCGGTGCCATTGCCCACGGCAATCCGGTTGGAAAACCGGCAGATCGAACAGGGCTTCCCTGATCTCACGGTGATCGGCGGTCAGGCCTTTACCGAAAAACCGCCCGGTCGCCAGAATCACCGCGTCGGCCGTGATTCTGACTTCAGGCTCTCCTCCGCCCACCGCGAACAGAAAGGAACCGTTTTTCTGAATGTGCGCGCTTAGCACCCGCTTCTGATAAAAAGTCCGAACCCCCCTATGGGGAAGTTGGTCTTCGAATACTTCACGCAACCGAAGTCCCGTGATCGATGGCGGAATACCGGGAATTTCAAATACGGGCAGACCCAGGGCATCTTCGAGAAAAGCGATTATGTCGCGGGTCCGGTAGATCCCCAGGATCGCCGGCAAACCCACCATTTCCACACCTTTCAAATACGGTCTGACGGCATCGGCGAGCTGCGCCCGTATGGATTCTGTTTCAAGCGCCCTGGCCATATGTTCAGTATAGGCTTCGCCGGAGACATCCGGAAATCCAAGGGACACATGGCGGAGGGCCGGCCATTGTCTTTTCATGGTTTCGGCGATCTGCCGGCCGCTGAATCCTTTGAGTCCCTCGAAATCCACGAGCAGGCACGGCAATCGTTTTTTATAGGCAATGGATCCATTGTGCATGGACAATGGAACAGCGTAGGTGGTTTTGGCGGTCCCCACTGCTGTGAGCACCTGTGAATTCCGTCCGGAATGGAAGTAGTAAGGGTGACCCACCTTTTTTAGAAAAGATGTGAATTCTTCCAGAGCGCTTTCGATCCGATCCATGGTCAGCCGGGCGTATGGGTGATCGGGTGCCTCACGGACAAGCCGACGGACAGCCTCCCTGGGATTGTCCCACAGGGTGCCGGACGGTATGGGGTGAACAGCCAGAAGATCCAGAAGGCCGCTGGCAAAGTTGATTTCACCGGTCACACCCACCTGCACGGTATCGATCTGCCGGTTGGCGGCAAAAAGCGTGGCGGCCATACCGGCCATTCCGGCGCCGATGACCATCAATCGACATTGAATATGCTCATTAACGGTGTGGTTGTTCATTTTGATTATTGTAGTGGCGGATCACGCCAATGCTCATCAAGTCCCTTCTTGGTCAAGCTCCAGACCGAATAATCCGCAGTATATCGCCTCCTGAAGTTCCGCCTGCACGAGGGGGATATCCCACAGAAGCGGATACTGTCCCCGCCAGCGCTCTTGGAGAAAGCGCCGGAGTTGATCCGATCCTTCGCGGGCCGCGATCTGATGCTGCCGGTAAAGATAGGCAGTCAGTTGCTGGCTGCAGATGGTGCCCTGGCACTGCCCTTTACCAACGCGGCTTCTAAGGCCGATAGCCGACAGGTCGGGTTCCCCTTTTTGCCGGCGGATGCTCGTCACGATGTCATCGACAATGCGCCGGGATACCATCTCGCATTCACAGAGCAACAGATCATCCGGTTCTTGCCTGGCGATCCAGGTCCTGGGAGACAAGCCCGGTTCCGTCCACCGAACGTCTTCGGCATTGGGCAGCGGCACCATATGGGTCGTGCAGGGTATTCCTACTCCCAGGCGGCGGCAGACCAGATCGGCGGTTTTTTCGGCCATCAACCGGTACGTGGTCAATTTTCCGCCGGTGATGGTGATGAAGTTATCAACACCGGCTTCCAGATGATCCAGAAGCATAAAGCCCCGGCTGGCGGATCGATCATCATCTCCACCACCTGAATCGATCAAGGGCCGGACACCGCAAAAAGCACGGATGCATCGGGTTGACACCAGGGCCGGCACCATAACGGAACATTCGTTTATGATATGATCGATTTCGTGGATTTCCGGAAAAATGACATCGGGATTGTCCACCCGTTCGGCGGTAGTCCCCAGAATGGAAACAGTGCCGCCGGGAACAAGGATATCCGCATCCCCGGGTCTTCTCAGACGATTGATTACACCATCGGTTATGCGTGTATGGGTAACCAGAAGGCTGCCTTTGGAACAGATCGTATTTATCGTCACATCGGCCAGGGCCGCCACCCGGGCCGCCCATGCACCGGTCGCGTTCACCACGATCTGCGCATCGACCGTGGTATTTCCACCATTGCGCGTATCTGTCAAACAGGTTTTTTGAATCCGCCCGGCTTGCCTGTCAAAACCGACCACCCGGTGAAAACGCAGCAAGGTTGTTCCCAGTTCCCGGGCGTGGGCGATGTTATCCAGGGAGAGTCTGAACGGATCGATGGTGGCATCATTTACCCGGTAAGCCGCAATGATGTCCGGGGACAGGCTGGGTTCGATTTCCAGGGCTTCTTTTACATCCAACGGTTCGCTGATTATCCCGATTTGACGGCAACTCCGCTCAAAATCGTCGATATAATCTTCATCATCGCCGGCCACCGCCACAAAATATCCGCCGGTGGTTTCGATGCAATGGGGAGCGAGCCGTTTCAACAGCTCCCCCTCCTTGCAGCAGGAGCCGGCGGCAACAGGGTCGGTAACGGCATACCGGGCACCACTGTGGAGCAGTCCATGATTACCACCCGATGCACCGGCGTTGATATCCCGGGCTTCCACGAGAACGCACCGCACACCGCGAAGCGCCAGATCGCGTGCCAGGCCAGTGCCGGTTATACCACCGCCGATGATCAGCACCTGCGTTTTTATGTGGGGTATGGTTTTCATAATATATACATTTTAATCCTATAATTTTCCCTTGAGAAAAAACAACCACGATGCTACGGATCTTTCAGGGATTATATCACCCCGGATTTCAATGGATAGATACCTTTTCTTATCATTAAAAGCCCATATTTCCAAATCTTATTTTCGTTAAAGAATATATTTACCCTATTTGTTCTTTTCCGAATATATTGAAGCAGGGAGATCACCATGAATGGGAAAAGCCAGCCCGAGCTTGAATCAGCGTTAACCGAACCGGCCGGGCCGCCTGAAGACTCGAATCTGACCCGAAAGGCAGCCCTCGTTCGCCAGCGACACGATCAGATTATCACCCTGGTGCAAGCCCAGGGATTTGTAACCATAGAATATCTCGCCCAGCACTTCGGCGTCACCCCGCAGACGATACGGCGCGATCTCAACCTGTTGAGCGAAGACCATAAAGTGCTTCGGTATCATGGCGGTGCCGGCCGTGCCACCACCGCTGAAAATGTCGCCTACTCGCAGCGAAAGATACTTTGTCTCAAGGAAAAACAGAAAATCGCCCACCTGCTGGTGGAGCACATACCCGACAACTCCTCACTGTTTATCAATATTGGCACCACCACCGAGGAGGTAGCCAAGGCGCTGCTGCAACGCCACCGCCTGCGGGTCATCACCAACAATCTGAATGTGGCATCGATCCTGAGCGGAAACGAAAATTTCGAAGTCATCGTGGCCGGCGGCCTGGTGAGACCCCGGGATTGCGGTATCATCGGGCCGCTCACCATCGATTTCATAAGACAGTTCCGTGTGGATTACGGCATCATTGGCATCAGCGGGATCGATCTGGACGGCACACTGCTTGATTTTGACTACCGGGAAGTGAGCGCCGCCAGGGCCATCATCGATAATTCGCGGAATGTGTTTCTGGCCGCAGATCGAACGAAATTCGGCCGGAATGCCATGGTACGCCTGGGAAACATCGGCGAGATAGACTGTCTGTTTACCGATGAACCGCCACCACCCCAGCTCGAGGAAGTATTAAACGCATCCGAGGTCAATTTGTATGTGGCGGGCGCCCGGGAAACAGATGAAAATGACGAAAATGCGCTGAAAAATGAATGAACGGGAGGAGGGCCTGTGATACTGATGGGAGATAGGTTGGTATAGAAAGAAACTTACCATCGATTTTCACTTGCGAAAATTCCACACGGGTGTTAAGTCCTTTGAATGCATTGAATGGATAAGCGCAATGATGCCGGCCCCGGGGTGTGAAATATCCGTCACACCCTTTGCACCGACTGTCAGGAGAGACAATTCATGGGATTATCTCTTAAACACATTGACCGAATCGTTGGTGGTGAACGCCACTTAAAGGACATCAACCTGAACTTCGAATCCGGTTCACGTAATGTGCTGTTAGGACGCACATTAGCCGGCAAGACCTCGATCCTCCGCATCCTGGCTGGCCTGGATCGTCCCACACATGGTAGAATTACGATCGACGGGAAGGATGTCACCGGAGTTTCAGTTCGAAAACGAAGCATCGCCATGGTATATCAACAATTCATCAACTACCCTTCCCTTACTGTTTACAATAACATCGCCTCACCGCTTAACGTCAGCGGCATGGATGATGCCGAAATAGATCGGCGTGTCAGAGAAACCGCCCGGATGCTTCACATTGAACCCCTGCTAGACCGACTGCCGGCGGAGCTCAGCGGGGGGCAACAGCAGCGAACCGCCATTGCCCGTGCACTTATCAAGGACACCCAATTGTTATTGCTGGACGAACCCCTGGTCAATCTCGACTATAAGTTGCGGGAAGAACTTCGTGTTGAGCTACAGGAGATTTTTCAACAGCGGGAAGCCATTGTCGTCTACACAACAACCGAGCCCACCGAAGCATTGATGCTGGGGGGCAATATCGTGGTCATTGACGAAGGCTGCGTGTTGCAGACTGGTCCCACCCCTAAAGTTTATCGTCATCCGGAGACCAGTAAAGTGGCCGAGATTTTTAGCGATCCCCCCATTAACTATTTGCGCGGCAGCGCCGAAGATCGGCATGCCCGCCTCGAAGAAAATATCAAAATACCGTTAACGGGACATCTGGAGGGGTTGCCCAATGGCAAATACCTGTTCGGCCTGCGCTCCAATCATCTTTTTCTCTCCAGGACAAAAGAGGACGACACGGAATTCAAATCCACGGTCGAATTGGCGGAGATCAATGGTTCTGAAACCTTTGTTCACATCAGACACAATGGTACTTCCCTGGTTGTCCAGGAAAATGGAATACATACGCGGAAAATCGGATCGGAAATATCGATATTCATGAACCCATGTCACCTGTTCGTATTTGACGAAACCGGCTCACGGGTTGCATCGCCCGTCGAAGACGCCCACAATCACCGTTAGGGCGGGAGAAATCCATGGCTCAGATTGAACTGCTCGATGTCGCACATAGTTATAGCGATTCCCCGACAAAAAAATCGGATTTTGCCCTGAAACATATACATGACCGATGGCAGGATGGGGGTGCGTATGCACTTCTCGGCCCTTCCGGGTGCGGTAAAACAACGCTTCTCAACATCATTTCCGGCCTTTTGACCCCCAGCCAGGGGCGTGTGTCTTATGATGGAAGAGATGTCACCGCCCTGCCACCGGAGAAACGAAACATCGCCCAGGTGTTCCAGTTCCCCGTCCTTTACGATACCATGTCGGTATACGACAACCTTGCCTTTCCATTGCGTAATCGGGGTACGTGTGAGAGCGATGTCCAGCGACGGGTACTGGAAGTGGCCGACATTCTCGACCTGTCACCTCTTTTGAAAAAAAGAGCCGCCGGCCTGGCAGCGGATGCAAAGCAAAAAATATCCCTGGGACGGGGGCTGGTCAGAAATGATGTGGCCGCAATCTTGTTCGATGAACCATTGACCGTCATTGATCCGCAGTTGAAATGGGATTTGAGGCGCAAACTCAAGGAAATTCACGAACAACTGAAGCTGACGTTTATCTATGTTACCCATGATCAGGTGGAAGCTTTGACTTTTGCCGACCAGGTCATGGTCATGTATGAAGGCGAATTGTTTCAAACCGGCACTCCACAGGCACTATTCGAGAACCCGAGCCATAAGTTCGTGGGATATTTCATCGGCAGTCCCGGTATGAATTTTCTGCCCGTCACCATCGACGGCAATACGGCATTCATAAACGAATTGAGCATTAAGCTGGACGATAAAACCGCGGACCTTGGGCGAAACGCAAGCGGGAAATTAGAAATCGGCATACGTCCCATGTACCTGGAAGTACATCCGGTCTCCGTCAACGGCAGTGTTCCGGCGACGGTGAGAGCTGTGGAAGACCAGGGCAGTTTCAAAATAATGACCATGAATCTTTCGGGGCATATGATACGCGCCAAAATCCCGGAAGGAAACCCCGCCCCTCAAAACAACGCGTGGTTGAGGTTCCCGGCACAATGGACAAAGTTGTTCGCCGATGAGCGCCTGCTAAATTAAAGGAAGCACCGAAATGGAGAAGTGGGAGAACAACAAAGCGTGGTTTCTGGTACTGCCGGTTTTCATTATTGTTGCCTTTAGCGCCATCATCCCCTTGATGACCGTGGTTAATTACTCGCTCCAGGATATTTGGGGACCCGGCCAGCAGGTTTTTGTCGGCATTGAGTGGTTTGAGGAAATGCTGGCCAATGAGCGCTTGCAGGACGCATTGTGGCGCCAGTTTTTATTCTCCGGGCTCGTTCTGCTGATTGAAATTCCGCTCGGAATACTGATTGCATTGGCCATGCCGAAACGGGGGTGGGGCGTATCCGCGAGCCTGGTAACCCTGGCCGTCCCCCTGCTAATTCCCTGGAATGTCATCGGGACCATCTGGATTATTTTCACCCGGCCTGATATCGGCCTGTTCGGGGTGACCATCAACAGCCTCGGGATAGCCTTCGACCATACCGCCAGGCCGCTTGATGCCTGGATCACCACGATGCTGATGGAGGTCTGGCACTGGACGCCCCTGGTCGTCCTGCTGGCCTATGCCGGACTCAGGGCCATCCCCGAGGCATATTACCAGGCCGCCAGGATCGACGGTGCTTCGGTTTGGGCGACATTCCGATACATACAGCTGCCGAAAATGCGCGGTGTACTCACCATCGCTGTTTTGCTGCGCTGGATGGACAGTTTCCTGATTTATGCGGAACCCTTCGCTTTAACCGGCGGCGGACCCGGTAATGCAACGACTTTCCTTTCCATTTATCTGGTTAAAATCGCCACCGGGCAGTTCGATCTCGGCCCGGCAGCGGCCTTTTCTCTCATCTATTTCCTGATCATTCTTCTGTTCAGTTTTATATTCTACCAGGCACTATTGAATGTGGGGAAAGGAGATAAATAATGGGTGTCCGGAAAAAAACGATTGCGCTCTGTCTTTATTTCGCTTTGTTGATGATCCCGATATACTGGATGCTCAACATGTCACTAAGGAGCAATGCAGATATTCTCAGTGCCTTCGCCCTTTATCCGAGCGATTTGACATTTCAAAACTATATAAAAGTCTTCACGGATCCCACGTGGTACTCGGGCTATATAAATTCAATGATCTATGTCAGCATGAATACCATTATCTCATTGTCTTTCGCCCTGCCGGCGGCATATGCGTTTTCACGTTTCAAATTTCTGGGCGACGGCCAGATGTTTTTCTGGTTACTCACAAACCGCATGGCTCCCCCGGCGGTTTTTCTCCTCCCCTATTTTCAGTTCTATTCAACCATGCAGATGATCGATACACATATTGCAGTCGCATTGGCGCATTGCCTTTTCAACGTGCCGCTGGCGGTCTGGATACTGGAAGGTTTCATGACCGGGATTCCCAGGGAAATCGACGAAACCGCTTTTATCGACGGATACAGTTTTCCCCGGTTTTTCATCACCATTTTCCTCCCCCTGATTCGGGCGGGTGTGGGTGTGACCGCTTTTTTTTGTTTTATGTTCAGTTGGGTCGAGTTGTTGTTCGCCAGGACACTGACGGTAACCGAAGCAAAACCGATTGTTGCCACCATGACGCGTACTATCAGCGCCACCGGGCTTGACTGGGGGCTGATGGCTGCCGCCGGTATTCTGACGATCATACCGGGTGCGCTGGTCATCTGGTTTGTCCGAAATCACCTGGCCAAAGGATTTGCGCTGGGTCGCGTGTAAAAAGGAATGACCATGAGTTTCGAATGGATGTACTGGACACTGCCGACGGCCATTTTCTTTATCAGCATCTTCCTGATGTTGTGCGGCATGCTCGTCTGGGAACTGGTGTCACCGACAACAGAGCGCAAAGGATTCCTCATGATCCCCATCACCCGGGGCACGCGTTTTTTTCTAGGGTTACTGGGCAGCGCTTATATTCACCTGGCTTGGATCGGATTCACGGATATGACGCTGTGGTTCGCATCTGTGCTTTCTGTAGGCTGGATAATCGTTGTCATGCGATGGGGATGATTTCATGCCGATCACGATTCACTGACATTGCCAAATTGGTCCAAAAACGATCGAATATAAATCCGAAATGATGTGATTACAGGTTTCATGTTGTTGGTTGTTTATGGCCTTGACACCGGCAACACCGTCCGGCAGGACCGTAAGATATAAATGAAGGCCGATGGAAGGAGATCAAATAATGAATATCATACACAAAAAGAGATCCCGAATCATTGTGACAGCGACCGTATTTGTCGCCGCATTTGCGTTCCTGATCTTCTCAGCGAATGCGAACACGGATGCTGCCAAAAAATGGATCGATGGGGAATTTCAGCCATCGACATTGAGTAAGGCGGAACAAATGACGGAAATGCAATGGTTCATCAAGGCGGCCGAGCCTTTTAAGGGGATGAATATCAAGGTCGTATCCGAAACCATCGCGACCCATGAGTATGAAGCAAAGGTATTGGCCAAAGCCTTTGAAGAGATTACCGGAATCAAGGTCTCCTTTGACCTGATCCAGGAAGGGGATGTCATTGAGAAGTTACAAACCCAGTGGGCTTCCGGCAAAAACATCTACGATGCCTATATAAATGACTCCGATCTCATTGGGACCCATTCCCGATACGGGCATGTTGTTCCCTTGTCCGACTTTATGGCCGGTGAAGGCAAGGATGTGACGCTGCCGACCCTCGACATTGACGACTTTATGGGTAAATCCTTTACCACCGGACCGGACGGAAAACTATACCAGCTCCCTGATCAACAGTTCGCAAACCTTTACTGGTTTCGCTATGACTGGTTCAGCCGCGCGGATTTCAAACAAAAATTCAAGGAAATTTATGGATATGAACTCGGCGTACCGGTCAACTGGTCCGCTTATGAGGATATTGCCGAATTTTTCAGTGAACACATCCGTGAGATAGATGGAAGGGCCATATTCGGGCATAACGACTATGGGAAAAAAGCACCGGACCTGGGCTGGCGCTTCACCGATGCATGGCTTTCCATGGCGGGTGCCGGGGACAAGGGCATTCCCAATGGTAAGCCGGTGGATGAGTGGGGTATCCGCATGGAAGATTGCCGGCCCGTCGGCGCATCGGTTGCCCGCGGTGGTGCGGCCAATGGCCCCGCAGCGAAATATGCACTTCGTAAATACATGGAGTGGCTGCGTAAATACGCCCCCCCGGGAGCACTGGGAATGGATTTTTATACCTACCTGCCTTTTCTGGCCGGCGGTAGTGTGGCACAGCAGATCTTCTGGTACACGGCGTTTGTTCCCGATATGGTTAAGCCGGGCCCCACGGTAAACGAAGACGGCACACCCAAATGGCGCATGGCCCCCTCACCCCATGGTCCCTATTGGGAAGAGGGAATGAAACTGGGTTATCAGGATTGCGGTTCCTGGACCTTGATGAAGAGCACACCTGTGGAGCGACGCAAAGCCGCCTGGCTGTTTGCCCAATTCTGCGTCGCCAAGACCACCTCCCTGAAAAAGGCTCATGTGGGCTTGACACCCGTACGGGACAGCGATATCCGTCACCAATCCTTCACCGACAGAGCACCCAAGCTCGGGGGATTGGTGGAATTTTACCGGAGCCCGGCACGTGTGGCCTGGACTCCCACCGGTGTCAATGTACCCGATTATCCCAAATTGGCCCAACTCTGGTGGCAAAATATAGGTGAAGCTGTGTCAGGAGAGGTCACCGTGGACAAGGCCATGGACAATCTCGCCAAAGAGATGGACCGCGTTCTGCAGCGCATTGAGAGAGCCAATGTCCAGGGCGATTGCGGGCCGAAGCTGAATCCCTTGAAAGACGAGTCTTACTGGCTGGGTCAGCCCGGGTCACCCAAGGCCAAGACAAACGAGAAACCCCGTGGTGAAACCGTTGACTACGATGATTTGATCAAGGCCTGGCGGGAAGGACGAGTGAAATAAGCCGGCAAACGTCGGCCGTTTCAGTTTATCCGAAGTCGGATAGTTGAGGGGTTAGGGCGTTTTTTCCATTGAGCCACGTGCTGGATAATTATTCGTTCCGTTGAACAAAACCATGCTTCTTTGTAAAAAACTCCCCAAAAAATAATGAACGCCGGGGGATTGATGCCGCCTGCATTGATCCCCCGTCATCCCCCTATTGTCAACACACCATTTCATCTTGTTTATATTACATCTTCTCATAATAGTAATGGAAAAAAACCTGAACAAGGATTCAACTGCAATGCCGATTTATCCTATACTGATCCTCAAAACCTGGTGATAAAAGAACGATGTTTCTTCCCCGGAATCCCCTTGCGGACAATATTGCGGATAAATCTGCACACCTCTCGGTCACCACTGCAAATTGCTAGTTTCATAACCTACCGCTAATATAGCATATATTTTCCATAATACCTAGTTTGATACCGTATTATAACGGGAATTATCCAGTATTGTGCTTTGCCATTAAAGTAATATAATAGGCAGACTATTGTCGGAAAAAAAGAAATGATTAATATTTAAAATCATTGAAAAACGATCGGAATTGAACAGCAAGGCTTGGTTCTGAAATAAGACCAAAGCCCCACGAAAAAATTGAAGGAGATAAAAGCCGTACATCAAATTTTGATATCCATCTCAATCATCACGACATGCACCAGAACCTGAAACACGGAGGAAAAAGACAATCATGAGAGAACTCATTCACTACATTGCCCAAACTTTGGTGGATAGCCCCGATGACGTTTCCGTGTCGGAAGTGGAAGGCAATATGACAACCGTATTGGAACTGAAAGTGGCAAAAGATGATCTCGGCAAGGTGATTGGTAAACAAGGCCGGACAGCGCAGGCCATGAGAACGATTCTGAGCGCCGTGTCATCTAAAGCTAAAAAACGAACGGTGTTGGAAATTATAGAATAGCCATATCCGAGTCCGGTTGTTTGTTCCGCGCTCCAGGTTAACTTGCCGGTGAATCGGTGGGTTCGTGTCATTTGCTATTCATTCGGCAATCCCGTCCAATGCACATATCTGAGGTAAACGCGGTACCACAGTTCCCGGTAACAGAGTTGCAGCACCTTCAATGTATAGACTGTTGAGATATTTTCCACTCACAGCTATCCACGGAAAGAGCGTGGCCCGCTATTGAAAGGTTCACTGCACCATATCTGCGCCCATGGCCGTAAACGGCCGGCAAGCATCGGCCCTGATGATGTCCTCCCCGCAAGCTGTTTTTCTCGGCAAATACGCTTGCAGGTTAAACACTGCGGGTCCATATCCCCACCCCCTGTTCTCCGGACGCACCATTCCATGATCCCGGCGGAAACATATCTCATGATTCGGGTCCGGGCGACCGCATTTGTCTTTGTAAGCACCTAATCATGTCAACCTTCACCTTTCCCATATGGGACTACATGCAATTTAATGTCAAATGATGGTATGTTATCTAATTCCACAAAAACCATAGGACAGGAGATTAAATATCGGTAGAATACCTTCATTTGACATTTGTCATTATTATTGCTCCGGCGGATAAATACGCAAAACTCGTATTTCTGGTTTGTGGGAGGCGGTGGCTGCAAGAAGGCTTGTCCCCAGCGCGTTCCGCCGGAAACTCATTACGCGAATCAGCGATACGTCACTTTACCTAATTTAGTTGCCGGATAAATAATGGGTCATTATCAGCGTCTTCTCTAAAAAAATGTATACTTAGAAAATCTGAGCCGATCTCAAAGGTGGTTGCCCGGTGATCCGGGCCAGCAGGTTTTGACTCAATTGACCGGATGAGCTATGTTGTCCGATAGCTGATGCTTTCAAATCATCCAGTACCGGAAAACAATATGGATAAAACCAGAGCATATCTACTTGCCATTTTTGCAGGTTTGGCCATCGCCCAGACATTGGCGACTATTCAGGTGCATCTTTCCAACTCGGAATTATCTCACCATCTCCAGGTTCTTGCGGATGCGGGTTATTTTACGGTGCCCTCGCCAGCTGTTCTCGATAAGGCGGTGGAACTGAAGGCCGCCTTCTGGGGGGGGCTCTTTTTCACCGTCACCATCGGTGCGGGCATGATCATGGCAACCCTTGTCGTGGTGAGTGTGTGGCGTCGGTTCTTCCCGGATCGGCGGGTGTTCTATATGCCGCTTTTTCTAATATGGCTTTTTATAAACATTGTCGTAAATTCCAAGGGAATACTGGCGATTGAAACCGCTTATTTTTCACTCCTGCCGGCCGTTGTCGGCATCATTTTGTGGCGAAACACGCCCCGGGGCAATGCACTGGTATCCTGGCGGCACTCCGCCCTGCCGGTGATGGCGGTGGCAGTCCTGGCATTGATGTGGACCACGCAATTCCGCGACACCATGTTCCTGAGCGTAAGGGATTATCTGCTCCTCGGTAATCCAATCGGGCAAAAAATCAATGACTATTATTATGCCTACACCCTATACCCGGTGAACACCTTCAAACGGGTCGATCATCAGCTCCTTAAAAGCGTGAATTTCAGAGCAACCGATGCCGGGGAGTCAAAAGAGAGGGTGGAGCGATCCCTGAGGAATCTAAATTACCTGGACATCGGGTCCCGGCGGGATGCGGATATCACCATTTCAATCAAGGACCAGATGATGTTCCTGTCCTCCGGTGATAAACAGGTTGTGTCCATTCCTGTTGCGGAATTCAGCGCCGATCCCCTGCCTGGCCTGACGCAGTTTTCGGAAAAAACGGATCGACACCGGTTTTTCCGAACAGTTTGTTTTTATGGACTGTTGATAGGATTCCCCTTGCTGCTGTTCAGCATCAGCTACCTGTCCTTAAGCTTCATCTTCGGCAAGCTTTTCGGGCCGGTGGGCGCTTCGCTCGCAACGGCGGTGGTCTGCTTTATTGCGGGGATAGCATTGTTCTGGCCCGTATTTAAAGGGAACCGATATGAGAGCGGTATCCAGGATGTTCAAACGGCAATTGCCGCTGACCAGTGGCAGACACGTGTGGGGGCATTGAAACGCATACACGATCAGAACATGGATCTGGTGGAATTCCCCGTTTATAAGGACCTGCTGACTACAGGCAATATCCCGGAACGGTATTGGCTGGCACGTGCACTGGGTAAAAGCCGGTCACCGGACACCTATGCGGACCTGCTGATGCTGCTGGATGACCCCCACCCCAATGTGGTTTGCCAGGCCTTTTATGCCATCGGCGCGCGGGGCAACCAAAAGGCCGTCCCCATAATCCTGAAAAAAATAGAAAAGTATGACCATTGGTATGCCCAGGGATATGGATACAGGGCACTGAGATCGCTCGGATGGAAACAAGAAAAGTCTCGTTCGATAAACTGATTGTTGTCTTTTGTATTGTCATTGCGGTGGAGTGGGTAACCAGCCTGTTCCCGTTCGGCGCATGGTATCCGCACCTGACCAGGACCGCTGTCGCCCGGGCAGTGGAAATATTACTGATTCTGGCATATCTTCATACCATGGGCGGCGGCTTGACGGTCATCGGCCTCAATCCAATGGGAATGCGCAACGGCCTTAAAACCGGCATATGGTGGTCCATCTGCTTCGGGGCCATCGTCGCTGTAATCGGCGCCATACTGTTTATCGCCCGGATCAACCCCATTGTTTATTTTAAAATGACATTACCCGACACCACCACCGGTGTCCTGTTCTTCTTCCTGGTCGGCGCCATTGTCTCCCCCGTGGCGGAGGAGTTGTTTTTCAGAGGCATGCTGTTCGGTTATCTCAGAAGATGGGGATTGCCGACAGCCCTGGTCGCCAGTACGGCATTATTTGCCGCCCTGCATGGTGTGCATGCCGTACCGATCACACAGATCATCGGGGGCATCGTATTCGGCTTCGCCTATGAAAAGAGCAACAGTCTCCTGGCGCCCATGATTATTCACACCCTGGCCAATTCGGCCATTTTCTCACTTGTCGCCCTTACCACCGGATAAACCCGTGAGCAACCATTCGTATCTTCGGTCCGCCGGTAACGGACGCCGCCCGCTCAGGTCCATGTTTCCGTCACGCCTGAGGCTTATACGGGTCAATTGATAATAGAAGCCGAAATAACTTGATTCAATGTCATTATTGTGGCTTTTTTGTGGATCATTACTATGTTGGTGATCAGCAAGAAACGGATCGGAACATAAATAGGCAAAAGAGGTGATAAATGGCGAGTAAAAAAATAACGTTTCTCCCCCATGACCATGGTGTGAAAGTTGCGCCCGGCGAAACAATTCTTCGCGCAGCGCTGGAAACGGGGATACACATTAACGCCTCATGCGGCGGTGAAGGCGTGTGCGGAAAATGCCGCGTTATCATAGAATCCGGAGAGGTTGCCGATGGATTATCGGATAGATTGTCACCGGAGGATGTGGACAAGGGATATCGATTGGCGTGCAAGGCCGTGGTGGTCGATGATGTCACTGTCCGGATACCTGTGGAATCAACGGTGGATAAAGCGATATTGAATACGGCGCCTACCGGTCGCCAGACCGCGAAGATCCAGCAAATGGATCTGGGGGATTTGAAGGAAGCCGGGCTTTTCATACCACCGGTGGAAAAAATATATCTGGAGCTTCCGCCACCCGAGCGGCAGGACAATTTACCGGATGTATCACGGTTGGTGAGCTATTTGAAATTGCGCCATAACGAGCATCGAATGGAAGTCAGTCTGCCGGTTATCCGAAAGATCCCGGATGTGTTCAGACAAGAGGATTTTAAAGTTACCGCCACTCTGCTGAGACCGGTCCGCCCGGAGGGTAAAAACCGGCTGGTGAACGTTCAGTCCGGCGACACCACCGACCGGAACTATGCCATTGCCATGGATATCGGCACCACAACGGTTTATGGACAACTCGTGAATCTGATCACCGGCGAAATAGTGGCCGAGCACGGTGAGTTTAACGGCCAGATCAGCTATGGTGAGGATGTCATCACCAGAATCATGTATGCGGAAAAAGGCGACGGGCTGGAGAAAATCAACCAGGTGGTCATCGAAACGATGAACACCATCATCAACAAGGTCATGGGCAAGAGCAAGATAGATCCCGAGGATATCTCCACCATCACCATCGCCGGGAACACCACCATGACGCAGTTGATGTTGAGGATCAACCCGCGTTACATACGCCGCTCACCGTATGTCCCGGCATCCACTATTTACCCACCGGTCAATGCCCGGCAGCTCGGGCTTGAATTGGGCAGCCACGTCACCGCCCTGGTTTATCCCCAGGTTTCCAGTTATGTGGGCGGGGATATTGTGGCCGGTGTCATGGGTTCCGGCATGTACCGGACGGACAAGCTGACCCTGTTCATGGATATTGGTACCAATGCGGAAATTGTCGTCGGAAACAAGGATTGGATGGCATGCGCCGCCTGCAGTGCCGGACCGGCATTCGAAGGTGGTGGGCTCGAGTTTGGCATGCGCGCCGCCAAAGGCGCCATCGAAGACTTTTCCATCGATCCCGCAAGCCTCGAACCCATGAATATTACCATCGGCAATGTCCGGCCGAAAGGTATTTGCGGCTCCGGTCTGATCACCATCGTGGCCGCCTTGTTTGAAACCGGCGTCATCGACAGCCAGGGCAAATATGACCGGGATCGGAACAGTTCCCGTATCCGCTGCCGGAATGATATTTATGAATACGTGCTGGCCTGGCGGGCGGATACCCAAATCGACCGGGATATTGTTCTCACGGAAATCGATATTGACAATCTTATCCGGGCGAAAGGGGCCATTTACAGCGGCTGCCTCACCCTTCTGGACGAAGTCGGGCTCAGCATCAGCGACCTGGATCAAATCATCCTGGCCGGTGGATTCGGCAGCTATGTGGACCTGGAAAGGGCCATGGTCATCGGATTGCTTCCCGAAATCGATCCGGACAAAGTGACCTATGTGGGCAATTCCTCCCTCATGGGCGCAAAAATGAGTTCATTGACCAACAGCATTCGCCAGCACGTTGTGGAAGTTACCAACATGATGACCAACTTTGAGCTGTCTGAAACCAGTTCGTATATGGACCATTATATCGCGGCACTGTTTCTACCGCACACCGATCTGGACTTGTTCCCCAAGGTTAAGGATCGTGTGGCCCGGAGACGCCGCGGGCAAGGGTGAAGTTTAAGTTGACTATCAATATGAATTCATCTAAGAGATTCTCTATTAAAGGTGCAACATTGCTTAATAGGGAATCCCGTTAAAAACGGGAGCGGTCCCGCCGCTGTGACCCCACCCTTTCACGTTGGAATGGAAAGGGAACGCCCATGGTCATCGATGCCACTGTTTCGATATAAGCGAGATGGGAAGGCCACCGTGGGGGAAGGGAAGCCAGAAGACCTGCCTTTTGGATAGCTGTTCATTCCATCGAGGCACGTAAATGGGCGGCAAACGAAAAAGGGTCAAGCAAGCTGGGTGCAGCCCTTCAAGCCATTAGGCGCTTGAAGGGCTTTTTTTATTGTTGCCCCATGGTCAGCCCGCCGGGCCGATGGGAAAGCGATGCATAATACGTCATGAAACATCAATTGAAAAACCCGCACGCCGTATCCATCGTGAAAACCGCCACCGGCATACAATTGCTGGCGATGACGGTCATTCTCGGTGCGGTGGTGGTCATCTCCACCGGTATGGGGTACATTCAAATCCCATGGTCTGATGTGATTCGCATTTTCTATGCGAAGATCAGCGGGAACATTCAGTCCATCAACACCCTGGACCAGATCCTGCCCGTCATCATTATGGATGTCCGGTTACCGCGCATCCTGACCGCTGCGGCGGTGGGCGGTGGACTGGCCATGTCCGGTACCGTATTCCAGGGCATCCTGTTGAACCCGCTCGCCGATCCCTATACACTCGGCGTATCGGCCGGTGCCGCCTTCGGTGCTTCCCTGGCGTTCATTTTAAATCTGCAGATCATGAGCACATTGTCTGTTCCCCTGCTGGCTTTCCTTGGATCGACACTCACCTTGTTTGCGGTCATATACCTGTCCAGCACCCATGAGGGGATATCCTCAAACAATCTGATCCTGTCGGGAATCATCGTGGCGGCCATTTTATCGGCAGCCATCAGTTTCCTCAAATACATTGCCGACGAACAGGTGGCCGTCATCATCTTCTGGTTGCTGGGGAGCTTTGCCTCCAAGACATGGACGGACGCAGGCCTGACGGCTGCCACCGCCATTGCGGGATGCGGTGTTTTCCTGTTTTTCGCCAGGGATCTCAACCTGCTTTCCATGGGCCATAAAAGCGCCGCATCCCTGGGCGTGGATGTAAAAAAAGTGCCGCTGGTTTTATTGGTGACGGCCTCCCTTGTCTCTGCTGTGTGTGTCTCGGTATCCGGAATAATCGGTTTCGTCGGTTTGCTGGTACCTCATATGATGCGATTGGTCACCGGTCCGGACAACCGGCGGTTGATACCGGTATCCATGCTGGCCGGCGCCGTGCTGATGTTGTCGGCCGACACCATCACCCGTGCGGTGCTGCCCCATGAGATTCCCATCGGCGTATTGACGGCACTGATCGGCGGCCCCTTTTTCTGCTACATCTTCCGGAAGAAACAGCACCAGGGGAAAGGGTTTTAGCCATGGCATTCCGACTCGATCATATTGCCTTTGGCTTCCCCGGCCGTCGGGTTTTCACGGATCTTTCGCTGATCCTCGAGACCGGCCATTTCTATGGTATCATAGGCCCCAACGGCTGCGGCAAAACCACCCTGCTGGATCTGATGGCCAGACTCCGGCAGCCGTCCGCCGGGCAAATCCGGTTCGGGGAGCAGGAACTGACCGCAATAGCCAAGAAAAAGCTGGCGCGGCAAATTGCCCTGGTACCGCAAAATTTCTATATCAACTTTCCCTTCACCGCCCATGAAGTGGTTATGATGGGACGCTATCCGCATATCCCGCGATTTTCAGCACCATCATCGGAAGACACCCGGACGGTCCAGGCGGTGATGGAATCAACGGACACCGAGCAATTCAGCGATCGCCTGATAACGGAACTCAGCGGTGGTGAACGACAGCGTGTGGTGTTCGCCCGGGCCCTGGCCCAGAACACGCCGGTAATGATTCTGGACGAGGCCACCTCCAATATGGATATCAACCATGCCCTTAACTTGTTGTCCCTCACCGCAGACCGGGTTAACAAAAAAGGCACTACGGTGATCGCCGTATTTCAGGATATCAATCTGGCGGCCATGTTCTGCGACCAGCTCATCTTTATGAAAGACGGTTGCATCAGCGCCCAGGGCCCAACCAACAGTGTCTTTTCGGCAGATACCGTGGCGTCGATTTTTCACGTGAAGGCAATGGTACGATTCGAACCGTTTGTGGACGCCAACCAGGCCCTGTTCCACCCCGGAGGCCTTGCTGAATGAAATCAATACCAACAGCGGCCGACAAATCGGCGTGCACGGAAAAACGGTGGTGGCTGGTGGTGGCCGTCCTCGTGTGCATGGTTCTACCGGCCTCGATGGCGCATTCCGGGACCCGGATCACCGAGGATCAGGCCGGTCGCCGGGTAGAGATCAGCCGGCCGTTCACAAAGATCATCTCACTTTACGGCGCACATACGGAAAACCTTTTCCGGCTCGGCCTGGACACGGAAATCATCGGGGTCAGCAGCCATGAAACCTATCCCGAAGCCGCATTGAAAAAGCCGGTGTTTTTCCAGCGTGATGATGCCGAAAAATTCCTGGCGGCACGGCCCGACCTAGTGCTGATCCGCCCCATGCTCGACCGTGGTTATCCCAAATTGTTTGAACGGCTCGAAAAAAGCGGTATCGTTGTGTTCTCCATCCAACCCACCACCGTTGAAGAGATGTATGCCTATTGGGAATTACTCGGTCTTTTGACCGGCAAAAGCGAGCCGGCGCTGAAAATGGTGGAACACTTCCGGCAGGCCATTCATGATTTTCGTCTGCTCACCCGCGGGCTGTCCGATCAAAAGAGCGTCTATTTCGAGGCCATCCACCGGAAAATGAAAACTTTTTCACCCCGGTCCATGGCCGTCTTTGCCTTGCAGACAGCCGGGGGCGTCAACGTGGCGGTGGATGCAGCCCCCATGAGAAACTCGAATATCGCCGCGTTCGGAAAAGAGCGTATCCTGTCCCACGCATCGAATATCGATGTCTACCTGGCACAAACCGGTACCATGAATGCCGTCACAACAGACATGATCAGAAACGAACCGGGGTTTCATCTGATCAAGGCGATTCAGCACAATCAGATCCACCTGGTGGATGAAAAGATCGTCTCGAGACCCACGTTTCGAATACTCGAGGGGATTTTTACCATCGGCCACCTGTTATACCCGGACCTTTTCGAAACAAGGGGCAGGCAAATACTCACCACCGCCGCGAGCGGTTTTTAACGGGAGACTACCATCAAAGCAATGGTCATCGCAGGCACCCAAAGCGGTGCCGGAAAAACCACCATCACCTTAGGGATACTGGCGGCACTTATCCGTCAGGGACGAACGGTGGTATCCTTCAAGGTAGGGCCGGACTTTATCGACCCCGGCCACCATGAACGGATCACCGGCCGGGTCTGCCGGAACCTGGATGGATGGATGTTGACCAAGGCATATAACCATACCCTTTTCCGGCAGGCCGCCCGGGATGCGGATATTGTAGTTGTGGAAGGGGTCATGGGATTGTTTGACGGCTATGACGGGCGGAGTGAAGCCGGTTCCACCGCCGAGATGGCCAAATGGCTTGATCTGTCCGTCATCCTCGCCGTCAACGCCAAGAGTATGGCCCGTAGCGCGGCTGCCCTGGTACAAGGCTTTGAACGATTCGACCCCGGCCTGAACTTCGCCGGTGTCATATTTAACAATCTGGGCAGCCGGCGGCATCTGGCGTATTTACAGGATGCCCTGGCAGATAAGGTGCACATGCCCTGTCTGGGCGGCATCCAACGGGACAAGGTCATTGAAATCCCTGAACGGCACCTGGGGCTGGTGACACGGGAGGACCACCCGCTGGCGGACCCGTTTATCGGACGGCTGGCCGACATCATCGAAGCGGATGTAGACCTTTCCGGACTGGTGCACTCACTCCCGGAGTATGGGCCGCCGGTACCTTCACCCACTGAATCCGCGCCTCCCGCGAAACCGAAGGTGCGCATCGGCGTTGCCCGGGACAAGGCTTTTTGTTTCTACTACAGGGACAATCTGGACCTCTTGGCATCGGCGGGAGCGGAACTCGTCCCGTTTTCACCGACGAACGATACCTCACTACCCGAAGAACTGGACGGCCTCTATTTCGGGGGGGGATATCCGGAGGTTTACGCCCGGCAGCTATCGGAAAACGAAAACATGCGGAAACAGGTCCACCACTGCTGCCGCAACCGGATGCCCATATACGGTGAATGCGGCGGATTCATGTACCTGAGCGACGGAATCACCACCCTTGACGGCGAGATCCATCCCATGACCGGCTGCTTTCACTTACGAACGAAGATGTCGCCCCGGCTGACCGCACTGGGATACCGGGAAATCACCCTCAGGGCCCAAACCCCCCTGGGGTTGCCCGGCACTGTCATCCGGGGACACGAATTTCACTACTCCACTCTCGATACCGTGTCCGACTCATTGCCGTCCGTATATCAGATCACGGACCGGGCCGGCGTGGAAAAGCCGGCCGGGGGATTCTGCACCCGGCAGACACTCGGCAGCTATATTCACCTTCATTTCGGCAGTTGTCCGAATACCGCACGACATTTTACAGGCCTCTGCCGCGATTATTACCGAAAAAGGAAGCAGCATTTATGAAACCGCAAGCCATAGAAGACCAAAGCTTTCAGATCATCGACGACGAAGCCGGTCCCCATCAATTCACGCCGGCGCAATGGCGGATTGTCCGGCGGATGATTCATACCTCGGCCGATTTCGACTACATGACATCCATACGGTTTCATCCCCGGGCCATTGAATCCGGGCTCTCGGCCATCAGGTCCGGCAACGCCGTCGTCACCGATACGAACATGGCCAGGGCGGGCATCCGGACCAAGGAACTCGACCATTACCATGTGAGGGTCAACTGCTTGATCGCCGACGCCGTGGTAAGCGAAATCGCTGAAAAATCCGGAACCACCAGAGCCAAAGCCGCCGTGGATGCAGCGATCGCGGAGATGGCCGGTGGCATTTACGTGGTGGGCAACGCACCCACCGCCCTTTTGAGATTGATCGAAAAAATCAAGGAAGGCCGGGCGGCACCGGCCCTGATCGTCGGTCTGCCTGTAGGATTCGTAAACGCGGCGGAATCCAAGGACGCATTGCGGGAGCTGGACACCCCCTTTATCACCAACATCGGACGCAAAGGCGGCTCCAATGTGGCCGCCAGTGTCGTGAATGCCTTGGCGATAATGGCCACACAACAGCCAACCACAACACAGAGGGAATCATGAACGATCCACGATACGGAACACTCTACGGCATAGGCGTTGGTCCCGGCGATCCGGATTTAATTTCGGTAAAAGCGGTAAAAATCCTGAAGCGGGTATCGGTCGTGTTTGCGGCATCTTCATCGAAGAACCGGCACAGCCAGGCGGTGAACATCGCCCGGCCGCATATCCCGGCGGATGCACAGGTCCGGATGCTGGGTTTTCCCATGACCACGGTCCGGGACGAGGTTGAAAAAGCCTGGATCACCAATGCCAAAACCATTATCGAGGTTCTCAACCGGGGCGAAGACGCCGCCTTCCTCACCCTCGGGGATTCCATGACCTATTCCACCTATGGATACGTGCTGCCGTATATTCAACAGCTCGCGCCGGATATCCCCATCGAGACGATCCCCGGCATCACCGCCTACCAGGCCGCGGCGGCACGCCTGAATCAACCCCTGGTGGAAGGCGAACAATCCTTGTTGCTGTTGTCCGGGGCCCATGGCGGGGACCGCTTGCGCCAATTCAACGAGAAGCCGGATACGGTGGTGATGATGAAGGCGTACAAAAATGTCGGCGATATCGTTACGGCGCTCGACGAATGCAATATGGGAAAATCAAGCACGGGGATCTGCAAATGCAGCCTGCCCAACGAAGAGATCGTGGAGGATATCCATGACCTCACCACCCGGCCGCCGGGATATTGGACCCTGATCATCGCCAAAAGAAACGGGATTCATGAAAAATCGTAAAAAACGGTCAAAAATACCGGGATTATTGGCGGCACTGGGCATTACACTGGCGCTGTTGATCACGGCATCCCTGACCATCGACACGATGACCGGCGATATCATCTACGGCAGGCTCGTGAAACCATTGTTCCGGCTGGTGATGTTCATCAGCCTCGGACTGATGATCGGTCAATTGATCGAAGCCTCGGGGTGGACCAGATACCTGGCGGCGGTGGCGGCCCCGCTTTTCCGTTTCGGCAATATGGGCGTGCAATGCAGTGCCGCATTCACCACGGCTTTTCTCTCGGGCACCGTTGCCAATGCCATGCTGGTGGATTTTTACAAAGAGGGCCGAATATGCAAAAACCAGCTTTTTCTGGCGAACCTGACCAACCAGCTGCCGGCCTATTTTCTCCACCTGCCGACCACTGTGTTTATCGTGATACCCCTGACCGGAACGGCTGGAATCATCTATTTCACGATAACCTTTACGGCCGTGGTGTTGAGAACCATACTGCTCCTGACTTACGGGCATTACAAACTGCCGGGCAGCACCTGCGCCATGCCCCTGGCGGACGGCACATACGACCCAAAAGCGCCGTCAAAACGCACTAGTGCCCGGGAAGGTGTAACCAGACGATTCCCGAAAAGGCTCATGGGCGTCTTGACCTTTGTCATTCCCATTTATACGCTGGTGTTTGTCCTCAATACCATGGGCCTTTTCAATATACTGCGGGATATATTGGCCCGGTTCGTGGTGACGCGGGTGGTGCCGGTGGAGTCGTTGTCCGTGGTGGTCCTGAGCTTTGTGGCCGAATTCACATCCGGTTTTGCGGCGGCGGGTGCGCTGCTCGACGCCGGCGTGCTCACGGTGAAACAAACGGTTCTGGCACTGATCATAGGCAATATCACAGCCTTCCCGGTGAGGGCGCTCCGGCATCAATTGCCCCGGTACATGGGCATTTTCGAGCCGAAAATGGGGGGACAGCTTCTGCTTTTAGGGCAGGGGTTCCGGGTGGCGAGCATCATACTGGTAACGGTTATCTATGCAACGGTCGCCTAGCATGCAAGATCGAACAAACCGGAAAATGGAAAGTAAAACACATCCAAAACTGCGAAGCGGATTCACCACCGGGGCGGCAGCGGCAGCAGCGGCCAAGGCGGCCGTGATCCGCCTGTTGGAAAACAGAACGCCGGATTCAGTGGGAATCCGTTTCTTGACTGGTGACCGCACGGCCATCGCCATACATGATTGTGCCGGATTATCATCGAAAACGGCGGTCTGCCGCGTCATCAAGGATGCCGGGGACGATCCGGACGTCACCCACAAGGCCATCATCGGCGCAAAGGTATCTCTTCGGGAAAAGTCCGTCGTACAGATCACCATTACCGGTGGCCAGGGGGTGGGCCGCGTTACCCGACCCGGACTGGAGGTGCCGCCCGGTGAACCGGCCATCAATACCGGTCCCCGAAAAATGATCGAAGAGGCCGTGGCCCAGGTGTTGACACGGAACCGGGTGGCATGCGGCGTGGAAGTGGAGGTCTTTGTCCCGGAAGGAGAAGCGATTGCGGCGAAAACCCTCAATGCTCGTCTGGGTATCCTTGGCGGTATCTCCATATTGGGCACCACCGGTATCGTGCGTCCAATGTCCCATGATGCCTACATCGCCACCATCCGGTCCGCGCTCTCGGTGGCACGGGCTTCGGGGAACCGACAGGCAATACTCACCACCGGCCGCCGCAGTGAACGTTTTGCCCAGGGGCATTGGCCGGAACTGGACGAATCGGCGTTCATCCAGATCGGTGATTTTTTCAAAATGTCCCTGGAAGGGGTTTCGGCCCATGGGTTTGCCGGCGCCACCCTGGCCGTATTTTTTGCCAAGGCCCTGAAAATGGCCCACAAGATCCCCCATACCCACGCGGCCAAATCCGCATTGACCCTCGACCGATTGGCGGCGTGGACAGCCGGTATCACCGGCAGTGAATCCCTGGCGGAAAAGGTCCGGCACGCCAATACGGCCCGGCACGCATTCGACCTCTTGCGGGTGGATCACCCCGCAGTGATCGCCCGGGTCGGCCGGGAGATGACAACTGCGGCCCGCGAATTCGCCGGCACCATCGTGAATATCCGGTCGGTGATATTCGACTATGCGGGTAACATCGCTTTTGATAGTGAACGGACAAGATAGGAAATGGGGATGAATAACCAGCAACACACTTCACAGCCGGTTCAAATCATCGGATTGGGTATGTCGCCCACGGACCTGACGGCCGCCCACTTGGATCTTATCCGGAGAGCGGACATTCTCGTCGCCGGGGAGAGGCACCTGGCCTTTTTCGCTGACCTGAACATGCAGAAAAAAGTCATCGACAAACACCTCGGCGCCCTTGCGGAATTTATACGGCAGGAAAGGGATGCCGGCAAGGCCGTGGTGGTGGTGGCCTCCGGCGATCCGCTGTATTACGGCATCGGTGCATATCTCTCACGAACCCTGGGCCCCGGGAATATCCGCATCCATCCCAATGTCTCCACGGCGGCCGCCGCATTCGCCCGCATCGGTGAACCATGGCATCAGGCCACGGTGGTGAGCCTCCATGGCCGGTCGCGCAAAGACGACGTCCTGTCCGCCATGAACACCGGGAAGACCATCGGTGTTTACACGGACCCTGTCGAGACCCCGGCGGCGCTGGGGGCGTTCATTCAACAAAAAGGCTGCCCCTATCGCCTCTGTGTATTCGAGGAATTGGGGTCTCCCGGGGAACGGATCCGGTGGTTTTCACCGGCCGAATCCATCGGAGAATCTTTCGCCACCCCCAATTTCGTGATTCTAAAACCCGCACCGGGCCTTGAAGTTGTAAAACGAAAACCGTTTATCGGCATGCCGGACAACTGGTTCGTTCATGAGAACGGGCTCATCACCAAGGCGGAAGTCCGTGCCGTGGCGATTTCCAAACTGAGACTCGCACGGGATCATGTGCTCTGGGATATCGGCGCGGGCAGCGGTGCCGTGTCCATCGAGGCCTCGACCCTGGTTCCCGGTGGAAAAGTCGTGGCCGTTGAACAATATGAAGACCGGGTGGAACAGATCCACCGGAACAAAACCACCTTTGGTGTGGAAAACCTGCTTATCCGACACGCCACCGCCCCGGATTGTCTGCCTCACCTGCCCCGGCCGGATCGCGTGTTCGTGGGCGGCGGTGGCAGACATCTGGATCGCATCCTCAAAACAGCCGCGGAATTTTTGCGCCCGGGCGGCGGCATAACCGTGAATACCGTCATCATCCGGAACATCGACCGCACGGCAATCCTGCTGACGGAACTGGGATTCGAGACGGAAACTGTGCAGGTCCAAATCAACCGGAGCCGGGCCATGCCCTGGGGGGACCGTCTCCAATCGCAAAATCCGGTGTGGATCATCTCCGGGCACAGGTCAGGATAAAATATGAAGACGAATGAACCAAATCCCGTGTTATTTGTAGGCGCCGGTCCCGGCGACCCGGAATTGATCACCGTAAAAGGACAGAAGGCATTGGAAAAGGCCGACTGCGTCATTTATGCCGGGTCCCTTGTCCCGAAAGCCGTCCTGAAATGGACAAAACCGGGGGCAATACTGCTGGACAGTGCCGGCATGCATTTAATGCGAATCGTGGAAGAGATGGCCACACACCATAAAAATGGTAAATCTGTGGTACGGCTTCATACCGGTGATCCCAGTCTCTACGGGGCTGTTTTTGAACAGATGGCCCAATTGACGGAGCTGGCCATACCCTATGGTGTCATTCCCGGTGTCACCGCCGCCTTTGCCGCCGCCGCCGCCATGGGGATTGAATACACACTGCCGGAAATCTCACAGACCCTGATCCTCACACGCATGGCCGGCCGCACGCCGGTTCCGGAACTGGAAAACATGGCATCCCTGGCCGCACACCAGACCTCCATGGCCATATATCTGAGTATCTCCCTGGTCGACGAACTGGAAACCATTCTTACACGGGCTTACGGACCTGAGAACTTGTGCGCCGTTGTCTACCGGGCCAGCCACCCCGAGGAAAAAGTAATTTATGCAACTGTGGGGGAACTGGCGGAAACCGTCCGGCAAGAAAAGATTACCCGCCAGGCATTGATCATTGTCGGCAAGGTATTGAACATCAGCCCGGAGCGGCTTCAGCATAAATCCAAATTGTATGACAAGCATTTTTCCCATGGATTCCGTAACGCAACCACCGGGGGTGCATAGGCAGATGGACTACAGGGCAGCGATCTGGGTTGTTACGCCGAAAGGGAGGGACATCGCCACCGCAGTGGCCGGCGGTTTGCCCGGCAGCCGTATATTCCGCTCATCCGGCCTGGATACCGGAGACGCATCATCCGGCATTTTTGACAAACTCTCCGATGCGGTTGCCCGGGAGTTCACCCGATTCAACGCCCATATTTTCATCATGTCCATCGGAATCGCTGTGCGCATGATCGGTCCCTTGCTCGATCATAAGCTGAAGGATCCGGCTGTGGTGGCCGTGGATGATGCCGGCCGTTTTGCGGTGAGCCTCCTGTCCGGCCACGTGAGTGGTGCCAATGAATTGGCGGAGAAGGTAGCCGGCATTATCAACGCCATCCCGGTGATCACCACGGCAACGGACGCCGCCGGCCTGCCGGCGGTTGACGTGACGGCCAGGGAAAAGGGGCTGTTCATTCAGAATCCGGAAGTCATTAAAACCGTCAGCATGGCGCTGCTCACCCATCAGCGCATTGCATTGATTGACCCGATGGGCGTTTTCACGAATACGGAATTCGCCGCCCATCCCCTGGTTGACCGCCATCCCCATGCGGGTTTGGGCCAGGAGATTTTGCCGCCGCATGCCGCCGTCGTGGTGATTGACGACGGCATCGGAAATACCCTGGCGAACACCCTGGTGCTGCGGCCGCCGTCCCTGGCCCTGGGCATCGGCTGCAATCGGCATACCCGGGCCGCCGAAATTCGGGAACTGATGGACGGTGTGATGGACAAATTCAGGTTGGCTGCGGAGAGCCTTTTTTGCGTGGCCTCGGTGGATCTGAAATTCGACGAACCCGGGCTCGTCGAATTTGCCGCGGAACTGAACCTGTCCCTGCGTTTTTTCTCAAAGGATCAGCTCAACGCCGTGACGGCGATCCAAAACCCTTCCGCCATGGCGGAAAAACATATCGGAGTCAAAAGCGTATGCGAAGCAGCAGCAATACTGGCAGCAGCGAACGGACAATTGATCGTCCCCAAACACAAAAGCACCAACGCCACCCTGGCCGTTGCCCGAATGCCCTGTTCATCATCGGTATAGGACCGGGAGATGCGGACCACATGAGTCCGCGCGCCCATACCGTATTACGGGAAGCCGAATCCATTGCCGGGTATACCACCTACATCGACCTAATCCGGCCGATGATACAGGGGAAAAAAATTATCAGCACCGGCATGAAAAAGGAGGTGGACCGGGTGTCCGCAGCCATCGGCCTGGCCAAGGCGGGAGAATCCTGCGCCTTGGTATCCAGCGGTGATCCAGGTATTTACGCCATGGCCGGACTGGCATTGGAAATCTGCGCCAAACAAGACATCCATGTCATGCCCATCGCCTCCTTTTCCGAAGGTGCCGGTGCGCCGGCGGATCTCTATGTGGAAGTAGTGCCGGGCATACCTGCCCTTTGCTCCGGTGCGGCCCTGCTGGGGGCGCCCCTGACCCATGATTTCGCAGCCATCAGCCTAAGCGACCTGTTGACCCCCTGGGAAACCATCGAACGGCGGTTGGCTGCGGCGGCATCGGCGGATTTCGTCATCGTACTTTATAATCCCAAAAGTAAAAAAAGACGGGATCAACTGGTTCGGGCCCAGGAGATAATTCTCAGGCATCGTGACGGTGGCACACCCGTGGGCATCGTGAGCAGTGCCATGAGGCAGGCCCAGAAGGTGGAAATCACGACGCTGGACCGATTGCACGGGGCGGATGTGACCATGCTCACCACCGTTTTTATCGGCAGCACCGCATCGGTGACCTACAAGGACTTCATGTTCACCCCAAGAGGATACGGTGCCAAATATGAATTGTGATCAGAACTCCAAAGCGCCTTGCATAGCCGTATTCGGCACCGGTTCGGATGTGGGCAAAAGCATCGTCGCAACGGCTGTCTGCCGGTGGTTCGCCAACCAGGGTTTCCATGTGGCGCCCTATAAGGCCCAGAACATGAGCAATAACTCCGGTGTGACCCCTGAAGGCCTTGAAATGGGGCGGGCCCAGATCGTTCAGGCCGAGGCGTCGCGTATCGCCCCCCAAGTGGACATGAATCCCATCCTCCTCAAACCCACCAGTGATGTGGGTTCCCAGGTCGTACTCATGGGGCGGGCCTTGGAAAACAACACCGCGGCGGAGTACCACCGCAAAAAAGAGCGGTTATTCAAAGCCGCCTGTGATGCCCTGAACCGGTTGCGGGAGGATTATGACCTGGTGGTCATTGAAGGTGCGGGATCGTGTGCCGAGGTCAATCTCATGGATCACGATATCGTGAATTTTCGCATCGCCGAGGTTGCGGATTGTCCGGTCATCCTCGTGGGCGATATTCACCGGGGCGGTATTTTCGCACAATTGGTGGGGACGCTGGCATGCCTGCCTGAAAAAAACCGTCAGAGAATCGCCGGGTTCATCGTCAACCGCTTCCGGGGGGATATCAACCTGTTCAAGGACGGTGTACAATGGATCGAACAGCAGACCGGCAAACCGGTTTTCGGCGTCTTGCCCCATTACTCCCACATTCATATCGATCCTGAGGATTCGGTGGTCATCGAAAGCCCGAAACCGGTGCACATTGCGGACGCGGACAAAGCGGCCGTGGCGGTGCTCCGGATTCCGCATATCGCCAATTTCACGGATTTTGACCCCCTGGCCGTTATTGACGGGGTGTCCCTTCATTTCGTTGAACAGCCGCAAGCCCTTTCCATGTTCCGGGCGGTGATCCTACCGGGGACGAAAAACACACGGCATGACCTGGAGTGGTTGTTCGCATCAACATGGGTGTCGCATCTCCGATTCTATGTTGAAAACGGGGGTCGGATTCTGGGTATTTGCGGCGGCTACCAGATGCTGGGTGAATATGTGGCGGACCCCGATGGTATCGAAGGTCCGCCCGGTACGACGCCCGGACTCGGTCTCCTGCCCATACGAACCGTGTTGAAAGCGCCGAAGACCACCACCCGGACATGCTTCAACTGGGAGGATACGCCCGGCGAGGGCTATGAAATACACATGGGCCGGACCGAACACCTCGGCGGTACCTGCCTGTTGGACGTTCATACCCGGAACGGCAAGCCCGCAACCGGACATGACGGCTGCGCCGGAGACAACGGCCGTGTCCTGGGCACCTACATCCACGGTTTTTTTGATACAGCGGGTATCACCGCCAAATGGCTGGCGCAAATCGGTCTTTCCCGGATAGATGTGCCTGAAACCGGCGGCGCTCCGGCAAAGGACAAGCAATACGAACTGCTCGCTGAACATACCGCCCGGCATGTTGATATGGCCGCCATAAAGGCGTTGGTCGACAAGGCATTGGACCATTGACCCCTGGAGAAAAGAATCGGACCTCATAAAGCGTAAAAAGGAATCGGGTTTTTTATGAACGCAAAATTCTCAAACGAACTGGTCGTCGGCGGATGCAAAAGCGGTAAAAGCAGGCATGCCCTGACGCTGGCCGATGGAATCTCCACCGCTAAAAAAGGGTTTATCGCCACCTGTGTCCCGCGGGATGAGGAAATGACGGCGCGGGTACGCCGGCATCAGGCGGAACGGGACAATACCTGGGACACCCTGGAAATTCCCACCCGGCTTCCGGAAACCATTGCTGAAAAAAGCGGACACTACGGCATAATGCTCGTGGACTGCATCACCCTTTGGCTCACCAATTTGATGCTGGAGGACCTGTCCCAGGACGACATTCTGGTAAGGGTTGACCGGCTCGCCGACGCCCTTGGCCGTTCAAAATCTCCCATCATCCTGGTGTCCAACGAGGTCGGCGCCGGTATCGTGCCGGAAAACGCCATGGCACGACAATTCCGGGACACGGCCGGTCTTGCCAATCAGCGACTGGCCGCGGCCTGTGACACCGTCTTCTGGATGGTGGCGGGAATAGCGGTGAAGATAAAATGAGAAATACTTAGAAATTCCGTGTGCAACGAAACAGGGGTTCAATTGAATATGTTTAATCACTTAAAGGCGACCATCGGTTTTTTTACGATAATACCGGTGGGCCGGAATCTTGAATTTAATCCGAAAGCCATGACGCCGTTTTTTCCGGTGGTGGGCTTGCTCATCGGCGCCATTGTGGCGGTATGCGATCAGGTGTTCATCCGGATCTGGCCGTCGCCGGTCGCCTCAATCCTGGACATAGCGATTCTTGCGCTGATCACCGGCGCATTGCACCTGGACGGGGTGGCGGACACGGCGGATGGATTGTACGGACAACGGCCGGTGGACCGGGCGTTGGAGATCATGAAAGACAGCCGTGTGGGCGCCATGGGGGTGGTGGCCGTGGTCTTATGCCTGGCCGCCAAATGGGCGGGGTTTACCGCAATGGATGCCCATCGGCCACTGGCCATTCTGATAATTCCCGCATTGTCCAGGACCAGCGCCATATTCGGTACCCAATTCCTGCCGTATGGCCGTCCGGAGGGCGGGCTCGGTAAGGACTTCTTCACCTTCCGGATCAAACCGCTGAATTATATCTGGGCACTGGTGCCGGTGGCATTGTCCATGTTCATGGGTATTCGCGGCAGTATACTCATCCTGATGCACCTGACCATCACCTTTGGTGTACTGTTTTACTACAAAAAAAAGGTGAATTGCATGACCGGAGATATGCTGGGTGCCCTGATCGAGATCAATGAGGCCGGGATGTTGCTCGTCATGGCGGCAAAATGGGGGGCATGAGTGATAAATTTGAAATACTTTTAAATTTGAAATCAATTTTAAATGACAAAATTTAAAACAATACCTGGTGGCAACCCGATTGGGAATGGGCTCGTTTTGGACCTTGCACTTTTGATTTCATTTGAAATTCAGCGATTTATAATTTCAGGCAGGTGAATGGCAAGGATATGGTCTGGGGACATGGCTGCTGCTCATCGCGGTAAATTTCGGGCATGAACGATAAATTTGAAATACTTTTAAATTTTAAATCAATTTTAAATGACAAAATTTAAAACAATACCTGGCGGCAATCCGATTGGGAATGGATTCGTTTTGGATTTTATACATATGATTTTATATGAAATTCTGGGTTTTTTATTTTTACGGTGGCAAATGGGGGGGATATGATCCGGGGACACGGTGGAAACATCTACGCTCTGGCCAGGCGGTTGGGATGCCGGGCCCGGGATATCATCGATATGAGCAGCAATGTGAATCCTTTGGGACCGATGCCGGAGATGATGACACGGATCCAATCACATCTCGAAGACATGACAGCCTTGCCCGAAGCCGATTCAGCGGGCATCATCGACGCTTTCGCCCGGTATCACAAGGTGGCGCCGAATGTGGTTCTGGCCGGCAACGGCACCACCCAACTCATATACGCCCTGCCCCTGGCTTTGAATTTAAAAACCGCTCTCATCCTGTCGCCCACCTACTCGGACTACCAGGATGCCTGTGAGATGCACGGATGCCGTAGCGTTCATCTCCTCTCACGGGCCGAAGCCGATTTTCAACCGGATCTTGACCGGCTCGATGCAATGGCCGGGGAAGTGGGTTCCGTGTTCGTCTGCAATCCCAACAACCCCACCGGCGCGATTCTCGAGAAAACCGTTCTGGAGAAGATCATCCGCAAGCACCCGGGAACCTGTTTTATCGTGGATGAATCCTACTTGCCGTTTGTCAAGGCCGCAGACGATTTCAGTATGATCCGTAGCGACCTGCCCAACCTGGCGGTATTGAACTCCATGTCCAAAATATTCAGGATTCCGGGATTGCGCATCGGATTCATCAAATCCTCCCTGGACATCATTGAAAAATTACAAAAATTCATGTTGCCCTGGAGTGTGAACTCACCGGCCCAGGTCGCCGTTCACTACCTGATGACCGAAAATAACAAAGTCGATGGATTCATCCACGATACCTGCCGCTTTCTGGACGGCGAAAGAAAGGCGTTTATGGACAGCTTCCCACACCCCTCCCTGATCCAATGGTTTGACAGTCCGACCTCCTTTTTGTTGGGCAAACTGCCGACGTCCGTCACCGCCGGGTGCATATGTGATGCCTTGGCTGAACAGAAAATATTGATCCGGAACTGCTCGAACTTCATCGGGTTGTCGGATCAATATATCCGGGTGTCGCTCAAAAAACCGGCGACAAACCGGCTGTTGTCCGCGTCTTTGCTGGAATTGACTGAAAAAATGACTCTGTCCCAATAAAGGAAGAAACAAGATGATGCCGTTATTGTCCGCGGGGTACATCATCCCCCTTGCCGTTGTGCTTGATTTGATGATCGCCGACCCGCTCTTCCTCCCGCATCCGATCCGATGGATGGGGCTGGCCATCGAGAGGTTTGAACCGGTATTCAGACCCCTTCGGATTCATCCGGGGTCGTCCGGATTTTTATTTGCCGCTGTGCTCATCGGCGCCACCTGGACGATCACCTGGCTGGTGGTTCGGACGGCGTTTCTCATTCATCCGTGGGTGGGCGGGGGTGTGGAAGTGATCCTTGTTTTCTATTGCATATCCGCCCGTTCACTGGAAAAAGCGGCCATGGCGGTATGGGAACGGCTGATAGGCCGCGATCTGGATGGTGCCCGACGCAGCGTCGGCATGATCGTGGGGCGGGAAACCGGTCACCTGACCGAAAAGGGCGTGGCCCGGGCGGCGGTGGAGACGGTGGCCGAGAATTACGTGGACGGATTCCTGTCCCCCCTTTTTTTTGCAGTCATCGGCGGCGCACCGCTGGCCATGACGTATAAAATGATCAATACATTGGATTCCATGATTGGGTATAAAAATGACCGGTATGCGGAATTCGGCAAGGCAGCGGCCAGGATCGATGATGTGGCCAATTATATCCCGGCCCGGCTGAGTTTTTTGTTTATCGCCCTGGCCGCCCGGATGTTAAACAAATCCGGCTCATCGTCATTGGCGACCGCATTGGCCGAAGGAAAAAACCACACCAGCCCCAACGCCGGTTTCCCGGAAGCGGCGGTGGCCGGCGCGTTGCGCGTAAGGCTCAACGGACCGAATGTCTACCATGGAGAGGTGGTGGATAAACCGTATATCGGCAAGTCATTTCCGGAGGTGGCGTTCAAACACATCAAACAGGCCTGCGACCTGATGCTGCTGGCATCGCTATTGGCGGCTGCAGCATTCGGGGGGATATGGTGGATGGGGCAGCGGTTATTATACTAAATTTTAATCCAGACCCCTATTCGAAGGTTTCGCTCTCGATGGCATCGGGATCATCCGCGTTGAACCGGAGCAAATTTTTCAAATGGATATAGCTGTCCATTGCCACGGATTCAAATGAGATCCCCAAACCATTTTCCTGTTTCCGGACCACTTTGCCTTTCACCTTGATGGCCAGGCCCTCGGTGTTGGCGCCGAGTATGATATCGATATCACAGAGAGTGTCCACGGCGATGTCGGCGTCCGTATTCACAAACATGCCGTTGATCGAAATATCTTTTGAATCCGCCTGTGCCGACACATCCGAGCCATCGACGCGGATGATCACATCCGTATCAAACGAGACCCGGGTTTTCCGTCGTCTGTCCGCTCCCTTATTTTCCAAGCTGTCACCTCCGGTCTGCTCCCATGATTCCTTCCGCAGTCGACCATGGCGGGGACCGACCGGAAGAAAAACAGGGGCTTTCTTATCAATCTCATTTATGAATTTCGGTTTCATATTAATCTTTATATCGCCGTATTTTGATTTTCCTTGAGTTTCCCCAACGATCTTTATGATTTACCGAAGAATCGCGCCGGCATGTCAAAACAGGTTGAACCGGCAATCGAACATTGATAGTAATGCGCCACCATTGGAAGGAGATACATGCATCCACCTGTGAGCAAAGGGGCTTTTCCGTTTCGCATCGGCACCACGAGTTTTATCTATCCCGACGACTATGTTCCCAATGTGCGCCGGTTGGCACCGATCGTGGATGAAATCGAACTGCTGTTTTTCGAAGGCCGTGACATGGTTCATCTGCCGCCGAAACACAGCATCGACGAACTGGTGCAACTCGGGGCGGATTTGGATATCGGATATAATGTGCACCTGCCCGCGGACCTTGACCTGGGTCATGCGGACGACCATCTGCGCAGGAGTGCCGTCCACCGGATGAAACAGGTCCTGGACATTGTTGCGCCGCTGAAGGCATCCACACATACCTTGCACCTTATGTGGCATCCGGATGATATTTCGAACCGTGGAATTTTCGCCCGGATGTCAAGGCACCGTGAAAGCCTGACCCGGTTATTCGATAGCGGGGTGGATCCGAAAGCCTTGTCCATCGAAACACTTGATTATCCGTTTGAATGGGTCGAACCGGTGATACGGGAATGGGACCTGCCGGTGTGCCTGGATATCGGGCATCTGATCCGGTATCAATATGATATGGCGCAATTGTACGGCCGGTACCGGGACAAAACAGCGATCATGCACCTGCATGGCGTGCAAAACGGTATCGACCACCTGGGGCTGGATCAACTTCCGGATAGTCAATGGCAGCGCGTCAGAGAGATTCTGTCCACCTATACGGGGACGGTATCCGTGGAGGTGTTCGCAGAACCCGCCCTTATATCATCCTTATTATTCCTGAAACAGCGCCGGTCGGAATTCATTACGGAACACCAGGAGATATAAATTATGTCTGCGGACAAAAAAGTGGAACTGCTGGCCCCTGCCGGCAACTTTGAAAAACTCGAAATCGCCGTCCACTATGGTGCCGATGCCGTTTATCTGGCTGGAAAATCCTTCAGCCTGAGAAACTTTTCCGGCAACTTCTCATTGGCGGAGATGGATGAGGCCGTTGCCTTCGCCCACAAACACCATACAAAGGTCTATGTCGCCTGCAACATCTATCCGAAAAACCAGGACCTGAAACCCATGCAGGCCTTTCTGAAAAGTCTTTCGGACATTCAGCCCGATGCGGTGATTGTGGCGGATCCGGCTATTCTCATGGCTGCAAAAAAATATCTGCCGGCTACACCGATCCACATCAGCACCCAAGCCAACACCACCAATTACGACACCGTCCGGTTTTGGGAAAGCCTCGGCGCCGGCCGATGCAATGTGGCCAGGGAGCTGTCGTTGGCTGAAATAAGACAAATCGGTGAAAACACCGATATCGAAGTCGAGGCATTTGTCCATGGAGCCATGTGCGTATCCTATTCCGGGCGGTGCCTGTTGAGCAATTTCATGGCCGGTCGCCCCAGTAACCAGGGCATGTGCTGTCATCCCTGCCGCTTCAAATATGCCGTGATGGAAGAGAAACGTCCCGGAGAATTTTTTCCGGTTTCCGAAGATGCCTCGGGCACCTATATTTTCAATTCCAGGGACTTGTGCATGATCGACCATATACGCGAGATGATCGAAGCGGGAATCTCATCATTGAAAATAGAAGGACGGATGAAGGGTATCCACTACGTGGGTGCAGTGGTGAAAACGTACCGGGAGGCCATAGATGCCTATTACGAAAACCCAGACGCCTATGTCGCCGATCCGCGATGGAAAACGGAATTACAGCACATCAGCCATCGCGGCTATTGCACCGGATTCTATTTCGGCGACCCGGGGCAGGAGATCATGAATCATCGCGCCGAAAGTGAAAACAGCCATACCTTTCTGGCAAAAGTCCTCGAGAAAACGTCCGCCCCCGGCACGCTGGTGGAAGCCAGAAACAAGTTTTTCCGGGGCGATACCATTGAAGTACTTCCCCGCACAGGGCCCGCTCAGATGGATACCATAAAGGAAATTACCGGTCCGGACGGTGAACGCCGGGATTTCGCCCAGCCCGGCAGCCATGTGCATATCACCATAACTTCACCGCTGGTCCCCAATGACCTGATCCGGAAAATGGATGAACGATAAGATACCCGGGTTATCGCTTCTTGCCGGCCAGGGCAGCCGCTTTTTCAAACTTTTCGCTGATGGCCCGGGTCATCTCGGCGGCTTCGTTCAACAGCGCACCGACCCCCGACAACTGGTGTTCTTCGGCTTTTCTCCCCCAATCCATATAATTACGGGCATGATCGTCGTTATGCTTAATCCAATGATCCAGCAACACCACCAGCCGCTCATCGAAGGTTTTTTCAACTCCGGAACTGTCTTCCGAATCGTGGTGATGATGGCCGCCGTGGTCATGATGATCGTGGTGAGACATATGAACACTCCTTAGAAGAATATTGACAAAATGGTCGCTTAATCTACAATCAATTCCGTTTACAGTCAATATGAGATAGATAGCGGCAGGGTGATTGCATATAAAATTGATAGGGTTGGAATAGGGTCCGATGCAAACAGATCAGGTAATGTCATATGACAAAGCCCAAATATCAAATGACGGTATGCTATCTATTTTAAGGACGGCTTTAACGATAAAGTGAAAATAAAAATGCTGAAAAAAAGCCATTCAATTATCATCCTGTTTGTGGTGGTCGGCGCACTCTGCGGGGGGGCGGCGGGCGCCTTTTTCGGCCTGACGCGCGACCTGCCGCAAATCCGCGGTCTGGAAGATTTCCAGCCTTCTGCGGTTTCCCGGATCTTCTCCTCGGACGGTGCCCTGCTCGATGAGCTGTTTATTCATAAAAGAGATCCGGTGCCGCTGTCGGAGATTCCGCCGTACCTGTCGCAGGCCCTTTTGACCACGGAGGACCGGCAATTTTATAAACACAGCGGTGTCGACCTTAAAGGAATTCTCAGAGCGGTGGTCCGCAACGTCAAGACCGGACGCTTCGCCCAGGGCGCCAGCACCCTGACCCAGCAATTGTCCCGGACATTGTTCCTAACCCCCCGGAAAACGCTGGTGCGAAAAATCCGCGAAGGCATATTGGCGCTCCAATTGGAACGGCGATACACCAAGGATGAGATCCTGACGCTCTACCTGAACCAGGTGTATTTCGGCAGTGGTGCCTATGGTGTCCAATCGGCGGCCACCATATTTTTCAATAAGAACGTCAGGGAATTGAACCTTGAGGAGTGCGCGCTCATTGCGGGAATGCCCCAATCGCCATCACGCTATTCACCGCTGTTGAACAAAGGACTCGCCACCCGGCGCCGCAACATCGTTCTCCGTCAGATGCGTGATACGGGCATCATCACCGATGCAGAATACGAAAGGGCGTTCCGGGCACCCGTCATCACCGCACCCAAATCACCGCGAACCCGGACCGCACCTTTTTTTGTATCCTTTATCAAGCATGAATTGGAAACTGAGGTCGGATCCGATCAACTCTATAAGGGCGGACTGACCATCGAGACCTCCCTGTCACAAAAACTCCAGGTCGCCGCAGAGCAGTCCATTCGTCAAGGGCTGACGGATCTGAAAGCGCGAATGGAAAAAAACGGCATCGGCTCCCCGGAACCTGAAGCCGCCCTTATTGCCATCGACATTCAAACCGGCGGTATTCTGGCCATGGTGGGTGGCCATGATTATCTGAAAAGTCAATTCAATCGGGCCATATCGGCCATAAGACAGCCGGGATCCGCATTCAAACCCTTCATATATGCGCTGGCCATTGAACGGGGATTCGCCCAACACCAGCAGATTCTGGATGCCCCGGTGGTGTTTAAAGGGGCGTTGAAAGGCACGGACTGGAGACCGGAAAACTTCTCAACCACATACCAGGGGGAGATTACCCTGAGAAAGGCGCTCACCCACTCCAAAAACATTCCAGCCGTGCGCCTGATCGAAATGGTGGGACCGGATGCCGTGGTTCGTTTTGCCCGGAAGCTGGGGATATCGTCTCCCCTGGAGACCAACCTGTCCATAGCCTTGGGCACATCCGGCGCAAATCTATTGGAACTCACGGCCGCCTATGCCGTTTTCGCCAATGGCGGTCAGCGGACAGAACCCTATGGCGCAATGACCGTTGTACAGAAAAACGGACGTATCCTCTGGCAGGCCAGACCGGAAAAAACATTGGCCCTATCGGCAACCACGGCCGCCATCATCACGGATATGCTCCAGGGGGTGATCAAGGAGGGAACCGGCAAATCAGCTCTCCGGTTGAATCGGCCGGTTGCCGGCAAAACCGGTACCACCAATGACTATAAAGATGCCCTGTTTATCGGATTTTCTCCGGATGTGGCCGTGGGCGTCTGGGTGGGAAGAGATGATCACGGTACACTGGGGGACGGGGAGACGGGTGCCAGGGCTGCTTTGCCGATCTGGACGATGTTCATGGACCAGGCCCTGTCGGACACCACCTACAAACGGTTCAATATCCCGGAGGATGTGGTCAAGATGGCAATGGATCCGGTAACCGGCAGGCAAATATCGCCGGATTCCCCCCTGGCGGTGCCGGCATTGTTCCGAATGGAAATGGTTCCCGGGAAGTAACCGGCCGCATTACCGTTCGGGAAGACGAATTTTTCTTTTCTTTGCCTCGGGGTGAGGCCGATAAAAAGTGGCCACGTGGCCGACCATCCCCACCAGGGCACCACCTGATTTTTTTTCAAGGATTTGGCAGATATCCAGTTTTTGTCCTTTTTCCTTGAACTCGATGAATTTGATTTTGATCAATTCGTGGGTAATCAGGGCGGCATCAATGGCATCCATCAGCAGGTCGGAAATACCTTTCTGACCGATGAACACCACCGGTTTTAAACGATGTGCCAAACCCTTCAGATATTGTTTTTGAAATCCCTTTAGTTCGTTCACGGTAATGGAACTTACCTCCTTTTCACTCTCTGAACAATATAATCCACATTTGATTCCAACTTTCGCACCCTTTCGTTCATGGATGAGATATTGCTGTCCGTACTGATGATAACGCTTTCAATACTGTCAACGGTTGAATTCAAGGCGCTGCTCGATCCCCGGAGACTGCGGAGCTGGGCATTCAGATAAATGATAAAACCGGTAATTAGGGCCATCCACAGCATCAGGCAGATGGTTTTCCACTCTTTTTTCAGTATTTCCATAAAGTCCCTCACAGCCTGTTCACAGGTTCACAAATACAATGCAGAAACGATATATGATGCACCCGTCCATGGATTATTATCAGGAATAAATCAGGTTTAGCGGAATTGGCGGGTATTTTAACACCCCCGGTTTGGGGAGCACGTGCTGTTCTCCCACCGATAACCAGTTAAGCTCCGTATTAATCTCTCTTAGTTTACCATCGTCCGGAGACCTCGCATGATTGGTGTAGGCATAGGTCGCCTGGAAAATACAGACATAGCCTTTTTTTTCCCTTGCAATCACATAATTCTTGTTAAATGTCCGCGGGAGAATGCCATGGATACCGGCTACCTGATGCATCTCCTCTTCAGTGAATTTAACAAGGATTGCCTTGGATACCCCCCGTTCGGAAATCCGGATCAATGCGCGGGATTCGCTGCTGCTCACATAAACCGTCGAAATGCAGGGAATTCTCTTGAGGTATTGGGCCGCGACCATGGCGGCGGTTCGCCGCCCCCCGACCATAAACGGCAAACCATAGTATTCAAATAATTTTTTTTGCACATTTTCAGCGTATTTATCGCCTTTTTCGTAAAGATCCTTGGAAATATATCGCAGGCTTTGCGCCAGATCTTCCGCGGCTTCAGCGATGGGCCAATCTATCCTCACGTGGAAATGTGAAAGCTGGTAGCGGTTTTTACTATGACTGGCGGGGTCCCTCTGAATACAGAGGGCATAATCCACGGGCAGTAATAATTTCAAGAAATCGAAAAAATGCGCCGAGTCCAGGTATTTGTGGTTGCGATCGAAGGTTTCCGGCAATGGCAGCGCTTTGGCGTGAAGCAAATGCGTTTTGGTCGGTTTGTTCTCATTGAAAAACCGTATGTATTTCTTGTGGGATGCCGGAATGGTATCTTCAACGAAGATTAGCAGAAAGGCATTCTGGCGTTCATACTCGATTCCCGGTATCCTGGCCCGGGGTTTGAGCTCGCGTTTTTCCACATACGGGTACGGTTCATTTTTACTCATGAACTGGTTGTATGAATCAGTCAAAGAATAATTCAGCATGAACTGGTCCAACTCATCACGCAGCAATTCGAAATAGGACCGCCGCAGCCTATCGACCTGACTTAGTTCTTCTCTAACATTCCAGAATGCCAATGTTCTCTCCCAAAACAGATTTTTGCACCGCCGCTTCCGTAAAAGCGCGTGGCTATGATTTCATGGGAAACGAATCTAAATAGAAAGTGGTATCCGACCTGATTTCGGCCGGTTAAGGATAGTACGCACTGTGAATATGTGTAGCACTAATTATCCGTATGGTCAATGCTTGACCCATTTACTTTTTCTATCCACTTATATAATTTTTCACGATAGACATACGCGACAAAGGCGGCAACCAGACTCAACCCGATCAGAGCGGACAGGATTTCGTAATCCCCCTGGAACAGCATATCACCCTGAAGACTGAGCATTAAGGTACCCGGCATGCGCCCCACGGCGGCAACGATCAGGAATGCCTTGATGGGGAGTGCGCTGATGCCAAGGAAAAGACACAGCCAATCCTTGGGGAATCCGGGGAACAGGAACAATAGAAATATCAGAAAAAAACCCTCCCGCCTGGCCAAACGGTCAAACTTATGGAGTTTTTCCGGTGGTATGAATTTTCTCACATACCGAATGCCTAAAAACCGGCCGATGGCAAAATTCATCCAGGATCCGACCGTCAGGGCTATGGTTGAATACAAGAATCCTTTTATGGTCCCGAATAAATAGCCGCCGGCAAAACCGGTGGCCTCTCCGGGGATCGGCGCCAGGAGTACCTGAAGGATCTGAATGACCATAAACACGATCGGCGCACCCACACCGAAAAGGGAGATAAAACCCTCGATTCTTTCCCGATCGGAAAGTACGGTAAAGGCCTGGGTCACGGCGTGCCAAATCGGTTTGTAATAATAAAAGACCACACCGGCTGCGATCAGTGCCAAAGGGACGAGGACGATTAACATCCTGCCGAATAGTCGACTAGGGATCATATGACGAATTCATTCCAGCGTTTGTTCAACCAGACCACAGATGGCTGACCACGGGGTGATGTTGTTTATTCTCGCTATCATTGCATCGGCCGGAAAACGACAGTGTCATGACGATGCGGCAACCGGCTTGTCGCTGAGTGCGTCCACACCCGGCAGTGTCTTACCTTCAAGAAATTCCAATGACGCCCCACCGCCGGTGGACACATGGGACACCGCAGAAGCCGCACCGGCTTTAGCTATCGCCGCCGCAGAATCGCCGCCGCCAACAATGGTCACGGCTCCCCTTGTTGTGGCGCGGGCCATTATCTCAGCCACCGCGAAGGTGCCTCCGGCAGTTTCATCTATTTCAAAAACCCCCATGGGGCCATTCCAGACAATTGTACGTGCGGCGGTCAGTAGATTCTCAATAATCCGCAAGGTTTCAGGGCCGATGTCCAAACCAATGCCGGTGACCGGGATCGCATCCACGGCAACGGTATTGAGCGGGCCGATGCGTCGGGTGGGAAAATCAAAAACATCGGATACGAGGCAGTCGACGGGCAGAACGATTTTCTCCCGGCCGATGGACAACAACTCCCCGGCCAACTCCAATTTATCCATTTCAAGCAAAGAGTTGCCGATTTCATACCCCATGGCTTTAAAAAACGTAAAGGCCATGCCCCCACCGACGATGAGTTTATCCACCTTGGGAAGCAGGTTGGAGATGACATCGATTTTACCGGATATCTTTGCCCCGCCCAGAATAGCAATAAACGGCCGTTCCGGATTTTCAAGCGCAACATCCAGGTATTCCATCTCTTTCATCACCAGGAAACCGGCGGCGCATCTATCGATAAAAGCGGTGACCCCGTGGGTGGACGCATGGGCGCGGTGAACCGTGCCGAAAGCATCGTTGACAAAAACATCGCCAAAGGCCGCCAATTGACGGGCAAACTCCGGATTATTGGCCGTCTCGTCCCCGTGATACCGCAGATTTTCCAGCAGCAACACCTCTCCGTCGCCGAGTGAATTCACGGCGGCCTGAACTTCGGGTCCGATGCAATCGTCAACAAAACGAACATCCTGTCCGAGCAGTTGCTTTAAAACGGCCACACAGGGCAGGAGCGACATGTCGGGAACGCGCTTTCCCTTGGGCCTCCCGAGGTGGGACATGAGCACCAGCCGCCCGCCATTGTCAATGACATGACGGATGCTGGGCACCGCACTTTTAATGCGCATATCATCGGTTACACGGCCGCCGTCAAGGGGCACATTGAAATCAACACGCATCAATACGCGTTTGCCGCGGAGGTCAAGATCCTTCAAGGTGAGTTTATTCATGGCTGCCCTTCCTTTTCGTAAACCGTTGCCGGTGCAGTGACTTTTTCCGGGACCATCGTTCGAAAAAACCCAGCATGCCCGAGGAATAGGCCCTGTCCACGACCTCTTCACGGACATCCACACCTTCCGATTTTTCCATGGCAGCCCGTAAACATTCTGTTTTATATACACAAATCATGCACGAACGGGGTGTATGTCTCAAACCGTCCGCCGCCATCGGAAACACGATGGACAGATCGGAAAAACAATTGGGGTGGCGGTCTTGCTTACTCATATGGCCCGGTGGTTTTATCTATTGTGGAAAAATCAATCTTCATCCAGTTCCTGTTTCAGATCCCTTGTCATCAGCAGGTGAACCGCTTTTGGGGGAGACAGATCCTCATGGAGGATATGGTAAATTGCATGTGAAATGGGCATCTCCACGTCAAGCTTGCGTGACAGGTTATACACCGACTTCGCGGTTTTAACCCCTTCGGCCACCATCCGCATCTCTGACAGCACCTCATCCAGCTTTTTTCCCTCTCCGATCTTTTTCCCGACGGTGTGATTTCGGCTAAGGGTGCCGGTGCACGTCAGAATCAGATCACCGACACCGGCCGACCCGGTGAACGTCCTGGGATTGGCGCCCATTTTTACCCCCAGACGCCGGATCTCCGTCAATCCCCGGGTGATCAGGGCGGCTCGTGTATTAAGCCCGAGGCCCATTCCGTCGATGATACCGGCGGCGATGGCGATGACATTTTTTACCGATCCCCCCAATTCCACACCCAATACGTCACTATGGGTATACACCCGGAAATAGGGTGTCGCAAATACCCGTTGAACAAAGGCGGCGGCCTTTTCATCGTCCGATGCAACGGTCACTACCGTGGGCACTTGGGCGGCGACCTCCTTGGCAAAACTCGGACCCGAAAGTACCGCTGATTGATATTGACCGCTGTTGCCCATGACCTCATTCAATACGCCGGTCATGGTCAGATGCGTTTTGTTTTCAATCCCCTTCGACGCCGAGACCAGGATCGTTTCCGGTGATATCCACTGGGCGAATTGTTCGGTCGTCACCCGCATGACATGAGAGGGAACCACGACGAGCACAAGATCCTTACCGGTCACGACTTGCCTTAAATTATTGGTGGGATTGAGATTATCGGACAGAGAAACACCGGGCAGAAAAACCGTGTTCTCCCTGCCGGCGCACATCTGTTCCTTGACCTCTTTTTCAAAGACCCAGTGATCCACTTTGAATCCTTTGCGACCGAGGAGGTCGGCCAATGCGGTCCCCCAGCTACCCGCACCGACGACGCCGATTTTTGTCGAACTGAACGATTTTTCAGATTGCATGGGCAGCATTGCCTCCTTGGTCGTTATCCGGGTATTTATTAACCGATATATCGATGGCGCCGGTACGATGCCGGCGGCTGATGTTCATGAATCCGGCTGATCGATGCCATTCCCATCGGCATCGGTCTCCGCATCCGGCTGATCGATGCCATTCCCATCGGCATCGGCCCCCTGATCCGGCTCCCCTTCTTCCGGGTCTTCCACTCCCACAGTCACTTTCTCCGGTAATCCGGCCGTGCCCACAACGCGTTCACCGGTCTCCATATCAATGAGTTTTACGCCCTGGGTATTTCGGCTGATGACGGAAATGCCCCGGATATGCATTCGAATGATCTTGCCGTTATTCGTGATCAACATGAGGTCATCGTCCTCTTTGACCAGCAGGATTCCCACCACCTGACCATTGCGTTCCGTGGTTTTGATGGTGATCACACCCTTACCGCCCCGACGGTGAACCGGGTATTCGTCTATGGCGGTGCGTTTGCCGAAGCCGTTCTCGGTAATGGCGAAAAGGGTTTGGCCGTGATGGAGCACCTCCATTCCGACAATCCGGTCTCCGCCGATCAGCCGCATACCGCGAACCCCTCTGGCGGTTCTGCCGCTGGGGCGGATATCCGATTCCATGAACCGGATGGATTTTCCGGAAGCCGATCCCAGGAACACATTCTGGGTACCGTCGGTGATACGTGCCGCATGCAACTCATCGTCCGCCGCCAGATTCAGGGCGATGATGCCGCCCACACGTGGTCGGCTGAATGCCATGAGATCGGTTTTCTTGATGGTACCGTTTTTGGTGGTCATCAGCACGTAGTGCCCGGGTTCGAACGAGGGAACGGCCAGGACCGTGCTGAGCCATTCACCCTCGGCGAAATCGAGGAGATTGACGATGGCTTTTCCCCGGCTCTGCCGGCCGGCCTGGGGAATATCATACACCTTTAGCCAATACACCTTCCCCATGTTACTGAAAAACATGAAGGTATGATGTGTCGATGCAACGAAGAGATGTTCCACGAAATCTTCATCCTTCGTTCCCATGGCGGTTTTCCCTTTACCACCGCGATGCTGGCTCTGGTACAAGGTGATGGGATTACGTTTGATGTACCCGGAATGACTGATGGTCACCACCATATCCTCTTCGGCGATCATGTCCTCAAGGGTAAGCTCGCGTGTGGCGTGGGCAATATCGGTCCGGCGTTCATCACCGAATTCCGCCTTCAAATCGGTCAGTTCGTTTTTGATGATACCGAGAACGAGTCTTTCACTGGCCAATATCTCCTTGTACCGGGCGATATCTTTGAGCAACGCTTCGTAGTCGGCTATTATTTTCTCCCGCTCCAGACCGGTGAGTCGTTGAAGCCGCATGTCCAGGATCGCCTTGGCCTGGATAAGCGTTAATTCAAAGGCATCCATCAGGCGTTCACGGGCTTCCACCGGAGAACCGGAGGAACGGATCATGGCCACCACCGCGTCCAGATTATCCAGGGCGATTTTGAGCCCTTCAAGGATGTGGGCCAGGGCTTCCGCTTTACTCAGTTCATATCGTGTTCTCCGGGTGATGACATCCTTGCGGTGCAGTACGAATTGTTCCAGGATCTGCTTCAAGTTAAAAACCTGGGGCCGCCCGTTCACCACCGCCAGCAGTATAATGCCGAAACTGTTCTCCAGTTGGGTGTGTTTGTAAAGTTGATTCACGATCACATCGGCGATCTGGTCTCTTTTCAGCCCGATGGCGATTCGCATACCGCTGCGGTCCGACTCGTCCCTGACAAACTGAATCCCCTCGATCTGCTTGTTTTTCTGGAGGTCGGCGACCTTCTCCACCAGCCTGGCCTTGTTCACCTGGTAAGGCAGTTCCGTGATAACGATGGTCTCCTTCTCGGTTTTCTTATCTTTTTCCACCGCCACCCGAGCGCGAACACGGATAATCCCGCGGCCGGTCTCATAGGCATTGCGGATGCCTTTTTTCCCGTAAATGATACCGGCCGTCGGAAAATCAGGGCCCGGGAGCAGGGCCATAAGCCGGTCTATTTCGACGCGGGGATTGTCGATCAATTCTGAAACGGCATCCACCACCTCGGACAGATTGTGCGGCGGTATATTGGTGGCCATACCCACGGCGATACCGGACGAACCGTTGATCAACAAGGACGGGAGCTTGGCCGGCAAGACAGATGGTTCGGTGAGTGATTCATCGTAGTTAGGGGTGAAATCGACCGTCTCCTTATCCAGGTCCTCCAGCATCAGGTGAGCCAGTTTCGTCATCCGGATTTCGGTATAACGCATGGCCGCCGGGGGGTCACCGTCCACCGAACCGAAGTTTCCCTGTCCATCCACCATCGGGTAGCGCAGGGAAAACCCCTGGGCCATCCGCACGATGGTGTCATAAACGGCCGTATCCCCATGGGGATGGTATTTACCAATGACATCACCCACTATACGGGCGGATTTTTTATACGGTTTATTCCAATCATTCTTAAGTTCTCTCATGGCAAAAAGCACCCGCCGGTGAACGGGTTTCAATCCGTCGCGGACATCCGGCAAGGCTCGACCGATGATCACGCTCATGGCGTAGTCGAGATACGATTTTTTCATTTCCGTCTCGATACTGATCTCGGGTTGTTTCTCTGTCTCGGTCATCTTAGCTCCTGTTCTACATCAGAAAATCTCTGTATGGAAATACCCCTGCCCCGGACAACCGGGAATGGGTGAATGTTAGAGTGGCGAAATGCCACGTCTATGTGTCCTTTTGTTCGATGAGGTTCCGATAGTTGCCCTGATAAATTTCGGCGAGGGTTAAAAACGCCGTCACCACCAGGGGGCCGTATATTATCCCCAAAATGCCAAGCAGCTTCAATCCCCCGATGATCGAGAAAAAAACCAGCAGGGGATGCATTTTAACCTGCTGGCCCACCAGGTTGGGTTTGAATATGTACTCGGTGCCAAAAGATACGACTAAATAAAATACAATGACAAAAATGCCGGCGGCGATCCGCCCGGTTAACAACAGATAGATTGCGGTGGGAAATAACACCATACCGATGCCGATGATCGGCAGGAATGCGAGAAGCCCCATGATCACACCCCATAAGAAGGCGGACCGTAGGCCCAAAAACCAGAATGCAAGCCCGCCCAAAACGCCCTGGATAAGACCACCCAGCCCATTTCCCACAAGGATGGCACCGGCCATTTCATTGAACTTCTGAATCAGTTTCCGGTCCTGATCCTCCGGCAGGGGGGAAATATCAAAAATAAAGGCAATCAATCGTTCACCGTCCATCAGCAGAAAATAGATGACCATGAGCATCAGGAAAAAATTGATGATAAAGGCGAAGGTGTTTTGGGCGATGCCCCTGGCCTGGCCGAACAGGAATAGTCCCACCACCCTGCCGATCTCCGCAATGGCGCGTTGAAGCTCTTCACCGGTCACCTGATAGTCGAAACGGACGAGCAGCATGTTGATCTTGTCGAGCACCTTGCTTTTTTGCAGAAGTTCTATCACCTGGTCGTTGGCCACGGCGTTCTGTGCCAATTGCACCAGTTCGAAGGCTTGCTGGGCAAGGCTCCCCACAAAGAACACGATGGGAACAAAAACGATGATAAAGATCAACAGACAGGTGAGAAAAGAGGCGATGGGCGCGCCGATCTTATCGACGCGACGAATGAAACGGAATACCGGATAGAAGATGCCGGCCAGGACCGCAGCGAGAATAATGATGGAAAAAAACGGTTTCAGCAGCCATCCCATCATGAAAATAGAAATGATAAAACAGGCTAAAAAGAACCACAATATCATGTTTCTGGACGTACCGTCGTTCATTTTGCCTCCGGGCAAGCGTCAGGTGTTCACGGTCCTGATGGCGGTATCAACCCACCGAATTTGCGGGGGATGCATAAAACGCATTACCAATCCCCGGCACCGTCAATCCGCTGCACCGCATACCACCACAGTGCAAGGGGTTTGACCGGGGAGAAAAATATTCGCATAGTGGTCCGGCTTTGTTCGCCCGAAAGCATCGAAAGAATCGCCCAACCGCCCTTAACCCGGGGCTGTTGGCACGAAGTATTGAAAGGCATCGTGCACAGTGGGATGACAGGCGTTTTTACTTGCTGATTATGGCGCCGGCAAACAAAATCAGAAGTATTTCGTAAATGGCCATCGGAGTATAACTGGGTTGGGAAAAGTGAAACACGATTCCGCCACCGACGATCGCGGGCACTGCAAAAAACACTAAAATACCCAATCTTCTGGCAATATTCATTACAACCTCTTCACATTCTGGATTCTATGAAATCAGTACCCTTTGGTCGCACTTTTTCAGTCCGAACAGACAAGGCGTATTTGTAGCAATTACGGTGGATAATGTAAAGCGAAAAATGAAACTCACCGGCACTCCGGACCCGTTGAAAACCGGCGGCTGAGCCGGCCGTCAGCGCGACGATGATCAAATGAAAAAACCTGATAATCCACAAGGGATTATCAGGCGTTTTCAATGCCGGATCGACTGATGCCCGAGCCGGTGAAATGGACGGCCTATTTTTCCAGGATCATGGCCATCCCCATGCCGCCGCCGATACACATGGTGATCAGGCCGGTGTTATACCCCCTCCGGCTCATCTGATTCATGCCGCTGACCATCTGCCGGGCGCCGGTGGCACCGATGGGATGCCCAAGGGATATACCGCTTCCCAACTCATTGGGCCTTTCCGTGGCGATGTCCAGTTCACGCATGCATCCGATGGCCTGGGAGGCGAATGCTTCGTTCAATTCGATCATCTGCATATCCCCCACGGTCATTCCGGTACGCTTCAACAATTTGCGAATTGCCGGCACCGGACCCAATCCCATATAGGCCGGATCAAGGCCGCCCGATGCAAAATCCTTGATTTTCACGATGGGTTCGAGCCCCAGCTCCGCCGCCTTTTCGGCACTCATGACCAGAACCGCCGCCGCGCCATCGTTGATGCCCGATGCGTTTCCGGCGGTCACGGTGCCATCCTTGGCAAAAGCCGGCCTGAGTCTGGCCATTTTTTCCAGGCTTGTATCCATGGGGCGTTCGTCGGTATCGACGATGGTATCACCTTTGCGTGATTTTATGACCACCGGTACGATTTCCCGGGCAAACAAGCCTTCCGTGATGGCCGTTCTGGCCCGTGTATGGCTCAACACACCCAGTTCATCCTGTTCTTCCCGGCTGATCTTGTACATTCGGGCAATATTTTCCGCCGTTACCCCCATGTGATAGCCGTAAAAAATCTCATAAAGGCCGTCGAACACCATTAAATCATAAATATCCCCGGTTCCGGTCAGCTCCATCCGATGCCCCCACCGTGCTTTGGGAAGGGCCATGGGTGCAAGGCTCATGTTTTCCTGGCCGCCGGCGAGGATCACTTCCGCCTGGCCGGTCATGATGGCGGATGCGGCCAGACCGATTGCCTTTAGACCGCTGCCACAGACTTTATTGATGGAAAATGCCGGTGTTTCCTTTGGGATACCGGCGCGAACCATGGCCTGGCGAGCCGGATTCTGCCCCTGCCCTGCCTGGAGCACATTTCCCATGATGACCTCATCAATCACCACCGGCCTTGCATCTGTATCCCAATCGTCGGCCTTGGACTCCAATTCGATGACCCCCTGGTCCTTGAGCGTCGCCGGTGCAAACTGGGGCGCCAATTCGCCGGGTACGGGACGCAGGCCGGCGCGTTTAAGGGTATCTTTCATTACCAATGATCCGAGTTCGATCACAGGAACGGATTTCAACACACCGCCGAATGATCCGATGGCCGTTCTGGCACCGCTTACAATCACCACCTCTTTCATAAACCTTCCCTCCTGTTTTGCTGGTATTGATTCCTGGTATGTTTCCCATCGGGACGCCACCCGATATTTTGCATCCAATCCGCTTCACTGTGTGAATGCCTGCATTCACCGGTCAAGGCGGCGACGGCAGGTCCAGAGTGCCCCCCTGATGTTTCAAAATACGAAACACCCGAACGGGAAATCCTTGTCAAATGGGTGTTTATGGACAAATCAGATCTGAACAAGTACCATAAGTCATGAACCCAGGTCAACGACCATGGCAGATGCCCGGGGCAATCGCATGTAATAGTGATATGCTTGGAATCGTGTCCCCTGACTACAGGTAATGTCAAATGACAAAATCCAAATGCCAAATGGCGGAATGATGTCGATTGATCTTCATTTTTTTTAATCTTATTTTTTGAACCGGATAGCCGGAAGGTGTAAGCGGTGTGCTTAATTCTTTTCTCCTATGATCAATCCGCGCGCTACAAATTGGTGCTCGCCGCCAACCGGGACGAGTTTTACGATCGCCCGACCCGTGGGCTGCATTTTTGGGGGGATCATCCGGATATTCTTGCCGGCAGGGACCTGAAAGGAAACGGTACCTGGCTGGGGATAACCGGAAACGGCCGTTTGGCCGCCATTACCAATTACCGGGACCCATCGGAAAAAAAACCGGGAGCACCGTCACGGGGCCGTCTGGTCAGCGATTATCTGACCGGTGACGATCCGCCCCGGCAATACCTCGAAAACATCGCCGGGCAAGGGAACCGGTACTGCGGATTCAACCTGATGGTGGGGATGCGGCGTCCTTGTGGTATTATTCAAATCGCGGCAAGGGAATACAACAGGTCACTCCGGGGATCCACGGATTGAGCAATCATCTGCTGAACACCCCCTGACCGAAGGTGGATCGCAGGATAAATCGTTGATATGAAAACCGTTTAACGATATAGGGGACTATCCCTGATGGAACTCGAATAAACGCACCACGCTCGAAAGGCAGCGGTTGAAAACATCATGACAAATTCGTTCCTGACATATTGGCAGCACATACCGGAAAAAATGAGTCCGGTATTCATCTCGCTGGGTCCGCTGAAAATACATTATTATGGACTCATGTACATTATCGCCTTTGGTCTGACATATGCACTGATCATTTACCGGGTCCGGCACGAGGACCGATTCACCATCTCATCGGAAACGGTTCAGGGCTTGATGACCGCCATGATCCTCGGCCTGCTGATCGGGGCCCGGCTGGGTTACGTGGTGTTCTATAATTTTTCATATTATCTGGGCCATCCCCTGGAGATCATCATCCCCTTCGACTTTTCCAACGGGATGCGGTTCACCGGCATCACCGGCATGTCCTACCATGGCGGACTCATCGGCGTTATCATCGGCGCCCTGATATTTCTCAAACGAAACGGGCTTGGGTTCATGGAGATGTCGGACCTGGTCATCCCGGCGATTCCGTTGGGGTATACCTTCGGACGGCTGGGAAACTTCATCAACGGCGAGCTGTACGGCCGGACCACCGATGCGGTATACGGTATGTATTTTCCAGCCGCACAGGACGGTATTCTCCGCCATCCATCGCAACTATACGAAGCCTTTTTTGAAGGCATATTCCTGTTCGCCATCCTATGGGCCATTCGCAAACGCGTTCGGCTTTCCGGTGCAATGTTATCCATCTATCTTGCCGGTTACGGCCTGGTCCGATTTTTCATCGAATACGCCAGGGAACCGGACGATCATCTGGGGCTGGTGGCCGGGCCGTTCTCCATGGGCCAGCTGCTGTGCGCCGGGATGATGCTTGCGGCACTGGGCTGGTATGGAGTTGTTCATCAACTGAACAAAACCAAACAAAACGAATAAAACTGAATCAAACGGACCGTGTGCAACGGACGGAAACGGCCGTCGATACGTGTGCCATACAACTTCCGGAGCAGATCATGACGCTTTATCTCTTCAACACCTTGACCAGACAAAAAGAGGCTTTCAATCCCATCCGAAAAGAGGAAGTGGGCCTCTACACCTGCGGGCCGACCGTATATAATTTCGCCCATATCGGAAATCTGCGCACTTACCTGTTCGAAGATATCCTGAAACGCGTCCTCCTTTACAATGGGTATAAAGTCGAACACGTGATGAACATTACCGATGTCGGACATCTGACCGGCGACCGGGACATGGGGAACGACAAAATGGAAAACGGTGCCCGGCGTGAAGGCAAATCCGCCTGGGAAATCGCCGAATTCTACACCCAGGCGTTTAAACGGGATCTCAAACACTTGAACATCCTGGATCCGGACATCTGGTGCAAGGCCACCGATACCATTGCCGAGCAGATTCGCCTCATTCAAACACTGGAAGAAAAAGGCTTTACCTATGGCACCAGTGACGGGATCTATTTTGATACCAGCAAATTCGACGGCTATACGAAATTATCGCATCAAAATCTTGATGCCCTGCAGGAAGGCGCCCGGGTGGAAAAAAATCCGGAGAAACGCAACGCCACGGACTTTGCGCTGTGGAAGTTCTCACCATCGGGTGTGAAGCGGCAGATGGAATGGGCGTCACCCTGGGGCGTCGGATTTCCCGGCTGGCATATCGAATGCTCGGCCATGAGCATGAAACACCTGCAGGGGCGGCTGGATATTCACTGCGGTGGCACGGATCATATCGATGTGCACCACACCAACGAAATCGCCCAATCCGAAGCAGCCACAGATGAACGGTTTTTCAACTTCTGGATGCATGGGGCATTTTTAAATATCAGCGGCGGAAAAAAAATGGCCAAAAGTGCCGGTAATTTCCTGACCCTCGATGCCACCTTCATCGACCGGGGCATCGATCCCCTGGTGTACCGGTTTGCTGCCTTCCAGACCCATTATCGAAAGCCCATGGAACATAGCGAGGCGTCCGTACAGGCCGCTCAAAACGGCTTGACCCATCTGAAAAATCAGGTCCGCACCGTCATGAAAGCGGCTGGATCCCGGCCGGGGAAACCGGATGAGACATACACGGCAAAATTCCGGAATGCCGTAAACGATGACCTGAATATGCCCCGGGCCATGGCCGTGGTGCAGGAAACACTCAAATCCGATCTGGAAAGCAGCATTAAACTGGCCACCATACTCAATGTCGATCGGGTGATGGGGCTGGACATGGCCGATGTCGATCAGGCCGAGGCGCTCCCGGCCGAAGTGCAACGGAAAATGGAAGCGAGGATCAAGGCACGTCGCGAAAAAGACTGGGCATTGTCCGATCAACTGCGGGATGAGATCGCTGCGTTGGGATACCAGGTTCAGGATACCAAGGACGGCATGAGCGTCACCAAACCTTAAAGGGCGCCGCAGCACTCATGTCCGCACTGCCGTCCACGGGGTGATCGCAAGTGGATTCGGCATGATATCAGATACTTTAAAATATCGTTCGTACGATGATACAGGGCATTGTTATAATGTCAAATGACAAAGCTCAAATGTCAAATGAAGGTATTCTATCGATAATAAGGATCGAATTGATCATATTGATTATAAAGTGAAGATAAAACGACAGCATTCCGCCATTTGACATTACCTCTTCCCTGCACTGCCGTCCGCCAGCACCCGGACTATTGTCCATCCGGCACGGCATCCAGGGCAGCGGGCAGGAAGATGGTGAACCGGCTCCCCTCCCCTTGTTTGCTGTCTGCATAGATATAACCATGGTGGTTGGCGACGATGCCCCGGGTCGAGGCCAGCCCCAATCCTTTACCCAAACCTCTCCGATGGGTGCTGAAAAAGGGCTCGAATATGTGTTGAAGCGTTTCCGCATCCATGCCGTTGCCTGTATCCCTGATGATCAATTCCACAAAAGGCCGGTTGCCGCTGAATCGGAACCCGTTCGAATTGCCGTCGATCATCAGGTTCCGGGTGGAAAGCAGGATACTGCCGGTGCCGGGCATGGACTGTTTTGCATTTAACAAGAGGTTGAAAATCACCAGTTTGATCTGGGACGGATCGCCCAGAATGGGCCACAGCCTTTCCTGAAGCTCCTTTTCCACCCGTAAATGGCCGTTTTCCCGCATGACGGCGTCTGTCACGGTATCAATCACCTGATTGAGTTGTAGCTGTTTGGTCTCATATTTACCGCAGCGGGCAAACCCGACAAGCTGATCGGTCAGGCGGGACATTTCACTGACGCAATGCTCTATCCGGTCCAGGTGTTCCCGGGTAGCGGTGTCCATATCGGCATCCAACGCCAGTAGCGAGACACTGCCCTGGATGCCCATCAACAAGTTGTTAAAACCATGGGCAACACCGCCGGCCAGGGTTCGGACGGATTCCTCTTTTTCCAGTTCAAGTTGCAGTACACGCGCTTCTAGTTCTTCGTAACTCGGTTTATCAGACATCACAACCTTCCTTTGTCCGGTGATGGGTTAGCTCTGAATCCGGGAATCAGGTTCAATATGTTCCAACTGCATTATCATAATGGTAATAGCACAGGCATATGGATAAGAATGTGACCTAGGTCACAAAATGTTTGTTTTTTTAAAAATAATTCCGTTTCGGCGGCGTTTTTATACCGGAGGCGCGGATCGGACAATGGTGGGATCTTAAAACGACAGCATTCCGCCATTTGGCATTTGGATGTTGTCATTTGAAATTATAATCGTACGATGTATCAAAGAATACCAATATTTGTAAGTATCTGAGGCCATGTCAAATCTACATGCGATCACCCCGCCGGGCAGGGGAAAGATAGATTGACATCCTCTTTCCGATGGGGTTAGGTTCAACTCGACCTCGCAGCCTCAGGGTTCAGCCAAATGATGAAAACAATAGCTGCAAATCCAATTCCCGGCACAACACAACATGAAACCAGATTTTAACCGCGTGTCTATATTTATCCCGTGTATTGTCGACCGGATGTATCCGGAAGTGGGCGATGGTGTGGTCAGGGTGCTGGACCGGTTGAACATTGCCATAACCATTCCACCCGATCAAACCTGCTGCGGTCAGCCCGCGTACAATGCAGGGTACAGCAGGGCCGCCGAAAAAGCGGCACGACATTTTATCCGTCTCTTCAAATCCGCCGAGGTGATTGTATGCCCTTCCGGTTCATGTGTGCATATGATCCGCCATGGTTACCCGCAACTTTTCAAGGTTGAAACAGACCTGTGGCGCCAGGCGGTGGAAATCGCGAAAAAAACCTATGAATTTTCAGAATTTCTGGTTGATGTGATCCGGACCGAAGATGTGCAGGCCGAGTACGAGGGCCGGTTGACGTATCATGCGTCCTGCCATTTGAATTTCGGTCTGGGCATCGATCACCAGCCCCGCCGGTTGATCCGGAATATCCGGAAAGCCGAGTTTATCGACATGACGGACGCAGACCGCTGCTGCGGTTTCGGTGGTTTGTTTTCAGTCAAATACCCGGAGATATCCACATCCATTCTGGATGAAAAAATAGAACAGGTTCTGGCAACGGGTGCGGATACACTGGTGGGATGCGACATGGGATGCCTGCTGAACATCCAGGGCAGGCTCAACCGGCGTTCAATCGACATAAAGGTCCGCCACCTCGCCCAGGTGCTGGCCGGATGATGTCCGGACAAACACGTCAGGCTGTTCAGAATCTGAAACATACGCAACCCGGAATCCCCAAATGACCCATAACCCTGAAAATTACCGGCAAGGCGCACGGAGGGCAATCTCGAATCCGACGTTGCAGGCTTCCATCGCCAATCTCCAGGAACGATTGGGCAAGGGCACGGCCGAGGCCTATCAGCGATTGAAGGAAGGCCCGGCGCTTCGCCTGAAAGCCCATGAGATGCGGATGTCGGCCATCGACAACCTGGACGGGCTGCTCAGACAACTGGCCGGTAAAGTTCGGGAAAACGGCGGCTCTGTTTACTTTGCGAAAGATGCGGCCGCGGCGGTGAATTATTGCCTGGAAGTGGCTGAAAAAAATGGTGTGCGCCGGGTGGTCAAGGGCAAATCCATGATCACCGAGGAGATCAACCTGAACCCGGCACTGGAATCAGCAGGCATCGAAACAGTGGAAACCGACCTCGGCGAATACCTGGTGCAAATGGCCGGAGAACCGCCATCGCACATGATTGCACCGGCTATCCACAAAATCCGTCGGGATATCGGGCGTCTGTTCACTGAAAAACTGGGCGTGACCTACACGGAAAACCCATCGGAGCTGACCCGCATTGCCCGCCGGGCGCTGCGTGACAAGTTCATCTCCGCCGACATGGGTATCACCGGATGCAATCTTGCGTGTGCCGAAACCGGTCATGCCGTCCTGGTATCCAATGAGGGCAACATCCGGATGACGACCACCCTGCCCCGCGTACATGTCGCCATCATGGGCATGGAACGAATCGTGGCGAACCTGTTCGACCTGGATATCATGATCCGGTTGCTGTGCCGGGGGGCCGCTGCCCAGAAGATTTCCACTTACGTCAGCCATATCGGCGGACCGCGGGCACCCGGTCAGTTGGACGGTCCGGACGCGTTTCACCTCGTGGTCCTGGACAACGGCCGGACAAAAATCCTCGGGGACACCACCTTCCGGGAAATCCTGGGATGCATCCGGTGCGCGGGGTGCCTGAATGTGTGCCCAGTGTATCGCAAAATCGGCGGTCACGCCTATGGCGCCGCCTATGTCGGTCCGGTGGGCGCCGTCGTCACCCCGCTGCTGACCGGCATCAACAACGGCCGTCACCTTTGCCGTGGCGAGACCCTTTGCGGCGCCTGCAAGGCAGCATGTCCCGTGGATCTGGACATCCCCCGCATGCTTGTCGCCTTGCGGGAAAAGCTGGCCTATGGAGACGAACACTGGCAGGTAAAACCGGACGGCATGGCGGAACGGGCGGCCATGGGCATCTGGTCTTTTCTGGTGACGCATCCGCCCCTCTACGATGCCGCTTTTCGCACCTGCGCCCACATCCAGCGGTTATTGCCCATGGAAGGCAATATGATCCGCCGTCTGCCGCCGCCGTTCAACACCTGGACACGCAAACGGGATATGATGCCGCTGGCGGACATCAGTTTCACGCGAAAAATCCGAAACCCATAAAACCGCCCGGCGCCAGATCAAGGGAGGAGGATCCGTATATGGCCGAACACAATGAACAGCAGTTCCTGTCCCGTGTGCGACGTGCGCTGGGCCGGTCGAACCGGTCGGGCAAACCGCTGACCACGCCTGATCTCGGGTTCACCGATCAGATCCGGTCCGCGATAAAGCGCACCCGGAATCGGCAGGATGCCGATTTCTCAGCGCTGGCGGACATTCTCAAAACGGCGGCACCGGAAATCAATTTAGGGGTTGAGTTCACAGACACAGCCGACCGGATGCGATCGGCCATGATGGCGCGGATCGAACAGGCCGATCCCGAGTGGGGCGACAAAAAGACGGTTACGGCCTGGCGCCACCCGCTCCTGGAGCGTCTGGAGCTGGATGCCGCCCTTTCCCGGTTGAACGTCCCCCTTTATTATCCACCGGTGGCGGTATCGGCGGCCGACGATTTTTCGAATGCGGAATGCGATGAATTTAAAACCAGGGCGGCAAAGGCCACCGTGGGTATTACGGCTGCCGATTTCTGCCTGGCGGACACCGGTACCCTTGTGCTGCGGAACCGGCCGGACCACCCCCGGATCGTGTCCCTGCTGCCGTCGATTCACATGGCGGCGATGACCATGAACCAGCTCCTTCTGGATTTCACGGAATTGTACGCCATATTGTCCGACGAATTCAGGCAAGGAATGGACACTGTCACCAACGCAATGACCTTTGTGTCGGGCCCCAGCAAAACCGCCGACATTGAAGCCACCCTGGTCCACGGCGCCCATGGTCCGCGCCAGGTCTGCCTGTTCATCCTCCGGGGTGAGTGAACCTGAAAAGGGCTTGAACCGGACAAGGTCTAGCTTCCCGGTTGCCCGGTAAATTTCCGGGAGAGAAATCCGTTTCGCCGGGGACTTTTGACGGGAATGGTAAAGCTGAAAACCGATCCCCGGCCGGGCCTGCTTTTAACACGAATCCTCCCGGCATGCAGTTCAACGATTCGTTTGGTGATGGCCAGCCCCAGACCGGTTCCGGCCGGACGCCCCTTGGCATCATCCTTAACCTGCCGGAATTTATCGAAAATTATCTTCTGGTCGGTCTTTGATATACCGATACCATTGTCGATTACATCCACCCGAAGGGTATCCTTGTGTTCCACGAGCCGGATACGTATCTTCCCGGTCTTCGGGCGGCTGTATTTTACGGCATTGGATATCAGGTTGACCATCACCTGAATCAAGCGGTCGCGGTCTCCGGATATCCGGGGGACCTTGGGCGCCAGTTGAATATCGAGGGTGATCTGCCGTTCTTCCACCAATTGCTGTGTACTGGCGATGGCATCTTCCACCACCTGGCGCAGGTCCACGATATCGATATGCCATTGCATTTTCCCGGATTCAACCTTCTGAAAATCAAGGATCTCACGGATCATCCGATTCAACCGCCGGGTTTCATTGATGATGATTTCAGTGAATTTCTCAAGTCGATCCGGCGCAAGCCCCGGATTATCGTGCAATATCTCGGCCAGGGACCGGATGGAGGTCAGGGGGGTCCGAAACTCGTGGGACACCGTTGAAATAAACTCATCCTTGAGCTTGTCCAACTCCTCCAACCGCTCATTGGCCGCTTTCAGGTCGGACGTGGCCTTTTCGAGTTCACGGCTGTAGAGAATCACCTGGCGTGTTTCATCGAGGATATCCATCACTTCATGGATGCCCAGGGGTTCCTCGGTGACCACACTGGCCACCATCACCCGGGCGGAGGCGGACCCGATGGCGCCGGCCAGCAGTTTTTCCACATGGCTGACCAGATCGGGATCGGCGGTCGGCGACTGTTTCCAGTCGAAATTGCGCTTTTCACCATATCCCGCCATGACCTCAATGGTTCGCTCCTTTCCCAGAAAACGGTTGAGCAGGGATATCAGGTCGTCCACCGCGGCGGTGCCACGCCAGATGCTTGATTTTTCGGTATCACCCGAATATTTGAAAACATCGACGAACATGGCGGCCTGGGTGTGCTCGATGGTGGTTTGAAAGGTAAACAGCGACACGCAGATAAATACGCCGACATTGGCGAGGATGCTCCAGAATACGGCATGGGCGATATGGTCGAACCCCGTCAATCCGAACAAATTGAACGGTTTCAAGAGTGCAATGCCGAAGGGACCGTCGGTGATAAAGACCGGAGAGAGGATGCCCACCTGGGACAGCGAAGGGAGTACCAGTGTATACAGCCAGAATGAAAATCCGGCCACCAGTCCCCATAATGCCCCGGACCGGGTCCCCCGCTTCCAGAAGATACCGCCCAGCACCGCCGGGGCGAACTGGGCCACCGCCGCAAACGACACCAGTCCGATGGAAACCAGGGTATAGAATTCACCCACGAGACGAAAATAGGCGTACCCCAGAAGCAGCACCAGCAGGATACTCCCCCGCCGAATGGTCAGCAGATATGCTGTCAGGTCTTTTTTCCGGGTGAGCCCCAGAAAATGCATCCGGAGCAAAACAGGCATGACCAGATCATTGCAGATCATTGTGGAAAGAGCGATGGTCTCCACGATGACCATCCCGGTCGCCGCCGACAATCCGCCGATGAAGACAAATATGGCCAATGATTTCTGCTGCATGGCCATGGGAAGCGTCAGCACAAAGGTATCCGCGTCCACCCCGGCTTTTTGAAAGTGCAGAATACCGGCAAAGGCCACCGGCAAAACGAAAATATTGATGGCCAGCAAATAGAGCGGAAACAGCCAGATCGCCTTATTCAAGTGGTCCTCGTTCACATTTTCCACCACGGTCAATTGAAATTGTCGCGGCAGAAAAATCACCGCCATCATCGACAGGAAAACATACACCGTCCAGTCCGTGAAATTGCTGGTGTCGGAGTTCAGGGTGAACAATTCCCGCAGTTTTGCATTGTTGCCGGCCTGGTGCATCAAATCCTGGAAACCATTGTAGATCCCATAGGTGACAAAAACACCCAGAACGAGAAAGGCCATCAGCTTGACCACGGATTCAAAGGCAATGGCGGCAACCAGGCCCTCATGGCGTTCGGTGGTCTCCAGGTGCCGTGTACCGAATAATATGGCGAACACCGCCAGCAGTATGGCCACATAAAAGGCGTTATCGGTAATGAAGGTCATGGCATGCAGATCTTTGGGGACGTTGAGCAGCGGATAGCTTTTGATCAGGAAAAAGCTGGTGGAGATGGCTTTAAGCTGCAGGGAGATATACGGTACGATGCCCAGCACTGCGATGATGGTCACCACACCGCCGAGGGTGGTGCTCTTGCCATAGCGGGAGGCGATGAAATCCGCGATACTGGTGATTCTGTGGAGTTTGCTGATCCGTACGATTTTACGAATCACCGACCACCCCAAAACCGCCATCAGGGTCGGGCCGATATAAATGGTCAGGAATCCCGGACCGGCCGCCACCGCCCGTCCCACGCTGCCGTAGAATGTCCATGCCGTGCAATACACGGCAAGGGACAAGGCGTAGATATAAGGATTGCTGATGATACTTCGTCCGGCATCCGCCCGTTTGTCGCCGTAGTAGGCGATGGCGAACAAGAGTCCCATATAGCCGAACGAAATGACGAGTATGATCCGGGTATCGAGCATGATTGCCGTCTACTTCATCGCAGGTCTGTGCCGGTTCGGGTTTCGGATCCTGTTGCCGGGAGAATGCTGGGCTCTTCCGGTTTATATTGTTTGAATCGAAAATGAACGTTTAATAAGGTCAATACGATGATCAACACCCAGACGGCGAAAAGGTAGAGGTAGAGGACAGGAATCCCCCATACCATTGCCGGCAGATTGAAAAGAGACAGGATCGGGTAGTTGAACAGCACGAAGCCGACAAGGAAGAGCGCCGCCAGTCGCATTGTTTTAAGGTTTTCATGGGTCATTGGCCTTAACCCGCATTTTGAAAAAAAGTTCACTGCAACGCCCACTGATTTGAATTAAGAAGGCAATGGCAGGGCGACCGCTATAATTACAAACAACAAAATCCAAATGTCAAATGGCGGTATGCTATCCATTTTTAAGGACCGCTTTGATGATTAAATGAGGGGTCGGGGCGTTTTTCCCATTGTGCCGCGTGCCGGATTAAATGAATATCAATCGACAGCACTCCTTTCTTTGGCATTTGGATTTTGTCATTTGACATTACTTGACCTGTTTTCATCGGACACGATTCCAAGCATATCATTTATACATGCGATAGCCCTGGTGGCAATGGCGCCTTTTTATATCGTCGACACGATAGCCGCCGGCCGCCTTACCCGACAGGGCGGACCTGTCCGGATCGGGAACGGCGGTAATTTTCGATGTTTCACTAGGATTGAGGCCGGGTAACACAATGTGTGTATACCACGCTATTCATATTCACCTGAAAAAGCAATACGAAATTACGCTTATGCGGAAAGCGTGAGTCAAACACCAATCATAGGCTATCACTGAACGATAAAGCAGGTTAATTTTTTAACGATGAACGGATTTTGACTTAAGTCATATGCCCACCGGCATACGGCATGTAACAGGGTTGGCCGGACCTCAGGGTTATGCCTGATGTTTTTTCCCACGACCATCAGCGATGATATCGCTCCAAAGGAGATTTGAAATCATGAACTGGACACCGGAAGCCGAGGCCGCCATCAAAAAAGTGCCTTTTTTTGTCCGCAAGCGGGTGAAATCCCGGGTGGAAAAGGAAGCCGCGGAACAGGGCAAATCCGTTATCACCCTGGTTGAGGTAAAATCAACCCAGCAAAAATTCCTGACCGGCATGAGCAAGGAGGTCAAAGGGTATCAACTGGACGCCTGTTTCGGACAGAGCGGCTGCCCCAATCGCGCGGTGATCGATGACAAGCTCCTGCCGGCACTCGAGTCAATGTTGCAGAAAGAAAACCTCCTTGATTTTTTAAAGAAAAATGTGAAAGGCGAGCTGAAATTCCACCACGAATTCCGGGTGACCCTGGCGGACTGCCCGAACGCCTGTTCCCAGCCTCAAATCAAGGACGTGGGGATCATCGGGGCGGTCTTTCCGGTGCTGACGGAAGAGATCTGCACCCAGTGCGACACCTGCGTGGCATCCTGTAAGGAAGAGGCGATACACCTGGACCCGGCGGATATAAGACCGATAGTAGCCGCTGATCACTGCATCGCCTGCGGCCAGTGTGTTCGGGCGTGCCCCACCGGCACACTTGCCGCCGGCAAGGAAGGATACCGCATCCAATTGGGTGGTAAGCTGGGGCGCCGTCCCCGGTTGGCCAGGGAACTCCCCGGCATCTATAATATGACGACGGTATTGGACATCGTGCAATCCTGCATCGCCGTTTACAAGGAACGCAGCCGGGACGGTGAACGGTTTGCGGATCTGATGACACCTTCCCTGTTTCAGTCCATTGCCGCACAATACCGCAACCACAAATTGTAGGCATCCCTCGCATCCCGGTACGAACAGCATGAAAGCGCAATTCGTTTCAGGCCGGGTATACATGCAATGTCCCGTATTCCCGTCAATCGGTTCTTGACTCAACCCGTTGATTCGAGTAAATTTTTATGAATTATCTTTGGCAGTTACTCTGTTCCGGAATCACGTGATTTCCCGCAGAGTGAAAATCCCATGGTCAGTGGGAACCGGCGGGAGACCAAGGGATAGCCCTCAAAGGATTAACATTAGCTTACATTTCATGTTCAACAGGATCAGGCCGAATTCAATCATGGAGACCTCGGCTCAATCGAGGACCCGGATCTCCAAAGTGACCGGTGTCATTCACAGGTATTGATATTGTTGCAGCGCATTCCATTCGCATTTATCATTTGTTTGATAACCGGCAGTCTCGGATTGATCATCGGCTATCTCCCGGTGGCCATTGATCTTGAAGAGCGGGTGGGCCTCGACATGCTGTTTAAAATACGGGGCCCGAAAGCACCGCCGCCTGATGTCCTTCTCCTCTCCCTCGATCAATTATCGGCTGACGGTTTGAACCTGCCGTCCCAGCTGATCCGATGGCCCCGTTCGGTGCATGCCCGGCTGGTGGATCGCCTCAGCAATGCCGGCGCGGCCGTTATCGTTTATGACGTCATTTTTGAAAACCCGGGTCCCAAGGGGTTGGACGAATCCTTTGCCGCCGCCATTGCCGGGGCGGGGAACGTGGTCATCGGCGAGTTTCTGGAAAAAGAGATATTCCCGACCACGGCAGGAGCAGGATCTGACTTGATTGTCGAAAGAATCGTGCCGCCATTGGCCGTACTATCCGATGCCGCCGCCGCCACAGCCCCCTTTCCCCTGCCGAAATTACCGGTGAAAGTCAGTCAATACTGGACCTTCAAACAAGCCCCCGACCCCATTCCCACTCTGCCGGTAGCCGGTTTTCAACTCTATGCACTGCAGGCCTGGCCGCAATTCTACACCCTGTTGCAACAATGTGTCACCGATGTTCCGGCAGAGGTCAACGCGGACCCTGAACGCATGCTCAGGGACCAGGGTATCAAACAGGCGATTGTGGCTGTGCGGGAGGTCTTCCGCTCGGACCCGGCTCTCGGATCAAAAATGAGAAAACAATTAACGACGGCGGGAAACCGGGGGGCATCCCCCGCACAGGTCGCACTCATCGAATCGTTGATCCGTATGTACGAAGGGGCCGATACGCGTTTTCTGAATTTGTACGGTCCTCCCGGCACCATCGGGACCATACCCATCAACCGGATCCTCACCGCCGAAGCCGATACCGCGGATGAGCCGGACATTGACGTGGCCGGGAGAGCCGTTTTCATCGGGCTAACCGAGAGCTACCGCCTGGACCAGAAGGATGGTTTTTTTACGGCATTCTCCCACTCCAACGGCATCGATATTTCCGGTGTGGAACTGGCGGCCACTGCATTTGCCAATCTCGTGGAAAACCGGCCGGTACAACCGCTGTCCGTAAGCCTGCACAACACGCTGTTGTTTCTGTTCGGCGTGGCCGCCACCGGCCTGTGCATCATATTGCCGGTCAGTACGGCGGTTCTGGTCATGATCGGACTTGGCGGCGGATATGCCGCCTTCGCCATCCACCTGTTCAACACCGGCCTGCACTGGCTTCCGCTGACGGTCCCCCTCTTTTTCCAACTGCCCCTGGCCTTCTTCATCGTACTCCTATGGAAATTTTTCGACTCCCGGCGGGAGAGCCGGCAGATCCGGGAAGCCTTTGAGCTCTACCTGCCCCGGCAGGTGGTGGATGAATTGACTGAAAATGCCAAGGCCGCCCGGTCGGACAGCCGAATTGTCTATGGTACCTGCCTGTTCACCGATGCGGAAGGCTATACCTCGATCTCGGAAAAAATGGATCCATTGGTCCTCACCGGTTACATGAACAGCTACTATGCCCGGATTTTCGAACCCGTGCGGCAGCAGGGGGGAAATGTTTCCGACGTCAAGGGCGACTCCATGCTGGCCGTCTGGGCATCGGTGAAACCGGACCCACAACAGCTCGACAAGGCCGTCAAAGCCGCATGGACCATACACACGGACATCAACAGAACAAGGAGAGCATCCGATGGTTTCAGTCTGCCCACCCGCATCGGCCTGCATTCCGGGTATATCTCCATGGGCAACATCGGCGCCATGGATCACTATGAGTACCGGCCCATGGGCGATATCGTCAATACCGCATCCCGCATCGAGCAGTTGAACAAGCGCCTGGGCACCCGGATTCTGGCCTCCGGGGACACCCTGGAGGGGGTCGGTGGCTTTGTCATTCGATGTGTGGGGAAATTCCTTTTGCCCGGTAAATCAAAGCCCGTTACACTTTATGAAATTCAGGCATTGACGGATTCCGCCTGGGCCGGTTTGAGCGAGTTGAACACGGAATTCGCATTCGCCATGTCCGCATTTGAGAACCGTGACTGGGATAGCGCCATGAGCGGATTTGCCCGTGCCGGACGCATTGTGCCGGATGACGGGCCTGCGCTGTTTTATGAAACCCTTTGCCGGCGGTTTAAAAACAAACCACCCCGGGACAAATGGCGGGGCGAAGTCATGGTTTCCGGGAAATAAACGCTGTTGCGTTTCACATTCATCCGTCTAAAATACGCCAGGTATCGGGGCGTTTTTGCCATCGAGCCGCGGATTGGGTAAATTCCCATACCGTTGTGCAAACTTCCCCGGCCTTTACATCATTAACCCATGGTGAACTCCACCAGAAACTCACACAGGATCGACTATGCGCCTATTCAAATTGAATCTCCGTAACATGGGAATTTTGGTTGCACTGATGGCCGCCGTCGCCATCCAGAACAGCGGGGCAGAGCCGTTTTCACCCACAGCGAACAATGGTGACGAATGCAGCGGATGGGTCGGCCGGCTTGTTTCCGTACAGGGCGGTGTCCGGATCAAAAAACAGGGCCGCATCCACTGGGAACCGGCGGATCTGAACGACACCCTGGCCCAGGGCGACATGCTGCGCGTGGATGAACACGGCCGCGCCGCGGTATACCTGTGCAACCAGGGCACCGTTCGCCTCGGCCGCCGAAGCACCATCACCTTTACCGAAGCCCTGCCCCACCGGCCGCTGATCATTCGCATGACGGAAGGCATGGCCCATTTCTTCAGCCGGATCCGCAACAGCATCAACGTGGTCACCCCCTTTGTGAACGGCGCCGTGGAGGGCACCGAATTCCTCGTTACCATCGCGGACGATCATAGTCTGATCTCGGTTTTCGAGGGCCGTGTGCTGGCCCAGAATCAATGGGGAACGCTGGCCGTACCCGGCGGTAACAGCATGATCGCCCAGGCCGGCCAACCACCGGCCCTGAGAACCCGCGTAAGACCGCGGGATGCCGTCCAGTGGGCACTGTATTTCCCCACCATACTGGACATCCGGCCCAACAGCTTCCCGGACACCGGCGCCGGCACCTGGCAGGCCGACACCCGGGAATCCATTTCCCTGTTTAACGCCGGGTATCCGGACCAGGCCGTCAACGCCATTGCGGACGCACCCGACGATATCGACGACGCCCTGTTTTTCACCTACCGGGCCACGGTGTATCTGGCCCTGGGGCAGACCGAAGAAGCGGCGATGGATCTGGACCGGGCGCTTCTCCTGGATCCCGGCAATTCCCCTGCCCTGGCCGTCAGATCCGTGATGATGCTGGTCAACAACCATAAGGATCAGGCCCTGGCCCTGGCGCTTGAGGCAACCGAAAACACCCCGGATTCCGCCGCCGCCAACATCGCCCTGGCCTACGCGTACCAGGCGCATTTCAACCTCGATGCCGCCATCGATCAATTGGAAGCGGCCGTGGTCATATCACCGGAAAATGCGCCGGCGCGCGCCCGGCTGGCGGAACTGCTGCTGGGCCGGGGCAATGTGGACAGCGCTGACACCGCAGTGGAAACCGCCATCCGCTTGAACCCGGACGATGCCCATGCCCACACGGTGAGGGGGTTCATCCGTCTCACCCGTATCCGGACCGGCGATGCGGTGGATGCCTTTAAAATGGCCATCTCCAAAGACTCCACCGCTCCCCTGCCCCGTCTCGGACTCGGGTTGGCGTATATCCGTCAGGGGGATCTCGCAAAGGGACGGCAAGAGATTGAAATAGCAGTCAGCCTCGATCCCAACAATGCCTTGATCCGCAGTTATCTCGGCAAGGCTTTTTTTGATGAAAAACGAAACGCCAAGGCCGCCAATCAACTCGCCATCGCCAAGGCCCTGGACCCCAACGATCCCACGCCCTGGCTGTATGACGCCATCCGCAAACAGACGGAAAACCGGCCCGTGGAAGCCCTGCATGATCTCCGGCAATCCATCCGGCTTAATGATAACCGTGCCGTGTACCGGTCGCGGTTTCTCCTGGACGAGGATCTTGCCGTGCGCAGCGCCGGCCTGGGCCGGATTTACAAAGACCTGGGATTTAACCAACTGGCCCTGAACGAAGGCTTCAAATCCGTGAATGCAGACCCCGGTAACTACTCGGCCCACCGGTTTTTGGCCGATACTTATGCCGCCCTGCCGCGTCACGAAATCGCCCGGGCCAGCGAACTCCTCCAATCCCAGTTGCTGCAGCCCATCAATTCCACCCCCATCCAGCCCCAACTGGCGGAAACCAGCCTGTTTATCCACCAGGGCACGGGACCGTCCGATACCGGCTTCAACGAATTCACATCCGCCTTCAACCGCAACCGGGTGTCGGTGCAGGCCAACGTCGTCGCCGGATCCAACGGTTCCCTGGGCGACGACCTGGTGGTTTCCGGCGTCTGGGACCGGCTATCGTTCAGCGCCGGCCAGTTCCATTACGAATCCGACGGATTCCGGGAGAACAACGATCAGATCCAGAACATCTATAACGCCTTTGCCCAGGCCGCCCTGACCCCGGACACCAGCGTCCAGATGGAATACCGCTACAAAGACTTTGACCGGGGGGACCTGTCCCTGCGGTTTGAGGAGGATAATTATCTGGATAACCTGCGGCAGAATGATCTCATAAGGATGATTCGCGGCGGATTCAAGCATGCTTTCTCGCCGGTATCGGTTTTCATTGGATCAGCGATTTACTCGGAATTTGATGGGAGTGCTGATATAGCTGAGACCATCATAATCCCCATGCCACCACCATTGAGTCCCTTGGAGATCGAACAGGACATTTCAATTGAATTGGAAGAAAAATCTTACCTAATCGAACTACAGTCGCTGATTGGAAATGACTATTTAAACTTAATAACAGGAGCGGGATACTTTAATTCTGAATCGATCGAAAAAACTGGCATCTCCTTTGCGCCGGAACTACCGCCGATGTTGAATAACATCCGCAGTGATAATGACCTGGAAACCGAGCAGTCTTATGCTTATGCCTATGCGACAACCACACCCAGCAAAAAAATCCTGTGGACTGTCGGTCTAAGCTTCGACGCCTATAATGATGATCAACATGACGACCAACGGCTTTTCAATCCTAAAACCGGCCTGATCTGGGCACCAACCCATCAAACCACCTTTCGGGCAGCGGTGTTTAAAACCTTTCGCAAGCAACTGCTGACTGACCAGACCATCGAACCAGCCCAGATCGCCGGATTCAATCAATTCTATAAAGATACGGTCAGCACCGAAGCGTGGGCTTACGGCGCAGGCATCGATCATGAGTTCACCGACAATCTGTTCGGCGGCGCAGAGTTTGTCCGGCGGGACCTGAACAGCCCCTACCTGGATACCACCGCCGATAACCGGAGTGTAGACCGGGACATCCGAGAATACCTGATTCACAGCTATTTATATTGGACGCCCCTGTCCTGGATGTCCGCAAAACTCGAATACTTTTCTGAAGACAATCAATATGATGATAACAGACCAGTAAGATACGGTTTCTCAAGGCTGATCACCCACCGTGTTCCTTTGGGAATCGACTTGTTTCATCAAAAAGGATACAGCGCCGGATTTAAGGTGACATATGTGGAGCAATCCGGTGAATTTGGAAACATCGACACCGGTTTCAGCCATGACGAGGATGTGTTCTGGACGGCGGACGCGGCTTTGAGCTATCGATTTCCCAAACGCCTGGGCCAGATCACTTTTGAAGCCCGAAATCTGTTTGATGAATCGTTCCACTACCAGGACATTGATCCAGCCAATCCACAGATCTATCCGGAAAAATTATTTGCATTAAAGCTGAGCCTGGCGTTTTAAGCCAACAAAACCGAAGTCATATGAGGGATCAGAGCGGTTTTGTTAGAATAGAGATATGAAGGGGTGTAAGCGGCAAGCGGTAAGGGGTAACGTAATTGACATTAATTTAGAAAAGGAGTGTTTCTATGAAACCACCCATCGACGACATTCACAAGAAAGCGTATTTCGCAGTGTATTACGACAAGAATGGTGACGCGGTGCACGTGGAAGGCCCGAATGGCGAAGTGGAAGGGGTGTTCATGGCAGACTCGCCGGTGAACAATCTGAAGCGAATCGATGTCACCCTGGTCGGCCATAAGCCTGGCCACAGCCCCTGTTGTGTCATAATTAACAATAAAGAGTATTGCTGGTGTTGAACAGATATCATTAGATTGATTAGTTCTCATTTACAAAGATCTTCTTGATTTCAACCGGTTCATGATTGCCCAATTGCCATAGACCTGGAAACTACTGCCCTCCCGAAGACATCATGAAAACCGCGAAATTCCATTTGATCCATTATGAATCCGGCAACTAAATAGGTAAAGTGACGTATCGCTGATTTGCGTAATGAGTTTCCGGCGGAACGTACTGGGGACAAACCTTCTTGTCGCCACCGCCTCCCATAAACCAGTAATACGAGTTTTGCGTATTTTTCCGCCGGAGCAATAACAGATACTACCCATTCGTCCGCAACAACCGGTCCCGCAAAATTACGGGAACGGCGCTCTCGCCCCCTTCAAAAAAAGGAGCATTCGGGTTTATGCAAATACCCGAATGCTCTTTTTTCTCAGCCTCTGATGCCGACACCTTTTGGGTTTAAAAATCCGGCCCCACCCAAGCGCATCCGGTGGCATGCCTCACTGCCATCGGCTATTATTTTAAGTATTGATCAAGAATCTTCTGGTAAGTGCCATCGGCCTTGAGGTCGTCAAGGGCTTTCTGGAACTGCCGGACAATCTCATCCGGAGTGCTTTTATGAAAGGCGTAGAACAATTCGCCTTCTTTGAGGATGTAAACGGTTTCAAATTCATCGGGATTGAATCCGTTATTTTTGATTTCCCATTTGGTGACATTTTCCTCGTAGGAAATCATGTCGATACGACCGGCCTGAAGCTTTTTGATGTTAATAAGGGTCTTGGCCGTGGCATCGAGATTTTCGGCGTTGACCCCTCCGTTGAGCAGGAGTTGCTCGCCGATGTCCGCCCGGACGACCCCCACCTTGTAATTATTCACGTCTGCCAGTGAGGTAATTTTTATGTTTTTGCTCTTCATGGCTGTCAGGGCGACGGTGGTTGAAGAAAGCGGGCCGACCCACTTGAACAGGGGGTCCCGTTCTTCGGTGCGGGTCATCGAGAACAGGCACGTGTTCGGCTTGTTCAGCGTCTGCTGGTAGGCATTGGCCCAGGGCATCATTTTGACCGGCTGGCTTACGCCTAACTTTTTCATCATTTCGACCATGATATCCTGGCCGATTCCCTTTATTTGGCCGTTATCGTCAAAGTTAAACGGCGGATACTGCTCCGTCATGTAGGTGAAATCATTTGGGGATGCGGCAAACGCCACGGTAGCGATTAACGATAGGGCCAGGGATAGCGCTAAAAAACGTTTCATGGGATGCTCCTTTCATATGGTTTCGTTTAATTTGCGAGTCCGTAGGATGAACAATTCATACCTAGGTCGAATGTCTCACGATAAAGATTCGAACGATGCAACGGGTTTACCGATGTACAGGGAATGTACACGCCGTTTTTGTCCTCAGGAGATTTTGCAGTTTGTCAGTGTTATCAGGTGGTCGATGGATAGCAACAGATGCGAAAGAGGTGTGCGGTATGGCGCGCGATAACTTCAGGTTGTGGCGGACCGGTCAGAGCGTATGCGGAATATCTTTTTTCATGACGATATGATCCTTTTTGAACACAAGGTATCCGTTGCGGACAAGGTTGTTCAGGATGCGGCTCACCATTTCCCTGGACGCGTATACCATCCCGGCGAGCTCCACATGCGTCGGCTTTTCATTGATGATATATTCTTCTCCGTTGGATTCGGACATTTTTTTCAGCACACCGACAACGCGGGTATGAACATCCTTGAATGCCAGGCTCTGGATATCCACCGTTGCCCGCCGCAATCGCTTGATCAATACACGGATGATATCAAAGGCCATGTCCGTATTCTGGGCCAATATCCGTTTGAAGTGCCCGCGGGAGATGATGAGGACCTGGGTTTCATCCTTGGCCACGATGGTGGCCGAACGCGGTTCGCGGTCAAACAAGGCGATTTCCCCGAAATACTCCCCGGTTCCCATGACGGACAGAACGATCTCCTTGCCTGTCCGGTCGGTGATGATGGCCTTGAGCCTGCCGTATACAATTACATAAAGCGAATCTGAAACATCCCCCCGGCTGAATAAGGTGGTATCCTTCGGAAAGGTTCGCCGGATTGCCGTATCGGCAAGTTCTTTGAGCAGATGTTCGTCGAGATCCAGGAACAATGACACATTTCTGAGAATATCAATCATAACCGACCGCTTGCCTTTGTCCATCCTCTGGTTCAATGGATATCGTTCAGCAAAGCCTTGAGTCCCCCCGGCGCCGGGACTGATGGTGCGGAGGGCCGGACGCTTTGAGTCGGCCCATGATCAGGATGCCGCCCCGGCTGCGGTGTTGTTTTTACCAATGGGTTCGACCCAATCCGTATTAAATCCCAATCCGGCAAGTATTTCAATACCATTCTGCACATTCACACCCACCGAATCCACGCCATGGGAATCATCGCCCGGAACAGCGGGAATCCCCAGCGACAAGGCGGTTTTCAATATGGATGCCGTCACGTAGGGTTCGCTTTGACCCTTCAGGAGCGGACGGACATTAAAATCCAGAATGGCCCCCAGATCCCGGATCGTTTCTAAATTTCGACGGACCCGTTGCCGGATATCACCGTTTTCGAACCGCCGGCGATAATCCGGATCAAACATCCGGATGATATCAAAATGCCCCACCACATCAGGCGCGTGCAACTCGAGCATTTCGTATTGTTCATCAAAGTACCGGCAATAGAGCTGGTCCAGGCCGCCTTCGGATCGTGCGGCGTGTGCATAAGACTCGGGCCCCAGATCAAAGGGGATATCATTGACGTGATGAAGGGAGCCCACCAGATAGTCCGGCCGGAAACGCGCCTTCAGCTCGGGGATCGATTCCCGGGCCCCCGTGCAGGTTTCAGTCTCCATGCCGACGAAAAGACGGATCCGGTCCGCATACTTTTTCTGGAGTGCGCGGCCGGTGCGGATATAATCGGCAAATCGATTCACCAGGTCTGCCGTGCCGAGCCCGGCGGCGCTCTCATCGGGATAAATGAATTCATCCCGAGGCGGCGGCATATGTTCGGTGATGCCCACCCATGAGAAGCCCTTTTCAATATATGCCCGGACAACCTCTTCCAGGGTATTTTCCGCATGCATGCAGAATTGCCTGCTGTGCCCGCCGTGTATGGATACCAGTTTAATATCGTTGGATAGGGACATGGTTTTTACGCTCCGCGATGACCGCTTTTCCGGATTGTACTTCGGATCCCGTTATCATAACCGGAACCGTATCTAATGGTTGTCTTTATTTCACTACCCAATATCCACCATTTGCATGCGAAAGGCAAATGCAGGATAGGGGGGGATATTAAATTACAAATACTTTTAAATTTAAAATTTTAAATCAAATTCAAATGCTTAAATTCAAAAACAATACCGCTCCTGCGGCAATCGTCGCCGGACCGGGTTTTAACAGGGAAAACTTAAATTGCAAGTACTTGAGGGATCGGGGCGATTTTTGTTTCAGAGCAGCGGGAAAGCGGGTTGGATGATTTTTCAGCACGCTTGTGCATTGTCTGAATGTGTTAGGGATCGTTGGTAAAAAACAGGGCAATGGAGGCATGTTCATTTGCGCGTGTTGCGTCCATTCTTTTAAACTATTTGTAAATATAGAATAAATACTGTTTTTTAGTTGCGAGTCCTTACGCATGAGTTTGCACAACGGAATGAAAAATTATCCAACACGCGGTTCAATGAAAAAAACGCCCCGACCCCTCGAATACTTTTAAATTTTAAATCAAATTCAAATGTTTAAATTCAAAAACAAGGGCGCATCTACGGTAATCGCCCCAAAGACCGGGTTTTATCATTTGAACCTGTTATGAAACCGGTGATTAAATATCTCACGTTCGTCATTCCGGCGAACGCCGGAATCCAGTATCAATTCTGGATGCCGGATCAAGTCCGGCATGACGAGGTCAATATGATTAGCCGCCGGGGTAATAACAATAGCACATCTACGGCAATCGTTGCCGGATCGGGTTTTAATATTTGAATTTTAAAATTCATTTAAAATTTATAAGTATTTATAAGTATTTAAAATTAGTTATTCTTATCCCCCTCCTGCCATAGGGCTGTCACTCGGTGCTGTTAGGATACAGGCCATGGCACAACAAAAAACCATCAACCTGAAGGAGATAAAAAACCATGAAAGCAAACTCATTGTCAGCCGCCTTCACCACAAACAAGGTGGAAGAGAGCAGGAATTTTTATGTAAAATATTTTGATGCCAAGGTCACGTTCGATTGCGGGTGGTATGTGAATCTTGAGTTTGGCAGCAAAACATCCACCCTACAATTCATGTCTCCGCAGCAGCCTGAGCACCAGCTCAGCAACGGCGCGGGTCTGATATACAATTTTACCGTGGAAGATGTTGATGCGGAATATGAAACACTCACAACGGCTGGCCTGGAGGTGGTAGTGCCTCTCGAGGAACACCCCTGGGGAGATAAGGGATTTGCCGTACAGGACCCCAATGGCATTTCCCTGTACATCTACTCCGAACGTGAACCCAGCGAAGAGTTCAAGCCGTTTTTTAAGTAAATGACAAACAGAACCAAGATCTCTTCCAAGTCATACCGCGTTATCAAAAATTATGTTTCACCCTACCCCGATCCCATTCGATTTTCCAAGGGTGAACGCGTAAAGGTGAGTGATAGATTCACGGATGACCCGGATTGGAATGATTGGGTGTGGTGCGAAGGAGCGAATCAAAACGCTGCCTGGGTACCCGATCAATATGTTGATCATGACGGTGACATCAGCGTGATGGACCGGAACTATAACGCCATGGAACTCACGGTCCGGGTCGATGATATTCTGCTCGTTCACGATATCGTGAACGGCTTCGCCATGGCTGAAAAACAGGACGGCAAGCAGGGTTGGGTGCCGATGAAACATGTGGAGAAACTATGAAAATTATCAGTCTTACAGATGAAAATATCGCTGACGAACATATCTGTTGCGCCATCTCGGATAAAAAATGCCGGGAGGGATACGAGGCCAAAAAGGAATGGTTGATGCGGCAATCCGATGATGGATTCGTGTTTAAAAAGCTCGACGTCCGGGGAAAGGTGTTTATCGAATACGGCCCCGCGGAGCACGCATGGAGTCCAATCGAAGCTCCAGGTTATCTCCTCATCAACTGTTTTTGGGTCTCGGGCAAATACAAAGGTCAGGGGCACGGGAAACAGCTTTACCGGGAATGCCTGAAGGATGCGGCGGATAAAAACGGCATCGTGGTGGTTACCGCCAACAAGAAACAACCGTTCATGTCCGACAAGAAATTTTTCCAGAAACAGGGCTTCCAGCTGGCGGACACCGCGGAGCCCTATTTCGAACTCTGGGCCAAAAAATTGAAATCCACGGCACCGGCACCGCAAATCAAGGCCTGTGCGAAGCGTGGCAGGTGTGACCAAAAAAACGGACTAACCGTATATTACACGAACGGATGCCCCTTCACCGAGTATTACGTCAACACCGAGCTGGTCCAGGTTGCCGGGGAAAAAGGTCTCCCGCTAAAGATTGTCAATATCAACACCAGGGAACAGGCGCAGCATCATTTTGTGCCGTATACGAACTACACCGTCTTTTACAACGGCAAATTCATCACCCAACACATCCTGAACCGCAAAAACATAGACCGGTTCATCACGGCCGATGTTGAATCGTAATTTACGTTTCTTTGCAAAGCTTCAGTAAAAGAAAACGGGATTCAACAGGGGAGTTTTAAATTACAAATACTTTTAAATTTTAAATCAAATTCAAATGTTTAAATTCAAAAACAATACCGCACCTGCGGCAATTGTCCCAAAGACCGGGTTTCAATGGGAAATTTAAATGTTTAAATTCAAAAACAATTACGCACCTGCGGCAATCGCCCGCCAGACCGGGTTTTATCATTTGAATTTTAAAATTCATTTAAAATTTATAAGTATTTAAAAGTATTTAACATTTAACATCCCCCCTACACGGTATACAGCACCACAAGGCACCGCGTGGGTGAATTGGAGAGGCTTTTCAGTTTATGGGGAATTTCGGAATTGAAATGAATGGACTCCCCCGGTGTCAACACCCGGAGGTTGTCGCCGAGGCTCAACTCCAGCTTCCCTTCGTAGACAAAAATGAACTCTTCACCCTCGTGCTTGTAGGCCACCGGTTTGTGGGTGTTATGGGGTTCGATGGAGACCATGAAGGCCCGCAGGTGATCGTTTTCCCGCCCTTCGGTGAGGGTCTGGTAGGAGTAATTGCGGGTGCGTTGGGCATACGCCTTGGATCGCATATCCCGCAGTTCCGCCTGTTCGGTTTTGTGCAGAAACATGCCCGGATCGATTTTCAGCGCTCCGGCCAACCGCACCAGAAAGCTCACGGGCGGGGATAATTGTCCGCTCTCGACCTGATCGATATACTCGGGTGTCTGACCGGTCTTCTCAGCCAATTCTCCAGTGGACCAGTTGCGGGCGGTTCTCAATTGCCGGATTTTCTCCCCGAAACTGCTTTCCGATACGGCACCGGTGTCCGCCTGACAACGCTCATCCGCAAGGGCACGCATGGACACCTGCTGCACCCGTGAAATCAACGGGGGTAGAAAGCTGCCGGCATCGGCCACAATACCGATATCGGCCACCTGAAAAATGGGGGCATTGGGATCCCGGTTAATGGCAACGATGGTGTCCGATGCCATGATGCCGGCCGTATATTGCACGGCGCCGGAAGTCCCCACGGAAATCAGCAGCCGGGGGTTAACACTCTTGCCCGTCTGTCCGATGAGCCGGTCCTCGTCCACCCAGTGGGCCAGCACCGGCGGCCGTGTGGCGCCCACCTGTCCCCCAAGGGCAACCGCCAGTTCACGGATTTGCGAAAAGCCCGCCATATTGCCCACCCCCGCCCCGCCGACCACCACGGTGTCGGCCGTGGACAAATCCCGGTCCGGCAAGTATGCTTCGGACCGGGAAACCAGCCGCGGCAAACGGACATCCCCGGCAATGGTGGCGGGAATGCGTTCGATGGCGCCCGGGGACCCGGGAATCCCGGACACCTCGAATCCATGGGGCTGGACCGTGCCGAAACCAAGGGTTTGGGATGCTGAAAAGGTGATTTCCGCCAGGATACGCCCCCCCCAGGCCGGACATAACCCCACGGGAATGCCGTTTTCTATGCGGATATCCACACAATCCGCCATGAGCCCGCAATGACAAAGCCCACTCGACCGCGCCGCAAGTTCCCGGCCGAAATCCGTCATGGGGAACAATACCAGGCCCGGTGATTTATCCTGGATCACCGCAGCCAGGGCCGGTGAAAAAAGATCCGCCCGCGGCACATCAAAGCTGTCGTTTTCGATGATCCATACGCGGTCAGCACCATGGCTTGCGCAGTCATCGGCGGCAACCGCCGCCGGCAGCCGGGTGTCACAGACATCATCGACGGCGGCCCCCGATGGGGGGGTGTCGAACAGCACAACGGCGGCATGGCCGCCCAATTCCGCAGCCAAATCCCTGGCCTTGCCCACCAGCTTCAAACCATTCTCGAACAGCGCCCGCGATCTGAGGTCGCCGATGACCCACACATTTTTACCCATTCCCTTGCCCATTGTACCCCCTATCCGATCAATCCGGCGTTCGACAGATGATTTATCAGCTCATCCCGTTTTTGGGCGTCGTCACCTTCGATAAATTCACAGGCTTTCCTGGTTTTCACCGGCGATATGGTGAGCACCCGGGTGGGTGACCCTGATTCGCCCGTCGCCTCCGGTGACAACCCGATCTGTTCCAGCCCCCACACGTCGTATGCTTTATCGCCGAAGGCGGTTTCCAGGTCTCCCAGCCCGATTTCACGCGGGACAACCGCATCCGGGTTGACGCTGACAGCGGCCGGAAAGGCACACTCGTATGTCTCCGTAAACCCGTCGCATTGCCTTTCCAGGCGGCATCCGGTCCCGGCGGGTTCCATATGACTCACCTGGGTGATCATGGGAACGCCCAGGGAAACCGCGGTCTGAGGTCCCACCTGACCGGTATCGCTGTCGGCGGTTCGCGTCCCGAAGACCAGCAGGTCAAACGGCGGCAGTTGTGAAATGGCTGCGTTCAGGACAGCGGCAGTGGCCAGGGTATCCGCACCGGCCATGGCGGCGTCGGTGAGCAGAACCGCACGGTCCGCTCCCATGGCAGTTGCTTCGAGCAGGGCGTTCCCGGCCACCGGCGGCCCCATGGAAACGGCCGTCACCGTGCCCCCCACCTCATTTCTCAAGGCGAGCGCGATTTCCACCGCAGGCCGGTCAAAGGGATTCATCACAGAGTTTTCAGCCGTGCGGACAATCCGCCCCCGCGGCGCTTCCAGAACCACTGATTTCAAGCAAACGATAATGTGAAGATCTTTCATATCCGTTCCATCCCTGTTTCCTCTATAAAATCAAACCACCATCATTCATTTAGAATTTAAAATTTCTGATTTAAAATTGCCCCATCACCCCAGTACGCCTTTGGCGATGACCATGCGGTGCACCTCGGAGGTGCCCTCATAAATCCGGGTTACCCGTGCGTCCCGGTAGTAGCGCTCCACGGGATAGGCTTTGGAATATCCGTAACCACCGTGGATCTGAACGGCCAAATCGGTTACGGCCGTTGCGGTCTCCGAAGCAAACAGCTTGGCCATGGCGGATTCGGTGGAAAAGGAACGGCCGCTGTCCCGCAATGCCGCCGCCCGGTATACCATCAGCCGCGCCGCGTCCACACGGGTGGCCATATCGGCGATCATCATTTGGATGGCCTGGTGTTTTTCTATGGGCACACCGAACTGACGGCGCTGCTTGGCGTATTGTACGGCTTCATCCAGCGCCGCCTGGGCAATGCCCACGGCCTGGGCGGCGATGCCCATTCTTCCGGTATCCAGGGCGGCCAGACCGATTTTAAGCCCCATGCCGGGTTTGCCCAATATGTTTCCCGCCGGCACCTGACAATCATAGAGGCGGATGGAACTGACCGGATTGGCCCGCATGCCGCACAGGTCTTCCAGGTCCCCGACCACAAACCCGGGGGTCCCCCGTTCGGCCACCACCACACTGATGCCTTTTCTGCCGGCGGCGGGATCCGTGCGGGCGAATATCAGGCAGATGTCCGCCACCCCGCCGTTTGTCACAAAAACCTTGTTGGCGTTGACCGTATAGCCCCCGTCTCGGGGAATGGCGGTGGCATCGATGCCGCCGGCGTCCGAGCCCGCATTGGGTTCGGTGAGGCAAAACGCACCGATCTTTTCCCCCCGGGCAAGCGGTGGCACCCATTTATCCCGTTGCTCCGGTGATCCAAACGCAAGCAGGGGGAATACGGCGACACTGTTGTGCACGGTGACGCACAAGCCGATGCTGCCGCTGGCGCTGGAAATTTCCTCGATGATGATGGCATAACTCAACGCGTCCATACCCGCACCGCCGAGTTCCCGGGGGGTCTGGATACCGAAATATCCGAGACGGCCCATTTTTTCAACGACCTCCCAGGGGAAACGCGCCTCCTTATCAATATCCGCTGCGATGGGCCGGATTTCGCGGTCACAGAATGATTTTACCGCCCGCCGCAAGGCAATGTGCTTGTCGGTCAGATTGATGTTCATATGCCAATTCCCGGTTTTAGGTTTTCAATTTATGCTTGAATGGTGGAATGGTTATGCCATTATCGTCCGGTACCGAGCTATCAAATATCGGGGCACGAGTCAATTTTCAACGGCTTGAACCTCACCGGTAAATGCTTATGGTTGAAAAGCATCTTCCATAATCAGGTGGAAATAACATAAACCGTCAACCTTGAACACAATGAAACACCCATGGCCATACTCGAAGCGAAACGTCTGACAAAAACCTATACGGTGGATTCCCGTGAAATCAGGGTATTGAGTGATATCTCTTTTACGGTTGATGCCGGGGAATTTCTGGCCCTGACGGGCAGCAGCGGCAGCGGGAAAACCACGCTGCTCACCCTGTTGTCCGGCCTGGACAAGCCCACATCCGGGCAGGTGTTTATTGAGGATAATGATATCACCCGGTCGACCGAGGAAGAACTGGCGCCGTTGCGGAACCGCACCATTGGATTCGTTTTCCAGTCCTTTCACCTGGTGCCGTCGCTGAATGCCTTGGAGAATGTGATGTTTCCGGCTGAATTATGCAATGATGCGGCGGCGGCGGAAAAGGCCGGCTCCTTGCTGGACCGGGTGGGCCTGGGCCAGCGGGCGGACAATTACCCCAACCAGCTCTCCGGGGGGGAGAAACAGCGTGTGGCGCTGTGCCGTGCGCTGATCAACCAGCCACGGATCATCTTTGCCGATGAACCCACGGGCAATCTGGATTCGGAAAACGGCGGTGCCGTGCTCGACCTGTTGATTGACCTTAAAACCGAGCACCTGGCGACCCTGATTCTGGTCACCCATAACACGGACCTGGCCGCGGCCGCCGACAGAATACTCCATTTGAAAGACGGCCTTTTGTTGGAAGGATAATGGCAATCCGTTCGGAATAGTGCGGAGGTGATTGGAAGACATCGCTGATGTGAACGGATTTAGTTATAAAATCCATTTAAAATTGCCCCACCACACCCCTATGTTTATTCATCGAAAATTCATCATCCGGCAGATCACGCGATCTCCGAAACTGGCGGTGATTCTCATTCTGTGCGTCACCCTGGCCATGGTTACCGTCGTGGCCGTCAACGGGTTTTCCAAGAGTCTCAACCGGTCCCTGGGCAACGATGCCAAAGCACTTCATGCCGGAGATATCATTGTCCGCTCCAATGAGGATTTTTCCGAACGGCTGGAAACCACGGTGTCCGATATGGCCGCCCGTGGTCTCGTGACCGCATCCCGGTACCTGGAGTTTTATTCTGTGGTGCGGAGCCCGGAGAACAATACCTCGGTGCTGGCCCAGCTAAAGGTGGTGGATGCGGAATATCCATTTTACGGCCGTCTGGAGCTGGCGTCCGGCGGCCGGTTCCGGGAGATTTTGTCGCCGGGACAGGTGGTGGCCGAGCGGAATCTGCTGGACCGTCTGGGCATTTCCACCGGCGCGGTGCTGAAGGTGGGATTCGCGGAGTTGACCGTCCGGGATGTGGTGATCAAGGAGCCGGACCGGCCGGTGAACGTATTCTCATTCGGCCCCCGGTTGTTTGTATCGGTCCGGGATCTTGCCGCCCTGCAGCTCATGGGCAAGGGCAGCCGCATACGCCGTGTCTTGCTGCTCAAGGTTTCAGACGAAACACAACTGGATGCACTGGCACGTCAATTGAGTGACAGCGCAACCCCCGGAAGCGAACGTGTGGCCACCTATAAGACCGCCCGGTCACGGGTGAAACGCTTTCTCGATGATTTTCTGTTTTTTTTGAACCTGGTGGGGGTGTTTATCCTCATGGTGTCGGGGATCGGAATTCAGAGTGCATGCAGCGCGTTTCTCAGGGAGCGGCAAAAAACGGCGGCAATCGTCAAGACCATGGGCGCCACCTCGGGATTCATCCGTCTCCATTTTTCGACCGTGGTGCTGGCACTGGGCCTGATAGGGACGGTGCTGGGCATCCTGCTGGGAATCGGTCTTCAGCATCTTTTGGGCATATTGTTGTCCGAATTCCTCCCGCCGGATATCCGCCTTGATATCTCCTGGCTGGGTATTTTCGAAGCGATCATTCTCGGTATTATCGTGGTCCTGCTGTTCACCCTCCTCCCCTTGAGCCGGTTAAAGGACCTGAAACCGGTATATATCTTTCGTCAGGAAACCCGGCGCGTGAAACGCGGCGGGACATTTGTGGCCGCGCTGACCGGAATAACGGGGCTCTTCTTCGGCATGATTTTGTGGCACATGGATGATATTCAGTTCGGGCTCTATTTCGCCCTGGGCATCTGTGGCGTGATACTCGTTACCACGCTCTCCGCCCAGGCGGCTTTGTTTGTCATAAAACGGTTTCACCTGCGCTGGTTGACGGCACGTCAGGCGGTAAAAGGATTGTTCCGTCCGGGAAACGCCACCCGGTCTATCGTGGTAACCCTGTCATCCGCCCTGTGCGTGATTTTTTCCATTTATATGATCGAAAAGAACCTTGCCGCATCGTTCATCGATTCATATCCCCAGGATGCCCCCAATTTATTCTTCATCGATATCCAACCCGATCAGGTGAATGAATTTACACGGGTTATCGGTGATGCACCCACTTATTATCCGGTGATCCGCGCCCGGATATCCGCCCACAACGGAAAGGTAATCGACCAGGAGGAAGAACGGAAAAGAAGGCAGGACAATCTGTCACGTTTGTTTAACCTGACCTACCGGGAGACCTTGTTGCCCGATGAGACCATCATCGAGGGCGGCGCCCTCTTCAGAACGGATTGGACCGGGCCCCAGGTATCGGTGCTCGATACGGTACTGGCGATGAAGTCAATGGAGGTGGGAGATCACCTGACATTCAAAATCCAGGGGGTGCCCCTGACCGCCCGCATCTCCAGCATCCGCACACGGGTCAAGGAGACATTCAGCCCGTTTTTTTATTTTGTGTTTCAAGATGCCGTCTTGGAAAAAGCACCCCAGAGCATATTCACGGCGGTGAAGGTGCCCGGGGAACAGGTGGCGGAAATTCAAAACCGGGTTGTGGAGAAATTCCCCAACGTCAGCGCCATTGATCTGTCGGATACCATTGCCGTCTTTGCCGGGTTGATGACAAAATTATCGGGCATCATCCGGCTCTTCGCGTTTTTAAGCATCGCCGCGGGCATACTGATCATGGTCAGTGCCCTGCTGGCCACCCGGGCGGACCGTATTGCGGAATCGGTCTATTTTAAAATTCTCGGTGCGGGCCGCCGTTTTGTCCTGGTGGTGCTGACCATGGAAAATCTTTTTATCGGGGGGGTAAGCGCTCTCACGGCGCTGGTCATCGCCCAGACCGGCAGCTTCCTGATCTGCCGGTATGTATTCCGGGTTGACTACCATCCGTATCTGCTCTCCTCGGTGGCGATGATGTTCGGTACCTTGGTGATTCTAAGTGTTGTGGGCCGATTATCCGCCGCCGGTATATTGGATAAAAAACCATCAACATACTTGCGGGAGCGCCATGATGAATAAAGACCGGACACCACCGGTGCATCGACAACCACAGGCAGTAATCCACGGGACATCGGGGATCCGCCATGGGGCATGGATCCTCATATTTCTGCTCATGGTTTGCGGTTGCGGCGGTGATACAAGAGAGACCGAGGCCGAAGCCACGACACCGGCGGCCGGTGCAGTGCAGGCGGAGACCATTGTGGCGGTGGGTGACAGTCTCACGGCGGGCTATGGTTTGGCGGAGACGTCCGCCTACCCGGCCCTGCTTGAGAAGAAACTGATGTTGAATAATTATCCGTATAAGGTTATCAATGCCGGTATCAGCGGCGAAACCAGCAGCGGCACACTGTCCCGGTTGGAGTGGGTCACCGGTACCTTGAGTCCCGGCATCGTGATCCTGGAAACCGGCGCCAACGACGGTTTGCGTGGAATTGATCCGGCCCTGACGCGACGAAATATCGATGCCATTCTCACCAGCCTCAAACAGCGGGGAATCGTGGTCCTGCTGGCGGGAATGCAGCTTCCGCCGAACCTGGGTCCCGAATACACAAGGTCTTTTTCCCGGATCTACCCGGAGCTGGCAAAAAAACACAAGGTGATATTGATCCCGTTTTTCCTGAAGGATGTGGCCGGAGAATCAGGTCTGAACCAGTCCGACGGCATTCATCCCACGGCCCGGGGATATGAAAAGGTGGTGGAAACCATATACCCATACGTGTTGCAGGCCATAACGGAATTCGAAGACGGATCAGGCCGGACGACAAAACCATAACCCCAACATCGTCATCCTAACGACGTAACGACAAAAACAAGGAGTGGTCATGACGGAGAATAAAACACTGGAAATCCTGAAACAGGCTATTTTACTGGAAAAACGGGGTCGGGCATTTTACCTTACCGCGGCCAACCAGGCAAAAAACGAAGCGGTAAAATCGTTTTTTCAGACCATGGCCGATGAAGAGAAACACCATATGGAGATTCTCGCCGAGCATTTAAAGTCCTTTTCGACATCCAACACCTTTTCGCCGGGGGACTATGATTCAATGTCCAGCAAAGCCCCGGAATTCGTGTTGACGGACGATGTCAAAGCCAAAATTTCAGCGGCCGGTTTCGAAGCCGCGGCAATTTCGGCGGCCATGCTCATGGAGGACCGGGCCATCAAGCTTTACGCCGCCAGGGCCGAAGCTGCGGAAGATACCAATGAGAAAGCCCTTTACCGTTATCTGACCTCCTGGGAGAGAGACCATCTGACGTTTTTGTCCGATCTGGACAAAGAATTGACCGAGAATATCTGGCATGACAATAATTTCTGGCCCTTTTGACCCCGGAATCCGTCATCATGCGAATGAGAACATAAGATGGCCCCAGTGGATTATCCCCATCGGCCGGTGGTTGCCGTAGGCGCTGTCGTTATCCATGACGGCCGGGTGCTCCTGGTGAAACGCGGCCAGCCGCCGTCCGAGGATCTGTGGTCCATCCCGGGGGGAAGCGTGAAACTTGGCGAAACCCTTCAGGCCGCCGCCGAACGGGAGATCAAGGAGGAAACCGGGTTGACGGTCCGTGCCGGACATCCGGTGTACACCTTTGACGTGGTGGAGCGGGACAGCGATGGCCGGGTCCGGTTTCATTATGTGATCGTGGATGTTTCAGCCGAGTATGAATCCGGAACACCAACCCCCGGCGACGATGCCGCCGCCGTTCAATGGGTATCCCCCGAAGCATTGCCGGGTCTGGCGCTCTCCCCGAAGACCCGTGAATTACTGACCACGCGGTTCGGGTTTTAAGGCATGAGCCGGCCGGAACGGGATAAATGGAACCGGAAATACCTGGAAAAAACGATCGTATCTGAACCCGCCGCCATCGTTACCGAATACCATGCCATGGCAAAACCCGGCCGGGCGCTTGATATTGCCGCCGGCACAGGGCGTCACAGCCTGTTTCTGGCCGAACGCGGATTTCAGGTGGATGCCGTGGATGTCTCGGATGTGGCGATGAACCGTCTTACCGGTAGAGATCCGTCCATCCATGCCCGGTGCCTTGATCTGGACGATTGGCGGATTCCGGCCGGCACCTACGATCTCATATTAAATATCCGCTTTCTGGACCGCCGCCTGTTCCCGCAAATCATCGGGGGGTTGAAGAAAAGGGGCATTCTAATCTTCGAATCCTACTTGTCGGGTACCCGCAGTGCCGGCACGCCGGATATGTCCAAAGACTACTTTCTCCGGCCCAATGAGCTCCTGCATGCCTTTTTACCTTTGCGCATCGTGCACTACCGGGAATCCATTCCGGCCGATGCGGACGGTGGAAAAGCAACAGCCGGACTCGTGGGCATCAAATCGCAAATTCCTTCTTTCTAAATCCAGTGGAAATTGCTAATTGAATTCACGACTTGTTACCGACCTCGATTCAAAAACCGGGAGCATCGGTACTTTCAAATCCAACTTGAAACTTTAAACCATACGGGAAGCATAGATGAAAAAAATAGCCATTCTCAGCGGTGACGGTATTGGCCCGGAAGTGATGAAAGAAGCGGTAAAGGTATTGGATGCGGTTCAACAGCGGACCGGTACCACATTTGCCTATGACCATGCGGATGTGGGCGGCATTGCCATCGATCTTCACGGAACGGCCCTCCCGGAGGGCACACTGCGGACCTGTGAAGCGGCCGATGCCGTCTTGTTCGGGTCGGTGGGCGGCCCCAAATGGGAAGGACTTCCGCCGGAACAACAACCGGAACGCGGGGCCCTGCTGCCCCTGCGCAAGCATTTCAACCTGTTCTGCAACCTGCGGCCGGCCAAGGTTTTTCCCGCCCTTGCCGGGGCCAGCCCATTGCACCCGGAAATCGTCCGGGACGGATTTGACATCCTCTGCGTCCGCGAACTCACCGGCGGTATCTATTTCGGACAGCCCAAAGGCCGGACCGGCAGCGGGCCGGATGAAACGGCCTTTGACACCATGGTGTACAGCCGCAGGGAGATTGAACGGATCACACGGTCCGCCTTTGCGCTGGCCGCCAAACGCAGCAAAAAAGTCACCTCCGTGGACAAGGCCAACGTATTGACCACCATGGTGCTGTGGCGGGAGGTGGTGACACAGACGGCCGGGGATTATCCGGACATCACCCTGGAACATATATATGTGGATAACGCCACCATGCAATTGGTCAAGGATCCCCACCAGTTCGATGTACTGCTCTGTGGCAATATGTTCGGTGACATCATTTCCGATGAATGCGCCATGATCACCGGCTCCATGGGCCTGCTGCCGTCGGCCAGCATCAATGAAGAAAGCTTCGGCCTCTACGAACCGGCCGGGGGCAGCGCCCCGGACATCGCGGGCAAAGGCATTGCCAATCCCATCGCTCAGATCCTGTCCGCCGCCATGATGCTGCGATTCAGCTTTGATATGGGACAGGCGGCGGATGCCATTGACAATGCCGTGGCAAAGGTATTGGCGGAAGGGATATTCACACCGGATATCGCCAGGGGTAAATCCAGGGCGGTTTCCACCGTGGAAATGGGTGATGCCATTGCCGAACGGATATGAAAAAAGGCGGTTGAATAGTTGCGGTTCGGGGATGCTTTTTCATTGAACCGCGTGCTGACTAATTTGTATTCCGTTATGGAAACTCACGCTTACGGCTCTCAACAGGATAGATGGTATCCATCTATAAATAGGCTGACCGATCGTCTAATTGTCTTCGGGGGCGGTATTTTTTCCAGCGGCGCGATCTTCAAGACCGTCCCGGTAACGTTTTTCGCTGTACCAATCGATCTGCCGGCAGATACCCCGGAGAATGCTCACATCCCCGCCCCTCAATCGAATGCGGGAGAGGGTCCGGCGAATTTTATTCATCCAGTAGTCGGGATTACCCGGTAAAATGTAATTGATCCGGATCAGAATATCCTTGAGCTGGTCGTACATGCCATCCAGTTCTTCGCGTGAGGCCAATCGGGGGACAGGTTCCTTGGGTGGCGGCAGTTGGGCGGAAAACAAGGTGTAACAGATCACCATGACGGCCTGGGCCAGGTTCAAAGAGCTGAAATCCGCGGTGGGGATATTGACCAGGGCATGGCAGAGGCGAAGATCGTCGTTGGTCAGGCCTCTGTCTTCGGGTCCGAATACAATGGCGACACGGTTCTCCTGGCTGATGGGAGCGATCTTGCCGGCAATGCCGGCTGGGGAACTGACGATTTGGCGTTCACCGCCGAGACGGGCCGTGGTTCCCACCACATACTGGAAAGCCGCCAGGGCATCTTTCAAATGGTCATAGGTTTCCAAGCGGTTGACCACCGCCGCCGCGGCGTGGGTGGCCAGGGTGCAGACTCGGGTCATATCCAAATTTTCCGGTTCAACCACGATGAGCTGCTCGAACCCCATGTTGCATATGGCCCTTGCCGCAGCCCCGATATTTTCCGGATACCGGGGCCTGTGCAACACAATCGAGACATTGTTGCGGTTCACAACTAAGGACATCAGGCGACAATTTCCAGGCTGTTGAAAAAATAACCGATTTCAAAACGGGCGGTTTCCGGCGCGTCGGAACCGTGGACCACGTTCTTTTCGATATCCGTGGCAAAATCCTTGCGGATGGTGCCTTCGGCGGCTTCCTTGAAGTTGGTGGCGCCCATCAGGGTACGGTAACGTTCGATGGCGTTCTCCCCTTCCAATACCATCACCACGCAGGGGCCGGAGGTCATGAATTCGGTCAGGCTCCCAAAAAAAGGGCGATCCTTGTGGACGGCATAAAATCCCTGGGCCTGGGTCGTGGACATCCGGATCATCTTCATCGCCTTGACGGTCAGGTCATTGGCTTCCAGGCGTTTGACCACTTCTCCGATCAGACCGCGTCCGACGCCGTCCGGTTTGATAATTGACAATGTACGTTCCATATGCATTCTTCCTTTCAATGGTTGATGTGTCTGGATAATATCCCAGTGTTCAAGTTGCACGCTGGCATAACAGATGGGCTCCGGCAAGTCAATAAACGGGATAAAAGTTGACAAAAAATCAGGGTAAATTTATTATTTCCCAATAGTTAGCGTCCATAGTTGACTTGCAGCTACTCCTTTGATTTTCCTGCCGATAGTTACAGGTCAAATCAAAGACTGATTAAAAAGAAGAGGACCACAAGATGCCGATTTACGAGTTCTACTGCGAACGATGCAATACCATTTTCAACTTTTTTTCAAAAACCATCAACACCTCGAAAACACCCGGCTGCCCAGCCTGCAAGACCGTGAAATTGTCCCGGCAGATGTCCGCATTCGCCATTAGCGGCCGGGCTTCCGAAGACGGTGATATGGATGATCTGCCGTTTGACGAATCAAAAATGGAGCAGGCCATGAACATGCTGGCCGGGGAAGCGGACAGCATCAATGAGGACGACCCGCGGCAGGCCGCCGACCTGATGCGCAAACTCACCGATATGACCGGTATGCAACTCGGTGACGGCATGCAGGAAGCGCTCCGCAGAATGGAAAGCGGTGAAGATCCCGACCGGATCGAGAAGGAGATGGGGGATCTGCTGGAGGAGGAAGATCCATTCATCCTGCCCGGCAAAAAAGCGAAACCACTGAGGGCCGGAAGGCCGGCGCCGTTGCGCGATGAGACGCTTTATGACCTGTAGGCTCCTTTTTACAAGGGCGATACCATGAAAAATTCGGCTGTACAAAAATTAGAGGTCCGTCACGGGGATATAACGAAACTGAAGGTGGATGCCATCGTCAACGCCGCCAACAAATCCCTTCTGGGCGGCGGCGGTGTGGATGGCGCGATTCACCGGGCGGCGGGCCCCGAGCTCCTGGCGGAATGCCGGGGTATCGGCGGATGCCCCACCGGCGAAGCCCGCATCACCAAAGGCTACAACCTGCCCGCAACGTACGTCATTCACACGGTGGGGCCTGTTTACACGGGCGTACCGGAAGATGCCATAGCGCTTGCGCGGTGTTATAAAAACGCCCTGACCCTGGCCGTCGAGCACCAGGTGCGGAGCATTGCATTTCCGGCCGTCAGCTGCGGTGTTTACGGGTATCCGATTACGGATGCCTGCGGGATCGCCGTGGATACCTGTGTT
>JABDIN010000083.1 GCA_013003715.1 Desulfobacteraceae bacterium | reverse complement strand
AACCGTTCGGGAGTGACCCGAAGGCGTTTTTTCATGACATGGCCGGGAATGCGGCAGGTGGCGGTGACGGCAATGCCGCGGCCATCGACAATACTCTGAGCGGTCACCTTTTTGTCTCCGGACATATTACCTTCGACGATAAATTCAAGGGGACCGATGGCCCGATTCTGTTTCACCTTTCGCTTTATCCACCGGCAGGCCATCCAGGTGCATGCCGTCGTCATATTCTGTCCCGCGGCATCTCCCGTGGTATAGTAAAACCTGATGTGCACCGTATTTTCGAATACAAAGGGGACGATCCGGGTCAGACGGGCAACCGCCGAGACACTTTCGGCTTTTGCACGAATTTCCGGTTCATGGGCATTGACCCATTGCTCGAGCGCAATGCCCGCATCCATATCGTCGACAAAAAAAACCGGTGCCCGCACCATTGTCTGGCGTTGAACATGCACCGTAATGCCCCCGGACTGGTTGCACGTCAGGGATCCCCGCGTCATTGAACTGATCAGGGCCCCTTCGGTGGTGGCCACCGGTACGGGCACATATCCGCGACAATAGAGGCCGTTTATTAAAATCGGCCCCACAAGTCCCACGGGTATCTGGACCGCCCCGATATAATTCTCGATGTTGCCGGCCAGCGCTTCAGGTTTAAAAATGTTTTTCGCCAGGTATTTTAAATCAGCTCCGGATACCTGCCCGGCCCAATCCAGCCTGGCGGATACGGCCTCCTGCTGATAGTGCAGCTGGCGGTGAACACGCGGAATGGTGGTGGGATCGATACCCGCTGCGGGCGATGCCGGTGGTGATTCCAGATCAGTCAATGACCGGGCAAGGTGTTCGCTGTCTGAATCGCTTTGTGTATCCGCGGTTGCTTCCCAGTACCGGGGATGGTGGATGATGTCCGCGGCTATCAAATCCGGTCCGGAAAAACTACGCCCGTATTTTTCAATCTGAACCGCGGTAAGTATGGCACCCGGTTCAATTCCAACGGACGAATCCACCCTGATTTGAACACCATTTCGCCGGAAGCTGGTGAGGAAGCCGTGACATAGCTCACCACCTGTCATGAAATGAACAATGGGAAACCGATCCGGATGATAGAATTTAAGTGCCAGAGAATTCTCCATGTGTTTATATATATGATTAATTTTTATCTCTGATAAGACTTATATTTGAGTAATATTTGGGTGTCAAGTCGCATCGGCCGGTTTCCCGTTTTCGAGAATTGAGAATAATTGTCCAGGAATATGTATGGCACCGGGTTTGCTGCAATTCTCAAATCCGGAAAATTCCCCGGAAGCACCAAGTCTCGATAGTGCGTATGATCATTCTGAGCAATTTCGACCACCTGAGGAACATGCCGCCTTTGCCGGACCTGTGGTTTATAACTCCGGAGTACAGCGGTTTGAGTCCTGTGATGACCGGTTGATCCGGATGCCGGCCGGAACTGAAGCCGACCTGATAGCCCTGCGATTACATTTAGTTACAGATCAACACACTTTTTTTATGGAACAACGCCGGCAATTTCACTATAGTCGTCAGGATACAATTCCAGTCATCCTTGGAAATGCATTTAACCCCTTGATATTGAAACTTAAAACACCTCACACGGGCAGATCGGCCGCCACAGGCCGTTGGCCGGGAGGTGCGATTCCGGAGAAAGACAATGGATGGCAAGCAACGGATTCTTGTGGTTGAAGATGATCACCGGCTCTCGGGTCTGATCAAGGAATATCTTGAAGGAAATGAATATGAAGTCGGAATCGAATCCCAGGGAGACCGGGCACCGGAACGTATTTTGGGCGAACAACCGGATCTGGTGATCCTGGATCTGATGCTGCCGGGTATGGACGGTCTTTCCGTCTGTCGAACCGTAAGGTCGACCTACAAGGGACCGATCCTCATTCTTACCGCCAGGGAAGACGATATGGATCAAGTCGTGGGATTGGAACTCGGTGCGGATGATTATGTAAAGAAACCCATCGAACCGAGGGTATTACTTGCTCGAATTCGTGCTATTCTAAGGCGTTTCCAGGTAAACGGATCGGAGATGCAGGGCAAGGGAACTAATCCTTCTTCGGACACCCTGTCGTTTGGCGCCCTTGCCATCAACAAGTCCGCACACCAGGTGGTGCTGGATGAACAGGTGGTGGATTTGACCACCACCGAATATGAACTGCTGTGTCTGTTGGCCGACAACGGCGGGGAGGTCCTGGACCGTGACACCATACTCGAGTCCATCCGGGGTATCAGCTATGATGGATTGGATCGTTCGGCGGATGTATGTGTCTCCCGGCTGCGAAAAAAGCTGGGTGATAATTCAGCGAATCCCACCCGGATAAAAACCATCTGGGGCCGTGGTTATCTTCTGGTCAAAGATGCATGGTAGCTGTTAAGGCAAATGGTACCCAAACACCAGTATAGAATCATGCGGTTACCCTGACCTGTTTTATGAAAAATTTTTTCCTCTACATGTTCATCACCATCATGGCCACTTTAATCTGTTCGGATTATTTCGGCCGGCGGTACTTTGAGACAGCGCTTGAAGATGCCGTAGTGGTTCACTACCGGGACCTGCTTAAAGGTCCGTTCAATATGCTGACGGTAAAACTCAAGGCGCTCCCCGACAATGAGCGTTTGATTTATCTTAAATCCCTCGAGCCGGAATTCGGTCTTGACCTGAATCTGGTGCCCTTGCACCAAACCGGGTTTTCAAGCTCTGAAATAAATACACTTTTATCGGGAAAAATCCTGGTCGGCAAAAATACGGACCTGTTCTACAGCCACCTTCCCGGAAGCGACCAGGTCTTATGTTTCGGCCCTTTCTTTTCGGATCAGCAAGCGCATTTGTTAAAAAATATCGCGGTGTGGGCCGGTTTCACGTTTTTCGTTGCCATATTCTCCCTTCTATGGGTCGGGCTTTTCGGTTGGAACCTGAGCAAGGTGCGCCGGGCGGCCATCGCCTTCGGCAATGGTGATTTCAATCAGCGCGCAAAGGTGTCCAAACGGTCGTATTTCTCCCCCCTGGCCGCCACATTCAATAAAATGGCAGATAAAATACAGCAATTGCTCATTTCCCAGAAAGAACTGACCAATGCGGTCTCACATGATCTGAGAACACCGATTTCGCGGTTGCGTTTCGGCCTGGAAATGCTGTCCATCGCCCGGACCCGGGAGGAAGGGAAAAAACATGTTGACGGTATATTGAGTGATATTGACCAATTGGATGCTCTGGCCGCCGAAGTGGTGGTGTATGCCGGTTTCGAAAGAGAAAAACCTGATCTGGCCATAAAGAGCGTGTGCTTGCACCCCTGGATTGAGGAACTCGTCCACACATGGAGACCCGGCCCCGGTTTGACCGCATGCAAAATCAGCATTCTTCCCGATGCCGATAACATCAACGCATCCCTCGACCCGCGTCACTTCGGCCGTGCCGTGAACAATCTGATCCAGAACGCCCTTCACCATGCCAAAGGCCGTGTGGCGGTCTCCCTGTGCCAGGAGGGGGCGGAGTGTGTGATCCACGTGGATGATGACGGTCCCGGCATACCGGTCAAGGATCGTTCCGCTGTGTTTGAACCCTTTGTCCGTCTGGACACCAGC
>JABDIN010000071.1 GCA_013003715.1 Desulfobacteraceae bacterium | reverse complement strand
TTTATTAAAAAACTATGGATTCACAGAGACTGAACAAAATCAGCGGGAATGGGGTAAGGTTGACTAAACCGGAGGCCATCGAGATTGGTGATGATGTAGACCTGGATTCAATTCAAGGCAGTGATATCACCATCTACGGTGGATCCAGGATCTATGGCAGCAGAACATCCATCCATTCCGGTGCCGTGTTAGGCTACGAAGCCCCGGTAACCATTGAAAATTGTTATATTGGTCCGGGTGTCCAACTCAAGGGCGGATTCTATAAGGACTCGGTTTTTTTAAAAGGGGCAAGCTCAGGATCCGGGGCCCAGGTGAGGGAAGGGACCATCTTTGAGGAAGAGGCGAGCGTGGCGCATACGGTCGGACTGAAACAGACGATTCTGTTCCCCTATGTCACCCTCGGGAGTCTGGTGAATTTTTGCGATTGCTTCATGGCCGGCGGCACGAGTCGTAAAGACCACAGCGAAGTCGGCAGCTCCTACATCCATTTCAACTACACGCCCAATCAGGACAAGGCCACTGCGTCATTGATCGGGGATGTTCCCCGGGGGGTGATGCTGGATCATCGCCCCATATTTCTGGGCGGGCAGGGCGGTTTGGTGGGACCATGTCGCATGGAATACGGAACCGTAGTTGCTGCGGGTTCAATCTGGCGCAAGGATCAGTTGAAACCGGATCTTCTTGTCTTTGAGGGGGCAGGGAAGGGGGGAAAGATGCCTTTCACCCCGGGTTTGTACCGCAGCATCAATCGTACGATCAAAAATAATATATACTATATCGCTAACTTGCTGGCCTTGAGACAATGGTACATACATGTACGGGGGCTGTTTGTGTCCGATGATTTCCCGAAAGCGTTACACCATGGGCTTGTGCGTGTATTGGATATGAACATCGATGAGCGGATAAGCCGGTTGGGTGAATTCTGTGCGAAAATGCCCGAATCGATACGGATATACGAGGATCTGTTGAAGGAAAAGGCTTCGAATAAGCTGATCAACCAGAAAAAAGAGGTGGTAGCACATTGGGATGAGGTGAAAACATCCCTGATTACCGGGAAAACAAGTCAAGGTCATCACAAAAACAAAGATCTTTTCCTGGAAAAATTGAATGGCCGGATCGCCGCATCCGGCAAGGATTATTTGTCAACGATACAACAGCTTCCATCCGGTGATAAAATAATCGGCTCACATTGGCTGAAGAGCATCGTGGACGGGGTGGTGAAACACTCATTTCAAATTTGGTCGTCGGTTTAACGGAGATGAAGGTGGGAAAACTATTCGGCACGGACGGTATACGCGGCAAGGCGAACACCTATCCAATGACGGTGGAAATGGCGCTGATAGCCGGCAAGGCCGTAGCCTCGTATTTTAGAAAGATTGATGCCCCGCCGAAAATCGTGATCGGGCGGGATACCCGGCTTTCCGGTGATATGATCGAAGGCGCTTTGGTTGCGGGTATATGCGCCAATGGTGGAGAGATCCTTCGCGCCGGGGTGATACCGACACCGGGCGTGGCATTTTTGTGCCGACACATGAACGCCAGTGCCGGTATCGTTATTTCCGCTTCCCATAATCCGTATACTGATAATGGCATAAAATTATTCAGCGGCAATGGCTCCAAGCTTCCGGATGAAGTTGAAGCGGCCATTGAATCCATGATTGTTTCAATGCCGAACCCAACTGGGCACGCGGGGACGGACAGAATCGGCCGGGCCGGCTATTTACATCATGCGATAGACCACTATATCGATTTTTTAACCCAAATACCCCCGGCATCATTTGATCTTTCAAATCTGAAAATAGTTCTGGATTGTGCTAATGGGGCCACTTTCAAGGTTGCACCGCGGTTGTTTCGGGACCTGGGCGCGGAGGTCATCAGCCTGTTTGTGGATCCGGACGGCCAAAATATCAATGCAGGTTGTGGCTCTCAGCATCCGGAGCCTCTCGCAAAAGCTGTTGTTGAACATCGAGCGGATGTCGGATTGGCCTTCGATGGTGACGGCGACCGGCTCATATCCGTTGACGAAAACGGTCGGGTGCTGTCCGGCGACCAAATATTGGCTGTGTGTGCAAACCATATGAAAAATACGGGTACCCTGGATAACAACCTGGTGGTCAGCACGGTCATGAGCAATATTGGCTTTCGTAAAGCATTAAAACAAGTGGGAATACAACATCGGATAACCGGTGTCGGTGATCGCTATGTTTTGGCGGAGATGCGGGAAACCGGTGCTGTTCTTGGGGGAGAGGATTCCGGACATATTATCTTTCTCAACCATCATTCCACCGGCGACGGTATCATCGCCGGTTTGAAGTTGGTTGAGGTGATGTTGCAGTCCGGGAGGACCTTATCCGAGCTGGCTGAGGTGATGCAGGTGTTCCCCCAGGCGTTGATTAATGTGGAGGTCAGTCAAAAGCCGGATATTGAAAATATTCCCCGGATCAAGAATAAAATCGACAGTGTCGAGAAGCAACTCGGTGGCATGGGACGGGTGCTCGTGCGGTATTCCGGCACCCAGGACATTTGCCGTGTGATGGTGGAAGGTCCATCCCGCAACGATACGGATAAATACGCCGGGCAGATAGCGGAAGCGATTCGGCAGATGCTGGCATGACCGTTTAAATTCCGAATTATCCGTCGTCATTTCTGTTTGAACGTAAAAACCCCTGGATTCGGTGGGTCGATCCAGGGGTTTTTTACGTTTGCGACTTTAATTTCAAGCGATCAGTCACGGCTGCCGCCGAAAATATACAACAGGTATTGAAACATGAGGATGAAATCAAGATAGAGTTTCAACGCCCCGATAATTGCGCCTTTTCGAATCGCTCCGGCACTGACACCGGCCGGTTGACTCAGGGCCATATGCTTGATCGTCTGTGTATCATATGCGGTGAGGCCGGCAAAAACCAGGACACCGACATAACTGATGATCATCTGCATCCCCGGAGATCTCAAAAACATGTTCACAACGGATGCGATCAAAATGCCGATAAGCCCCATGAACATGAAGCTGCCCAGGCCGGACAGATCCCGTTTGGTAACCCAGCCGAAAGCACTTAAAGCGGCGAATGCACCGGCACAGATGAAAAAGGTTGAGGCGATGGAGGCCCTGGAATAGACAATGAAAATAAAGGCCATGGTGGCGCCGTTCAACACCGCGTAGGTGATAAACATACCGGTGGCCGTTGATGCCTTCATTTTATGAATCCGGGCGGACAGGATAAACACCAGGGCGATTTCACCGATAAAAAATCCCCACTTGAACTGCCATATAAACCGAAGCATGGGTTCGCTTTGCGCCACGTAGTAAGCCACAAGCCCGGTCAGCGCCAGACCGATGGCCATCCAGTTATATACACTCCGAACAAACGCGCCGACCATGACTTGTGTTTGCGATTGTTTTAAGGGAATTGACTGCTGCATATAGTGCCTCCTGAAGTAGGTTTCATGTGGAATCGATTAATTTTCGATAATGCCGGTAATATAACACAGATACCTTTATTTTCAAGGTGAAAGCTGATATTATCCGAGGCAATCATTTGACCTGTGTGATGCCTAAAACCATTTGTCGACGCCTATGAAAGCAGAAGAAATTTACCGGGAGCTAAAGAAGGTTGCCGAACGCTTGGAAGTTACCGTATCCGAGCAAAATTTCCGGTCCACCGGTATAAAAGCAAAGAGCGGCTATTGCCTGGTAAGGAACGAACAGCACTGTTATATCGATAAACACCTGCGCATTCATCGCAAAGTCGAGGTGCTTGCCGAATGTATCGGACAATTGCCCTATGAAAACGTTTTTGTGATACCGGCCGTTCGGGAAATCATCGATCGGTATGTGGCAAAAGAAAAAAAGAAACGCCGGCAGGAGTCGCCGCAACACGAGGCCATTGAACAGCCGGTTTCAGAGAAATAACTAAAAGTTTACATAATATATCTTATCGGACATAAAAGGTATTACAAGGCCTTATCACCGAATTCTATGATATATATCACGGTAATTAATAGCCTGCATGTTAAACCAGATTGCCCCACAGACCCACAAAAAGAGCTGTCCTCAGCGGATATATACGGTATCCGAGATCACGTCAAAAGTTAAACTTTTACTTGAAAAAACATACTCTTTCATTTGGATATCAGGAGAAATATCTAACTTAAAAACTGCCGCGTCAGGTCATGTCTACCTCACCCTGAAAGATGAGAAATCACAAATTTCAGCTGTAATGTTTCGCGGGCAACACCGGAATATAAGCTTCGGACTTGAAAATGGCTTGAGCGTTTGCGGTTTCGGACGTATCAGTGTCTATGAGCCCCGTGGCACGTATCAGCTTATTCTTGAATACCTCGAGCCGCGCGGCATTGGGGCGCTTTTAATTGAATATGAGAAGCTCAAACAAAAATTATCCGCTGAAGGTCTGTTCGATAGTGTCCACAAGAAAACCTTGCCCGTTGTTCCCGGTAATGTCGCGGTTATCACATCTGCCACCGGCGCTGTCATTCAGGATATCCTCCACGTGAGCTGTCGCCGGTTCCCCAACGCTGCCATTTATCTGATTCCGGTAAAGGTTCAAGGTTCGGGGGCTGCCGACGGCATTATTCACGCTTTGGAATTGGCGAACCATGAACCCGGGATCGATGTTATCATCATTGCCAGGGGTGGCGGCAGTACGGAGGATCTTGCGGAGTTCAACTCGGAATCTCTTGCCCGGGCAATCTTTGCTTCGGGAAAGCCTGTGGTTTCAGCCATTGGTCACGAAACGGACTACACCATAGCTGATTTTGTGGCTGATTTACGAGCCCCTACTCCATCGGTTGCCGCTGAACTAATATTTCCAAATAAAAACGAATTGTTGCATGTGATTAAAGGTCTCGTGCTAAGTCTTGCAACACATCTTGATAATATAATGAGATTGCAGGGGTTACGGGTGGGGCAGCTTTCAAAAAGACTGGTGCATCCCGCAAGAAAATCCCATGATTTGCGTATACGGATAGATGATTTGCATTTACATCTTGCGGCCGCAATGAACAATCAACTGCGGCTGGCCGTTCAATTTTCCAATGCCTTTCAAATTCGCCTGATGATGTCCAATCCGGATCATCAATGCACCAATTTATATGAAAAAAGTTTGAATCTCAGAAGAAATCTCGGAAATTTAGTTGAAAAAACTTTAACTGAAAAGCGCTCGGTGCTTCGGGTTCTCAATGCCCGGCTGGAAACCCTCAGTCCCGAGGCGATTTTGACCCGGGGTTATAGTATCACTAAAAAGATGTCGAACGATTCAATTGTAGGTAGTATTAAGGATATAGACCCCGGTGAGAAAGTTCAAATAATAATACATGACGGGTTGTTAGATGGAAAAATTACAAGCAAAACATTAGGAAAATGATTTTTAATTCCGCCATTATATAATCGTGAATTCACCATCTACTACAATTAAGGGAGAACCGGATCAATGGCAAAAATGACGTTTGAAAGCGCTGTTAAACAATTGGAAAAAATAGTCCGGGAACTGGAAGACGGAAATCAGCCGCTCGATACCGCCATGAAAAAGTTCGAAGAAGGAATTAAATTGTCTAAATTTTGTTCGGACAAACTAGATGAAACTGAAAAGAAAATCGCAGTGCTGATGGAAAAAGAAAATGGCCTTATAACCGAAGAACCATTGGACGATGTAGATTTTGATTCCTGAGGAATGCGCCGTGTCTTTCAATTTACAGAGCTATCTGCAAGCACAAGGAAACAAAATCAGTGCCGTTTTTAACGAGTTCCTGTCCGAACGCGATGGGGCTTCACAGCTGATACAGGCCATGTCCTATTCCTTCCTTGCCGGTGGAAAGCGGATTCGCCCTATTTTGTGTCTGGCGGCGGTGGATACTGTTGGCGGTGATGAAGAAATTGCGCTACCTGCGGCATTTGCACTCGAGCTGGTACATACCTATTCCCTGATTCATGATGATTTGCCGGCTATGGACGACGATGAACTTCGACGCGGTGTGCAAACATGTCATGTCCGCTTTAATGAGGCCACTGCCATTCTGGCGGGTGATGCATTGCTGACCCTTGCCTTTGAGGTCCTGGCGAATGCCGGGATGACCAATGGTCCCTCGGCAATCAAATGGCTTGGAATTACAAAAATTCTCGCCGAACGCGCGGGTTGCACCGGTATGGTCGAAGGCCAGATGCGGGATATTCTTTCGGAAGGAAAACTGCTGTCCGTGGATGAGATGAAAAAGCTTCACGCCCTGAAGACCGGCGCACTTATCGAAGCTTCACTTCACATCGGCGCTATTGTTGGCGGTGCTTCTCCTGAACAAACACGGCATCTGCGTCGGTATGGCCGAAAAATCGGTCTGGCTTTTCAAATTACGGATGATATATTGAATGTGAACGGTGACCCGAAGCTATTGGGCAAAGCAGTGGGATCGGACGCGGAAAAACTCAAAAATACCTACCCTTCCCTGCTCGGTGTCGACGTTTCGCTCTCATTGGTCCGGGAATTGATAGGCGAGGCGCTTCATTCGCTGGAAACCTTCAACAAAAAGGCATTACCCCTGATAGAAATCGCCAGTTATATTGCGCAACGAAATCGATAAGGAGTCTCTCTAATTGAACCTTATAGAATCCATAGAATCACCGTCCGACCTGAAGCAACTTTCCAGAAACCAATTACCGGCGCTGGCAACGGAAATTCGAGAGATAATTGTTGAAGTCGTCTCCCAGACCGGCGGGCATCTCGCCTCAAGCTTAGGCGTGGTGGAACTGGCAATCGCCCTACATTATGTGTTCGATACGCCGAAGGACAACGTTTTATGGGATGTCGGCCACCAGGCCTACGCGCATAAACTGCTAACCGGGAGACGGCAGCGCTTTCACACACTGCGCCAACATGGTGGTATCTCCGGATTCACACGGATAAGTGAAAGTCCGTTCGATGCTTTTACCACCGGTCACAGCAGTACTTCCATTTCCGCCGGCCTCGGTATCTCCTGTGCCAAACAATTGAAAAATGATTCGTCAAAGGTGA
>JABDIN010000069.1 GCA_013003715.1 Desulfobacteraceae bacterium | reverse complement strand
ACTCACCAGGTTCGGGTCACTGACCCAGGTCATGGCGCCGCACATGATCGGATATTTGCATCCCAGGAATGACCTGCCCTTTTCCATAAATCGATCGAGAAGCATCATGGTGTCCTCTTTCCTCCGTATAGGAACGCTTTTCCCCTAATGATACGATCATTAGGGGAATGAGCCCGGCCCCGTGCCGCAGACCTAAGGATATTTGGTATTCAATTGGAGATCGTCTGATAATTTCAACACCGCCAACTCCTTGGCCTTTGCCTCCACATCCACGGTGATATCCAGCGTACGCCAGCCGGACGGAAAATCACCGGGGTCGATATAATCGTGATGAGGCCGGCAATTCGGTGCCCCTCGTCCGCCGAGCGGGCTGGACACATGAAACAAGGGTTCTCTGCCCCATGTAGCAATGGCTTTTTCAGTGACCACCGCTTCACTCAATCCATCCGGTAAACACCGGTGGTGGTGAACATCGTAAGCAAGGGGAACACCAGTACGTTCACAGACCGGCAACAGGTCGCCGGGGGTATATACCCGGTCGTCATTTTCAAGTGTCAACCGTGTTCGAATGACGGCGGGCAGCTTTTCAATCCGACGGGACAATCGGGCAAGGGTAGCGGGCTTATCGTTATAGGCGCCACCGCCATGGACATTGATTACATCGGCCCCTACCCACCCGGCCACTTCGGCATGATATTCCAGGTCCGCAAGGGATCTCCGGTAAACCCCTTGATCCGGCGATGCCAGGACAATAAACTGATCGGGATGGAAACTGGTCCGCAGGTGATTTTCCCGGGCAAACGCGCCACACTGCACGAATGAACGGATGATGGCTTCCGCATCCGGCAGGTCAGTGACAGCATACCCCACCTCCGGATGGGTTTTCAACGGAAGAATCTGACTGTTGATCCGGAAGGCACCAATGCCCCGGTCGCGGCAGAACACCAACGCCGCCTTCAGGGAACGCGCATTGTGCATGGCGATATCGGCAAGTCTGTCCAACTGATCCCGCCGTGTCATGCGGCTCAGGAATGCGGCTGTTGTGCGCCGGAATTTGATGGGCGCCTCCCGGAAGAGGCAACATAAACCAAGTCGTACCATATCGATACCTCTCTGAATACTGGTTACCATATCGATCAACAACTGCTGCCGGGAACCGCCGCATCCCGACGGCAGACAGCCCCGGCGATTTTCCAAGGACTTCGTTTTCTCGTGAACTCTGGCTATGGCCCACCCTCTGCTGGTGTTGGATTCACCTGATCTGCGGGCACCTCCTTCCCGTTCGGCAAAAGGCGGACATCCAATGGTCGCTGTGTGTCGAGGTGAACATCCCGCTGGGGGAAGGCGATGACCAGACCGGCCTCCTTGAACAAGTCATCAATACGAAACCGGACATCGCTTTCAATCATTTTCCGTTCAATGACACGGTTGATGCTGACCCAGAAAAAGAGGTCGAAAATCAAGGCATTGTCGCCAAAATCCTTGAAGATGACAAATGGTTCCGGTGACTTCAGAATACCCGGAATTTCTGTTACGGCTTCCAGCAGCAAGGAGCGGACCCGCCGCACCGGGGAACCATAGGCCAGCCCCACCGTCACGAGGGCCCTGATGTTATTGTCCGACAGGGTCCAGTTGGTGATGTTCTTTTCAAGAAAGCCGGAATTGGGTACGAGAATATCGATATTTTCTCCGGTTCGTATTCGCGTGCATCTGGCGCCGATTTCCTCCACCTTTCCCAAAACACCATCAATCTCGATGAGATCCCCCAACCCGATCGGTTTCTCTCCCATGATCATGAAACCGCTGATAAAATTATTGATCAGGTTCTGGGCACCGAAACCGAAACCGATGGCCACCGCGCCGCCGAGAAAAGCGAACGCCGCCAACGGGATGTTCACAATGCGCAACGCCAGTAGTCCCAAAAGTATGTAAGAGGAATACAACAGCAGTTTTTCAATGTTTGAGGCGGTGGTGGTTTTCAGCTGCGCCCGGGCCAATACCCGCCGGCTGAAATGACGCAGTGCAATCCGGGTGATGATCAGGCCGATCACCGTTATCAACAGAGCCGTTATCAGTTTTTTAACAGTCACCGGACGCGAGTCAATAGCCCATAATTCATACTGCCAGGCGGTGACCACCAGATTGCCGATGCTGTCCAGACGCTCCGTCCAGGATCGCTGGCCGGCCTGCCGGCTGAGTTCGTCGTAAAAACGGCGGTTCAATTGTTCGGTGGACAACAGCGTCGACAGATATTCCAAACGATGCCGGGAGAGTTTCTGGAGCGCCTGCACCCGGCTTTTCAATGCCGAGGACAGTTCAGCCGACGGATTGTCATCGGCCAGTTTCTCCAGGGCATCCATCTGCTGGAACAATGCCGCCTGCCGTCCCTGTTCAAGCACGATGGTCTGACCGATGTTTCGGATACCGGTGTCTGTTGCTTCCCGCCAACGGCTCAGTAGTTTGGAATCGACACCGTTTTTCACGAGGGAATGCCGTCGCACCCACAGCTCATGCTGCTGCTCCAACAAACCGATCATCATGCCGGTTTGCTCAATCAACGTCTGGTAGACGGTTTTCCATGTTTCCTGTTTCTCCAGATTGATCTTGGCCTTCAGGTTGTCTGTCTCAAAAACGGCGGTTGCATAGTCTGTGCGGGATTCCAGCCATTGAGCATCGATCTTTTTTTTCTCTTCGGCCAGTGTCTCAAGCTGCTTGTCCAGGGCCTGCCGTTTCTTTTCAATGATGGCCGTCTGCCGGGAAAGATCGGACTCACTGAACTGAAGATGGGATCGGACCCATTCGATCTGACGCTCGACCAGGGCTATTTTTTGTTTATTCAACCGATTTTCCGCATCCAGGTTGGACAGGATGACCTTATCCTGTTGTTCAACCACCACCGCGTGCTCTTCCTCGATCTTTTGCAACTCAATGGTCCAGTTCGCGGTGGCTGATGCCTTCGGTTCCCTGGACAGCTTCAATTGATCGGACGAGAGGCGAAGTTGCCGCTGAATATCCTGGGCGTGCAGACGCGAATTCTCCAACGACTGCCTGGCCGCTTCCTGAACCGCCGGAAAATTGTCCTGAAATTGTTCTAAGGTGTTGCGTTCGGACAGCAATCCATCGTAAAAACTTAACGGGTATGGCGGTTTCTCCAGCATCCCTTGCTGTTGATGGATTTCCAGCTTTTCGGTATACAAGGATTCATCCCGGATGATGTCGGCCTGCCTGGCGAGCAGAGCGGACAGGTGTCCATAAGCCGAGCGCAGCTTGCCGTACAATTGCTTACGGTACTCAAGATCGGAGGGCTCGATCATCAATTGTTCAGCCGTCGCCGGAATTCGACTTTTCGTCAATGACACGATGATTTCCTGCAGCGCCTTGATCCGGCTATCGATGGCTTCCGGTGAGTATGCGGTTGATACCGGGACGGTTTCCGGATTACCGGTTGACGGCGGGGATTTATCCTCAGCCCATGCCGGCCCCTGGGGAGACAAGAGAAGAAAAACCAAGGCTCCGGCAAGTATTGCCCACTTATACCCTGTTCCCATCATTGGATGATTCCTTTGCATTAAAGTTGCGGGAAAAAAAGAGTTTTTAAAAAGTCGTTGTTAAGGTAAGCACCCCGATGGGATTGGTAAACCATGACCGGTGAATTATCGGCATTCAAAACAATTGATGCGGAGGCCTCCATGATATCATTAACCAAACGGCATTCATTGAAAGCAGGCCGGGCGCCCGGCACCTTGATACACATCGGAGAACAAAAAGTCGAGACGCCCGGAATAGTTCTGACCCGATATATTTCAGACGAATTGGAGGAAGAGATAACTGAAAATCCGCGTGCGGACACCCTCCAGACCATTCACAACCTGCGCCGGCAGGTCATTTATCGTCGGAAACAGGTATGGCCCATCCGGGAAGTCGTCAATACACTGGGATTAAAGCCCTGAACCTCATGAACGATACACAAACGCGTCACATTCTTTATCGGGAAACAGCAGGAGGATAAATATGACAATCAAATACTGGAAATTATTCCGGCCACTTATCATCATAGCGCTGACGGCAACGGTGTTCTGGGTCGGGCCGGCCTACGGGGAATCAAACACTGCACCCGGTTCATCGGATACGGCCGTCTCAACATCGGAGACGACGGACCCCCCGGTTGTGGTCCCCCTGAAAACCGACAAAATCGATCAGGCCGGTGAAAAAATCGGTGAAGGGATAGAGAACCTGAGCGATCGCGCCTCTTCGGTGATGGGGAAGTGGGTGTCCGGGGAAGCCTTTTTCGGCATCACCTGGATCAAGCTCCTTTTCTGCCTGTTTTTATTGTTTATCGTGGTCATCGCCGAACGGATATTCAATCGTATCATCACCCGGAAGATTGAGTCCATCCCCACGACGGAAGGTGTCATCTCATGGTTGCGGATCCTGCTCAATGCCTTGTTAAAACCATTGAGCCTGTTCATATGGGTTTACGGCATCTACGCGGCCCTTTCTCCGCTGTACGTTCATTTTCAAATGGCCTCCGGGGAGAACTTCATTCATTTCATCGCCCAGAAAGTCGCTGATATTGGCGGTACGGTTGCGCTATTCTGGTTTCTTTACGAACTGGTCAGCGTGCTCGACGCCCGCTTGGTACGATGGGCTTCCGGCACCGAAAGCAATGTGGACAACATGCTGGCGCCGTTGGTCGGCAAAACCTTGCGGGTGTTTATTATCGTCATCGGCGCCATGATGGTTCTCCAGAATCTCACCGGTGTCAAATTGGGACCACTGGTTGCGTCTCTCGGTATCGGTGGCCTGGCCGTGGCCCTGGCGGCAAAAGATTCCATTGCCAATTTTTTCGGAACCCTGACTATCCTGTTTGATAAACCGTTCCAGGTGGGTGAGCGGGTGGTCATCGACACTTATGACGGTACCGTGGAAAAAGTGGGATTCCGCAGTACGCGCATCCGTCTGCTCACAGGGCATCTGGTCTCGATCCCCAATGAGAAGATCGTCAATTCCGGCGTGGAGAATATCGGAAAGCGGGCCAATATCCGATGGTTGACCAACATCGGCATCACCTACGACACCCCCCCGGACAAGGTCGAAAAAGCAGTCCATATCATCTCCGAAATCCTGGAAAACCATGAAGGCATACACCCGGATTTCCCACCACGGGTTCAATTCAACGGATTTAACGATTGGAGCCTGAACATCATGGTCGTCGTCTGGTATCATCCGCCGGACTACTGGATGATGCAGGCCTGGCTGCAAAGCACCCTTCTGGAAATCATGCGCCGCTTTGCGTCCGAAGGCATCGAATTTGCGTTTCCATCCCGCACCCTTTATCTGGCCGGCGACCCGAACCGTGAAGTCAAGGTCTCCGTGTCGACAACACCTGCGGAGATATCCGGGGAGTAAGATCCCTAAAGATTAGTGGTCGCTTCCGAAAGAATTGAAAGGGATCAACAATATATGAAACAATGGACCGATCTTCAAAAATATTACGATTATCGTTCGGCGGATTATGCCCGCGAGCACGCGAATGAGCTTGGAAAAAAACCCCTTGACCGGGAATTGCTCATCCGGTTTTCCCGGATGGTGAATTCAGATGCGCCCGTCTGTGAAGTGGGCTGTGGTCCCGGGCAGATCTCCCGATACTTGTTCGAAACCGGTGTTCGCGACATCTTCGGTGTGGATATCTCACCGGAAATGATT
>JABDIN010000066.1 GCA_013003715.1 Desulfobacteraceae bacterium | reverse complement strand
GGTGAAAAAACTTGCCCGGTTGGATCTGATCGAAAAAGAAGGCAAAAACCATCCCTGGCAGCTGGTTGACCCCATACTGGCGCAGTGGCTGAACAGATAACTCTTTTTAAAAATAACTCGTCCCGTCCCAGCAGTGGGTGCATAGCCGTTCCTTGGGCAGGCCGATGGCGGAGACCAGGTCGTCCATTTTCTGGTATTTCAGGGAGGTGAGGAACAGGTCCTTTCGGATTTTTTCCACCATCCGGGTGTTTCGGTCGGTTCCGGCGGTGGCGTATTCGGCCATGACGGCGGTATCGGGTTCTTCGACTCCTTCAATTTCCGTTATGGCGCGTCTGCCGGCCAGGTCCAGGGTGGAGCGGGAGGTGGAGAAGTTGAGGAATTCGCAGGGATAGATCAACGTGGGACAGGCAATGCGCATGTGAATCTCGCGTGCGCCGCCCTCGAACAGCAATTGCACGTTGTCCTTGAGCTGAGTACCGCGCACGATGCTGTCATCACAGAAGAGGATGCTTTTATCCCGGATGAGGCTGCGCACCGGGATCAGTTTCATGTTGGCCACAAGATCGCGCATTTTCTGGTTCTGGGGCATGAAGCTGCGCGGCCAGGTCGGGGTATATTTCACATACGGCCGCTGGTAGGGGACATGTTTTTCCTGGGCATACCCCAGGGCGTGGCCGATGCCCGAATCCGGGATGCCTGCCACAAAATCCGGTTGTGCATCGTCATTTTTGGCCAGACATGCGCCGCATTGGTATCGGACGGATTCCACATTGATATCCTCATAATTGGAGGCCGGGTATCCGTAATAGACCCACAGGAACGAACAGACCTGCATCCGGTCGTGGGGTGCGTGTCGCTGTTCACAGCCGTCCGGCGTGATGAAAAGGATTTCACCGGGGCCGACATCCCGTTCATAGGCATACTCCAGGTTGGGAAACGAACAGGATTCCGACGCAACGGCGAACCCATCGTCCCGTTTGCCGACGATCAGGGGTGTTCTGCCCAGCTTGTCCCTGGCCGCAAATATTCCCTTTTCGGTCATCAGCAGGATCGAGCACGAACCCTTGATTTTTTCCTGGGCATTGCGGATTCCGTCCTCGAATGTACCGGCATCGCAGATGAGCATGGCGATTAGCTCCGTGGGATTGGTGGCGCCGCCGGTGGATTCCGAGAAATGCCGCCGGTTTTGATATGCGTCGCGGGCAAGCTCCTCGAGATTATTGATTTTGGCGACGGTGACAATGGCGAAATTGCCCAGGTGGCTGCCGATAATGAGCGGTTGTGAATCATTGTCGCTGATGACGCCGATACCGAGGTTGCCGCTGAATTTGGGCAAGTCCGGTTCGAATTTGGACCGGAAATAGTCGCTTTCAATGCTGTGAATCGTGCGGATGAATCGCGAGCCGCTCCAAAACGCCATCCCCCCCCGTTTGGTCCCCAAATGAGAGTGGTAATCCGTCCCATAAAAAACGTCTTTGACACATTCGCCGCGGGATGCTGTTCCAAATACACCGCCCATAAATCGCCTCCTGAACCGGATGAATAGAAATCGATAGGTTCGGGGATTATTACATTAAGCCTGTCCAGCGGCATTTTCCTCCCCGATTTTGAGCAGGCCGCCGAACCCTTTCAAGGGGTTCGTATTCAATCAGGAACATGTGTTAATGTCAAAGCTCAATTTATAAAGTGGGTGCGGGCAATTCAATTGTAATTGAAGATCGCTCGTAAACGGCCGGGATAAAAATATTTTGACCGAAAAAATCATTGAATACCTGATTGCGAAAAGGTAAATTCCGCTGTCATGAAACCTATCCTCATCCTTAAAACCGGCAGTACATATCCTGAAATCGCCGATCGTTTCGGTGATTTTGATACCATGATGATCCGCGCCATGACGGTGGACCCGGCCGATACAGTGGTGGTGGATGTGACCCGTGGCCTTCCTTTGCCGGCACCGGTGTCCGTTTCCGGTGCGGTGATCACCGGTTCCCATGCGATGGTAACCGACGGCCACGGATGGATCGATACCGCTGCGGTGTGGATTCAATCCGCCGTCGCGTCGGCAATTCCCCTTCTCGGCATCTGTTTCGGCCATCAGATCCTGGCCCATGCCATGGGCGGCAGGGTGGGCGACAACAGGGGAAGGGAACGGATGGGGTCCGTGGACATCTCGCTGACAGCGGCCGGGAAAACAGATCCCTTGCTCAGCCGGTTGCCGGATCTATTCCCCGCCCATGTCTCCCATGACCAGAGTGTACTGGAACTGCCGCCGGCAGCCATCCTGTTGGCAACCGGTGAAAACGAACCACACCATGCCTTCCGCATCGGCGCCAATGCCTGGGGCCTTCAATTTCACCCGGAATTCACACCCGACATTATGCGTTCGTACCTGGAAATAAGGCGGGAAAGTTTCACCGGGAAGGGGTGGGATGTCGGGCAAATAGAGGATTCGCTGCGGGAAACCCCCCGGGCCCGGAAAATTATGGCGGCATTCGCGGCGTTGATCAAAGCCGATGAACAGCCATAGGATTCCACAGGTTCCGCATCATTGGTATCCATCATCGACCGCTTCTATCCAAAAAGGACGGCACCCAAGCGTGTGCGGAATCCGCACGCCCGTGCTGTATCAGCACGGTTTTCGCGAAGGTTATTGTTGATGCCGTCTTGCCCATCGATCTCTTAAAACAAGAATAACCGTCTGATTGTATTTATATAAATAGCTATCCGTGTTTACGGCAAATTCTTCCGGCATGATACGTGCTGTATGGTTCCGGATGAATACGGCTGGTCCGGTTTTTTTAAGGAAGAAAACATTTACAAAGGAGGAACCCCACGTGAAAAAAAGATTATTACTCGGCTTGCTTGCTTTGATTCTGGTGACGGCATTGGTGGCACCCTGCGGTGCTTCCGAAGGGGGAAAAACCATCATTTTCGCTTTGGGCGCGGAACCGGTTCGATTGGACCCGCCCAATCAGACCGATAATCCCTCCGAGATGGTGGTCCGCCATGTCCACGACAACCTGGTTGAATTTACGGAAACCGGCGATATCAAGCCGGTGCTGGCCACCTCCTGGGACACCTCCGAAGATGGGTTGACCTGGAATTTTTACCTTCGCGAGGGTGTGAAATTCCATGATGGCACACCATTCAATGCCCAGGCCGTTGTGGTGAACATTAACCGCAACATCGATCCGGAGAAGCGTACCAAGCGGACCTCGCTTTACGAGCCGTTCATTGCATCGGCTGAAGCGGTGGGCGAGCATACGGTTCGACTTCACATGAAGCTGCCCTTCGGTGCATTGTTGGCTCATTTCGCACATGGTGCCGGCGGTATGGTCAGCCCCAAAGCCCTCGAAGAGCAGGGGGACAAACTCGCGCTGAACCCGGTGGGTACCGGACCGTTTGTATTTAAAGAGTGGGTGCCCGGCGACCGGATTGTCCTGGTCGGCAACAAAGACTATTGGAAAGGCGCGCCCAAGGTGGAAAAGGTGGTCTTTAAACCGGTACCCGAAGCCGGCGCCCGAGTGATGATGCTGGAAACCGGTGAGGCGGATGTGGTCTTCCCCGTGCCTCTGATCGAGGTGGATCGCCTTAAAAAAGCAAAGAATATCAAGGTGTTCAACGGCAAAACCGCCAGGACCATCTACATCGGCATGAACGTCAAGAAAAGCCCGTTTGGTGATACCCGGGTCCGTAAGGCCGTGAATTATGCGGTCAATAAAAACGCCATCGTCAAAAATATCCTCAACGGCATGGCCATTCCCTCTCAATCCATGCTGGGAAGCCTGGTGTGGGGATACTCCCCTGCCGGTCAATATGAATACAACCCCAAAAAAGCCAAGGAGCTACTGGCCGAAGCCGGTTTTCCCGATGGATTTGAAACCACCATCTGGACTCCTGAAGGCCGTTATCCCATGGATGCCCAGATCGCCGAGGCGGTTGCCGGTCAACTGCAAAAGGTGGGCATCAAGGTAAAGATCCAGAAAATGGAGTGGGCAACCTTCCTGAAATCCCTGAGCCAGGGTCCCGAAGAAGCCAAACAGGAGATGTTCCTCATGGGCTGGTCGCCATCCACGGGCGATGCGGATTGGGTGGTTCGGCCGCTGTTTCATTCCGGTCAGTGGAAACCAAAGGGGTCAAACCGGTTTTTCTATGCCAACCCGGAACTGGACAAATACATTGAAGCCGGTATGAGAATCGCTGATCCTGCCAAACGGCGGGAGGTTTATGCCGATGCCCAGAGAGTTCTTTTCGAAGATCCGCCCTGGATCATGCTCCACGATATGATTCAGACCGTCGGGATCGCGAAAAATCTGGAAAATGTGACGGTGTGGCCCATTGAAATCGTTCTGATCAAGGACGCATATTTTAAATAATACGGCTACAATGTCCCCGCGCGGATGAAAGATGTCTTTCCGGATGACACCTGGTAAAGACATCTTTTTACAGCTACCCATCGGTGCCCATCCGGAAACGGCGGTTTGCGGATGGACACCGACCATCGCGCTCATGTGAACAGGCAAAAAGGACCGCAGCTTAATGTTACGACACATTATCCGGCGCATCATTTCTCTCATACCGGTCTTCTTCGGTGTGACCTTCATCTCCTTTTTCATTCTCCATTTATCCCCGGGTGATCCCGCGGAACTGATGGCGGGGGTGGAGGCTTCCCAGGAGGATATCGATGCCATCCGAAAGCAATACGGACTGGACAAGCCCCTGCTGGTTCAATACGGCGTGTATATCAAAAACGTCATGCACGGGGACATGGGCGTGTCCCTGCGCACCCAGCGGCCGGTTATTACGGAGGTCTGGGCACGTTATCCGGCGACCCTTGAACTGGCTACGGTCAGCGTGGTTGTGGCCTCGATCATCGGCTTGCTCATGGGCATCATCGCGGCCAGTCATCAGAATTCGATTTTTGACTACGGGAGCATGGTGGTGGCCCTGTTCAGCATTTCCATGCCGATTTTCTGGCTGGGGCTGATGCTCATGCTCTTTTTTTCGGTCTATCTAGGTTGGTTCCCGGCCGTGGGCCGGGGCGGCATCTCGCACCTCGTGCTGCCGGCCATCTCCCTGGGGACCCAGTCCGCCGCCGTCATCGCCCGCATGACCCGGTCAAGCCTGCTGGAGGTCATTCGGCAGGATTATGTGCAAACGGCCAGGGCCAAAGGACTGTCGGAACGTGTTGTTGTATATAAACATGCGGTCAGAAATGCCTTGATCCCCGTCATTACGGTAATGGGGATGCAGTTCGGGTATCTGCTCAGCGGCTCGGTACTGACCGAATCCGTGTTTGCCTGGCCCGGTGTGGGACGGCTGATGGTGCAATCGATATACGCACGGGATTATCCCGTGGTCCAGGCGGCGATTCTATTGGTTGCCGTGAATTTTGTACTGGTGAATCTTCTTGTGGACCTACTCTATGGGTACATAAACCCAAGAGTTCGCGTGGAATAGAGGACAATGCGTAATTCCAAAAATAAAGGCGAAAGCCTTCTGCGGATAGCGGCTTCGCAATTGCTTAAAAACAAGGGCGCCGTTTTCGGCGGCGTGATCGTATTCGTATTTATCGTTTCCGCCGTATTTGCGCCGTTCATCGCCCCTTACGATCCCCTTGATTCCAATCTGGAAGATGCCCTGCAGGGACACAGCCTAAAACACTGGCTGGGTACCGACGAACAAGGACGGGATATTTTAAGCCGCATTATTTACGGCAGCCGGATGTCTCTGTCCATCGGTGTCATTGCCGTGTTGATTTCCAACGCCTTTGGGGTGCTGCTGGGTCTGGTGGCCGGTTATGTGGGCGGGAAAACAGACAATGTCATCATGCGGATCATGGACATCCTCATGGCTTTCCCCGGCATGCTGCTGGCCCTGGCCATTGTGAGTGCCCTGGGGCCGGGAATCTTCAACCTGATGATCGCCATCGGTACTTATTCGATTCCCATTTTTGCCCGTGTCGTGCGGGGATCGGTGCTCACGGTCCGGGAGATGGAGTATGTGGAATCGGCAAGGGCCATTGGCCAGAGCCATTTTCTCATCGTATTGAAACATATCCTGCCCAATTGTGTGGGGCCGATCCTGGTGCTCTCCACCCTGCGCATTGCCACCGCAATTCTCACCGGGGCGGGACTGAGTTTCCTGGGACTCGGGCCGCAACCGCCTGCACCGGAATGGGGCGCCATGCTGAGTTCCGGGCGCACCTATCTGCGCATCGCACCCTGGGTGGCCACTTATCCGGGATTGGCCATCATGTTCGTGGTGATGGGATTCAATGTTTTCGGGGATGGTTTGCGTGATGCACTGGATCCGCGTCTGAAAACATAATCAATATCCACCCCCTGCCCGGCAAACGTCCGAAAGTGTTTTTGAGCGGGGCGGCATCGGGGGTGATTGCGGAAAGGAGCCGGTCGAAGCCATATGTTTACACTGATTAAAGGGGCAACTGTTTACGGGCCCGACCTGTTGGGCAAAAAAGACATTCTCATGGCGGCCGATAAAATCGTTGCCGTAGCCGAGGATATCTCCCTGCCTGATTCACTGGATGCGGAGACTGTTCCGGCCTATGACCGGATCGCAACACCGGGTTTCGTGGATCTGCATGTCCATCTTACCGGCGGCGGCGGCGAAGGCGGCCCCCAGACCCGTGTGCCGGAAATTCAATTGAGCCTGATCACCTGCGCCGGTGTGACCACCGTGCTGGGTGTGTTGGGAACGGACAACATCACCCGTCACCCGGAATCGTTATTGGCCAAAGCCATGGGGCTTGAAGCCGAGGGCATCACGGCCTACATCATGTCCGGCTCGTATCAGCTGCCGCCGGTGACCATCACCGGTTCCGTTAAAAAGGATATCGCGCTGATTTCACAGGTGGTGGGTGTGGGGGAGATCGCCATATCCGATCATCGCAGCTCCCAACCGGATTTCAAGGAGTTCGTGCAACTGGTGGCCGAGGCGCGCATCGGGGGAATGATCGGCAACAAGGCCGGTGTGGTTCAATTGCATATGGGACATGGATCAAAGGGGATGGACTACCTGTTCCGGCTTGCCGAAGAAACCGATATACCGGTCACCCAGGTATTTCCGACCCATGTGACCAAAGACGCCGACGTGCTCGAACATGCCATCCGCTTCGCCCGCATGGGTGGGAATGTCGATATAACGGCATCGGGGAAAAAACCCCGGGCAGGGAAAGTTCCCACGGATGATGCCCTTCGACGGTTAAAATCCCAAGGTATAAATCCGGCCCAGGTCACGGTCAGTTCGGATGCCAACGGCAGTCTCCCCCGGTTCGATGCTGGCGGTAATTATATCGGTATGAAAGCGGCTCATATCTCGACCCTGCTGGCCGAGTTTAAATATCTGGTGGTGCAGGATTTCGGCATCCCGGACATTGTGGGTCTGTTTACCCGGAATCCGGCGGAACGCATTAAAATCGATCATCGAAAAGGGTCCATAAAAACCGGCTGGGATGCGGATCTCCTTTTGTTCAAGCCGGACTGGGCCCTGGATCGGGTATATGCAAAGGGGCGATTGATGGTGACCAATGGCCGGCCCCTGGTGTTTGAGACGTTCCTGTGATCACATGGGAAAGAGCTCTGGTAGGGGAAGTCGAAAAATCACGTCTTTTGGGGAGGATAGATGGACAGGGCGCTCATAGAGGTTAACGATCTGAAGACCTATTTTTACACTCGCGCCGGCGTGGTGCGCGCCGTGGACGGCGTGGATTTTCGTATCCATCCCCAAAAAACGCTGGGTGTGGTCGGGGAAAGCGGCTGCGGTAAATCGGTGACATCGCTTTCGATCATGCGCCTGATTCAGCCGCCGGCCGGAAAAATAGAATCGGGTGAAATTTTATTTACTAAAAACGGCCGCACCATGGATTTGACCGATCTTGATCCCCGGGGATCAAAAATGAGGGCCATCCGGGGAAATGACATCGCCATGATCTTCCAGGAGCCCATGACCTCGTTGAACCCTGTGTTCACCATCAACAATCAGATCATGGAGGCCATTATCCTCCATCAACGGTTGAGTGTAAAAGATGCCCGGGATAAGGCAATAGAAATGCTGAGCGCGGTGGGAATTCCGTCCCCGGAACTGCGGATAAGGGACTATCCCCACCAGCTGTCCGGCGGCATGCGTCAGCGCGCCATGATTGCCATGGCCCTGTCATGCAACCCGGCCCTGCTCATCGCCGATGAGCCCACCACCGCACTGGATGTCACCATCCAGGCACAGGTTTTGGATCTGATGAACGGCCTCCGGGAGCAATTTCAAACCGCCATATTGTTCATCACCCATGACCTGGGCGTGATCGCCAACATGGCGGACGATGTGATCGTCATGTATCTGGGCAAGGTCGTGGAGCAGGCGTCTGCTGAAGAATTATTTCATCACCCCAGGCATCCCTATTCCCAGGGACTCATGAATTCCATCCCTTCACTGATCAAGGGGCGGGAGAAAGACCTGGTGCCCATTGAGGGGGTGGTGCCCAATCCGCTGCACATGCCGGAAGGGTGCCGGTTTGAACCGAGATGTCCGAAGTCAATGCCCCGGTGCCGACATGAACTGCCTGTTCTTAAACCTGTGGCCGGCGATCATCTGACCGCATGCTGGCTTTATGAATGAAGCGTAGTGGATATCCATGAATGCAAGTGACAATTTAATCGAGATTTCCGATTTAGCGAAGTTTTTCCCGGTAAAAAAAGGTATCCTCAACCGGACGGCATACCATGTAAAGGCTGTGGACGGGGTGAGCTTTTCCATTCGTCACGGCAAAACCCTCGGGCTTGTGGGGGAGAGCGGTTGCGGGAAAACCACCACGGGGCGCGCCATTTTACGGCTCATCGAACCCACCGGCGGATCCATCAGATTCCGCAGTAAAAAGCTCGCCGGTCCAGGCCAGGCGTTTAAAACCGTCGATGTCCGGAAGGTGCCGCCCGCGACACTCAAATCGCTTCGCCAGGACATGCAAATCATTTTTCAGGATCCTTATTCTTCCTTGAATCCCCGCATGACCGTTGGGGGAATCGTGGGGGAACCGCTGACCGTATACGGCGTGGCATCGGGATCCGAACTGGAGGACCGTGTTGAACATTTGCTGTCCACCGTAGGGTTGAAGCCCGACCACATGGGGCGTTATCCCCATGAATTCTCCGGCGGTCAGCGGCAGCGCATCGGTATTGCCCGGGCGCTGGCCCTGGATCCGCAACTGGTGGTGGCGGACGAGCCCATTTCCGCTCTGGATGTGTCCATTCAGGCCCAGGTCATGAAGCTTCTGGATCGACTTCAGGCGGAGTTCAACCTGACCTACCTTTTTATTTCCCACGATCTGTCCGTTGTCCGCTATATCAGCAATTCGGTGGCGGTGATGTATCTGGGTAAAATCGTGGAAATGGCGGACACGAAGGTTCTTTTTTCAAATCCGAAACATCCCTACACCGAAGCCTTGATTTCCGCGGTTCCCATACCGGATCCCAAATTCAAGACCCGGCGGATCATCCTCAGGGGGGATGTGCCAAACCCTGCCGACCCGCCGTCAGGATGCTATTTTCACACGCGTTGCCCGTATGTTGACCCGTTGTGTTCCCGTGAAACCCCTGCGTTTAAAGACCTTGGGGACAATCATTTCGCTGCCTGCCATTTCGCCGACAGACTATCGCTGCTCGCCGTCGACCGCATGTGCTGAGGGGCCGGACGGAAAGCCGGATGGAGAAACCTGCTTTTCATGCCAACCGTAATCGGTTATATACTGGACCGGTCCGCGGCATGCACTTCTGATGCGCGGAGCATCTTCCCATTTCGGCAATGCCAACGTAAGCAGGTGAAAGCGCCATGATGCAATGGAAATTATTCCACAACCTGATCAATATTTCCCTGAAGTGGCGTATATTTTTCTTTTATCTGTTTCTGGGGCTGATCCCGCTGCTGGTTATTTTGTACTCTTCGGTGAACGCCCACATCCGTTCCATTCAGAACATCACGGATAACCAGGTTCGCGAACTGGTGGACACCATCGCCAATCAGACCAATACGCTCTGCCGTGAGATATACAGGGATTTATACATCCTGTCCAATCTCTCCTATGTACAATCCACCTACGGGCAACGCACCACCGGTGACGCCATGGACCGGATCCGGGAAGAACTGGAAGCCTTCCGCATCAACAAAGGTATTTTTCACCGGATCACCCTTTTCTCGCCAACCGGGAAGATCATCGTCACCACGCCGTTGATTTCCGATCCTGAAGCATCCGCTCTTATTGAAACAGGTGATCAGATTCACGCTGAGACCACCCATTACTTCCATCGTGAAATCGGCGGCGATCTCCTGCCCAAAATTATGCTCTTTAAAAAGGTCTATGACTTCAAGGACCTCAACAAACCCTTGGGCTTCGCTTCCGTTGAAGTACCGCTCAGAGAATTCACCAGTTTCATTGAAAGCCTGCAATTGGAAAAAGGTATCAAGAAAATCCTTTTAAACAGTACGAATGAGCAGCTTTATACAAAAGAACCGGAGATGCCCCCAGTGGATCCCCTCGCCGATGCCAGGGAATACTGGGCCCACATTCCCCTGCTCAACTGGACCATGATCGTCAGTATCCCGGAATCGGTATTGCTCAGAGATGTAAACGACCTGATTGTTAAAAATCTGGGCATCACTTTCCTGGTGGTACTTTCCGCAATTTTCGCCACCTTGATGTTCAGTCGCCGGGCCATTCGGCCATTGAATCAGATCATTGCCGGGGCCAAGCAATTTGCCGCTGGAAACCTGGATTATCGTATTCGGGTGAATTCCGGGAGCGAGGCCCGGATGCTGGCTGACGAAGTCAATGATATGGCCAAACAATTGAAAGAACGGCAGGAAGAGCTGGTACAGATGAACAAGCTCGCCTCTCTGGGCCTGCTGTCCACCGTCATCGCCCACGAGGTTAAAAATCCGTTGGCCGGTATCAAGACCAGTGCCCAGGTGCTTCAACGGCTGTCCATGGACAACGCCGCCATGGACGCCGAAGGGGTTGGCCGGTCGAGCATGCCTGCACTGCCTGTAACGATACAGCCGGATGATTGGCAGGATATGCAATCACTGGCCAAGGGGATTGTAAAAGATGTCAACCGCCTCAATAAAACGGTGATGAACCTGTTGGATTTTGCAGGCACCCAGCCCTCCCAGATCATCACCTTTGACCTGGCGGAAGTCATTCGGCAGGCCCTGCGGTTGATCCGGGTGGACATTGAAAAAAAGAAGGTCGCCATCGATAACCGCGTGGATGGATTTGAGGTGACGGCCGATCCGGATCAGATGACCCAGGTTTTCATCAATCTCATTCTGAACGCCGTTTCCGCGGTTGAACCGGACATCGGCGAAATCGCCATTCTGCCAATCAACCATAATGGAGAGTGTCAGATACACATCATCGACAACGGACAGGGCATACCCGACGCCGTTATCAATCGGATCTTCGATCCCTTTTTCTCGATGTCCAAACGGGGAACCGGGCTTGGATTATCCATTGTACATACGCTTTTAACCCAAAATAACGCCAGCATTGCCGTCACCGGACGTCGCGGAAACGGAACGCGTTTTATTCTCACCTTCAGTGACCGGATTGAAGAGGAAACCAGGGAGGAACCCCATGGCTGAAATTGCAATAGTGGATGACGAAGAAGTGCTGGTGAATTCACTTCGGATCGACCTCCGGAGAAAAGACCACGTCGTTCATCCGTTCCATGAAGCCAACCCTTTTCTGACCTATCTGAATGCCAATGAACCGGATCTGGTGTTTCTGGATTTGCAGTTGCCGGATATCAATGGGCTCGAAGTCCTGCGCCGGATAAAACGCCTCAACCCCAATATTCCCGTGATTATCATCACCGCCTACGGCAATGTGGAATCAGCGGTGAAAGCCATGAAAGCCGGCGCGTTCGATTATATCAACAAACCCTTCGATATCAGTGAGATCAGTATACTCATCGAAAAGGCATTGGGTGGCGTCCGGCTGGTGAAGGAGGTGGAACACCACCGCCATCGCGCCTATAAAAAAACCAGACCGGAGAACATCGTCGGGGACAGCACCCAGATGGTCTCGCTCATGCAAACCGTTCAGAAACTCTCCACCATCAGCAACACCACCATTCTCATCCAGGGCGAAAACGGCACCGGAAAAGATCTCCTGGCCAAAGTCATCCATAACTTGGGAACCCGCTGCGCCAAACAGTTTATCGAGGTCAATTGTGCGTCCATACCCGAGAACCTTCTGGAGAGTGAAATGTTCGGTTATGAAAAGGGGGCGTTCACGGACGCCCGGGAGCGTAAAACCGGCCTGGTGGAACTGGCGGACGGCGGCACCTTGTTTTTGGACGAGATCTGCGAGCTGCCCCTTACCCTGCAGGCCAAATTGTTGAAGTTCATTGAATCGAAAACTTTTCGGCGCATCGGCGGCAAATCGGAAATTCGTGTGGATGTGCTGATCATCTCGGCCACCAACCGCGATCTGCAGTCGGCCGTGAATACGGGTTTGTTTCGGCAGGATTTATATTATCGTCTGAACGTGCTTCCCCTCTGGGTCCCGCCCCTTCGGGACCGCGGTACGGATATCAGTGCCATCGCCGATTACTACCTCGATCATTTTTCCGCCGTATTCAATAAGCCACGACTGTCCCTGGACGATAAATCGCGCAACGCCTTGCTCGATTATCACTGGCCAGGTAACGTAAGGGAATTAAAGAATTTAATAGAACGACTGGTGATCCTCTCCTCGGAAAGCCTCATCACCCATGACCAGTTGCCCGTTGAAATCAGGGATCAGCTTCCCCATATGGACCGGGTCAGACAACGCCACTTGCAAAGTACGGCCAAGCTTGATGAAATCCTGGACGGATTCGAAAAAGAGCTGATCGGATCGGCATTGAAGAAGACCGGCGGTGTCAAATCGGAAACCGCCCGAATTCTCGGGATCAGTCGGTACGCCCTGTTGCGCAGATTAAAGCGGCTATATGGGAAGTCACATCAATGAAAGCAGTATAACTACAAAGAGGTTTTAAAAAACAAATCGCAGCTACACTATTTCTCCCACCACTTCAGAAGCCGGCACCAATCGTACCTTTTTCCGGATTTCCGGCAGCATTTCCTTGAGTACTTTCAGTGTGGCCGGGTGGGGATGGCAGATGCCCACGGCGCTGCCGTTTTGTTCGGCGGTCTTGATCAGGAGCAGCAATTGCCGGTGAATAAAATCGGTATCATCATAATGATCGATGAAAACATCACGCTCCGCAAACGGAATCTTGAGTAACCGTGCCGAATCTTTGGCTTTGGTCAAAGCGGATGTTCTGGAATCGATAAAGTAAAGCTCCCGTTTCTTGATGACGGAAAAGATTTGCCGCAGCTGAGGTGTTTCGGTGGTCATCTTGGACCCCATGTGATTGTTGACACCTTTCACAAACGGCAAATCGTCGAGATTTTCATTCAGCAATGACAACAATTCATCCGGTGACATGGCCGTGTAGAGCGTGCCGGGACCCGGATTGATCTCCGGATATTCATTGGGTTCCATGGGCTGGTGGAGCATGACCTCATGTCCGTTTTTGTGGGCGGCCTCGGCCAGTTTTTTGGTGAATGGGGCTTTGGGCAGTACTGAAAACGTGAAAATCCCATCCAGGTCTATGAATTTTTCCCCTAGCCCACGATCATAGCCAAGGTCATCGATGATGATGGCCACCCTGGGTGACGATACCCCAGGGGGTTTTACGGCAGGCGTGGATATCTCAGGCACCGGTGTGGCGGGTGTTTGTACCACCGGGGGTTCTTCGGGAAACACCTCGAATGGCGGCTTGGACAAGTGGCTGTCCGGGCTCACCGGATCGATCACCGAAGGCGGCACGGATGCCGTCGCCGGGTTTCGCATGAGGAAATGGTTGGCTGCGACAACGGCGAACAACACCAATACGATCAACAGCGATAAACCGAGTATTATTCTGAGAATCTGTTTTTTTTGGGTATTTCGTTTACTTCTTTTTTTTCTCGGAACCGACCGCTTTTTGGAGGTCTTTCGCTTAGCCATTTTTCAGATCTTTGAAGATATCAATGCTGATAAGAATATCCAATGCCCGTCGAACCTGATTATCGGTCAGCAGTTTGTCAACCTCCAGCGGACTGATACGCGAAGTCGAAGGTGTCGACTCATCTCCGGTGTCCTCATTGTTGTCGGGATCGGTTCCGTCATCGATGATGGGAGATGCATCATCAGCGTCGGGGTCACCCTTGAGATGGTTCCGCAGATCCTTCTCTTTTAAAAATCGTTGGTCGGTCTCTTTTTTCTCCAGGATTTCATGGACGACCATAATATCCGGCTCCACCCCTTTTGCCTGGATGGAGCGGCCGCTGGGAGTGAAATACCGGGCAATGGTATATTTGAGCCCATACCCGTCCCTGAGGGCTTCCACGGTCTGAACCGATCCCTTGCCGAACGAGGTGGTGCCGAGTACCAGAGCCCGCTTGTGATCCTGCAACGCACCGGCCACGATCTCCGAAGCCGAAGCACTGCCGCCGTTGATCAACACGACCATCGGGTAATCCCGGGCCACATCGTCGGAATGCGCCATAAATACTTTGGTATGCCGGTCCTGTCTGCCCTTTATGGACAAAATTTCACCGCTTTCCAGAAACAGATCTGAAATCTGGATGGCCTGATCCAGGACCCCGCCGGGATTGCCACGCAGGTCCAAGACCAGACCTTTTAGTGGGACTTCGCCGGATTCCAGCTCCTCCAGCGCGCTGATCAGATCATCGGTGGTGTTTTCCCTGAAATGGGTTATCCAGACATAACCGTATCCGTCCGACAAGGAAATGGCCTTGACGCTGTTGATGGGAATTACATCCCGGACAATATCAAAATCAATGGGTTTGGGCGTGCCCTCACGTACGATCGTAATCCTGACCTGGGTGCCCTTGGGGCCGCGCATGCGGTTGACCGCATCCCGCAAATCATCGGTGGTGACACCGTCGACCTTGATAATTCGGTCACCCGCCTGTATCCCGGCCTTAAAGGCCGGTGTGCCTTCGATGGGAGCGATAACCGTCACCAGGTTGTCCCGCATGGTCACATGGATACCGATTCCGGTGAATTCACCCTGGGTATCGATCTGCAAGTCCTTGAACGCTTCCGGTTTCAACAGGCTGGAATGGGGATCCAGGCTGCCGACCATTCCCTGGATAGCGTCTTCGATCAACTTCTTGCTCTCGACCTCATCCACATAATTGCGCTCGATGATTTCGATAACATCGGAGAAAATCTTCAACCCCTTGTAGGTTTCTTCATTGTCTGCGAACAGGTCGCGATAAAATCCGGGACCGACCGTCCAAACCATGGCCGCCAGCAGAATGGCCAGACACAGTTTGAGATATCCTTGTTTGTTCATCATTGGGAATTAACTCCTTTTACCCGTTTGTATCCATGCCATCGGATCCAGCGGTTTGCCGTGATGCCGAACCTCAAAATGAAGGTTCGGCCCGGTCATGGAACCCGTATCGCCCACCGTCGCAATCACTTCTCCGGTTTCCACCGGTTCTCCTTTGGATTTGAACACTTCCTCTAAATGCGCGTATAAAGTGTAGAAATGATCTCCATGATCAATGATCAGCATATTCCCGTATCCTTTGATCCAATCCGTAAAAAGAGCTCTCCCGCCGGATACGGCCCTGACGGGTTCCCCCCGGTCCGATTGAATCGTGATACCGCTACGGAAATTGACAACATTGAAGGTTTTATTCCGGTAAGGTCCGAAAAGTTTAACTATTTTACCTCTCACCGGTATCTTTAGCAAGCCTTTAAGTTCGGCGAATTGTTTTGAATTCCCTTCGGGTGCCGCCGGTACCACCGTCACACGGGTGAAAGTTTCTACAGTTTCGTCGAGTTCTTTCGCTGAATTTATTTGAGTGGCAAGGGCTGCCAGCTGCAATGATTTTTCACCGCGAATCCTGCCCAGAATGGTTTTCCGGCGCTTCTGATCCTGGATCATAACGGCAATATTTTTCTTCAAACCGGTTTCCACTGCCTGCTTTTCCGTTTTCTTCGTCTCAAGGGACGCGATCAATTCCGCCAATTGCTCCTGGTCGGCGGCCAGCGACGCCAGTAACTTTTCATCGGCGCTGATGATTCTTTCCAGGCTGTTTTTCCGGTTGAAAAAATCCAGCATGGTCTCCGCCGACACCAGCATCTGTGCCTTGCCCATCCATAACAATTTATACAAGGCGGCAAGCCGCTCGCCGGCATATGCTTCGCTGTCGGCAATGCGCTGGATGACGGCTTCGCGCATCTCATTTTTCTCCCGGATGGTCCGGGTAATCTTCTTCAGATCGGATTCGGCCGCCGTCACTTTCTTCCGTGCCCGATTCAAGGCCCTGTCCGCATCATTGAATTCGGACAGCACTTTCTGTTCTTGTTTTGATATGGCCTTGATTTTATCTTTGTTCAGGGCTATCGCACCGGCAATATCGGGTTTATCGCCACCGGTTATGGCTTCCTCATCGGGCATGGTCGCCGTCGACGCCTTCCCCGGATCAATCCGCACATATTGGTCCTCATTCAATATAAAGCCGATGTGACCATCGTGCGAGACCTTCAGCCATTTTCCCGTCCGGTCCAGAATTTGGACCTCCGCACCTTTTTCAAGCGTTTTGATCGGTGGCTCATCCACATCGGGACCGGATCGCAGGTTCAAATCCATTACCTGGATGGTGCCGATATCGCAAAACCCGACGACCGGACGCAGGAACCCGCATATGGTCAGCAATACCAGAATATAAACGAATTTACGAATCACCCCGGCCTCACTCCATTATTATCGGATGGTTTCATAAAAAAATGAGATTCCCCGGACGGACGGCAATAAAAACCGTGGCCAGGCCGGTGGACATCACCCTACCTGAAAAACTGCTTGAGGGAAACGAAACTGCCGATCCAGCCGACCACCATACCGATCAGGACGATCTCGAGAATTACCCCGATGTCGAAGAACCGCAGGGATATCAGATCCGATGCAAATCCCTTGTCGACCTGGTTCACCATGGACAGGTAGATGAAAAAAAGGACCAGCAGGCCGACAGCGCTTCCCAGCGCACCTTGGATAAGGCCTTGATAATAAAATGGTTCTTTTATGAACCGGTCGGTGGCGCCAACCAGCCGCATAATTTCGATCTCTTCTCTACGGGAATACAATACCAGCCGGATGGTATTGGCAACGATGAAAACAGTGGCAATAAAAAACAGGCACCCGAGCCCATATCCGGTGAATTTGAACAGGTTGACGAAACCGGTAAACCGCTCGACCCATTTCTGCCCGTATTCAACTTCTTCCACCGAAGACAAAGCGGTAATGCGCTCGGCCAGTGAGGACATACCCGATTCCGGTCGTACCGATGGATCGATGGTAATCTCGAATGCATCGGGCAGCGGATTTTCCCTGAGATTGTCGAGCAATGAGGCCCTGTTCTTCATCAACTCCCGCAGATTGGTCAGCGCTTCGGTCTTGGATACAAATACAGCCTCTTTCACGCCGGCTATGTCCTGGAGCCGGAACTTGGCATCAAGACGCGCCGCTTCGGAGGTGCCGGGCTTCAGGTACACCAGCATCCTGATGCCCTTTTTCCAGGTGTCCATGGTATGGTTGGCATTGATGAAAAAAAGTCCGAATGCCCCGACAATCAAGACAGCGAAGGCGAAGGTAACAATGGTAACCGCATTGAGAAAGCGATGGGTCAGGATGTCCTTTACCGTTCGTTTGATATGCTGTTTCATATATCCGCCACCGACTGCAGGCGCCCGGCTTCAAGCTGAACGATCCGTCGCGAGGTGCGTTCAATTAATCGTTGGTCATGGGTGGCGATGATCACCGTTGCCCCGCGGGTATGGAACATTTCCAGGAGTGTGAATATCGTGTCGGCGGACTGGCTGTCCAGGCTTCCCGTGGGTTCATCGGCCAATATTATCTTGGGATCGCCCGCAACCGCCCGGGCAACTGCCACTCGTTGTTGTTCGCCACCGGAAAGGCTTAAAGGATAGGCCTGCGCCCGGTCTTCCATGCCCACCACACGGAGGACACTCTTCACCTTTTTTTGAATCAGCCGCGGTTTTTTTCCCATGGCCTCGAGTACAAGGGCCACATTATCATAAACGGTTTTTGAAGGGATAAGTTTGAAATCCTGGAAGATGATCCCGAATTTGCGCCTCAGGAAAGGTATCCGCCGTTTGGGGATGCGGGACAAGTTCATGCCGTCCACCAGAATCTGGCCTTCGGTCACCGGCTGGGCCAGGTACAGCGATTTCAGCAAGGTGGTCTTTCCCGCGCCGCTGGGACCGGTGATGAAGACAAACTCGTTTTTGGTAATATCAATGGAGATATCGGCCAATGCGTGCTTGGCATCATATCGCATGTGCACGTGGAACATACGGATAATGGCATTTTTATCCGTTTTTTCAGCGTGATTGTTCATTTCAACCTCGCCCGGGGTCATCATCAGGGTGATCACATGTAGACTTGGCCTGGCATCAGACACTTACCTATATTGTTTATGCTTTGATACAAGGAACAGTTATAATTTCAAATGACAAAATCCAAATGTCAAATGTAGGAATACTGTCGTTTTATCTTCACTTTATTATCAAAGCGATCCTTAAAAATGGATAGCATACCTCCATTTGTAATTTGAGCTTTGTCATTTGACATTACCTATTCTCATCGGACACTCTTCCAACCCTATCATTTTTAAAATCATTCCGTCAGCCTTGGGGTCTTCGTATCCCCCATTGACCGGTTTAACAATTGCTGTTATAAGATGTCCCGAGCCCAGGGAGTGCTGCCTAAACAGTTTTCCTTGCTTAAAGCCTCCACTAATATCCCAAAAATAGGCTTCTTCCAACTTGGTGGAGGCTTTTTTAACATCAAAAACCTCATAAAATCAAGAAATTCATCGGAATCGCCATGAAACAAGAACTCATCGAACTGCTTTGTGAAAAATCCTTCAAATACAGTGACACCCCCAGCTTTAAACTGGTGTCCGGTAAAACCAGTCACTTTTATGTGAATTGCAAACCCACCATGTTGAACCCACGGGGGATGTACCTGATCGGACATCTGGTGTTTGACGCTATTAAATCCGCCGGCGTCACTGCCGTGGGCGGACTGACCTTCGGGGCGGACCCTATCGCCGTTGCCGCCGCCTTTGCTTCCGAATTGAACCGGCAGCCCATCCAGGCGTTTTCAATCCGCAAGACCCGAAAAGATCACGGTATCATCAAATGGGTTGAAGGGGAGGTGGTATCCGGCAGCAAGGTGGCGATCATCGACGATGTGGCCACCACCGGCGGCTCCACCATCAAGGCCATCGAGCGGGCACGTGAGGAAGGGTTGGATGTGGTCAAGACAGTGATTCTGGTGGACCGGCAGGAAGGCGGGGTGGAGAATATACGCACACATGTTTCCGATGTGACAGCCATCGTCACCCGGGAGGAATTGATGGAAGCGTGGAATAAGGCTCGTTAGATGAGCTTTCTATTCCGGATAATAGGTGGCGCAGGCGTTGTCGCTTTCCCAGGTGGTGATGCTTTTTACCCGTAGACCTTCACCATTCATTTTTTTCTGTAGCTCGTCGGCCAGGTAGACGGCGATGGTCTCCGATGATGGCGGACATTCATCGGTATCGAAATATTCCAATTCATTTAAAAACTTGTGATCCAGCCGCGTCATTAACTCCCGCACATGTTGTTTGAGCACGCCGAAATCAATCAGGACACCGGCGTCGTTGAGCTTATCACCGGCCACTACCGTTTCCACCTTCCAATTATGCCCGTGGAGGTTCTCGCATTTTTTGGCCACCATCTGCAATTGGTGCGCGGCGGCGAAGTGGGTGACGACTTTGAGTTCAAACATGAATTCGGATCTCCTGTTGCGCGTGGCGGAAAAGCCCTCTGTCAGCCGGTGGCTTTACCGGCTTCCCCCTTAAGAATGCTTTTTAATTTTGTGGAGAGTTTGCCGGCTTCAAGTTTGGCGAACTCCTTGAGCAAGGTTTCCTGCTTTTTGTTCAAATGGGTGGGGGTCTTGATATCCACCTGGATCAACTGATCGCCCCGGTGGCCGTTGCGAAGCGATGCGATCCCCTCGCCCCGAAAACGGAATACTTCTCCGGGTTGTGTGCCTTTGGGAATCGTCAATTTTTTTGCCGAGGTCAGGGTGGGCACCTTGATGGAATCGCCCAATGCCGCCTGGACAAAAGACAAGGGGATTTTACAAATGATATTGGTGTCATCACGCATGAAAAAATCATGGGCCTCCACATGGATGAACACATAGAGATGTCCCGGAGGTCCGCCGTGCCGTCCGGCTTCCCCCTCGTTGCTGAGTCGCAACCGGGAGTTGTCGTCCACACCCGCGGGAATCTTTACGGTGACGGTCTTGGTGGCTTTTACCTGGCCCTGGCCCCGACATTCACCACAGACATTGGCGATGACCTGACCGGTTCCCCGGCAGACCGGGCATGTCGTACGAATGGTAAAGAACCCCTGACTGCGGGACACCTGCCCGCTGCCTTGACACTGGGCACAGGTTTCAGGGTGTGAGCCTGCCTCAGCCCCGGTGCCCTCACATTCCATGCAAAGATCCATTTTGTCCACCGTAATCTCTGTCTCCGTGCCGAAGGCCGCCTCCATGAAATCTAGCGTCAAATCATATCGCAGGTCCGAACCTCGTTGCGCCCGGGAGCGTCCACCGCCGCGGGAACCGGAGCCGAAACCGAAAAAATCCTCGAAAATATCTCCAAAACTGGAAAAAATATCTTCAAATCCGCCAAAGCCGGAAAAGCCCTGCCCTTCGAGCCCCTGGTGTCCGTATTGGTCATATATCTGACGTTTTTGCCCGTCCCGCAATACTTCGTATGCCTCGGCAGCTTCCTTGAATTGCTCTTCCGCTTCCCGGTTTCCCGGATTCCGATCCGGATGAAATTTGAGGGCGAGTTTACGGTAAGCGGACTTCAAATCTGAATCGGCGGCATTCCGATCAACCCCCAGAACTTCGTAATAATCCCTTTTAGCAGTCATTTATACTTCCATGCATTTTCCCAAGATATTGTCATCACCGAACAGCTTCGAGTTTGATTTCGCTGTAGCGTTGTAAACGTCAAACAACCATAAGTCAACCCTTGCCCTTCGAACTCGCCATCTCCTGCAACACACCTGATGACCGGGCAATGAAAATCACTGGCAACCCGGACCGCTTCTATGATAACGGTAAACCGCACGGTGATCTCATACTTTAATGCAATATGAAAGGTTGTCAATGACCCAGAAAGAACTGCCGTTTATCCGGGCAATGTTTGATTCTATTGCTCCCCGGTACGATTTGCTCAACCGTTTGTTAAGTATGCGCCGGGATGTGATGTGGCGGCGGAAATTGGTGACGGCCATGGGCCGGAGACGGGCACCGTTCATATTGGACGTGGCCTGCGGTACCGGCGATGTGATCGTGGAGGCCCTTTGGCAGACACATGGTGGGGCTGTGGTGGTGGGCGTGGATTTTGCCCCGCGAATGCTGAAACTGGCCCAGGCAAAACTTGAACTAAGCCCCTTTGAGGACAAGGTCTCCCTGGCCGCGGCTGACGCCCTCGCCCTGCCATTCCATGACGGACTTTTCGATGCCGTCACCATTGCTTTCGGTATCCGTAATATCCAGAACCGTTTGGACGCCCTGAAAGCGTTCCACAAGGCCCTCAAACCCGGCGGTGTCATACTTATCCTCGAACTGACCCTTCCCCGGTCCGGCCCACTCCATCGGCTGTATCTGCTCTATTTCCAAAAACTTCTCCCCCTCATCGGCCGATGCTTCTCCAGGCATGCCAGCGCCTATACCTACCTCCCCGCCTCCGTCCTCAACTTCCCCGACCACCACACCTTCATGACCACCATGCGAACAGCCGGCTTCCAGAATGTAACCTGTTCAAAACTTACGCTCGGCATCGCGACCCTGTTCAGGGCTATTAAACCGGAGAATGCTTGAGCAAAATCAAATCAGGCAGAATTCATTCATTTGAAATTTAAAATTTGTCATTTGAAATTGTGCGATGATCGGCAGACGGACTTTTAAAACAAGCTAAAATCGCTCTTTCAACAACACTACCCCACAAAAGGCCGCCTGACCACCATGCGAACAGCCGGATTCCAGAATGTAACCTGTTCAAAACTTACGCTCGGCATCGCGACCTTGTTCAGGGCTATTAAACCGGAGAATGCTTGAGTAAAATCAAATCAGGCAGAATTCATTCATTTGAAATTTAAAATTTGTCATTTGAAATTGTGCGACGATCGGCAGGCGGACTTTTAAAACAAGCTAAAATCGCTCTTTCAACAACACTACCCCACAAACGGACGCCTGAGCACCGTATCCTTCATCCATCGCTTGTCATCCCGCTGTGGATATTGCAGGTTGTAATGCAGTCCACGGCTTTCCTTGCGGTGGGTGGCGCATTTGATGATGAGTTCCGCCACCACAGCGATGTTACGCAGTTCCAGCAGGTCGGGGGTGACCTTGAAATCCCAATAGTATTCATGGATTTCGCTTTGAATGATATCGATGCGGCGTTTGGCGCGGGCAAGTCGCTTGTCGGATCGCACGATGCCCACATAATGCCACATCAGGCGCCGGATTTCATCCCAGTTATGGGATACCATAATGGCTTCATCGCTGTCCGTGGTCCCGACCTCGTCCCAGTTCATGGGATCGGGAATGGCGGCGGATTTTGCCTGTTTGAAATCCTCAATGGCATGACGGGCCGAGGCATCGGCGTATACAAGGGCTTCCAGGAGGGAATTGCTGGCCAATCGATTGGCGCCATGAAGCCCGGTGCACGCGGTTTCACCAACGGCATAGAGGCGCTGGATATCGGTCCGGCCGGCCATGTCCGTGGCCACTCCGCCACACAGATAATGGGCGGCCGGAACCACCGGGATGGGATCAGCCGTCATATCGATGCCATAGGTGAGGCACTTTTCGTACAGATTGGGAAAACGGTTTTTAGTGAAATCAGCGGATTTGTGAGATATATCCAGAAATACTGTTTCCTCACCACTCTTTTTCAATTCGGTATCGATGGCGCGCGCCACCACATCGCGGCAGGCCAGGTCTTTTTGGGGATCATAATCGCCCATGAACGCCCGGCCAGCAGTATTCTTTAAAATCCCTCCCTCCCCGCGAACGGCTTCGGAGATGAGAAAATTCTTGGCTTCCGGATGGTACAGGCAGGTGGGATGAAATTGAACGAATTCCATGTTGGCGATGGTGGCGCCTGCACGGTAGGCCATGGCGACACCGTCTCCGGTGGCAATATCCGGGTTACTGGTATACACATAGACTTTACCCGCACCGCCGGTGGCCAGCAGCGTGATTTTTGATGAAAAGGTCTTGACCTCCAGGCTGTTGCGATCGAGTACGTAGGCGCCGCAGCAGAAGTCCTCGTGGGTGGTGGTGACCATTCCGCGTTTGATTCGTGTGGAGCAGGTAATCAAATCGATGGCGATATGATTTTCGTAAAGTTCGATGTCGGGGTGGGATTTAACCTGTTCTACCAGCACCCGCTCCACAGCGTTACCGGTCATGTCCTTGGCGTGGACGATCCGGTTTTTGGAATGGCCGCCTTCCCGGCCCAAATCCAAATCGTTTGGGTTGCTGCCCTCTCCGGCTGCGCGTATGTTGAATTGAACCCCAAGGTCCATCAATTCCGATATCATTTCCGGACCCCTGGCGACAACCATCTCAACCACATCCTGATTACACAGCCCGTCACCGGACGCCAGGGTGTCCTGAATGTGCAGATTAAATGAATCGGCCAATCCGAAAACCGATGCAATGCCCCCCTGGGCCAGGTTCGTATTGCTGTCCATGGCCTCTTTTTTGGTGATCAGCGCCACGGTGCCCACCGCTGCCGTCTTCAAGGCAAACATCAAACCGGCGATGCCGCTGCCGATGATCAGAAAATCCGTTTTCACATCCATATTTGATCGCTTTTTTAGAGCAGAGAGGAGCGACGCTTCTGCCGCCTGGTGCTGAAACCGATAATAAATCCAAGCAGCAGAACACCCGCACCACTCAAAAACCATTTGATGTTCTGGGTGCGCAACAATTGCCGGGTCTGGTCTTCAAAGCTGTCGGCCCGGGTGCGTTCTTCTGTGAGATTTTTGGTTGTTGCATCGAATTTGTTCTTCAGGGCGATAAATTCCTTGGATTCTTTTTTGAGGGTCTCGAATTCCTTTGTGATCTTATCCAGCTGCTGCCGGGTCTGTTGCAGCTCTGCCTTGAACCGGTTTTTTTCGTCGTTGAGATTGGCGGTGTCCGCAACCAACGCGTCCCGCTGCTCTTTCAGCGAACTATGCTCGGTCCCCAGATTTTTGAGGACATAGGAACTGGGGGTTTTGGATGTCAGGTAACGGCTTAGCACCCACCCCTGTTTTCCGCTGGTCAATTGTACCTCCGCCCACTCATCCCCCAGGCTCAGGACCTCCAGGGATTGGCCGGATTTGATCAGGGCAATTATTTTACGCTCGACCCCCGGACCAGTCCGCATCGTGATTTCAAACTCCTCAGTCACATACATGGTTTCAGCCAATGCGGTATCGGAAATAGGCAGCACAAGCCCGGTAATCAAGAGGCACCATGCGGTAAAAGCTTTCATGCGTAGAGTTCTCCAATTAAGTTAGGTTTGGCGGTTAATGATCAAACGATGGTTGTTAATACCAAAGCATATTCATTTTCAGACGATCAAGCCGGCCCCGGCATCATCAGGAGATACAGGATGGTAAGGATCATGAACGCTAAAATGTGAACAATGGCGGCAATTGCTCTATTCATATGTTCCCCGATCCCGAAGGACCCGGAAGATAGTATCTTTAATTTCGCCTGATGCTTGCAATCCGGCATTGGATTCGCATGTATTCTTTGTTGAAACAGATGGATCTGTCAATAATTTCTTTAATATTTAACCCGAACATGGTAGGTTGATGTATAAATATTCAGGAAAAAGGGTCAGTTAGTCATGATAGCGTTTGATCTGCAATGCAAAAACGGACACACCTTTGAAGGCTGGTTTGAGGATGCCGCGGCATATGATGACCAGAAAGCCAGGGGATTCATCTCATGTCCGGTCTGTGATGATACGGAAGTGGTTAAAATTCCATCTAAGTTCGCGATTAAAGGCCCATCGCAGATGCCGATGTCCGTAAAACCGGATGCGGACATGGAAATAATCGGCCGTCAAATCGCCGAATATGTCGAGCGGAATTTTGACAATGTCGGTTCGGATTTTGCCGAGGAAGCACTGAAAATCCATTATGGTGTTTCCGAGCAACGCAATATCCGCGGTGTAAGCACCAAGCAGGAAGAAGAAACCCTCAAGCAGGAGGGCATTCAGTTTTTCAAGCTCCCCGTACCCGCCGCCCCGGATACCGATACCGATAACTAGCCGTGGCAAGTCTCCCGACATCAATCACACCTGATCCGCCGGCATGATGCCAAAATCTTATGATGCCTGACCTTTCTGCTGCCCATCCAGGACACTGCGCAACCGAATGGCCAGTTCGGTGAGAACAACCGGTTTATAGATGAATTCGACAATACCCATGGCGGCGGCTTTTTCCCGATCCACATCGGCACTGAAACCGGTGCATAAAATGACCGGTGTGTCCGGGCTGTGGCGCAATATCTCCCCGGCCAGCTCGGTGCCGGACATCCGGGGCATGGTATGGTCTGTTATGACCACATCAAGGGTGGCTGCCGCTTTCTTGAAAAATGCCAGGGCATTCACACTATTGGTGAACGGGAAGACCACGTAACCAATTTCCTTTAGCCGTTCCGTCGTCATATCCAGCACAAAGGTATCATCATCCACCAAAAGGATGGACTCCGTTCCACCTGTCGGCTGGTAATCGGGCAGGGATTCCGCCGATACCCTGGTGTCAATTCTCGGGAAATAAACGGTGAATGTGGAGCCTTTTCCCTGTTCAGTGGTCACCGAAATGTCCCCGTTACAGCTTTTTACGATGCCGTGAACCACGGCCAGACCAAGTCCGGAACCTTCACCGGGTGGTTTCGTGGAAAAATAAGGCTCAAAAATATGCGCACAATGTTCCGGAGGCATACCGCACCCGGTATCTCAAACCACCAGCTTTACATACGTGCCGGGGGCAAGGTCCAGACCGGACGGGATCTTATCCTCCTGAATCCGGATATCCCCGAGCTGGATATAAAGCTCTCCGGGTCCGGATTTCATGGCGTGGAATGCGTTGGTGCACAAATTCATCAACACCTGATGAATCCGGGACGGATCCGCAAGGACAACACTATGGTCGGTTTCAATTTTTTTCAGGATTTTAATGGATGCCGGCAATGTGGACCGCAACAGCTTCAGCGCCTCCTCGACGATCAGCTCGATCTGAACCGGTTTTCGCTCCTGTTTATTCTGGCGGCTGAAAGCGAGAATCTGATGAACCAAGTCCCTGGCTCGGTAGCAACCCTCCATCACCCGTTTCAGCTTTCGGTGGAGATCGCTATCCTTTGGCGCTTCTGCCAGCGACATTTCCGTGTATCCCATGATGCCGGCCAGAATATTGTTGAAATCATGGGCGATGCCGCCGGCGAGCGTCCCGATGGCCTGAAGTCTCTGGGCTTGACGAAGCTGTTCCTCCAATTGCACTTCAGTGGAAATATCCCGCTTGATGCTCAAAAAATGGAGGATTTTACCGGCGGCATCACGGATGGGTGATATCCGGGTTTCGGTCTGATAAACCTTGCCTTCTGTGTCCCGATTGGTGATCCGGCCGGACCATACCTCGCCACTGGCAACGGAAAACCGCATGATACTGAAGATATCCGCATCTTTCTGGCCTGAAAAAATCTTTTCTATCCGCTTTCCCACCACCTGCTCCCGCGACAATCCGGTCATTTGTTCGAAGGCGGTATTGACGTATTGAATCCGGCCATGGGAATCGGTGATGGTGTAGCTTTCATAGGATTGTTCAGCAGCCGTGGCCAGCCGTATCCGCTCCGCCTCATTTTTGTGGCGTTCCGTCACATCGACCCACGACGCAATCGTAGATCCGGTGTCCGGAATCCGGGCGACGTGTGCCAGAACATCCCGGATCTCTCCGGATTTATCGTATATTTTTAACTCGTATTCAGTGGGACTCCCAACGCCCGGATCGGTACCCGGCATGTGATAAAGCCGGATACGTTCGGCATCTCCTGGCGCCACAAGATCAATCCACTTGAGTTTTCCGGCTATTTCGGCAGCACTATAACCAGTGAGTTCCGTGACCTTTGCATTGGCCAGGGTAATAGTCGTATCCTCATCGAATATAAAGGTGGCAGCGGCAGTATGCTCAAAGGCGGCACGATACTTGTCCTCAATTGAACAGGCGGTATTAGGAGTATTATGGTCGGGAGTTTTTCTTTTTGATGTCTTGCCCCCGGAAGGGGTGGTCGCCATGATGTCTCCATCTTCTGCTATAAAAAGTAGTGACAGGCACTAACCGATACTCTCACAGATACGAATCTTTTTCAACCATTGGCCGGATGGGAATCAGGGCAAACACATTTGAAATCGGCTCAGATTTTTTATGCTTTCATTTTTGAGAATAGACATGATAATGCCAAATGGCGGTATGCTATCCATTTTTAGCGATCGCTTTGATATTAAAATGAAGATAAAACGACAGGATTCCCCCATTTGGCATGCGGTTCAAGCACTGGATAATCGAAATGACAGCCCGGACAATCGGCGTCGGGGGGTATCGTTTTTCAGGGCGATGGATACGGCCTTGGCTGACCCCACCAGAACCACCAGTGATTTTCCCCGGGTCAATGCGGTGTACAGAAGATTGCGCTGCAGCATGGTATAGTGGTGGGTGATCACCGGCAGGACCACGGCCGGATATTCCGACCCCTGGCTCTTGTGTATGGAAATGGCGTAGGCCAGCGCCAGTTCATCCAGTTCGAAAAAATGATACGCCACAATGTTGCCATCGTAATCCACCCTTATGTTTTCGGCTTCCCTGTCCAGATCGACAATGGTGCCGATATCACCGTTGAACACGGACTTCTGATAATTATTTCTCAAATGCATCACTTTATCTCCGGTTTTGAAAACACCACCCGGGGCTTGAACCGAGGTGTCCGATGTATTCAACACCGCCTGAAGTTTTTTATTCAGACTGTGGGTGCCGGCCACTCCGTTATGAATGGGCGTGAGCACTTGAATGTCTTTAACCGGATGAAATCCAAAATTCTCGGGAATGTGCCGGGTGCACATATCGATGATGGTTTCCGTAACCTTTTCGGGTGTGGCCTGCTGAATGAAATAAAATTCGGATAATTCCCCGGCAGTATCCGATTCGCTTAACTCCAGGGGCTCACCCCGGCGGACCTTATGGGCGTTCCGGACGATCGGGCTTTCCTCGCTTTGCCGGAAAATCCGTTCCAGCTCATAGGTGTGGATGACACCCGATGTGATGAGATCGGACAGCACATTCCCCGGCCCCACCGATGGTAATTGAAAGACATCCCCCACCAGAATCAACATGCTGGTCACGGGGATAGCCCGAATCAAGTGATACATGAGCAGCGCATCCACCATCGATGCTTCATCAATGATCACCGCATCGGCTTCCAGGGGATTGTCCTGATCTTTATCAAAGCATCCGCTGGACAGATTATAACCGAGCAGTCGATGGATGGTGGACGCTTTTTTTCCGGCCACATCGGCAAGGCGTCGTGCCGCACGGCCGGTGGGTGCGGCCAGCAGTGTCTGTTTTCCAAGGGTTTCGAGAATTGCAGCAATGGACCGGATTAAAGTGGTTTTACCGGTACCCGGCCCACCGGTGATAACGGCAACCCGGTGGGCGAGCACGCCTTCGATGACCTCTATCTGGTCCGGCGAAGGCTTGATGGCCAGCCGCCTGACAACTTCCGCGGTGATCCGCGCCGCGTCCAGATCCGGCGGCGCCAGTGGTATGGCCTGCATGGTTGTCAACCGGCGGGCGATATCGACTTCCGACGCATAAAGCGGTGCTGCGTACACCGCCCGATCCTCAGCAAATTCACCGACTTCGGTGACCACGATATCCTCCATGTCGGATAGATCGACGATGGCTGTTTCCGTATCCATGAGATCAATGTCAAACAGGTCCTCACAACGGGATATCAACCGGGCTTCCGGCAGGAACATGTGCCCGTCGTCTGCCGCCTGTTCCAGCAGATGCAGCACACACGCCCGGGATCGTTGTCCCGTATCCACGTCAAGGTCTGAATACCGGGTCAGGGCGTCGGCAATCATAAAACCGATTCTCGGTATATCCGACGCGGCCCGAAAAGGGTCCTCCCGCAATATCTGTTCGGCCTCGGTGCCGTATGCCTTCAGTATCCGGGCGCAATATGCCGTTTTTATACCGTTTTCCTGTAGAAAGTTCATAAGGCTGCGAACCGCGTGATGGTCCTTCCATCCCATGGTGATGCGTTCGGCCATGGCCGGTCCGATCCCTTTGACATCGGTGAGTTGATGGGGATGGTTCTCTATCACATCCAAGGTCCGGTCTTTGAATTTACGCACCAGGCGGTCCACCATTTTGGCCCCCAGGCCTTTGATAAATCCCCCGGCCAGATATGTCCGGATACCTTCCACATCCGCTGGCAACAGGACATCAAATGTTTGTATCCGGAATTGGCGGCCGAAGCGGGGGTGGGTTTCCCAGGTACCGGTTACGGACAGGCGTTCCCCCGGGTTGGGATCGGGCATGTACCCCACCACGTTCAGCAGGTTTTGATGGGCGGCGGATCGGAACTTGGCGATGGTGTAATGATTGTCATCGTTATGAAAAATGACGTGTTCGATGTGACCGTCAATGGTGGTTGAATCGGCAGATGTCATCGGAAATGGGTGGTGATCCATTGGGCGGCATGACAAAGGTCGTCGGCCGTATGATCGGGGAGCCGGTTTTTCTCCGCCAGTTCTTTTTGGGCGGCATCTCCGTTCCCGGTACGAACCAGGATCGAATGGCCGCAGCCGGCACGCCGGCCGCAGTCGATATCTTTTGTACTGTCGCCGACCATGGTTGCAGCCGAAAGGTCGATACCGTATTTTTCGGCGGCGGTCCTGACGAGTCCCGGCAAGGGTTTGCGGCAGGTGCATCCCTCATCGGGGTGGTGCGGGCAGAAAAAAATATCACGAATCTCTCCACCGCCGGCAATGATCTCAAGCTGCATTTTCCGGTGGATGTCCTCGAGGGTTCGGCGGGTAATCATGCCGCGCCCGACGGCGGATTGATTGGTGATAACGATGATGTCGAACCCAGCGTGGACCAGATCCCGGCAGCCCTCGATACTGCCGGGAATGAAATGGAATTCCCGCCAGCTTTTTATATAATCAGGGGAATCCTCGTTGATCACGCCGTCACGATCCAGAAAGATGGTTTTCTTCAACCTTTACTCCGCTACGATAAAAGCGTTCTCATAACCGTTTTCGATGAGCATGTCTTCATACGCCACCGCCTGGTCCAGGTTGGCGACCTTACCCACGCGCACCCGGTAAAAAGTCGCCATACCCGAATTATAGGTGGTGATGTGGGCGTTTTCATATCGACCGGACAGCTCCTGCCTTAACCGCTCGGCATTGGTCTTTTCCGCAAACGCCCCGACCTGGAAGGTAAAATTGCCGGTATAATAATCGTCGGGCACGTATACCTGATTACCATTGTCCGATCCGGATGCCCGTCCCAAGGCCATAATCACGACCCTGGCGGTGCCCGGTCCCACAATGCCTAATTGCTTTGCCGCCCCGTATGACAGATCTATGATTCGATTGCGGACAAAGGGACCGCGGTCGTTGATCCTGACGTCAATTGTCTTTCCGGTCTGCAGATTCTCAACTCGGACGTAAGTACCGAACGGCAGGGTCTTGTGGGCGGCGCTCACCCCATACATATCGTATATCTCGCCATTGGAGGTTCTGCGGCCATGAAATTCTTCACCGTACCAACTGGCCACGCCGTCCTGGGTAAAATTTGAAGCGTCGTTCATCGGCTGATACCAGGTTCGGCCCACCCGGTAAGGTTTGGGCTTTGTCCCGGAGGTGATGGGTGCGGGTGTGCGGGCGGTCGAAGGTACGGGTGCGGGTGCGGCACAGGCGACGAACAGCATCGCCACGGCCAGGCCCAAAACCGCAGACCATTTCCGGCCTGATGTCTTATCTTGATTCAATTCGGATTCCTTTAATTGGCTGACAGGGCTATTGTGTAATGGCGAGCTTTATCACATCCAACATCTTTTCCACAAAATGAAACTCAATATGTTTAATGGTTTTCTTGGGAATATCGTCCAGGTCCTTCTCATTCCATTTGGGCAGAATGATGGTTTTGATCCCGGCCCGGGTTGCCGCCAGCACTTTCTCCTTGACGCCACCGACGGGCAGCACCTGTCCTCTTAAGGTAATTTCTCCGGTCATGGCCAGGTCCTTGTGCAAGGGCTTGTTGGTCAGAAGCGATACCAGCGCCGACAGCATCGTCACCCCGGCAGACGGTCCATCCTTGGGGATGGCGCCCGCCGGAACGTGAATATGGATGTCATGGGATTCGAAAAAGGTCTCATCCACGTCCAGCGCTGCTGCGTTTGACCGGATGAAACTGAGCGCCGCGGTTGCGGATTCTTTCATCACATCACCCAATTGTCCGGTGAGTGTCAATCCGTTTTTGCCCTTCATGGCGGTGGCTTCAATGAACAACAAGTCCCCGCCCACCGGCGTCCATGCCAACCCCATGGCAATTCCCGGAACCACCATACGCGATTTAGCCTCGGCGGTGAATCGAACCGGTCCCAGATACTTGGGGATATTGACCATTTTGATGACGGCTTTTTCGATCTCCTCTTCGGCGATGCCGGCGGCAATCCCGCGACAGACGGTGGCTATTTCGCGCTCCAGATTTCTCAAGCCGGCTTCCCGGGTATACCCGGAGATGATATGTTTCACCGCGCCGCGGGTAAAGCTGATCTGATCGGCTTTGAGGCCGTGTCCCCGCCGCTGCCGGGGGATCAGGTAGCGATTGGCGATTTTTACTTTCTCATCCTCGGTGTAGCCCAACAATTGAATGACCTCCATTCTGTCGCGCAGGGCGGAAGGAATGGTGTCCAGCACATTGGCGGTGGTGATGAACATGACCTTGGATAAATCAAAGGGCACATCCAGATAGTGGTCGGAAAATGAAAAATTCTGTTCGGGATCGAGCACTTCCAGCAAGGCTGATGAGGGATCGCCCCTGAAATCACTGCCGACCTTGTCGATTTCATCGAGCATAAAAACAGGGTTGTTGGACTGGGTGCGGCGCAGCCCCTGGATTATGCGCCCGGGCAATGCCCCGACATAGGTCCGGCGGTGTCCGCGGATTTCCGCTTCATCCCGGACACCGCCGAGCGAGATGCGATGGAAATTACGGCCCAGGGCCCGGGCAATGGATGCACCCAGGGATGTTTTACCGGTGCCCGGAGGGCCTACAAAACAAAGGATCGGACCTTTTGAATCCGGTTTTAGTTTTCGGACCGCCAAGTATTCGATGATGCGACGCTTGGCTTTTTCCAATCCGAAATGATCCTCATCCAGCACCTTGCGCGCCTTCTTGATATCCAGGTTGTCTGTGGTCTTTTCATTCCAGGGCAATTCCGTGAGCCAGTCCAGGTAGGTGGATGACACCGTATATTCGGCCGAGGACGGATGCATGCGGGAAAGCCTGCCCAGTTCCCGCTCAGCTTCTTTTGACGCCTCCTCCGGAAGATTTTTTTCCTTTATTTTGGCGCGATACTCATCAATTTCCACACTGCTGTCGTCGGTGTCGCCCAGCTCTTCCTTGATGGCTTTAAGTTGCTGGCGCAGATAATATTCCTTTTGCCGCTTGTCCATATCCCCCTTGACCTGGGTTTGGATCTTATTGCCGAGTTCGAGAATGTCCAATTGGTGGTTTACCATTTGGGTGACCTTTTTGAGTCGCTTTTTCACATCGGTCAGCTCGAGGATGGTCTGTTTTTCGTCTGTGGAGGAATTGATGGTGGAGGCCACCATATCGGCCAGGGTACCGGGCTCCTTGATTGATCCGGCCATGGCGCTGATTTCCTGGGGAAGTCCCGGTGACAGCTCAACGATCCGGTTGAATTGTTTGACCACGTTGGACATCAAGGCCTCGGACTCGTTGTCCTTGATCTCCTCTTCTTTCATATGCTGAACCGTTGCGCGCAGGTATGCCTTTCCATTTTCAAAGGATTTCACCTTGAACCTGCTCAATCCCTGTACCAGCAATTGTGCCCGGTTGTCCTCGGTTTTGGCCATTTTCAGAATCAGCGCGCTGGTGCCCATCTTTGCCAGGTCGCCCTCGGGGTCAGGCCGGATATTTTCCTGTTTTTTTGAAATCAACAGACCGATTATCCGGTCGTTGGCCATGGCTTCATCGATCAATTGTATGGATTCGGATTGCATCACCACCAGCGGCAGCACCATTTTTGGAAATAGCGCAGCATCGTACAATGGCAGTATCGGCAGTGTTTCCGGAATTTTTTCGGTATTTATCTCTTTGGATTCTTTATCTTCAGTCATGAAATCCTCCTCATGTGGGACGCGGAAGAACGAATGGTTTTTTCAATTATCAATGAAGCCTGTCAATGCCTTTAAAAATGGGCGGCATCGCTTGAATTCAATCAATCCTCGGAAATGGGAACTTTATAGGATTCCCGTTCGCGCTGCTTGGCTAATCTCAATTCCAAAAAGCCGTTGGTATAGATGGAATTGACGATATCGACATCAACAGGGGACGGCAGATATATGATGCGTTCGAACCGGCCGTATTGTATTTCGGCCAGCCGGTAGGTGGCGTTTGGTACACGCGGCAGCTCCACACGCGAACCGTAGATTCGTACTGCTTTCTTATTGATTTCCACACCCAGGTTTTCCTTGTCCACCCCGGCGATTTCCGCCCGGATGATGATCTGTTCATCGGTTTCGTAAATATCCATGGGCGGTGTCCAGCAATGCTCTTTGGACGCGAACATGGGATTTAATGGGCGGGGCCGGAAAATCTCTTCAATGGTTCTTTCAATTCTGGAACCGATTCGCTCAAAATCGTTTCCGAATTTTATTTTAATATATTCCATAATAAAGTGCTCCTTGTGATGGACCCGATAATAAGGCTGAGACCTGTTCACCCTTCACCAACGATTTTTACTGGATCGAATGCATTAAAATTAGCACCGGAACCCGGGATTGTAAAGGCAATGATTAAAAAGTCGTGTTACAATGAAAAAAATTCAGACAAAATAGTTTTTTGGGCCGCACAAATGGTTTTTATCCGATTCTTGACAAGATTTGCGCTGTGCTTAGATTTCGCGTATAAATGTTCGTATACGACACTCAGGAGGTTTGAAATGGCAATTATCAGGTGGGATCCGTTCCGGAACGTCGCGACCCTTCAGGATCGGATAAACAGACTCTTTGACGAGTCCTTTCCCGGTTCGAAAGGTGATGATGACGCGGTTAGCATGTGTGCGTGGCGTCCCAATGTGGATATCTATGAATCCGTCGAGGGTGTTGTCATCAAGGCGGATCTACCGGGGGTGCCAAAGGACAAGGTTGTCATCGAGGTTAAGGATAATATCCTGACACTCCATGGGGACCGCAACGATGAAACCTGCGTTCAGGAGGAGAACTACTATCGCAAAGAGCGCTGTTGCGGCACATTTCACCGCGCCTTTACCCTCCAGCATGCGGTGGAACCGGAATCGATCAAAGCCCGGTTTAAAGACGGCGTGCTGGAAATCACCATTCCGAAGCCTGAAATCGAACAACCCACAACCATCACTGTGGATATAGACTGAGCCATCTGTTCGCAAGCGTTTCTGAGATTCCGGCGGGCCGGTTCCCGCCACGAACCACTGCCGGACAAGCGGTTCAAGGTAGCCCCCCCTATACTACAGCCATGTCCAAGTGAAATCACCCGAACCGGAACGCATTATCCGTTTGTCAATCCGCTAAAAACACGATATCACAAACAGCAAAACAGCATTTTTGCCGGTATTTCGGGCGTTTGTTTTCCAATATGGTGCCCACGGGCACCCCTTACCCACAGCAGACAGCAGAGAAATGCGCAGCCATCAACGGTCGGACGCGGTCACGATAAAATCCCAGTATTTCATTTATTTCGGGGTGATGGGTATTTTCCTGCCCTATTTCAACCTCTATTGCTACCATCTTGGTTTCAGCGGGATTGAAATCGGCACCTTGTCCGGTGTGCGATCCGTTGTTCTCATTATTTTCCCCCTGGTTTGGAGCAGCCTTGCCGACCACTTCCAGGCACGGCGGTTCATCTATATCCTCTGCAACCTCATCAGTGCGGCCATATGGTCTGTGTTTCTGTTAACCACGGCCTTTGGGCCCATGCTTATCCTTACGGTATTGTACGGAATTTTTTACGCCCCCATCATCTCTTTTCTGGAAACCTTCACCATGGACACACTAGGTAAAAAGAAGACCGGTTACGGCATGATGCGCGTCTGGGGCTCCGTGGCGTTTATCATCGTGGTGATCTTATTAGGCCGGATAATAGACCGCTTTTCCATAAACCTTATCGTCACATTGATACTGCTGGGCTCCGGCATCCAGGCGCTTATTGCGTTAAACATCCCCACGCGGACAGCGATCAACAATCAGCCGTTTATTTTCGGCGCCCGGCATTTTTTCAAACCCAAAACCATTGTCTTTCTGTTCTGCGCGTTTATCATGCTGCTCAGCCACGGCGCTTATTACGGTTTTTTCTCCATCCACCTGGAAATCCTCGGGTATGACAGAACCTTCATCGGCACCTGCTGGGCATTGGCATCAATTGCCGAAATTGTCGTCATGGTCAATTCCAAACGGATTTTCGACCGTTTTTCCCCGCCGGCGATACTCGTTTTTGCTTTTGCCGCCGCCGTAATCCGCTGGATCGCACTATCGCGGGTTGAAACCGCAGCGGCCATATTGCTCACCCAGGCCCTGCACGCCATCACCTACGGCGCCTTCCATGTGGCCAGCATCCTGTACGTGGACACCTTGTCATCCGATGAAGCCAAAACCTTCGGACAGGCCGTCAACAACGCCGTCACTTACGGATTGGGGTTGACCGTGGGATTTTTCGTCGCCGGCATCCTGTATGAGAAAGTGGGATCACACCAACTGTTCGCCCTCAGCGCACTCACGGCCCTGTTCGGGGGAGTGGTGATGTCGGTGTATTACGCGATGCATGAGAAATAACTGTCTTACACACTTATAATTTCATCGAACACTATTCCGACCGTATCATTTTTAACTGCGTTAGCCCTGCACCAAGAGCCGAAAGGATTGCAATTACTGCCCAAATACCTATAAACCTTTTCACGGGCTCAGCCGACTCTCCAAATTGTCCCTTTCACCGCTGCTGAAACCTGACGATTTGGACCTGATTGCCGGACACGCCGCTCCAGAGTGATTGCATCCTTAATGGTGAATATGCTATATAGACAATACGATGCTAATAAGTAATCAATTGGAATTCACCAAAAAGCAACTACAGGGAAAAACAACAATTAAAAAAGGAGATGCTCATGAGGCTCACTAATTCTGGATTGGAGTTGGAAGAAGTGATTAAGAAGGCGATGCAAGACTGCGTCATCACCAATAGCGAATATGAAGAAATTATGAAGATGGCGAATAAAGACGGTATGATTGATGAACATGAGCGAAGCCTCCTCGGCCAGCTTCAGGCAATGTTGGGAAACGGTACGTTGAAACGGGTTAAAGGATAACGGCGCTTTGTTCAACAAAAAATCCAAGATGAAAAGAGTGGGCATTCCGATCTGGTTGGCTAAAGATCTGAATGCCCTGTCAAATGTTCTCGACTGTCCGATTACACCTCAGCACTTATAGCGCTTCTTTTTTTAAGCTATTTGCCAAAACCCCGGCAAACCGTATCCACAAACCCTTACACCATGGTCATAAATGACCAATGGTTCAATATGTCCACGTGGTTGCACAAATTCGCGACCCGTAAGATAGTGCCCTTTATTCCATTTCTCTCATGAATTCGGTTCGATACATCATATCAGGAACCGCCGGAAATCTATGGCATGAAATTTGGGAAGATATCAGAAGAACCGAATCGTTCTTGATTTAGTGGGTTAACCAAAGACCTAACCTTATCAACCGTATGTCGTCATCAATGGTTGTCCTCAATACGGAGGCTCATCATATGAAGATATTGCTTGTTTATCCAAAATTTCCCGATACTTTCTGGTCGTTCTCGTATGCGCTGCGATTCATCGGTAAAAAAGCCTCTTTTCCGCCTCTTGGTCTGATGACGGTTGCGGCGTTGTTGCCCGGACATTTTCAAAAGCGTCTTGTGGATCTGAATGTTGACAGCCTTACGGATGAAGACCTGTCATGGGCTGATATGGCTTTTATCGGTGGAATGGCGATTCAGCGTGTATCGGCGAAAAAACTGATGGCCCGCTGCAGTCAAGCCGGATTGAAAATCGTAGCCGGCGGACCGCTGTTTTCCGCCGAACCGGAAGCGTTCCCGGAAGTGGATCATTTTGTCTTGGACGAGGCTGAACTCACCTTGCCGTTATTCCTCGATGATCTGAAAGCCGGAAAACCGAAAAAGATCTATAGGGCATCCGGTTTCTGCGATCTGCATCGTACCCCCATCCCACTTTGGGAATTGATCAATATTAAAAAATACGCCTCCTTGAGCATCCAGTTTTCCAGGGGGTGTCCGTTCAACTGTGATTTCTGTAACATTACGGCGATTTTAGGACATAAGGTCCGCATGAAAACACCCCGGCAGATCATCGCAGAACTGGATGAACTTTACGGTAAAGGGTGGCGAAGCAATATTTTTTTTGTGGATGACAATTTTATTGGTAACAAGAGATTTTTAAAGGCTGAACTGCTGCCCGCTCTGATCGATTGGCGCAAAAACAAAAAAGGATGCGTGTTCTTTACGGAAGCCTCGATCAATCTGGCCGATGATCCGGAACTGTTGGATATGATGGGCAAGGCCGGATTCGATTCCGTATTCATCGGCATCGAATCACCTGATGAAGCCAGCCTTTCGGAATGCCGGAAAACTCAGAATAAAAACCGGAACCTGCTCGAAAATGTGAAAAACATCCATCGCGCCGGATTGCAGGTGATGGGCGGTTTCATTGTCGGCTTCGATAACGATACTCAGGCCATCTTCCAGCGGCAGATCGATTTCATTCAGCAAAGCGGCATCGTTACGGCAATGGTCGGTATGCTCCAGGCGCCTCCGGGAACTCGTTTGTTCGACCGGCTTTGGAAGGAAAACCGCGTTGTCAGTTCATTTACCGGAGATAATGTGGACGGCACCACCAATATCGTTCCCAAAATGGGTTTAGACCGGCTCATGGAGGGGTACCGGTCCATTTTAAAACAGATCTATGCGCCCCGCAGCTTCTACGGGCGGGTCCGAAATTTCCTTCAGGAGCTGAAAGCCCCCGAATTCAGAATACCTATGAATTTCCAGCGGATCCTGGCGTTCTTCCGATCCTGTATTCGTCTCGGTATATGGGGCAAAGGCCGCCTTCAATATTGGCAACTGCTGATCTGGACTTTGTTTCGCAGGCCCCGGCAGTTGCCGTTGGCCGTCACTCTCGCGATATACGGATATCACTACCGGCGGATATGTGAAAAATACATTCTGTGACCCGACTTATACCAAACAATCGAGTTTCCCTGTTGCAGAATGGCAACGCTTCTTCCCCGGATTGAACTATCGTCACACGATTATGGGTGCAACCGGTTACATGATCAATTCAAGCTACGGCCGGCAGGTCAGCATTTTCGGTAGCGATCCGGATCAGATCGCACAATTGATAGACCCGCTGGTCAACCAGGTTTGCCGGGTCAATATCAACAGCCAGTGCCAGCGGGGACCGGACACGTTTCCCTTCACAGGATGAAAAGATTCCGCAGAAGGAACGCTTTCCGTATCCGATGCCTTAAGGGTTTTTTCCATTCGAACACTGGTTGCTGCAAAACAAACGGATTTAAACAAAAAGATCATCACCGGCATCGTGCGGAACCACAAAAGCAAATTTTTAGCGACTGACTTTATTTTGTAAGGACCTTTTTCCGTATAATAAAAGAGGCATTATGTCATTAGATATTACCATCAGAATCGGTGGCCAGGCAGGACAGGGGATGCAGTCAATCGGCTATATTATAGGGAAGATATTCACGGGCCATGGTTACCATGTTTTTATGATCCAGGATGTGGAATCCCGCATCCGCGGCGGCCACAATTTCGTTCAGATCAGAATCAAGGACGGGCCGGTCCATGCTGTCGGCGATAAGGTGAACCTGCTTGTTGCATTGGATCGGGTTGTCATCGATGAGGACCTTCACGATCTGGCGGAAAACGGGGTAATGATCTTTGACGGGGCAAAAACCGGATTCAAATCAGACAATCCCAATCACCTCGACGTCCCCATGGAACGACTGGCGAAAGAGGCGGGGAAAAGCAAAGTTATGCTCAATACAGTGGCGACAGGTGCCGTATTTGCCGTACTAGGGACTGATTTGCGTCCGCTTCAGGATCGTTTGCTAAAACAATTTGCTAAAAAAGGCGACAACATTGTCGAAAACAACAAAAGGTGCGCTTCCGCAGGTTTTCAATATGTTAAGGAAAAATTTCAAGACCTGCCCTCCTACAATATATCTTTGAGGCCATCCCGCAGAGGAAAAATGCTCATCAATGGCGGTGAAGCCCTGGCCCTCGGTGCCGTCTGCTCAGGCCTGAAGTTCTACTCGGGCTATCCCATGTCTCCGTCCACCTCTATTATGGAATTTGTGGGCGCTATGGCCGAAGAGCATAGGATTATCCTCGAACCCGCAGAAGACGAAATTTCGGCGATCAACATGGCCATCGGTGCTTCATTCGCCGGCGTCCGGGCGATGACAGCCACCTCCGGAGGCGGTTTCTGCCTTATGGCGGAGGGGCTTGGACTTGCCGGAATGACCGAAACACCCGTGGTGATCGTATTGGCCCAGCGCCCGGGACCTTCCACCGGTCTGCCCACAAGAACGGATCAGGCCGACCTTTGGTTTGCCATCCATGCGGCCCATGGGGAATTTCCAAGAGCCGTCTTTGCGCCCGGTAACGCCGAGCAGGCATTTGACATCATGGGAAAAGCCTTTAACGTGGCCGACAAATATCAAACACCTGTGATTGTGCTGGGTGACCAGCACCTGAATGACTCCTATTTCACGGTAGATGAATTCGATACCACGAAAATCACTATAGATAGAGGCAAAATCTTCTCAGATGATCAGATCCCTTCTCCCATGGACTACAAGCGGTATGCCTGGGACGACTCGGGTATCTCCCCGAGAATTTTACCGGGCCAAACACGTGCTGTATTGTACGCAGCCAGCGATGAACACACCGAGGCAGGCCATATAACGGAAAGTGCGGCAGTACGCAACCAGATGATGCAAAAAAGGATGAAAAAGATAGAGGGAATGAGACGGGAAATGAAAAAGCCCGTGATTTTCCCGTCGGAAAAGTCGGATGTCGTAATACTGGGATGGGGGTCGACCTACGGGGCAATGAAGGAGGCCGTTGAGATGATGAATCGTGACGGCCTTAAAAGCCGGATGGTCCACTTCAGCGAGATCTTTCCATTCCCCCCCATGGATGTCTCAGCCATCTTCTCAAAGACAACCCGGATTTTTGCAGTGGAATGCAATTATACCGGACAATTTGCCGATCTTTTTCATTTTGAAACGGGGATTCCCGTTCACCATAAAATTTTAAAATACGATGGGCGACCTTTGAGCCCGATGGATATCATCACGGAAGTTAAGGCACGGATTTGATTACATACCTGAAGACTTCCGTTTAGACATCGGATGACCAAAACACGGAGAGAATAATGCTTTCTTTAGAAGACTTTCGCAGTGATGATCCCATAGCATGGTGCCCGGGATGCGGCAATTTTTTCATTCTGAAGGCCCTGAAAAACGCCTTTGTAGAATTGGGGAAACAGCCCACAGAGATCGTTATTGTCTCAGGCATCGGCCAGGCACCTAAAACCCCCCACTATCTTCGGTGCAACACGTTCAATGGACTTCATGGAAGGACCCTGCCGGTGGCCACCGGTATAAAACTCTCAAACCATGAGTTAACCGTTCTTGCCGAAGGAGGAGACGGCGACGGTTATGCCGAAGGGGGAAATCACTTTATTCATGCCATGCGCAAGAATATCGATATCACGTATCTGGTCCACAATAACCAGATATATGGTCTTACCCAGGGACAGACCTCTCCGGCCAGTGACCTCGGCCATGTTTCAAAAACGACGCCCAAGGGTTCACCCAGCCCGCCGATGAACCCGATAATGCTTGCAATTGCTTCAAATTGCAGCTTCGTGGCCCGTGGGTTTTGCGGAGATATTGAACATCTCACCTATTTAATCAAGGAAGGTATTTCGCACCAGGGGTTCGCCTTCATCGAGATCCTTCAAAACTGTGTTTCGTTTAACAAAACAAATACGCTTAAGTGGTATAAGGATCGCGTTTATAACATCAATGATGAGCCGGGATTCGATCCGACGAACCGGATGCAAGCGTTCGAGAGGGCACAGGAGTGGGGAGCTGGAATACCCATTGGAATCCTCTCCAGAACTGAAAGGCCGGCACTTGACACACAGGTCTCGGCTATCAAAGAGATGCCTTTGGTGAAACAAGGGATTAATCCCGCTTCATTTGCAGGAATAGTGGAATCCTTCAGATAAAAAATAAACCGGGTAACGTCAAACTGAAGCCGAAGATTCTTAAAGATGGGCAGGATGCCCTGGAAAAAGCTTTCGGTCCTGAAGGCCGCTTTTATCTGGTCTTTCATGGCGGTTCAGGTTCATCCCTGGATGAAATCCATGAAGCTGTCGATTACGGCGTCGTGAAGATGAACATCGATACGGACACACAATATGCATTTACGCGCCCCATCGTCGATCATATTTTCAAGAACTACGACGGTGTTCTAAAGGTCGATGGAGAGGTCGGGAAGAAAAAAATCTATGATCCTCGAACCTACCTGGCGATGGCCGAAAATGCCATGGCAGAACGTGTGAAACAGGCGGTAATTGAGTTGAGGGGTGTAGGCACGACGCTGTTTATGGCATGAAGAAAGATTAAGATTGATGTGGCCGAATTCTTTAAAAACAGAAATCAATATAGGTAAATGGAAGATGAATTGAAAGTAAAAAGGTGGTTGTTATGACATCTGTCATTAAATATCATGAGGGAATCGGATCGGTCGCCGTCATCGGCAACTATTTACCCCGCCAGTGCGGTATCGCAACGTTCACCACTGACCTGGTGGAGGGTTTATCAGCGGAAGCCCCGGATATCTATACCTGGGTGGCGGCCATGAACGATAAACCAGGGGGATATGCCTATTCCGATAAAGTGCGCTTTGAAATAAACCAGAACAAATTGAACGATTACAACATCGCTTCTCAGTTTCTGAATATCAGCCAGACGGATATCGTCTGTGTGCAGCATGAATATGGTCTTTACGGCGGACCGGCCGGCAGCCATCTGCTGAAACTGCTGGGAGATCTGCGTATGCCGGTGGTGACCACCTTGCACACAGTCTTAAAGGACCCTTCACCGGAATATCGCGCCGTCATGGATAAACTGTCCGATCTGTCGGACAAACTGGTGGTGATGAGCCATAAGGCGACCGAATTCCTCAGGGATATCTATGCCGTGCCAGATGATAAAATTGTCTTTATTCACCACGGGATTCCGGACACGCCGTTTATTGACCCAAACTACTACAAGGACAAGTTCGGTGTGGAAGGCAAAAAAGTATTGCTCACCTTCGGCCTGCTTTCTCCGAACAAGGGCATTGAAACCGTATTGCAGGCACTTCCGGCGATCATCAAAAAACATCCTGATGTGGCCTATATTATCCTGGGTGCCACCCATCCGCACATCTTGGCACTGCATGGGGATGCCTACCGTATCATGCTGCAGCAGCTCGCGCGCAAACTCGATCTCGGCGGGCACGTCATTTTTCAAAATCGGTTTGTCGAGCTTAAAGAATTATGTGAATTTCTCGGTATCGCCGATATATACGTAACCCCTTATCTTGACGAGGCTCAAATCACTTCCGGAACGCTCGCCTATGCCATGGGCACCGGTAAGGCCATCATTTCAACCCCATACTGGTACGCCGCCGAGATGCTGTCCGATGGCCGGGGCCGGCTTGTCCCCTTCCATGATCCGGATGCCATCGCGAAACAAGTCATCGACCTGCTGGACAACGATATGGACCGGCACGCCATACGCAAAAAAGCCTATACTTACAGTCGTGAAGCGATTTGGAAGGAAGTATCCCGAAAATACCTGCAGGTTTTCAGTGAAGTAAAGCAGCACCGCACCAGGTACCCCCGTCCCCGTCACGCCTATGTTGAAAATATTAAGGCCATTACAAATTTTGAACTCCCGGAGATCAAGCTCGACCACCTGAAAGCGTTTACGGATGATACCGGCATACTGCAACATGCCACGTATACCATTCCCGACCGCACCCACGGTTATTGCACCGATGACAATGCCAGGGCGCTGCTGGTTGCCGCCATGGGTCAAAAACACCTGCCCAACAACGGTTTGGGGCTTGATGCCCTCAGCGGTCACTATCTCGGGTTCCTTCTCTATGCCTATAATGAACGTAACGGGCGGTTCCGCAATTTCATGACCTACTCGCGCCAATGGGTGGAAGAAACGGGATCCGAGGATTCCCATGGCCGTGCGATCTGGAGCCTTGGGAAAGCAGTGGCTTTCCTGCAAAATTCCGGACACCTGGCCATGAGCACAACCCTTTTCAATAAGGCGCTGCGAGTAACGGAGAATTTTCAATCGCCCCGGGCCATCGCGTTTTGTCTGGTGGGCGTGCACGCCTACCTGGAAAAATTTTCCGGCGACAGCGATGTTCGCAAAACCCGCGATATTCTGTCCAACAGGCTTTTCGAACGGTTCAAGGGTCACGCAACGGATGATTGGCCCTGGCTTGAAAGCGCACTGAACTATGCCAACGGCAAGCTGCCCCATGCCCTGCTGCTCTCCGGCCGACGGATGCAGCGGCACGACATGATCGATATGGGCCTCCGATCCCTCAAATGGTTGCTCTCCATTCAAACCGAAGATGACCATTTCGTACCCATCGGCAGCAATGGATGGTATGAACAAGGCGGCCCCAGAGCCCGGTTCGACCAGCAACCCATTGAAGCCAATGCCATGGTCGAAGCTTGTGTGGAAGCGTTTAATGTCACTCGGGAAAAATCGTGGTTTGACAACGCGGTCATGTGTTTCAACTGGTTTCTCGGACACAACGATCTCAACCTGCCGCTCTACGATCCAAAAACCGGCGGCTGCCGGGATGGATTGATGGCGGACGGCATCAACCAAAATGAAGGTGCCGAATCGTCCCTTGCCTGGCTGATGACGCTGATGACGCTGCAAAAGCTTTATGCAGACGAAACTTTAAATCAATGGTCGTCACAAAAAACCGGATAGGGGGGCCAGCCATGCACATTGCCATGCTCTCGCCCATTGCCTGGCGCACACCGCCGCGGCATTACGGGCCTTGGGAAAACATTGCCTCCTTAATAACCGAAGGGCTGGTGGCGTGCGGCCATGATGTCACCTTGTTTGCCACCGCCGATTCGCAAACCAGCGGCAGGTTGCATGCAGTTTGTCCGCGGGGATATGAGGAAGACCGATCACTCATACCCAAGGTCTGGGAAAGCCTTCACATCTCCGAACTCTTTGAAAATGCCGATGCATACGACATCATCCACAACCACTTTGACTATCTGCCGCTGACCTACACCGGTTTGACCACAACGCCGGTGGTGACCACCATTCACGGTTTTTCATCACCCGGTATCTTACCGGTTTTTAAAAAGTACAACGCTAAAACCCGTTATGTTTCCATCAGCAATGCCGATCGATCTCCGAATCTCGCCTATATCAAAACCATCCATCACGGCATTGATATCAGGCAATTTGAGTTTCAGCCCGTGCCGGATGATTACCTGCTTTTTTTCGGGCGCATTCACCGGGACAAAGGCACCCGCGAGGCCATCGACATAGCCGGGGCCTGCGGTAAAAAATTGATTTTGGCAGGCATCATTCAGGACCGGGCTTACCATGACCGATATGTCGCGCCTCACATTGACGGCGACCGGGTGGTTTATATCGGCAGTGTCGGGCCGGTTGAACGCAATGAACTGCTTGGCAAGGCCGGTGCGTTATTGCACCCCATCCGGTTTGATGAGCCCTTTGGTCTTTCCGTTATAGAATCCATGGCCTGTGGTACGCCTGTAATCGCCTTTGACAGGGGCAGCATGCACGAGCTCATCGAAAACGGAAAAAACGGCTTTTTGGTCAACAGCGTGGACGAGGCGGTTGAAACCGTTGCACGGATCAAAGAGATCAACCGTGTGCACTGCCGTCACCATGTTGAACGGTATTTTACCGTCGACCGCATGGTCCATGAATACATACAGGTCTATGAAATGATGTTACAGGAAAGATCAAAATGAAAACACATTCACCAATAATAACACGTTATAGAAGAAACCCCATACTGACAAAAAGGGATGTGCCGTATCCGGTGGCAACCGTTCACAATGCCGGTATCGTCAAACACGACGATCGCTACATTATGCTTTTCAGGTCGCATCTGCTGAACGGACGCTCCATCATCGGCAGGGCCGACAGCACGGATGGGTTGTCATTTACAGTACATCCCGAACCCTTTCTTATCCCTTCAACGGACAGCGGTTTTGCAGAATATGAAGCGTTCGGCGTCGAGGATCTCAGAATTTGTCCCGTGGATGGAGAATACCTGCTGACCTTCAGCGCTTATTCCCGTCACGGTGTGCGGATTGCCCTGGCGCGCACCAGGGATTTTGAAAAAGTGGGACGTGTTGCGTTGATCACCCAGGCCGATCTGCGAAATGTGGTCATTTTTCCCGAGAAATTCGCCGGCCGGTATGCGCGGCTAGACCGGCCCCATTCCGAAATATCACCGTGGTCTATCTGGATTTCCTATTCCCCGGACCTCGTGCACTGGGGCGATTCCCGTGTCATTATGAAACCATTGCCCTATCATTGGGATGAAATGAAAATCGGACCCGGCGCACCGCCGTTTAAAACCGGTAAAGGCTGGCTTCATATTTACCATGGGGTCTTTAAAACCATGTCCGGAACCGTGTATCGGCTCGGTGCGGCCCTTCATTCTCTTGATGATCCGTCCATTATCCTCGGTGTTTCCGACGAGTGGATACTACAACCCGAGGATCCGTGGGAAGTCTCCGGGTATGTACCCAATGTTGTCTTTTCCTGCGGCGCGGTTCCGGAAGAAGACGGTAGTGTAAAAATATACTGGGGTGGAGCGGATACGGTCATGTGCGTGGGCACGGCGGTCATTGATGACCTGGTGGGACTCTGCCTGACGGCATCCCGCCCGGCGCTTTAGATATTTAGATATTCTTCAATTGAAATACAGGACTAAACAATATGCTCCCGAAAAAACAACAAAATCCGAAAGTAATTCGAAAAGCGAATAAGATAATGGGGGATAGTTCCCGGGTCATCGCCCGATTTCATCATCCGGGAGAGAGACCTCGTATCGCTAGAATCATTCAGCGGGTATTGAATTTACCGGATACCACGGCGGAAAAGCTACTCGCACGGATCATGGCCGATTTCTCCGGGCGGCACGACGATATCGGGCATATTTTTGAACGGCACCTGAATGAGGTGAAGGAACATCTTCCCGGAAACGCGACTGTCAGCGATGTTAAAAAGGCTCTCATCGGCGCCTATTTTACAAAGGAGTATTCCATTGAATCCGCCGCGCTGTTCAACCCGTCCATCGTACCCCATCCTGATCAGCGGCATCTGAAAAAAGGCAGCCTGCGCTTCATCATGAGCCTTCGGGCCACCGGTGAAGGCCATATCTCCTCAATTGTCTTCCGAAGCGGGGTCCTGGACCATCGCAATACCTTCCTTTTCGATCCGATCAGTGATTTTGTGGAAACGCCGGATCTACAACCGGACCCGATTTACAAACGCAATCCTTTCCGGCGCAAACTCAAGGAGATGGGTGCCGGCAATGAAGTTACCGATTCTATTCTGGCCCGGTTGCCGGAAGATTTTACCTACAATGAAATGATCGAAAAGATAGTGCTGCTTCGCGCAAAACCAAAATTTTCAATAACAATCCAGGAGAGGACCTTCGAAATCCTGTGCTGGCTGGCTGATTCCAATTACGAAGTGAGTTTCCACGCCGATCACCGCATATCCGAACGGGTGATCTTTCCCGTGTCCAAAAACGAAAGCAGGGGCATTGAAGATGCCCGTTTCGTTCAATTTTACGATGACAACGGCGAGATCGACTACTACGCGACCTACACGGCCTATAACGGCGTTACGATTTTACCGCAGTTGATTAAAACAAAGGATTTCATCACCTTCAATATCGTAACCCTCAACGGCAAGGCCGTGCAAAACAAAGGCATGGCGCTGTTTCCCCGGAAAATCAACGGCCGGTTTGCCATGCTCTCACGCCAGGATGGTGAAAACAATCATATCATGTCTTCGGACAATATCCATTTCTGGCAGAAATCAAAAATTATTCAGGAACCTGAACATCCATGGGAATTCATCCAGATCGGAAACTGCGGCTCACCCCTTGAAACCAATGAGGGCTGGATCGTGCTCACCCATGGTGTCGGGCCCATGCGTCAATATTGCATCGGCGCCATCCTGCTGGATCTTGAAGATCCCACCAAAATCATCGCCCGACTCAATGAACCATTGCTGGCCCCCCACGAGAAAGAACGCGAAGGGTATGTGCCCAATGTTGTTTATTCCTGCGGCGCGATCATCCATAACAACGAACTGGTCATTCCCTACGCCATGTCGGATATCAATTCCGGGATTGCAACAGTTACGGTAAAGGAGTTGTTGAGCTGTATGCATGGGGTTGCATAGTGTTCGTCTTTCCGAAGCTCCGTACATCAAACCGCCATAGCGGTGCTATTCCCCTTTTCTCGGGATTAACAGATGCCGGAGCCATTCCCTGAAGGTGTTGTTTTCCAGCATCGCCCGGTCCCACTGGGTGAATCGCCGGGAGAGCGTATCGGCATCCTTGAAAAAATGCCGGCGGGAGACAACTGTTTTTTCCGGATCCAGTTGTTTTACCACCCGTGCCGGGTTTCCGGCCGCTACGGTATTGGCGGGGATGGTATCCACCACCACCGATCCGGCACCGACAATGCTGTTCTCCCCGACGGTGACCCCTTTACAGATGATGGCGCTGTCGCCGATCCAGGTATTCTTCTCCAGGGTTACCGGCGCCGCCTCACCCGTCCCGACCCGATCGTAGATCCCGTGCCAGTCCGAATCCGTGATATAAGCGCCATTGGCGATCATGCAACTGTCCGCAATACTGATGCGCCGTGCCGAACTGATGCGCACCCCCGGGCAGATCAAGGCATAGCGGCCGATGGAAATGCCGCCGTGGGCGTCCAGGTCCGACCAAACGGATAAGCGGACATGACTGTCCGGTGCCGCCACCACCGTGGCATACTCCCCGATGGATATGGGCCCCCCGAACAATTTCACATGCCAGGGTCTCATGAACCTGTATCCGTTGCCCAATTGTTCGAGCTGGGGTTTGAGAAAATGACGTGTGTACGTTTTCTCGAATTTAACCCACGCCTTTTTCACGACAAATGGCCGGTGGTCTTTTCTCATGATCTGTTATACCAGTACCGGTGACTGAAGAGCTGCCCGGCCGGTGTCAGGTGATAGACGGCATCCATGGCCAGCAGCACCGCCGCGTTGGTCCAGGCGATTTTTTCAGTGGGCCAGACCGTCATGTCCGGAAACGTGAATCCACACCAGAAGGACCCGTCTTCAAACGTCTGATCGAAGATCCAACCCAATACGATTTCGGACAGCGAATGCTTGCCCATGGCCGAAAGGGTCAGCACCAATTCACAGGTCTCGGCGATGGTCACCCACGGCTGGTCCGATACGCATCGGACACCCAAATCCTTTACCACGTACTTTTTCCAGTATTTATCGATTCGCTGCTGGGCTTCAAATCCGGTAACCGCGCCGCACAGGATGGGATAGTACCAATCCATGCTGAACCGTGATTTGGTCATGTTGAACAGCTGGGGTTTCCCGGAGATGGCCTGACCCAACCGCCGCAAGGGAGTTCTCCATTGGGACATGGGCTCCCCGAGATGATCGGCCAGGGCCATACCGCATTTCACACTCATATACACCGAACTTGAGGCGGTGAGCAGCGCCATGGGATCAATTCGGCCGTTGGGATCAATGGCCCAGTGAATCTCCCCGCCCGGGGCTTGCAACCCCAGGGAAAAGTCCACCGCCGACTTCACCGTGTGCCACATGTGCCGGGCGAAATCCGTATCGCCGGTGGCCAGCAGATAATGGTAGATCCCCACCGCCACATAACTGACGAAATTGGCATCCCTGGTGCTATCGGTAACGATGCCGTTTTCCCGGGCCGCGGGCCAGGAACCGTCCGGCTCCTGTGTCTCTTTCAACCAGATATAAGCGCGCCGCGCCCTTTCCGATTGCCGGCCGACAGTCAACCCCATGGCAGACTCCACATGATCCCAGGGATCGGTTTTACCATCGATATGCCAGGGAATTTCGCCGGACGCCACCTGGATGTCAGAGATGATGGAAAGGAGCTGTTCGATACGGATACCATGGTCCCGCTGCTTTTTAGTGGTCGTCGTGAACATAGAAATCGTTTCCGGCCACCCGGTGCTGAGGGTGAATCCCAAGTTGTCGATATTTCGGTCAGGTGCCGGGGCGTTTTCACTATTGAAACGCCCAAGGCCTCATTCCAATGAAAATTGCATTGTAGATACTTCGGATTCAGGCCCAAATCAATATCAAATCGGTAGAATTCCGATACACCTGCGACCAGCGGAATAACAGGAATCCCGGTGGCGGTTATAATTCCAAATTACAAAATCCAAATGCCAAATGAAGCACGGCTGTCGTTTTATCTTCACTTTATGATCAAAGCGAACGTTTAAAATAGATAGGGTACCATCATTTGAAATTTGAGCTATGTCATCTGACATTACCTGTTTTCATCGGACACGATTCCAATTGTATCCATTTTACTGCATGCATTAGCCCTCTCCTGTTTGCTTTGGGTTGACCCTGCCCGCTTGTGTGATATCTTGGCGATTCGTACGTGGTTTACCTTATCAACCGATTAAATAACGGGGGGCACATGAGTTACATTTCGCTGGTCAGCCTGGCCCTGGCCATGCTGGTGTTGGCCGCAAGCCCGGGACCCGGGACCTTTGCCACCGTGGCCAGAGCCCTGGCCTCCGGTTTTCGTCCGGCCCTGGCCGTCATCTGCGGCATCGTATTGGGTGATATCATCTTCCTGATGTTCGCCGTCTTCGGACTCTCGGTGGTTGCCAAGGCCATGGGGGAACTTTTTATTTTCGTGAAAATCTGCGGCGGGGTTTACCTGATCTGGCTGGGATTAAAAATATGGCTGTCGAAATCTTCGGCCGTCGAGCCCGGACAAGCCAGGGCCAATCCATCACGATCCGGCAATTTCATCGGCGGCCTGTTGATCACCTTGTCTAATCCCAAGGTGATCCTTTTCTACTGCGGTTTTCTACCGACATTCATGGACCTTTCCAGCCTCACCGCCATCGACATCACCCTGGTGGCCGGCATCGTCACCCTGGTCCTGGCCACGGTCCTGACCACCTATGCCTATCTGGCCGGCCAGGCCAGGAAATTGTTTTCCAGCGAAACCGCGGTCAAACGTCTGAACCGCACCGCCGGAGGCGTCATGATCGCCACGGGTGTGGCCATTGCAGTGAAGTCATAGCGAGGGAGGAATATGCTGGGAATCGGCTATCGATCCGAAATGCTGTTCACAAAACAAAACGGCGTTATTAATGAAAAACCGGACTACTACGTGGTACGGACGCCTTCGAATCCTGATTATTATTTCGGTAATTACCTGCTGCTGAAAACACCATTGTCCAACGGCAAAAAGACCCAAATGGAAAGGCGCTTTCATGAAGAGATCGGTTCATTTCCGGGAATAAAGCATAAAACCTTTTGCTGGACCCCCCATGGGGACGAATCCGAAGATGTCTCCGGTTTCGTTGATGCCGGATATGAATATATGGAATGTGCGGTGCTGACCGCCGGACAAAAGGATATTATGTCACCGGCAAAAAGAAATGGGCATATCCGGATCCGCGGCCTTGAGGATGAGAACGATTGGGCACAACTCACTGATTGTATGCTGGCCGAACGGAAAGAACATTACCCATTGGACTCATACAGTACATTTTTAACCAAACGGTTGAACGCCTATCGGAAAATGATAAAAGAGAAGACCGGGATTTGGTACGGCGCTTTTCTGGGTGATGAGCTGGCAGGCACACTCGGCCTGTTTTTCGATGCAAACTTCGGCTGCTTCCAGGAGGTCATCACCAAAAAGAGATACAGAAATCAGGGCATCTGCAAAACCCTGGTACACAGCGTTTGCAATAAAGGCTTTCAACGGGCTGAAATCCTGGTCCTCATTGCCGATGAAAACTACCATGCCGCCGCCATATACGAATCCCTGGGCTTCAAGCCCACGGAGCGTATGGCAAGCCTGTGCTGGTGGCCGAAAGAAAGTAGTAACGCTTAAATTGATGTGAAGAGAGATGAAAGCGATCGTATACGAAAAATACGGCCCGCCGGAGGTTCTTAAACTCGAAGATGTCCCAACACCGGATCCCAAGGACGATGAAGTTTTGGTGAAGATTCATGCGGCCTCCGTAAATGCGGCTGACTGGCATTTTTTGAGGGCGGATCCGTTTCTCGTTCGTTTCATGAACGGGATACTGAAACCAAAAATCAAAATTCTCGGTTCCGACATCGCAGGGTGTGTTGAGGCAACGGGTAAAAACGCAAAGCGGTTTCACGCGGGTGACGAGGTATTCGGAGACATATTTGACTGTGGGCTCGGCGGCTTTGCCGAGTATGTGTGTGCCCGTGAAAATGCGTTGGTCTTAAAACCAGCCAATTTGACATTCACGGAAGCGGCGGCGGTGCCCATGGCGGCTGTCACCGCCCTGCATGGCCTTCGCGATGAAGGCCGGATTCAGTCGGGGCAGACGGTGTTGATCAACGGTGCGTCCGGCGGGGTGGGTACCTATGCGGTGCAGATCGCCAAATCATTCGGGACTGAAGTGACCGGCGTATGCAGCCCAAGCAAAATGGAGATGGTCCGCTCCCTTGGCGCAGACCACGTTATCGACTACACCAAGGAGGATTTTACCCGAAGTGGGCAGCGGTATGACCTGATCCTTGCTGCGAACGGATATCATTCGATCTGGGATTACAGGCGTGCATTAAGCCCCACTGGTATCTATGTGATGAGCGGCGGTTCCATGGCGCAAATATTCCAGGCCATGTTGTGGGGACCGGTGATATCGATGACTGGAAGACAAAAATTGGGAAACTTCGTATCGAAACCCAATCAGGAAGATTTGGCTTTTGTGAAAGACCTCCTTGAAACGGGCAAGGTTAAACCGCTCATTGATCGACGATACCCCTTAAGCGAAGTCCCGGAGGCCATCCGTTACCTTGAACAAGGACACGCCCGCGGAAAAGTAGTCATTATTATCCAGGATGAAATACGGAACGACCGCCGTCTATAAGACGGTGGGTTCGATTTTCGATTGAAACCGACTAAAGGTAAAAGGATGGGGTTTGCTTTAATTGACTCATAGCTTTCAGCCATTACGTTAACCTTTGCTTCGCCTAAAGGCGAGAGATTTCAACCATCCCCGATAGAGACACTGAATCCGGCGCATACCATCGGTAATCAAATCATAGAGGCCATCGCACTCCATCAGGATTTGAGTCATAAAGAATCATGGGAAAAGACCGTCAGCGTTCTTAAGGACGTGGGTATTGCTTCGCCAACACAACGGGCCAAGGAATATCCGCATCAATTATCCGGCGGGATGCGGCGGCGGACGATGATTGCCATGGCGCTTTGTTGCAATCCCTCTCTTCTCATCGCGGATGAACCCACCACAGCCCGTGATGTCACGATTCAAGCACAGGTGCTCGAACTCATGAATAAATTACGGGAAGAGTATCAAAATGAAGGAATGCTGTCGTTTTATCTTCATTTTATCGTTAAAGCGATCCTTAAAAATGGATAGCATACCGCCATTTGAAATTTGAGCTTTGTCATTTGACTTTACCTGATTTCATCGGACACTATTCCAACCCAATCATTTTTACATTCGTTAGCCCTGAAGCACTATCGACTTTACATTCCGGCAACATACCTGTAATGGAATTGTGTCCGGTCCGGCCTGCGATTAAAATGAGCGAGAGGAGGCAAAATTGAATCCATCTCCGGTTAAAAAGACGATTTCATTTGAAGATTTCGAGAAACTTGACATTCGCGTCGGTACGATTACAATGGTTTCTGATGTGGCTAATTCAAAAAAACTGGTGAAATTGACGGTTGATTTTGGTGATCATGTCCGGTCCATCCTTGCAGGGATAAAACAGGAACGTGAAAATCCTGAGGAGATCGAGGGAAAACAAGCGCTTTTCGTATTGAATCTGCCCGATAAGAAAATGGCCGGTGAAGTATCCCAGGGGATGCTTTTCGATATCGGTTATGCAGACAAAATCACACCCTGCCTCGCCGTGCCCGAAACTGCCGTACCCAATGGTTCAAGAGCCGGGTAATGTGCGCACGTGGTACAGGCAATGCTCGCCTGTGTCAGTCCGCCTGCGGCTGTATGTTCTCAGTAAAACTCACTGCCCTGCCTGGAAACCGGTGGATATTCAGCATGATAACCGAATAAGCGATGGGACGGATCTCTAACATAACCGTTAACCGGGGGTATGGTCGATGATGCGCAACAGAATAATAATCGCATGTGTTTTCATTCTCATGTTATCGTGTCTTCATTCACCGGTATATTCCTGTTCCATTTTTAGTTTGACGGATAATCAGCTCTTTTTTATGGCCGGCAATGAGGATTGGTACAATAGCAACAGCTCCATCAAGATCGTTCCAGCCTCCTCGGGAGATTTCGGATATGCCGTTTTTGGTGTTTCACGATACATTGATTCACATCCCCAAATTGGGCTGAACGAGAAAGGACTGGGCGTTGATTGGGCGACCATTCCGCAATCGAAATTTGTGCATCATCCAAAACGTTTACCTTTAATTACCCCACTGATTCCGGAACTGATGAAACGATGCGAGTCCGTGGGGGATGTCATTAGATTCATTGAAAAATACAACATCCCCCATTTTGCCGCGGAACATTTGCTCGTGGCAGACCGGTTTGGCGACGCAATTGTACTGGAATGGCACAATGAGACCGTACAGGTTGTCACCACTGACAAAAAGTATCAGTTGATTACGAATTTCAATATATTGGCGCCTTCCACCGGATGGTATCCCTGCGATCGGTTCAGCGCGGGTGAAAGCATCCTGAAAGCCGAAAGGGGTCACCTGCCAAGTATCGAGTACATCGCCATGATATTGGACGCAATGCATTCGGAAGGAAAGTTTCAGACCTTATATTCATATGTTTTCGATTTACAGAAGGAAAGCATCGTATTGTATAATCGATTTGATTTTTCCAGAAAAACCACGTTGAACCTTGAGGATTTGCTGAAAAAAGGGAAACAAACATTGGAGATAAACGATCTTGTCTATCAATAAATAGTGATCGTCTCTGACGCTCAACTACATTTATGTATGGACGTATTGAACTGGAACCGGTTGCCGTAGCGCAATCGTTCTGAATTTATTTTTCCGGTAAGTGCTATGAATAAAAATGACGCAATAAAGGACAACCATGTCTTGATTTTAAATGGGGCAATCCGGATCAATGGTAATACCGACACGATTCTTAAAACAATCGTTGAAGGGGCGGTAGGCACGGGTATTAACATCAATCAGATAAATCTGCGGAAAAAGATAATTTCCGATTGTCCCGGCTGTTTCCATTGTCATGAAAATGCCAAATGCTCTCAAAAAGATGACATGGCGGACATCCGGGAAGAGATAAATAAATCGGAATTGATTATTTTTGCATCACCGTTATATTGGTGGGGTGTTCCCGGGAAAATGAAGACATTTATTGACCGGCTTTATTTCTATCATTCATCTCACAACAAAAAATTGATTGCCGGAAAAAAGGCGATGGTCTTTTCTCCGATGAACATGAA
>JABDIN010000060.1 GCA_013003715.1 Desulfobacteraceae bacterium | reverse complement strand
GGTGAAAAAACTTGCCCGGTTGGATCTGATCGAAAAAGAAGGCAAAAACCATCCCTGGCAGCTGGTTGACCCCATACTGGCGCAGTGGCTGAACAGATAACTCTTTTTAAAAATAACTCGTCCCGTCTATCCAGAAATGGTAGATTTTGGTTCCTGGGCAAGGCCCGAGCCTTTTTTAAACCGGAGGAATAGTATGCTATTTCGAGGATTTAAAAAAAGGCGAGAACGAAGCCAGGGGACAAAAGATGCCGTTTCCGGATGGGCATTAACTCGACCCATCCCAGCAGTGTGTGCATAGCCGTTCCTTGGGCAGGCCGATGGCGGTGACCAGGTCGTCCATTTTCTGGTATTTCAGGGAGGTGAGGAACAGAAAAGGGTTCAAGTTACATTTGCCCCCTATGGTTTGATGATTATCCGTGAAAAGTTGAAATCAACCTCACGGTTCAACTCTGCATCCTGGTGTCCCGGATCCGCTGATTACAATTCGAAACATAAATTTTCCTTTGCATATTTCCACCTTTTATTATACGGGAAATATATTCGGGTTATCCGGGAAGGAGGAACTGTGCATAATCCACTCGGAAACCCATCAAACACGTCTCTCTGTCGTTTGCTTCCTGTTTGCAATAATTCTATCGACAATAGACTTCAACTGAACTCACCGAAAACGTATTACTCAATATCTGTTCGAAAAACTTGCAGGTTAAGGGAAAAGCCCCTACGGCGGTTATCTCGGCCGATCAACTGCATGTGATTTTGACCTGACTACATGACAATACGGGCTACCCCCACAAGTGCAAACATCTCTCAGATTTTATCTTTGAGGTGTGTGCCAATTGTTAAATTGGGGCATCATCATATTGTGGCCTGATGCTTTCCCAAGATACTGGAGGGATACTCATGAAGGCACCGAAAGTATTGATCGCCGGAAAGCGATGCCAATTGTGGGAAAGAGTGAATCGACTCATCACATCCATCGGTTTTCGTACTTTCCATGTTGGGAATCACCATCAAGCAGAAACCATGATCCATCAACACCGGCCGTCAATGGCGTTTTGCATCTCCTCGAACAGATCCACAAGCGAAGGCTTGAGAATGCTGACCTCCATTCGAAAAACCAGCGAATCTCTTCCGACCATTCTGGTCACCGCACATAGTTCCGAAGCCATTGCCATTGCGGCGCTACGAGCCGGCGCCGACGATTATTTTAAAAAACCATTCACAGATCGAGAGCTGCTCTCCAGCTGCCGGCGGGTGATGCAAATTAAAATATTGGATGGTGTTGATACATCCATTTGCGATCTCTCACCAGAGAATGCAGCAGGCAGGATGGTAGGGGAGAGTCCCTCCATGTGCGAAGTCAAATCTTACATCGCAAAGGTTGCCAAGTCGGATAGCACCGTGCTGATAACCGGGGAGACCGGTACCGGAAAGGAGTTGGCTGCCGAACTGGTTCACCACCACAGCATCCGGTCAAATAGACCTATGGTGTCGATAAATTGCGCGGCTCTGCCGGAAAATCTTGTGGAAAGTGAGTTGTTTGGCTATGAGCGCGGTGCATTCACCGGCGCCGCCGAAAAGCGCTTAGGAAAATTTGCTTTAGCAAACGAAAGTACGATCTTGCTTGATGAAATTGGGGATATGACGCCTCACATTCAAGCTAAAATCCTGCACGCCATAGAACAAAAGGTGGTCTATCCATTAGGTTGTAATAGAGGTACGCCCCTGGATGTACGGGTGGTGGCCGCCACGAATCGGGAACCAGAGGAACTCATCAGTGAAAACCGGTTCAGAAGTGATCTCTACTACAGGCTGAATATCGCGCGTATAAGACTGCCGGCACTGCGAGAACGTAAAGAAGATATTCCGGCATTGGTAAAACACGGCATCGCTAAACTGAACCAACGCTTTCATAAACAAGTGAAAGGTTTATCACCGGAAGCTCTGGAATCGCTGGGGAGCTACGACTGGCCTGGTAATGTCCGGGAACTGTTGAATATTTTGGAATCCACCTTCATCAGTCAACCCGGTGATCACATCACCTATGCAGATCTGCCGGCCTATTTTCGGAATAATCTGGCCATAATGGAAGGCCCCACAGCCACCGAGCGCAGGGCCATAATCTCCGCCCTGACCCAGACCAACTGGAACAAAAGCCGCGCCGCGCAGAAACTAAACTGGTCGCGTATGACGCTGTATCGTAAAATGACTCAATTCAAAATTACAGAAATACAGCAATCCAATAGAAGTCACTTACCTCGCTCACAAGCAAAAAGCGTAACACTGTAACTCAAATTGTAACATTACCATAAGGCGTATTTCTTGCTGGAGGACGCTGTCTTCAAAACATGGTAATTGGATCCGGCCAGTGAAAAACTGATTTGCCAAACGCACTGTATAAATTCAATAGGTTGATTACATATCCTTTAACAAGAGAAATAAATGTCAAATTGAAAGGAGATAATTAGAACACAATATAGATACTGTTAACCCCGCATTCCATTGAAATGCAAGTTTGTCTTTAGAGTGCGGCAGCCGGGCATTTACAGTAAAAGTGTTACACTTTAGACACTATTCAATAATAAATTTCATCATCTGAGTATCAACAATTCATGAATAAATACAATCTTGTCAAACAATTACTTTATAAAACCAATCCTGCATTTTCTTGTGGCACTAGTTTTGCGATGTGGATTCTCATATTTTCCTGACTTTCCTACATTCATCATAGCAAGAGTCCGGTTCACGAGGACCGTATCTCATCGAACGACAATATGAATTCTGGTGACACTAGCACCAGCAAAAAGAGCTACCCGGAAGGAAATTACGCCAACAGCCTCCGGGTGGGACACAACGCCTTTGAATTTATACTCGATTTCAGCCAGAGCTTTGATGGAATCGAGGAGGCGGAGCAATGTATACGCATTATAACCGGCCCCGGTTACGCAAAGGCAATGCTGAAAACTCTGAACAAGGCCATCACCGCCTACGAAAATACGTTCGGTCCCATTCAAACCAAGTAAAAAATGAAATGCCGACATTAGATCATTGGCACTCAATTAACCAGCGATTCAAGCAAGGAGAGCGAAAATGCCTGTCACAACAACATACCCAGGAGTATACATTGAAGAGATCCCCAGTGGTGTCCGCACCATCACGGGAGTGGCCACTTCCATCACCGCGTTTATCGGTCGAGCGAAGCGCGGACCGGTGAATGAAGCAAAGACCATCAACAATTATGGGGACTACGAGCGCATCTTCGGTGGGTTGGATATCGGCAACAGCATGAGCTACGCCGTTCGGGATTTCTTTGGCAATGGCGGGTCTCAAGCCATCATCGTCCGATTGTACCATACGGATACGAGCGAAGGTGCCGATCCGCCCAAAACACAGTTTACCGTGGGCAATGTAGCCATGGAGGCCGCTTACGAAGGTGCATGGGGTGCCTATTTAAGGGCTGAGACCGATACGGAGGTATCGGAAGAAGTGGCCGCCAATCTGGGATTGACCAAAGCCGATCTTTTCAATCTTACCGTGCGGGATGCCGGCCCGGGAGGCGACACGGAAAAATATTTGAATCTCTCGTTCAAGGAAAGCCTGCGCCGGGTGGACAAAGTATTGGAAGCCCAGTCAAAGTTGGTGCGTTGGCGAGGCGACTATCCGGATGACGCCCCGCCTGCGCCTCAAGCTGAAAAAGATGCAGTTACTGTTGCCGAGAAAGCGCTTCAGGATAAAAAAGAGGCAGATCCCGATGCAGACACAACGGCCGAAGAAGCTGCGGTAGCGGCTGCCAAGGCTGCACTGGCCGCGTCGGACGGGGCGCGCCTCGATATCAACGATTTTACCGGAGACTCGACCAAGGGGCTCTATGCCCTTGAACAGGTTGACCTGTTCAATCTGCTGTGCCTTCCGCCCTACCTTGCCGATGGCAATGTCGATAAATCCCTGATCGCCAAGGCGGCGACCTATTGTGAAAAACGGCGCGCAATGCTGTTGGTCGATCCGCGTGCCGATTGGACCGACAAAGATAAAGCAAAAACCGGTATCGCTTCCGGTATCGGAGCCGTCAGCAAGAATGCCGCCGTCTTTTTCCCCAGACTGAAACAGACCAATCCATTACGGGAGAATCGACTCGAGGAATTCGTTCCCTGTGGCGCTGTGGCCGGCATCATGTCCAGAACCGACACCCAACGCGGTGTATGGAAAGCACCCGCCGGCATCGAAGCAACCCTGCGCGGCGTTCCCGAGTTATCCGTCAAGCTGACGGATGCGGAAAATGGTGAGTTAAATCCATTAGGGGTCAATTGTTTGCGCAATTTTCCCATCATCGGCCGTGTGGTCTGGGGATCCCGTACCCTGAGGGGTGCCGACCTTCTTGCCGACGAGTACAAATACATCCCGGTGCGCCGTCTTGCCTTGTACATTGAGGAGAGCCTGTTTCGCGGCACCAAATGGGTGGTCTTCGAACCCAACGATGAGCCGCTATGGGCACAGATCCGGCTGAACGTGGGCGCTTTCATGCACAACCTGTTTCGCCAGGGCGCCTTTCAAGGAACAACACCCAAAGACGCCTATTTCGTCAAGTGCGACAAGGAGACGACCACGCAAAATGATATCGACCGGGGCATTGTCAATATCGTCGTCGGTTTCGCGCCGCTCAAGCCCGCGGAATTTGTCATCATCAAACTCCAGCAGATTGCTGGCGAACTTGAAGTCTAAAGGAGGGAACAATGGCTCAATTCAGCGTAAATCCGGAACGATTTGATCCCTATAAAAACTTTAAGTTTCGTATCAAATGGGATGCAAAATATGTCGCGGGGATCAGCAAGATCGGCGCCCTTAAACGCACCACCGAGCTTGTGGAACACCGTGAAGGCGGGGATCCCAGCACGGTTCGCAAATCGCCGGGGCAATCCAAATACGAGGCCATCACCCTGGAGCGCGGCGTCACCCATGACCCGGAGTTCGAAAAGTGGGCCAACAAGGTCTGGAATTTTGGTTCCGGGTTGGGTAGTGAGGTATCGCTGAAAGACTTTCGCAAGGACGTCATCATCGAAGTGTATAACGAGGCCGGACAGCTGGCCATCGCTTATAACGTCTTTCGCTGTTGGGTATCGGAATATCAGGCTTTACCGGAACTGGATGCCAGCGCCAACGCTGTGGCCATTCAAACATTGAAGCTTGAAAACGAAGGATGGGAACGGGATTACAATGTCACCGAACCCACCGAACCCGAATTTACCGAACCGGAAGGTTAACCGGCAATGAATCCGCTTACAGCGGCTGAGTTACTGGCGGTTTGGGAGCACAGCTTGAACAAGTCCCAGCTGGAAAAGGCAATCACCCTCCTGGCCGCGGCCTGCCCGGAAATGGATGCGGAGGCCATCATCCAATTGCCCATCGGTGAACGCGATGCAATGCTGCTTCAATTGCGGGAATGGATGTTCGGATCACGCCTGGTCAATACGGCTCATTGCCCCCAATGCACCGAACCTGTGGAATGGGAGAATCGCGTTGCGGACTTATCCACCCCCCCAAAGCCCGACCTGAACAGCTCGGATGCCTTTCACCTGAAGGTCTCCGAATATGAGCTGCATTTTCGTCTTCCCGACAGTAACGATATCGCCGCCGCCTTGAAAAAAAACGACGACCAGGCGGCCCGCAACGGTCTGCTCCGGCGCTGTATTCTGGAAGCCCGGCATGCCGATAGACCCTGCGACATCGGCAGTCTGCCCGCAGCCGTGCTCGAAAAATTGAGCCGACGCATGGAAAAGCTCGATCCACAGGCCGAAATCCGTATGGAACTGACCTGCCCATCGTGCGAACACCAATGGCGCATCCTTTTTGATATTATCAGCTTCTTATGGGCTGACATCAATCGCTGGGCTGAAAACATGATCCTGACAATCCACGAGCTTGCCCGTAAATATGGTTGGTCTGAGACCCAGATCCTGGAACTCAGTCCGGTACGCCGTCAGATGTATTTGGGATTGATCAGACCGTGAACGATTTATTCTCATCATTACTCCACCGCCATAAAGGCACATGTGATGTTGTCAAACCACGCAGCCGTTCGAGGTTTGAAACTGACACCACTAATTTTACCACCCCCTTCAATCCATCGGATGCAGATGAACCAGGAGAAGAACATATAGATTCCCTGTCACTCGCTCAAATTCCCGAACATCCTTTACCAAACACCAAGGATATGGATATCAATCCGTTGCAGATCGACCTACAAGAAAGCAGGCACGTCGATCAACCCTTACCGCTGGACCCAAAGAATGGTAATCGTAACCACAAGCCCTTGATTCAACCTGCTCCCGACATTTCGTCGGCCGAAAAATTTGACGAACGAAAAATAGAGCCGCTCGCCGACACGCCCGTCCGTGACGAACACCGAAGGGCACATACCCGACCGTCGCCTGTGGGCCGGACGACAATTGTTGAACGACACCAAAGGTCTACGGCTGAGGTAAAACATCGCTTAGACGGCAATTTGGACTCCCAAATAAGCGCCATGCTCGACCGCATAGAAAATCTTCGATCGGCCGTATCGGAACCACAAGAAAAATCTTACGCTTCCGAACGAAGACCTTCTGACGAAAAGGGCCATGCCGGGGATACCTTGGATGAACTGAAGCGCCGGTCGCGGCAGCAGGTCCCCAGCAAGGATGACACCGAAAGAACAAATGGTTCCAATAAAAACGGCCCAATGCAAACGGAAACGGCTTCGCATCACCGGCAATGGCCGCAAAACACCCTGCTTACGCCCCCATCCTGGTTTTCCGAGATGCAAGCCCAGTCCATCCTGCAAAAAAAACCACCGAACGGCGAGCCTTCGCCCGAACCGGTAATCAATGTCTCCATAGGGCGAATAGAGGTTAAAGCCACCAAAATGCAGGAAACGCCCCGGATCCGAAAGCCGCAAAAACCTTCCGGGGTCATGAGTCTTGAAAAGTACCTTCGCCAATCCGGGCGGGGAGGTCACCGATGAGCAATGAATTTGCCGTTGCCGCCGTCACCCTGACGCTGCGTAATTTGCTCGATAAAATCAAAGATATCCAAGACAGTGATGAGTTTAATCTGCTGCCCGCAGATGCCAAACCGACTGCTGAAATTCTGGTGACCAACCTTCCTCTTGATGAGGCCCATGAATTTGATGCGGCTAAGAACCAGGTCAACCTCTTCCTCTACCATGTGGAACACAGCCCAGGCTGGCGCAACATGGATCTGCCAGGAAGGATCAAACCGGGCGAAACCGGACACCCGCCGCTGGCCTTGAATCTGTATTATGTCATTACGGCATACGGAGAAAACGGCAGCGAGCTGATCGGCCATCTGCTGCTTGGCAAGGCCATGAGCCTGCTGCACGACCACGCGGTGTTCGGGCGAGACGAAATTAAAGCCGCATTTGAAATAAGCGGATTGCACGACCAGATCGAAAGGGTGCGCATCACCCCCCAACCGATATCCCTGGATGAGATTTCCAAATTGTGGACCGGGTTTCAGACCCAGTACCGTCTGTCTGCCGCTTATCAGGTCGCGGTGGTGCTCATCGAAAGCAAACGCCCGGCGAAAACGCCTCTGCCGGTCTTGACACGGGGAGAAGATGATCAGGGCGTCGCTTCTCAGCCGAATTTATTACCCCCCTATCCAGCCCTATCATCGGTTACACCGCCGAACAATCAACCCGGCGCAAAAATCGGGGATGTGTTGATCCTCACCGGCCACCATTTGCAAGGCGACAGCATGGTCTTGCGGTTCAAAACCCCTCGCCTGGCAGAACCCATCGAACGGCCACCCCTGGCCGGCGGAACCGACATCCAGGCCACAGTCGGTTTGCCAGATGATCCTGCCAATTGGCCGGTCGGATTCTATACCCTGGAAGCGGTTATCAGCAACGCCGGGGAACCTGATCGCACCACCAACAAGATACCTTTAATGATCGTACCGAGCATTACCAGCACCGCCATTACACCACTAAATCCACCCGTCGAAAGCGCCTACACGGCAACCGTAACCTGCAGTCCTCAAATCAAACCGGAACAGCATACCGCCCTGTTGTTGGGCGGCCGGGAGTTTGAAGCAGAGAACCATCCGGCTCAAACCGACACCTTAACCTTTCGCCTGGCCGAAATAGCGGACGGAGAATATCCTGTCCGATTGAGAATCGACGGTGTGGACAGTCTCCTGGTCGACCGCTCTGTTGAACCACCTGTTTTTGATCCCAGCCAGAAAGTGACCATCCCATGAATGAGGACCTCAAACAATGGCAGGATAAAAATGAGCACTACCTTTCTGCAGGACTGAATTGGCTGCGTCTGCGCCTGATGCGCATGGCCGATTCCTTCGGCAATGAAAAAGGTCCTTCAAGGAGAAAGAGAAGCAAAGAGATTCTGCGCGCATTGGAGGCGATGCGCACTGTAGAGGCCTCTGAACCACCCCCGGCCCTTGTTATTTTGAGACGCCGTTTCGGACTCTCACGCTTTGAGCAAGAGATCCTGCTCCTGTGCGCAGCCATGGAACTGGATACCCGCACCCCTTCCCTGTGCGCCGCGGCTCAGGATCAACCCAACCGGGTGTACCCATCTTTTTCACTGGCTCTGACCCTTTTTGATGAACCGGCCTGGGATGCGCTCTCGCCGGAAAGGCCGTTGCGGTACTGGAGACTGATCGATATCAACCGGGCCGGAACCCAATCGCTCATCCACAGCCCTATTCGCGCCGACGAACGGATTGTTAACTACATCAAAGGATTGAATCACCTGGATGATCGTTTGACCTCCATGCTGACCCCTTTTGATCTACTATCTGAAGAAACCCACCTTCCATTATCGCAGCAAGAAATAGTCACATCGTCCGTTCAATACATTCAAACCGCGATGAAGGAGAGCCATGTGCCCGTCACCCAACTGGTGGGATTGGATTCGCTCAGCAAACAATTGGCCGCCCAGCAGACATCGAGGGACTTGGGGCTTCAGCTCTACCGTTTGCCTGTTGAATTTTTACCCACACAACCGACCGAGATAGAAGCCTTTGCACGGTTGTGGCAACGTGAGAGCCTGCTTCTGCCGGTGGCTGTTTATCTGGACGCCCACGAGCCTGACCCCAATGCAAGGCCAGAAGGCGGCGCGCCACCCCCGGAGCGGTCGCTACAGCGTTTCCTTGCACGCAGTAATGGCGTTTTCTTTCTCAGTACCCGTGAAATCCGGTCGGATCTGGGCGCCGCCACCAGAACCTTCGACGTGAAAAAGCCGACCCCGGCCGAGCAGCAGGCAACCTGGCATGCGTCACTGGGGGAAGACATAAACGGCAGCGATTATCCTTCCATCCTGGCCGGTCAGTTCAACCTGAACGTGCCGACCATTGAGCGCATTGTTCAAAATGTGGCTGCTGAACCGGATAATAAGGGCCGGATCCCCTATGAACGGCTATGGAATGCCTGTCTGGTGAGTACGGGACCCAAATTGGATATGCTGGCCCAGCGGTTGGAGCCCAAAGCAACCTGGGAGGATATCGTGCTTCCCGAAGAAGCACTGGGTCTGCTCCACCAGATTGCAGACCAGGTTCGGCAGCGTACCAAGGTGTATGATACATGGGGCTTTCGACAAAAGATGAACCGCGGCCTGGGCATCAGCGCCCTGTTCACCGGCGACAGCGGCACCGGCAAAACCATGGCCGCGGAAGTGATCGCCAACGAATTGAATTTAAATCTCTTTCGGATCGATCTCTCCGGGGTGGTCAGCAAATACATCGGCGAAACCGAAAAAAACCTGCGCCGCCTGTTCGATGCGGCCGAAGACGGCGGCGCCATTCTCTTTTTCGATGAAGCCGACGCCCTTTTCGGCAAGCGCAGCGAGGTCAAAGACAGTCACGACCGCTATGCCAATATCGAGATCAACTACCTGCTGCAGCGCATGGAATCCTACGGCGGCCTGGCCATCCTGGCCACCAATATGAAGAGCGCCCTGGATCAGGCATTCATGCGCCGGCTGCGATTTATTGTGAACTTTCCGTTTCCCGGCATCACGGAAAGAAAGCGCATCATTCAAAAAATCTTCCCGCCCGACGTGCCCAAAGCGGATCTGGATTACGACCGCCTGGCCCGGCTCAACCTGGCCGGCGGCAGCATTTCCAACATTGCCATCAATGCCGCCTTCATGGCCGCCAGTACAGATTCAGAAGTCACCATGACGCTGCTCATGGCCGCCGCCAGGTCAGAGTTTCGCAAAATGGAGCGGCCAATCAAAGAATCAGAATTTTTATGGCAGGATAAATAAGGAATTATATCGTGAATATCAACATTTCTATTAAAAATTTAATATTAAACGAGATTTCCATGCAAAACAAAAAGCAGCAACAACTACTGAAGGCAACTGTTGAAACTGAACTGGCCCGCCTGATTTCTTCAAATAGTTCTGCTAATTGTCTTCTTTCAGGTGGCTCATTTTTCCAGATACACGTTGATGTTATACAAATGAGAGATGAAAATGATACAGTCCACCTGGGCCACCAGATTGCTCGGACTGTAAATAAAGGAGTGATTCGATGAGTTTTCATCTAATTGACAAAAAGCATAAACATAAAAATGCCAAATCATTAAATACGAGTGATGTACTTCGGCGTAAAAATGATTCGAGTCATCAAACATTAAATAGTGACAAAAATACTCAATTCAGTAGGAATCAGAATGTATTTCAGTCTAAAAAAACAATTCAGATTGGCAAAATAAATGCACCTTCCGTAGTCAAAGATGTAATACAATCGGAGGGAAAAACCCTTGATACAAACACTCGTGCCTCTATGGGATCCCGCTTTGGTCAGGACTTCAGTCTCGTTCGCGTGCATACAAATGCTAAAGCAGCAGAATCAGCTAAATCGCTTGATGCAAGGGCTTACACAGTAGGAAATCACATCGCTTTCGACACAGGAGAATACAAGCCAACAACACTGATTGGAGAGGCTCTCATTGCCCACGAGTTGGCCCATGTAGTTCAGCAAAAAAATGTCAAAAATGGGCAATTAAAGGCATCCCAACAATTAGAAACAAGTCTGGAAACAGAAGCAAATGAAGCAGCTTTAGACGTCGTTGCCAACCGTTTGGGGCATTCAAAATCCTCAATTCTTGGTTTTAAAAATAGTTTCAGCACTGGAATTCGAACAGGATTGCACCTACAACGTTGTGCACGTGGGGCGTCTAAGGAAATGAGTGATAAAGAAAAATTTGAAGTAACTAAAAGAAAATTGTCCGAAGCTGAAAAGGGATTTAAGATTGCTTCAAAAGCTCTATCAAACAAAGAAGCAGCAAAAAAAGCAAGTAAAGTAGCGGATACATTGGGAAAAGCAAATAAAGCAATAGATACAATTGAAAAGGGCACAGTGATTTTTGAAGGAATAAAAAATCTTAAAGATCTTTCAGACTCTGATCCATATAAGGATCCAGAAAAATTTGCTAAAGAAGCAGGAGAGACTCTAGCAAGTCTTGGGAAAGTCATGACATATTCCAAAATACCAGGTGTTAGCGCATATGGAGAATTTCTATCTAAGGCTGGAGATTTTTTTGTTAATATGAGAAAAGCACTTGATCCCAGCATAAGATGGCGTAAACAATTTGAAGAAATTGAACGAGAATCAGCAACAACAAAGAAAAGAGGGGCAAATTAAAATCAATATAAATTCTTTGGGCAATACAAAATGAAACTGCTAATCTCAGTTAGACTTAATACATATCTAAATAAATTGATCCGTTCGAAAATTCATATCCTACATAAACCGTGGCCTGCATATCAAGTCTGCGGATATACAGGCCTTACCCAGGCCATGATTCTGGGTATGGCACTGACAGCCTATTTGGGATTGTCACTTTGGATTCTGTGCGGCCTCATCGGATTAGCAATACTGACTTTCTTAAGCCTGGCCATGGTGACGAAGATTATCACTGGCGAAGAACAGCTCATTTATTACCATCATGAGATTGGCATCATGATTATGGCTACCATCTTTTTAAAGATAATTAATCATCCAATACTACCCTACCTGGATATAACCATTCTTGGCATTGGCACCTTCTTGTTCTGTGGCAGGGTGGGCTGCTTGATGGTAGGTTGTTGCCACGGCAGACCGCATAAATGGGGGGTATTCTATCACAAAGAACATGCTGATGCGGGGTTTACCCACTATTATTTGGGTGTTCGCCTTTTTCCAATCCAGGCTTTGGAATCGATCTGGGTTCTCATGCTGGTAATTGTCGGCTGTTTTATGGTCCTTGGCAGACAAGCGCCCGGCGAGGCACTGGCATGGTATGTGATTACTTACGATATCGGTCGTTTTATATTCGAATTTGCCCGCGGTGACCCGGAACGCCCCTATCATTCGGGATTTTCGGAAGGACAATGGACTTCCGTTATTTTGATGATTGCTGTTATGTGGGGAGAACTGGCTGGATTACTTCCATTTCATTTATGGCACATCACCGCCACTGCCGGGATAGTATTAATTATGACCGCAGTTGCCACAAACAGGAAATTTCGGAGCTCAGGCAAGCACAAACTTCATAATCCCAGGCATGTCAAGGAGATTGCCGACGCAATTGACAAGATTTCAAGCAGCGTTTCTGCAAAGGCGATTATCACGGATGGCCACACTGCGCAAGACGTCATACCCATAGCCACCACATCTCTCAACATTCAAATATCCACGGGAGCAATAAAAGATACGGTTACCCACATTGACCACTATGCCCTATCCTATCAAAACAGAAGCATGACCGAAGAAACCGCCAGAACCGTTGCCGACTTGATCATCCAAGTGAAAAAACTATCCGGCGCCAGCAGGCTGATTACAAGAGGCAATGGTGTATATCATCTGTTGATTAAGCCGCATAATGAAGGAGTAAAGAGGTGGGCGAGCACGCTGTAGCGCAACCTCAGAGAACTAAAACGCCGCACGAAGCAAAAAAAGCACCAAGCTCGTTGCAGCGCCGGAATGTGAACCAGCAAAAAATGGCTGCCCTGCAGGAAACGTTGTTTGACACTGCCTCCGGCACCTTTGCGGAACCTCGTTTTAGTTATGATTTCAGCCGTGTGTCCTCACTTGCCGGTATGAAGTGGCAAGCGCAATCACCAGAGCTCTCCATAGTTGCTGAGCACACAGTGGAGGAAACCGAACCTGTGCCTGAGGCCGCACAAACACCGATTAAGGCTGAACCAACCACTAATGAGTTTGCGCCCGAAGAGACAACCGCACTTCGACTCATTGTGGAAGATTCAGCCGAAACAGTAAGATCAGGACAGATGCAAAGGAATGAGTTCCTTGCCCAACTACGAACTGAGGTGACTCTTACGGCAGAGGCTACCCTGGCAGGCACTGGACGGACAACCGTGGATTGTCCCTATCTCGAGCATTGGTTTGGCTATTACAGCAGGCAGGATAGCCTGCACATAGAGCGTGCCATCCGCAGATATGCACCTGAAACAGCGTATGCCACCACAGCCAGGGACTATATTCAAATCATTTCAGAACAGGTGCGCCAGAGTGTAGAAACATGGGCCGGAACAGGGAAAATCACCGGTATTCCTGGAGGATTATCCATGGGAATGCCGGGAATGGGTAGACTGATTTCCGGCATGGGCAATGTCCTTTTTAAGGGTCGAAAGAAAAACGCCAAGGCACCTGATGATCCACAGGCTGTTCTGGTGGAACTCGGAGCTGGCAAACCTCTTGACGGCAATGTGCGCTCCTGTATGGAGTCCGCATTTGGCATAGATTTCTCCCACGTGCGCGCTCATATGGACAATACGGCTGCCGGACTCTCCAATCGATTTGATGCCCGGGCCTTTACGGTTGGTAACCATGTAGCTTTTGGGGCAAACGAGTACAAACCGGGCACGATTGTAGGTGATGCACTGATTGCTCATGAGCTGGCACACGTGGTGCAGCAGCAAGGGGGCACTGAATCGACCCAAAAGTCAATGCCAAACGGTACTGATACACAGCGCTCTCTGGAAGAAGACTCAGACAAATCAGCAGCCGGGGTGCTTACCGTTTTATGGGGACAATCAAAAAGTAGACCGGCGCACAAAAATCTGCAGATCATACCCCGTGTAAGATCTGGGCTGAAATTACAGCGGTGCGGTCCAAAATTGCCCGCTCTTCGAAACCCCCAGGTAATTCATGACGAATCACAGGCCATTTCGCAGCAGGTGGGTACAACATTGGGTCAGCATGCTTACGAGCTAATCCAGGAAACCCAGGATGAGGCGCAGCGGATGGCGATCACCACTGCCGAAGTGGAAATCGGGCTTGATGTACAGACCGCGTTCGCCGATCTTTGGCAAATATTTCAGGATGAGCTCCAGGATGCCGGCAGTGACACAGAGGTGCAGGCCCGGGCGCAGCAGCGGTACGAGCAGGAAATTCAACGTATCAGGGACTCCTATATGAGGCAATTTGAAATGACTGTCCGTTGGGGGATAAGCTTTACCACCGGTGCCACTACGGTTGAATCTCAAGCCCAGCCCCTAAGGATTCGCCGCAGACGACGGCACTGGTCTCTGGAAGAATTAAATACCATTAATTCGATTCTGGAACAGGTCCCTGCCCAATACATGCTAAATGTAAGAAACAGGATCCAAAAAATTCAGCGAGAAATGGGCGAATCAATAAATACGCCGGCAAGTTGGGAAGAACCCACCGGTACATTACGAGTGTTTAATCCTGCCTTTGAAAGACCGGATGATCTCCGACAATATATCTTGCACGAAATCGGTCATAGTACCGTTCCAGAGCGAACAGTAGGCACTTTCCACAAACTACCGCCCACCGATTGGATGGAATTGTCCGATTGGGATACTACAACGCGGGCTAACTTGGGAACCGATCTTGGAATCCAGGGAACCACACTACAGCAGACCATTGCGATACTGGATCAAAGGAAAGGGTTGCAATCCGGGATTCCTCGTCCGATTCTAATCAGTGATCGATATGTCATCTTTGATAAGTATGAACCGCGCGATCCATTTCCCCCCGGGCAATTCGTTCATTATGCGGCCCGACATGATCGACCGCCGAACAATGAAGAATTTGTCTCAAATTATGCACGCACACATCCAGCAGAAGATTTGGCTGAAAGCTTTGCATTCTATTTGATCGACAGGCAGGCAACACAAAGAAAACTAAACTCCAACGTTCCCAGGATCAACAGCAATGCAGCCTTTAGTAATAAGTGGCAATATCTGGTCGCCAATTATCCTCACCAACTAATTCAGCAAAAATCCAAAGTTAACGATGGCCAATCCCCCCTCGAAAGTGAAGCCAATCAGTTCGCTGACAAAGTAGTGAGCTTATCGATACCGAATACTGACAATTCAAGACAGTGTGGGTTGAGAGTTCAGTGTCAGCAAGTGGTTTCTAATGTACCGGAGGAGTCCCTTTCATCAAAAGTGGCTTCTCAGCCAAAGATTGTTGAGGATGACACAAGTGATCTACTTCCCGGTCAGTTGCGAAAGAGCGAATTTATAAACCAATTACGCACAGAAGTATGTCGCACAGTCGAGTCTGTTATTGCGGAAACCGGGCCGACAACTGATGATTGCCCTTATATGGGACGTTGGTTTGATTTTTACAGTCGCCAGGACAGTGCGCACATCGAACGCGCCATCCGCAGGTACGCACCTGAGGCATCAAATGCCACAACTGCAAGAGAATATATTTCAGCAGTCTCTCAAAGAGCACGCCGGTCTGCAGAAACATGGACCAGGACAGGCGAAGTCACAGGATTGCCGGAAGGCATGACACCTGGTTTGCTCGGTACGGATTTGTCAGGTATTTCCGGCAGTCTTCTTTCAGGATTTGCGCAGTTTGGCGCAGGCCTTGTACAGGGTGCCGGCAACATCATTTCGGAAATAGGCAATATCCTTTATAAAAGTCGCAACTCGGATGCGGAAGAAGTCGACAATCCGGAAGCTATTCAGTCAGAACTGGGTGAAGGGCGGTCTCTCGAAAGCGGAATCCGATTACGTATGGAGAGTGCTTTGGGCATGGACTTTTCTCATGTTCGTATACACACCGACAGCATCGCCGCCATTCTTTCTGATCGAATAAATGCACGGGCCTTCACCATTGGAAAACATATCGCTTTTGGCCGGGGAGAGTATGACCCCTATACACCGGTTGGCGACGCCCTCATTGCCCATGAAATGGCCCATGTGGTCCAGCAGGGAGGTGCAGCCAATCCACCTGAACCAAGGTCAAAAAATAATAATGACACGAACGACCTTGAAGATGAATCCGATATTTTTGCAATAAATGCTTTTACTTCGCTCTGGAGCGGTATGAATGAAAAAATATCCACAATACGGCCATCCGCTCTGCCACAAGTGAAAACTGGCTTGAGATTACAACGCTGTGCAAATACCAGATCTCAGGTGCGATCACCGGTACAATCATTGGCAGGCATTGCTTCGATGACTCCATGGCAACTATCTCGGGTGCCAGACGAGGATCTCAATCGTATCAGAGGCGGTAGAACGAGACAGGGTGAACCTTCTGTCGAGGATTTCCGGAGGGTATCGAGGCTCGCTCGTGCGGCTCTATCTTTCGACATCGACACGCCACCCGGGCCGGGAAGGGACCCAGCTCCGGCGGAACTGACGGTCCTGGATCGTAACTTGTCGCAACTCCTCTCTTCCGAAGATACTCGAGCTCTCGTTGCTGGTCCAGAAGGAAGTGGTATTCCTACATCGAATGATTCGACCGCTGAAACTCTAAGTGGACGTGTTCGCATCGCTACACGGGAAGGATTTGCAGCGGCAAGGTATCGACTGCAGTTGTTCCTTGTAGGGATTGGCCGGGATACATCGTCAGTTGATACAATCGTGGCCGGATTGTGGCAAACGCATGGAATTACCGTTGATTCATCCGCACGCGTAACTGAACAAGAACGCCGCATCGCCATGTATTATGCATTTTATCAACAACCCTGGATAGTCGGCTTAGCAAACGGCCTTTACCAAGCTCAGGAGGATAAGATATATCTACCGGAAATTGTAGATCTTACAACAAATAGAGGCAGCTTTCTGGCAAGACACGAAACAGCCCATCTTCTCAGTGCCGGAGAACGTATGCGGCAGGCATTCGTAAGAAGATTTGGAACCAACTGGCTTGAGTGGTGGGATCCGTTTAATGAAGGGATGGCAGAACTCATTACCACGGAAAGCCTACCGCCGGGGGAAACACCACCTGATCCGGCGGAAATCAGTTTAAGCCCTACGAGTACTATTAGTGAAGATCGGTATGAACAGTACGTCGCATGGATGCGAGATATCGCGCGCAATCCAGAGCAAAGTGCGCTTATCCGTCGTGCTTTTTTTACGGGCATTGTACCTGAACGTGTGTTTGAACTTTTTGCCCAGGCTAGAGGTGTTCCATTGCCGCCACCCCCAAGGAGATGAATGCATGAACGGCAGAATTCTCCGCCTGGTTTAAAACTCGAAGCAATTGACCAACTGATTATTGCAGACTCGACGACTAAGCATTGTGCAATTATTTCCTTGAAATTTGGCTTCCATAAGGAAAGGGATCTCTTATGACCACCTTCCCCCGCTCCCCTAAGCTGCTTAAAGGCGGAATAGTATTGATAGACCCGGATACATCGGTGGTTAAACGCATAATTGCACTTCAATACAATCCGGATACGTTAACCCGCACTTTGAAGGGGAAAACCATGGGTGAAGACAGTGACCGATCCCAGGCTTTGCGCCTGAAAGGGCCGCCTGACGAGACCTACAAATTGGATGCTGAAATCGATGCGGCCGATCAGCTCGAATTTCCCGACCAGAATGAAGAGATCAAAAAAAACGGCATCACGCCCATCCTTTCCGCCCTGGAGATTATTGTCTATCCTGAGAGCAGTCAACTTCTGGCCAACAACAGCCTGGCGGCATCCGGCACCCTGGAAATAGCCCCCACCGAGTCGCCGCTCATGCTGTTTGTATGGAGCAAGAATCGGGTGTTGCCGGTACGTCTGACCGATTTCAGCATCACCGAAGAAGCCTTTGACCCCAATCTGAATCCTATTCGCGCCAAGGTCAGTTTGGGGATGCAGGTGATGACTGTGAATGATCTCGGATTCGATCACAAGGGCGGCGGGATTTACATGGCGTATCATCAGCAGAAAGAGCAACTGGCCGCCAAATTCAAGACAGGCGAATTGAGCACCCTCGGCATAGGAGAAATCCCATGATCCCCACCAGTCCCATGGACGTCATTTTGCAGAACGTCGATTTGAAAACCAGTCTCTTTCCACCCACCAGCCGCTACCACGGCATCGATCTGGCCACCATGGAGATGGCGGATGGAACGGCGGTGATCTATCTGCGCCGCCGATTTGTGCCCCAACCAGAGCGGTTTGAATTACTGCAGGAGCATACCGTCACAGAGGGCGACCGACTGGACAATATTGCCGCCCGATACCTCGGTGATCCCCAGCAGTTCTGGCGCATCGCCGATGCCAATCGCGCCATGCGGCCCGATGCATTGACCGAAGAGATCGGCCGCCGGCTGCGCATCACCCATCCGGAGGGCATACCGGGAGCCGTGAATGCTTAAGGGCAATATCAACCTGACCCTCATGATCGGCCCCATCGTGCCCGCACCTGTCTCCAAGGCCGTCATCGAGGCCCTGACCAGTGTGGAGATTCGCAGCGCTGCCGGAGAGGCCAGCGGTTTTCAGCTGACCTTTGCCTTGAGCAGCAAATCTCCCCTCAACACGCTCCTGCTCCTGCTGGGCCAGGTCGGCCCCGTCATCCGAACGATTATCATCGCAACGGTCAACGGAACGCCCCATGTGTTAATGGACGGGGTCATCGTCAACCACCAGGTCACTCCCAATGTGGAAACCGGTCAATCGATGCTGACCGTCACCGGTTCGGACCTGACGGCGGTGATGGCAGCCATCGATTTCACCGGCATCCCCTATCCGGCCATGCCGGCTGAGGCCAGGGTGGCCCTTATCATTGCCAAGTATGCCGTGTTCGGCATGATCCCCACGGTCATCCCCAGCGTGTTCATGGATGTGCCCATTCCCACCGAGCGCATCCCCACACACCAGGGGAAAGATCTCGAGTACGTCAACGCACTGGCCGAAAATGTGGGTTATGTTTTTTATGTGGAGCCGGGGCCGGCTCCGGGAACCAATATCGCATATTGGGGACCCGAGATCAAGGTGGGCGCCCCCCAGCCCGCCCTGAACATCAACATGGATGCCCATACCAACGTCGAATCCCTGAACTTCAGCTTCAACGGTGCATCCAAGGTCATGCCCATCGTGTATATCCAGAACGAGATGACGCGCGTGCCCATCCCCATCCCCATTCCGGATATCAGTCCCTTGAACCCGCCGCTGGGATTGATTCCGCCCATCCCGGCGCAATTCAACATGATGCGAAACACGGCCAACCTCAATCCGATACAGGCCGTCGCCCTCGGACTGGCGGAAGCCTCCCGCACTTCCGATGCCGTCACCGGCACCGGATCACTGGATGTCCTGCGCTATGGCCGAATCCTTAAAGCCCGAGGATTGGTGGGTGTGCGTGGCGCCGGGCAGGCCTTTAACGGGCTCTACTTCGTCAAAAGCGTCACCCATAAGATAAAGGCCGGCGAATACAAACAGGACTTCACCCTCACCCGCAACGGACTGGTATCCACGGTTCCGAAGGTACCTGTCTAGCGGCTCAGTCAAACATAACTTTGCAGGAAAAAGCGTCCTCAAGGAGTGTTCGATGCCGGAAGAGAGATATTACGGCAAGTACCGTGGCAGTGTTCTGAACAATATCGATCCCCTTCAGAAAGGAAGATTGCTGGTGCAGGTCCCGGATGTACTGGGCCTGAGCATCTCAAGCTGGGCCATGCCCTGCGTCCCCATGGCCGGACCGCAGATGGGGACCTATGTGGTTCCCATTATCGGCGCGGGTGTCTGGATCGAGTTTGAGGGTGGAAACCCGGACTACCCCATCTGGACGGGGGGGTTCTGGGGATCTGCGGCGGAGGTCCCCCCCCTGGCGCTTGCCGGCATCCCGGCGTCGCCCAACATTGTGTTCCAGACCACCGGCCAAAACACCGTCGTGGTCAGCGACCTGCCCGGCCCGACGGGCGGCATCATGCTCAAAAGCACGACCGGCGCCTCCATCATTGTCAATGACACCGGCATCTATATTCAAAATGGCAAAGGCGCCAGCCTGATCATGACCGGGCCCACGGTAACAGTAAACAATGGTGCTTTGGTCATTACCTGAGGAGAAATCATGCCAGGATTTTTACTCCATGTCGGCGCACAAGTATTGTGCGCCCATGCCGGACAATCCACACCCACCGCACCCAATCCCCGCGTAACGGTCAGCGGTCAGCCCACCGTTCTGATGACGGCACCGTATGTTGTGGCCGGCTGCACCCTGCCGCCGCCCACCGCTGCAAACGGGCCCTGCGTCACAGCTCAGTGGGTCAGCGGTACCACGCGGGTACTTTCCAACGGGCAACCATTGCTGGTGCAAAGCAGCCAGGCCATCTGCACCCCCACGGGCACGCCCCTGATCATCGCAGCCACCCAAACGCGCGTCAGCGCCATGTGAGGGCATCATGCAAATCGACTTCCCTTTTCATTTCGACAGCCGGGGCCGCACCGCGGCCACCGATGCGGACGACCACATCCGCGACATGATCGAGCAGTTCCTTTTCACCAATGTCGGAGAGCGGGTAAACCGGCCCGATTTCGGCAGCGGCGTGCTGCAGCTGGTGTTCGCCCCCAACAGTCCGGAGCTGGCAGCAACCCTTCAATTGACCATCCAGGCCGCTCTTCAGCAATGGATCGGTGACCTGATTGAAGTAAAAACCTTGGCAGTGACCAGTGAAGATGCCAGCCTGCGCATTGAGATCCAATACCTGGTACGGCGCACCCAGGTGCTTCACACCACAAGCTTCAACCGGAGTATGACGCCATGACGGAAATGATATGCATCGACGAACAACGACGTGAATCCGTGAGAGTGGACCTCCGGCTCAATGGTTTGGATTATGTGGAAGTCAATGAAGACCGCCATATCCTGACGGTCTTTTTTCTAGGCAAGGCACCGGTTGAGCTGGATGCGAACCAGGTGCGCATCGAGGGCGGCCGGCGCATCCGCGACATCAAAGTGTTGGATGTAAAGGTTCATCATATCGATCGGGTGGAACTGGATGACCACATGGTGGTGACCGTGGATCAGGTCGGCGATTTTTCCACCTACACCCTCCGCGTGGTGCAACGCAACGCACAGGGTGGGTGGCGGCCCCATGACGATTTTGATCCGTGCTATCATATGGTGGATTTTAATTTCAGGGCTGACTGCCCGTCCGATCTCGATTGCAAGCTGGATAAAGCGTGTCCTGCCGACATACCGGCGCAACCCGAAATCAACTACCTGGCCAAGGATTATGACAGCTTCCGACAACTGATCCTGGATCGGATGGCCCTGGTCATGCCGCAATGGAAGGAGCGCCACGTACCGGATATCGGCATCGCGCTGGTGGAGGTGCTGGCATACGTGGGAGATTACCTGAGCTACTATCAGGACGCCGTGGCCACCGAAGCCTATCTGGAAACAGCGCGTCAACGGATATCCGTAAGGCGGCACGCCCGCCTGGTGGACTACAGGCTGCATGAGGGCTGCAATGCGCGATCCTGGGTATGTATTGAAACCAACGGCGATGTGACGATGCATTCCAAAGATCTCTATTTCATCACCGGTATGAACCAGGCATTCCAGACAATGGGCAGCATTGTGTCCGAAGAAGAGCTCGGTCAACTTTCATCCCAGACCTATGAAATTTTCGAGCCCATGTGGCCGGAGGAGCTTCAATTCTATGGCAGCCACAGCATCTTGTATTTTTACACCTGGGGCGATCGGCAGTGCTGCCTGCCCAAAGGCACCACCCATGCAACCTTGATCGGTCGATTGCCCGAAGAAGATCCCGGAAAACCCTGTCCGGGCAAGCCGGAAGGTCCGGATCAGACCGATGTTTCGCAGCAAGCGTCCGCTACAGGGGCCACTGCGCAAACAAGCGTACCCGTTCTGCATCTCAAACCGGGTGATGTTTTAATCTTCCAGGAAATCATCGGTCCGCAGACCGGCCATCCGGGAGATGCCGATCCCCGGCACCGTCATGCTGTGCGGTTGACAAGTGTAACGGCCTGCATCGATCCGCTGAATCAAGAACCGGTGGTGGAAATTGAATGGCACGAAGAGGATGCGCTGCCTTTTCCGTTGTGCCTGTCGTCCCTCGGCCCCCCGCCGCAGTGCAAGATCCTTGAAAACGTCAGTATTGCCTATGGCAATGTCATTCTCGTGGACCACGGCCAAACCAGGACCGAAGAGCTGGAGCCTGTTCCGGCCGGAGAAGAAATGGAATGCTGCATCGCCGAAGGACTGCCGGCCGATCCCCTCGTGGCGCCCGGATACTACCGGCCCAAACTGACATACGCGCCCCTGACCTTCAGTCAGCCCCTGTCACCCGATGCCGCGGCATCGGACATGCTGAACCAGGATGTGCGCCGGGCACTGCCGCACATCCGGCTCGTAGGCGAGCCGGCCCCGGCCGGCGATCCCCATTGGATTGCGCAATCCGATCTGCTGGGCAGCCACCGGGATGCCCAGCACTTTGTGGCTGAAATCGATGACGACGGCCGTGCTCACTTGAGATTCGGCGACGATCATTGCGGCGAACAACCCGATGCGGGCATGACGTTTAAAGCGACCTTCCGCCTCGGCAACGGCCTGTCCGGCAATGTCGGCGCAGAAGCCATATCTCATCTGGTGATGCGCAACACCCAGTTAAGCGGCGTTCACCTGCGCGCACGCAACCCCATGCCCGCCCAAGGCGGCACGGTGCCTGAGCCGGTAGCGGAAGGTAAATTGTTCGCCCCCCATCAATTTCGCAAAACACTGCGGCGCGCCATCATCGCAGATGATTATGCCGCCATCGTGGAACGTGAGTTCAAGGATACGGTTCAGCGAGCCGTTGCCCGGCTGCGATGGAGCGGCAGCTGGTATGAAGTATTAGTGGCGGTGGATCCCCTGGGAAGGGACGAAGCAGACCCGCAGCTACTGGACGCCATTACCAAACGGCTGCATCGCTACCGTCGGATGGGCCATGATCTCGTGGTTAAATCTGCTCGCCGGGTGCCGCTGGATATTGAAATGCTGGTATGTGTTCTTCCCGACTATCTGCGCGGCCATGTCAAAGCGGCCCTGCTGGACCTTTTTTCCAACCGCACATTGCCCGACGGAAGCAAAGGCTTTTTTCATCCGGACAACCTGACCTTTGGCGAAGGTATTTATCTGAGCAGGCTGGTTGCCTCGGCCCAGGCGGTAGAGGGTGTGGAAAGCGTGCGGCTCGTACGATTTCAGCGTCTCAACGGACTTGCCAACCAGGAGCTTGAAGACGGTGTCCTGCCCCTGGGGCCGTTTGAAATCGCCCGTCTGGACAACGATCCCGGTTTTCCGGAAAATGGCACACTGATCCTGGATGTAAGAGGTGGAAGATGAAAACCAAATGTTCTGACTGCTGCCATCCCGAACGTTTTTTTGACAACGCCTGCGGCTGCTGCGAAGGGTTAGTGGTCAGCACGCCCTTGTCAACCGCCAATCGTCCGGGGCTGTCCCGGCTGCGCTACCGTATCGGCACTCACGGCAGTTTCCTGGAGACCATGCTGGCGCGTCTGTCGAGCACTGATTTTCCGGCCTTGGCAGGCCTGGCCACCCGCAACGCCGATGATCCGTCCATCGCCTTTTGCGATGCCTGGGCGGTGATCGCAGATGTGCTGACCTTCTACCAGGAGCGCATCGCCAATGAAGGCTACCTGCCCACCGCCACCGAACGCCGCTCCATACTGGAGCTCGGCCGCCTGGTGGGTTACAAGCTGCAACCCGGCATAGCTGCCAGCGTCTTTTTGGCTTATACCCTGGACGAAAAAATGAGCGAAGAGGTCACCATTCCGGCGGGCAGCCGGGCGCAAAGCGTGCCCGGACCGGGTCAACTGCCCCAATCGTTTGAGACCCGCGAAGATGTCAAGGCCCGCGCCAGGTGGAACAACCTGAAGCCGCGTATGACCAAGCCCCAAACCACCTCAACCATCCTGAACGGCTCCTCGGACAGCACGGTGCCAGGACCAAGGGTATATCTCAAAGGCATCACGACCAATCTCAAACCAAATGATCCGCTATTGGTTAGTGGGCTAGAAAACAATAGCCCAAAATTTTTTCGTGTCGGAAAAGTTATTATCGATGGGGATGCAGACCGGACCCTTGTTAATCTGATCGATCCCGAAATGAAGACGATCCCTGGATCAGGATCAGCAGCAGCCACTTCAACCGAGCCGCCGGATCCTCCCCAGTTGAAAATCATCAAGGCCTTGACCCAATTGCCTTCCACTCAGCCACGCAATACACTGCAGCTAAAACGATCTTTAAAGGAGCAGTTTAAATCCAGGGCCGAAACCGGCTATACGGCGGTCAAGCGATTTGCTCCGGTATTGCGCGATACCCTGTCCACCGCTGCGGCCAATGCCCGAGTTTCGTCTGTAAGCAACATCAAAGTCTATGCCCTGCGCCAGACGGCCTCGCTGTTCGGCCACAATGTTCCAAAACGTACCAGAATAGAGAAAGATGGCTCCATTACCATTATCGGTGACTGGCAAATCATAGAACTGGTGGATGTAGTAAATGGGACTGCAAAACGAATTGAACGCGAAAAAGAGAACATCCTCTATCTGGATGCTAAATACGAAACAATCCAAACCAACGGCTGGCTCGTCGTAGAAAGTCCCGTCACACGCCTGACAACAGGCGAGCGATTGATAGTCCAAGCGCAAAACGTTGATTCCTCGGCACAACGTTCGGAATATGGCATAACCGCTCCAACAACCACGATCGAGCTGGGTACCAACTGGATCACACTGGACGAAATGGAGCCAAGTGATCCACATGGGGATGATTTCAATGCCCTGCGCGCCACAACGGTATACGCCGCTCCGGAAGCGCTCGAACTGGCCGAAGAGCCAATTGAATCCATTTTGTGTGGTGGTGAAAATGATCCGTTGGAATTGGATGGTTTTTACGAAGGCCTGGAGTCAGGCCGTTGGGTGATTGTTTCAGGTGAACGGCATATAGAAGGCACCAGCGGCGTCAGATTTAGCGAGTTGGCCATGCTGGCGTCAGTAACCCAGGATGTCGATGAGGACCTGAAGACCAGCGGCGATATGGTTCATACCTATATTACCTTGGCTGAAGAGCTCGAATATTGTTTCAAGAGGGAAACCATCACCATCCACGGCAATGTGGTCAAGGCCACCCACGGTGAAACGCGGGAAGAGGTCCTGGGCAGCGGCGACGGCAGCAAGGCATTGCAGTCGTTCGAGCTGAAGCAGTTCCCGCTCACCCACGTGTCCGCAGCCAATCCAACCGGGGTGGACAGCACATTGAAATTGATTGTCAACGACCTGCAATGGCACGAGACCGACAGCCTGGTCGACCTGGCGTCAACCGGCCGCAATTTTATCACCCGGACCGACAACGAAGACAAGACCTCGGTCACTTTCGGCAACGGCCGGCAGGGCGCCCGTTTGCCCACCGGTGTCGAAAACCTCAAGGCCCGTTATCGCAACGGTATCGGAAGGCCCGGCAATGTCAATCCCGGACAGATCTCGCTGCTGACCAGCAAACCCCTTGGGGTCAAGGAAGTCATCAATCCTCTGCGGGCATCGGGGGGCGCCGATCGGGAGAGCCTTGATCGTGCTCGTAAAAATACGCCTTTGGCGGTCAAAGCCCTTGACCGGCTGGTGTCGGTGCAGGATTACGAAGACTTCGCCCGCGTCTATGCCGGCATCGGCAAGGCAAGCGCCGTGGAAATACCCGACGGCCGCCGCCAATTGGTGCATGTCACCATCGCGGGGGCGGACGACATCCCCATCGATGACAACTCCGATCTCTTTTTGAATCTTCGCCGGGCCCTGCACGATTTCGGGGATCCGTTCCAACCCATCCGTCTGGAGGTACGCGAACTGATGATGCTCGTCATCAGCGCCGGCGTGCGTCTCCGACCGGACTATCAATGGGAGGCGGTAGTCGCCCGCTTACGTTCGTCATTGCTGGATGCCTTCAGCTTCGAATCCCGCGAACTGGGTCAGGACGTATTGCTCAGCGAGGTCATCGCTGTCATGCAGGCCGTTGACGGTGTGGCCTTCGTGGACGTCGATGCGTTCGGGGGCATTCCTGAGAAGATCGACGACAATGGCGCAAGGCGTCTGCTAATACCCGAGGAGATCTCCGAAACGGTGAGTTGTTTATCCACCCGTTGGAGCCATGATGATATGGAGGCCAAGTGTAAGGGAGTGACAAGCGATAAAGAATGTAATGAGTATTTCTTGTGTAAAGAAAAATATGGAATCGTTGGAGATAAATCTGGTATCAAACATAGGCTCCGGGTGAACCTGGCCGGGTGGGAAAATGGTGTGATGCGACCGGCCCAGCTCGCTTTTCTTGCACCCGACCTGCCCGACACCCTGATCCTAAACCGAATCGAGTGAGACCGCCATGAAAGATTCGAGAGAAGATCGACTGTATGAGCTGCTGCCGCCAATCTATCGCATACGGGACACCGAGCAAGGTGAACCGCTAAAAGCCCTGCTGCGGGTCATCGGCGAGCAGGTCAACCTGGTGGAAGACGATATCCGTCAGCTCTATGAAAACTGGTTTATCGAAACCTGCGAGGAGTGGGTGGTTCCCTATATCAGCGCATTGATCGGGTATGAACCCGTGCACGAAGCCGGTGAGCCGTCGCATGTGGATTCGCCCCAGGGGCGGCGGCGCAATCGCTTCCTCCTCCCGCGCAGAGAGGTGGCCAATACCATCCGCTACCGCCGGCGCAAAGGGACATTGGCGCTGCTGGAGCTGCTGTCCAACGACGTGGCCGGGTGGCCGGCGCGGGCAGTGGAATTCTACACGCTGCTGGGCTGGACACAATCGCTCAACCATCTGCAGCTCAACCGCGCTGCGACAGTGGATCTGCACAATAACTCCCGGCTGGATCGGATCGACGGTCCCTTTGACCGATCAGCGCACACCATCGATGTCCACCGCATCAACTCCGCCCATACCTTAGGGCGCCACAACATCCCGAGCGTCGGTGTTTTTGTATGGCGCTTGAAGTCCTATTCGGTGTCCGAAACATCGGCCTATTACCATGAACCGGTCAGCTCCAAAGCCGGCTCCCATTGCTACACCTTCAGTGTGCTGGGCAATGATGCCCCATTGTACATGCTTCCGGCGCCTGAGACCGATCCGACCCACATTGCCGATGAACTAAATTTGCCGGTGCCCATCGGACGTCGCTTGCTTGAAGAACACAAAGACCTGATTTACGGGCCGGAGAAAAGTCTGCAAATCTGGACGGGAGTCAAGAAGGGAGATGTTGTGATCCGCAAACCCGTATCTGCCGATCAAATTGTTCCTGCCGACCTGAGTGATTGGCGCTACGCGCCGGGCAAGAATACGGTGGCTGTGGACCCTGCACTCGGGCGAATTGCCTTTCCCAAAAGACAATGGCCGGATGACGGGGTGTGGGTCCGGTACCATTATGGATTTGGCATGGATCTGGGCGGTGGTGAATATGAACGAACACTATCGCAACCGGAAGGCTGCAGGATTTATCACGTCCGAAAAAATGGTAACGACGTTTTTAATACCATTGTAGCGGCTTTGGACGCATGGCACAAAGATTCCGACGATCAACCCGTTGAACATGCTGTCATTGAAATCATGGACAGTGGCGTTTATGTTGAACGGCTCAACATCATCTTCGAAGAGGGACAGCGAAGCCTTCAACTGCGAGCGGCAAACCGCAAACGCCCGGTGGTCCTGTTATTGGATTGGCAACCCGGCCAACCGGATCCATTGAGCGTTACCGGCGCCGATGGCAGTCGCTTCACACTCGACGGCATTCTGATAGCCGGCCGCAGTATGCAGGTGGAGGGCGATCTTGCCGCACTGACCATCCGACATTCCACCCTGGTACCTGGGTGGCAATTGGGCGGTGATTGTACACCACGGCGCGCCAGCGGATCCAGCCTGGAAATTTTCAGCCCCAAAATCTGCGTGAAGATCGAACACAGCATTCTCGGTTCCATTTTAGTCGACCCGGTTATCCAAGCGCCCATCGAGGAGCCATCGGATCCAAAACAGGAAAGACCATCGGCTGAAGAAGTGAAACAAGCACGCTGTCAGGGCATCGGCAGAGAGTTTCGTCTCGGTCCCATTCCGATCTGCATCAATGACAGTATCATCGATGCCACGAACCCGAAAATCGAGGCTTTGGGTGCGCCGGGCTGCCCGGTTGCCCATGCTGTTCTCACCATTGTCCGCAGCACTGTTTTCGGACGAGTTCAGGTCCATGCCATTGAACTGGGTGAAAATTCCATATTTGACGGTCGTATCACGGTGGCCAGGCGCCAGAAAGGGTGTATTCGGTTTTCATATGTCACGCCAGAATCGCGCACACCGCGCCGTTATCACTGTCAACCGGAGTTGGCAGTTGATAATACGAAAAAAAATATGCTTCAAAATAGTGAAGAAGATCCGCCAACAGAACCTACTGATGAACAATTGAAAAATGCACAACGCCTGGTTGAAAAACGAGTTAGGCCCTGGTTTAGGAGTGTCCGCTTCGGTCAACCGGCATACTGTCAGTTATCCGGCTACACGCCTGAGGAGATTGTACGAGGTGCCGATGATGAATCGGAAATGGGTGTTTTTCATCAGTTGTATCAACCACAACGCGCTGCCAATTTACGAGTTCGTCTTGATGAATATCTACCGGCTAAAATGGATGTCGGCATTATTTTTTCAAATTAGGAGAATATCATGCACGATAAAGACTTTAATCACGAACCGAGAGGCGAATTTAGAGGGAACTTTTCACGCGATACGTATGACCCCTTCAGACATTTCAGTCGCGTGTTGATGCAGCAGGGAAGAGTACAACTGGATTCGGACTGGAATGAGCAGGTTTCAATTTTCTGGCACTACCTGCGCGGCCTGGCGAAAGATCTCGGTGGCGAGCACTGGGCTCCCGCTAACGGCCAGACCAAAGGATATAAGATAACCTCCTCAAATACCAAAGGTTTACAAGACTTCCAAATTGGCGAAGGCACTTACTACGTGCAGGGAGTGCGGTGTGAAAACGAAAATTCGGATTTGCGATATACCACTCAATATGGCTATCCCTTCCCAGACAGTGAGGAAATCGAAGTCGGAAAACGCTATCTTGTGTATCTGGATGTGTGGGAGCGTCATCTCACTTACGTGGAAGATGACTATACCAGAGAAGTCGCCCTGAATGGACCAGACACCGCTGCAAGATCGAAAATCGTCTGGCAGGCCAAAATAAAAGTAATTGACGAAGATGTTGGCGGCTTCAAGGAAAATTATCAAAAATTTCTTGATGAATTAGGGAGCCTAAAAAAACCAGGGAGGGGTCAGCTCCGGGCCCGAGCAAAAAAAAATAAGACTGAAAATGAGAAACCCTGCCTGGTGACGCCCCAGGCGAATTTCAGGGGTACGGAAAACCAACTGTATCGGGTGGAAATTCATAAAGAAGGTCCTGCCGGAACGGCCACCTTCAAATGGTCACGTGAAAACGGTGCCGTGATTTTTCCGATAGCGGCGTTTGGTGACACCACTGTCACCCTTGAGCATCTGGGCAAGAACAGACCATTCGATCTGAAAGTCAATGATTGGGTTGAAATTGTGGATGATTTTTATGCGCTGCGTGGAAAAGCTGAACCGCTGCTGCAAGTTGAATTTATCGATCACGAAAGCTTGGAAGTGACGTTGAAAAATATGCAGCCTTTGAATTCGAGCGGTATAATGGAGCGACACCCCTATTTGCGCCGGTGGGATCACAAAACAGACTTAAATGATGGGGATTTGAGTGTAGTTGAAAGTAAAGGTGAAGGAATTGAAAACTGGCTGTTAATAGAAAACGGTGTCGAGATTCAATTCCTGGAAATTGATGGGGGTATAGAAAAGCCAATCTATAAAACCGGTGATTATTGGATAATTCCGGCACGGATTGCTACTGGAGATGTTCAGTGGCCAAAGGAGATGAATAACATCTCCAATGAACTCATATCAAAAGCGCTTCATCCCCATGGTGTACAACACTATTACGCGCCGATTGATGAAATGACCGTCGATGGAAAAGGTCAAATTGCAAAACCTAAGGATATTCGCCGTACTTTAAAAAAAGCCTGGAGTAAATAATATTGAATACGCGGACCATCATCACGATCATCCCGAAGATTTCCTAAAAAGCCTCTTCGGCCTCGGTTTTTAAAAAGTATGTTCTACTAAATACCAACCTCTGTATTTACATCAAAGACACGTTGCACTATCAACGGTGATCCAATCAAATTGCTCAAAACAAAACGCCGCCCCTATGGGCGGCGTTTTGTTTTTGTATGAAGCAGAACAGGATCAACCGGTTTCGGGAAGCTCCACGAATCCGCTTTCTTAAAAATAACTCGACCCATCCCAGCAGTGTGTGCATAGCCGTTCCTTGGGCAGGCCGATGGCGGTGACCAGGTCGTCCATTTTCTGGTATTTCAGGGAGG
>JABDIN010000035.1 GCA_013003715.1 Desulfobacteraceae bacterium | reverse complement strand
AGGGGCAGGGGTCGCCGGGGAAAATTCTGCAGTTTCAAATTAATCAATTCTGCCAATCCCGAAAAGGATATTTCGTCAATGCTGCCGGTAGCCCGGTTTCTTACCGGTAATATGTCATTGTGCATTTGCTATCTCCTTTCATTGCGTAAAAAATAAAAAAGCCCGGACGTTTGTTATAAACGCCCGGGCTTTGTGGATCCGAAATAAATTGTTATGAGATGGTTATGTGAAGACCCCTCCCGAAGATCGGATGCACCTCGCCCTACGGCGGGTGGTCCGGGTTATGGTTAGTACGGCCTGAATACGGTTATTACGAATGTCGAATTTCATTGGTCCTTTCTTACTCCGGGATAATACCCTTCTCAGTTCCATACACCCACCAGCTTGTCAAGGAAAAATATTCACCGTGTTATTGGTGGGTGTCTCTTGCCGGCCATCATGCGGTCTTGTTGTAGGTTTGTCCCGGAAAAAATGGACTGAAGCGCTTCAACACACGCCTGTCTTCCGCCCGGAAGACCGATTTAAATCTTAAATTGGGCAACAACGCTGTTGAGTTCAGCCGACATCCGCTCAAGGGCTTCGGCACTCATTTTCACCTGCCCGCTGCCGCTGGTTGTTTCCTGCGCCTGGCTGCTGACCATGTCGATATCCTGGGATATGGATTGGGCCGACGACGAGCTCTGGCCCACGTTTGTATTTACTTCCTGGATCCCTTCGGACGCCTGGGAGATATTCACGGCGATCTCCTTTGTGGCGGACGATTGCTCCTCCACCGCCGTGGCTATTGTACCGACGATATCGTTCACATTGTTGATGACTTCCGAAACCTGGCCGATTTCGGAAATCGTTCCGGTGGTGGTGAGCTGAACACCGTCAATCTTAGTCTTGATGTCCAGGGTCGCATCGGCGGTTTGTTTGGCCAGCTCTTTTATTTCATTGGCGACAACGGCAAAACCTTTACCGGCCTCACCGGCTCTGGCCGCCTCGATGGTGGCATTCAGGGCAAGCAGATTGGTTTGCTCCGAGATCTCTGTAATCGTTTCGGTGACCTTGTCTATCGCTTGGGCGGCGTTTCGGAGTTCATTCATTTTTTCACCCGCACTTCTTGCACGCTGGACAGCGGTTTCGGAAATAGACCGGGCATTTTCCGCATTCTGGGAAATGCCATTTATTGTCGCCGACATTTCCTCCGCAGCAGTGGCCACGACACCGATGTTCGTCGATGACTCTTCCATGGCCGCCGCCACGGTATTCAAGTTGCTGGTCATCTCTTCAGCCGAGATCGACACATTATTGGCAAGCTGGGACGTATTGTCCGATCCGTCGGCCATTTGAGATGAAATTTCAGTAAGTTCAGAAGAAGAGGTGGTCAAATTACGGGCCGCGTCCTTGATGTCCGAGATGATCCCGGCGAGGTTGTCACGCATGGTATTGAGGGCATTGGCCAGTATACCGATTTCATCTTTCTGATTGATAACGAGTTGGTCTGTGAAATTCTTGTCCGTTATTTTCTGAGCAAATAATGCGGTTTTAACGATGGGATCGGCGATGCTTTTACTGATCAGGAAACTGACGACCAAAACGATAACACCGGTCAGGATGGCCACTGTTTTGGCGATATTGGCCAGGCCGGTCGCCTTGCCATCTGTCATCCGGGCGTAACCTAAGGCATCTTTATTGGCCTCCTCCTGAATTTTATAAATAAATCCGGTCATACCGGTTACCGGTTCAAATGCGCGCTCCAACAGATCACTTGCCGCATCCGCCGAACCTGATGCTTTCAAGGCTGCGGACAACGGCATAAATTTTTTATTGAAACTATCATACATGCCATCGATGTTGTCGAAAACCCCCATCAAATCAACACGCCCCGCCTTTCTAGCAATCTCCCGGACCACGGTCATTTCGGACATGGCGTGGTCTATCTCTGCTTTCGCCGCCTCTAAAAACCCGAAATCTTTGGTGTTGATATATTTTTCTTTACTGACGGATGCCTGCAATATGGCCATTTTGGCCTCATCCATGTGAAATGCGGCTTTAATTGGGGCATTGATCGTCAAATTATAGCCTTCAATGGTTTTGGAAATGGTGAATTGATACAAGCCGGCAACAGCACCGAAGATCATTAGAACAATGGTAAATATGCCCATCAATTTTTGTTTCAGTTTTAAATTCGCCAATCGCTGCGGAATCATGGTCGACACGCCTCCTTTAGTATTGATCTAATAGTTATATAAATTATGGTGGTTTGATATGCTGCGACCCTTGGTCCGAGAGAAATGTGGAACATTTATTCGGGGACTTATTCAGGGATTGGCTCAGGATACGGCAATAGATGACATCAGTGAAACGACATGAATATTGAACATGAACGATATAAGGCAGCAGCCAGTGTAAATATCGGCCGGTCCGATGGTAACTTTAGATTGCCGGATTAGAAAGGCGCTGGCCGGGCAATTAATTCCCGTCCAGGACCCGACGGACGGTTTCAGCCATGTCGTGCATTACGATGGGCTTCATCAGTATTTCCCGGATACCGATGAATTCAGCTTTGTCCCGGGTGATGGATTCACTGAGTCCCGAACATAGGATGATGGGCATGTCGGGCTTTATTTCCAGTATTTTCCGGGCAAGTTCCGCACCGGTCATGCGCGGCATGGTCATATCCGTAATCACCAGATCAAAGGCATCCGGTGTAAGGGAGAACTTGCGCAAAGAGGCGACGCTGTCTGTGAAAGCGATAACGTCATATCCCAATCGGCGAAGGATCTGACCCGTCATGTCCGACTGGAAAGGTTCGTCATCCACAAATAAAATACGTTCCTGTCCCCTGCGTAATACCCTTTCTTTCTGATGGGTCGGCGGACGGCTCATGTGCAGGACCGGGAAAAAAACGGTGAAGGTGGATCCTTTGCCGACCGTACTCTCCACGGTTACCGCACCACCGCAGTTTTTCAGGATACCGTGAACCACGGACAGCCCCATCCCGGTTCCCCTCCCTTTTTCTTTTGTGGTGAAAAAGGGATCGAAAATGCGCTCACATGTCTCCGGGCTTATCCCCTGGCCGGTATCAATTACCTTCAATTCAATGTGATCACCGGGTTTGACCCCCAGATTTTTTGCCCACAGGAGCGGCAGGCAAATGTTCGTCAGCCGGACATCAAGAACACCGCCGGTCTCTTCCATGGCATGGGCTGCGTTGGTACCGAGATTCATCACAATCTGGTGGATTTGGATAGGATCGGCGAGTACATTGGCATTGCTTTTAAGGTCATGACGAAACTCAATGGTCGATGGTAAGGATGCCCGAAGCAGGGTCAAGGCTTCCTGGGTAACTTGCCGCACCTGCACCGGTTTTATCTCCTGGTCGGCCTGACGGCTGAAGGTGAGGATTTGCTTGACCAGATCCTTGGCCCGGAAACCGGCTTTCAACACCTGTTCGAGATTGAAATGGGCCATATCATCCCGGGGCATGTCCGCCAGAACAATTTCGGTATAACCAATGAC
>JABDIN010000025.1 GCA_013003715.1 Desulfobacteraceae bacterium | reverse complement strand
CTTTGTATACAACGGTATTCATTCTGTATATGAATACATACAACCTGTCAAATTAAAAAAAACTGATGCTGCTATGATTCTAAACGCGCTAAAAAACGTTCCGTCCTCGCTCTCCGAACAGGTTTACCAAAAACTCCGCACTGAAATCGTCCGCGGCGAAATCGCCAGCGGGGATCGGTTGATTGAATCCGCCGTTGCCGAGCAAATGGGGGTCAGCCGGACCCCGGCCCGGGAGGCGCTGAACCGGCTGACCACGGAAGGGTTTCTGGTTGCCATCCCCCGAGCCGGGTACCTGGTGGCGGATATGTCTGAAAACGATATCCGCGACTTGTTTAAAACCCGCCTGGCCGTTGAGGAGATCACCGCCAAATGGGCATTTGAAAACATCACCAAGGAGGAACTGGCCCAGCTTGAGCGGAACCTGGTCCGTTCGAACAAGGTGCTGGCCGATGGCGAACCGGACAAAATGATGAACCTCGACACCGAATTCCATCATATTATTTATGCCGCTTCCCGCTCCAAATCCATGTACCAGATCAACCAGACCCTAAGCGACCGGACGCTGAAATTCCGGATATCCTGTATGCAGGATGCCGAAATCGCACGGCGGGCCAGGGATGACCACTTTGGTATCTACCAGGCGTTGCAATCCGGCGATATCCACCAGGTGGAGGAAACCGTCCGGAAACACCTCGGCAACGTGGTGGAAGATATCATCGACCATTTTGAAAAGCTGCGCCATGAATCGTATATCAACAGGGAAAGGGAGTATTAGCTGTTTTGAAGCGTTTACCCGAAATCTCCATGTTTGAAATGCGATTTCACGGTCGGGGCGGGCAGGGCGCCGTACTGGCGTCCAAAATTCTGGCAAAGGCCTTGGCCGAAGAGGGGCGCCACGTGAAAGCGATCCCGTCCTTTGGCTTTGAACGGCGGGGGGCACCGGTCACCGCCTATTTACGTTTCAGCGATAACCCCATTCGCCAAACCACGAATATCTACAACCCGAATTGCGTGGTCTGCCTGGATCCGACCCTGCCACAATCCGTGGATATTTTTGAGCGGATTCAGTCCGGCGGTATATGGATTCAATCCACCAAAAAGTCCGTGGACCGTCTCGCTTTTCCGGGGGAGGTCACCACGATCGGGTTATGTGACGCCTTCGGCATCGCCCTGAAGATTTTCGGCCGGACCATTGTAAATTCCACCATGCTCGGCGCATTTTCCAGAACCACCGGTCTGGTAACACTGGATTCATTGTATAATGCCATGGCAACCGTGGCCTTCCGGGATGCCGCTTTGGAGAAAAACATCCTGGCCTGCAAAACCGGGTATGAACAATGCCGCGTGATTCATAATGGCGAGGGGACCCTTGATGAAAAAACAGGCTAAAAAACCTTTTGACACTTCCAAAATTCCGGACAACCTTTGCCCCATAGCAACGGTGCATGCGGAACTGAAGACCGGTGACTGGCGGGCGGAAAGACCCGTTGTGGACCGGGAAAAATGTGTGAAATGCGCCACCTGCTGGGTCTATTGCCCCACCCAGTGCATACAGGAAAAGCCCAACTGGTTCGAGGCTGATCTGACCATATGCAAAGGCTGCGGTGTATGTGCCCATGAATGCCCGCACCGGGCCATCAGCATGATCGAGGAAGCGGAGGACGATTGATGCCCAAAAAACTGGTATGTGATGGAAACGAAGCCGCTGCCTGGGGAGTGGTTCTGTCGCGCCCGGATATGGTGGCCGTCTACCCCATCACCCCGCAATCCTCTCTGGCGGAATATATTTCTCAATTTGTGGCCGACGGTATCTTGAAAGCGGATTTGATGGATGTTGAGGGTGAACACAGCGTACTCTCCGTCCTGCAGGGCGCTGCCCTGGCCGGTGCCCGCACATTCACGGCCAGTTGCGGCCAGGGACTGGCGTTCATGTTCGAACCCTACTTCCGCACACCGCCCCTTCGCCTGCCCATTGTCATGTCCCTGGTCACCCGGGACGGCATCTCCCCCCAGTGTGTGTGGGGCGGACAGCAGGATGCCATGACGGTCCGCGAAACCGGATGGATCCACATGTATTGCGAAACCGCCCAGGAGATTCTCGACACCACCATCATGGCCTATAAAATCGCTGAGCACCGGGATGTCATGCTGCCGGTGAATGTCAACCACGACGGCAACTACCTCTCTTACGGTGTTGAACAGATTGAGCTGCCGGACCAGGCGGATGTGGATGAATTTTTAGGTGAGAAAAATGTGAATTGGCACGTCGCCCTCGACCCCGAACGGCCCATGGGGGTGGACCCGCTGACCGGCGGCGCCGGCGGAATCGGCCCATCCCTGTTTGTCCGATACCGAAAAGGGCTTTGCGAGGGGATGCAAAATGCACTGGCGGTCATTGAGGATATTCATCGCCAATGGGGAGAACGGTTCGGGCGGTTCTATGCGCCGTTGGTGGAATCCTACCGGATGGAAGACGCCGAATACGCCATTGTCACCATCGGCAGTATGTCCGGTGCCGGAAAAGACGCCGTGGATGCGGCAAGGAACGCCGGTGAACCGGTGGGTTTGCTGAAAATAAAGACCTTCCGCCCTTTCCCGCTGGAGGCGATTAAAGCGGCGTTATCCCATGTGAAGGCCATCGGTGTCGTGGACCGGTCGGTGAGTTTCGGCTGGAATTGCGGACCGGTGTTTCAGGAATTGCTCTCGGCGCTTTTTTATCTGAGAATACATATTCCGGCCGTGAGTTTTATCGGCGGATTGGCCGGAGCGGATATCACCGTGGATCATTTCGAACGCGTTATCCGTACCACGGCGGATATCATGAACACCGACGAGCCATTGGAGACCATCTGGCTTAATGAAGCGGACTGAGTGCCGGGTTGAATGCTTAAAGGAAACAATGGTGCGTGGGGGAGTGGCGTTATATCGATTTTATTCACTCAAGACTGAACGCCATTCACGATTCAACCAGTATTCCATTCAACCAATTTCCGAATAACAAGGAGTGGGAATGACCAGTTGTAAATATCTCATCGTCGGGTGCAGCCATGCCGGCATGTCCGCTGCGGAGGCCATCCGCGTTCGCGATGACAAAGGGTCGATCACCATGCTGACCCGTGAAGATCTCATGCCCTATTCCCCAACGATCCTGCCCTATGTGATCTCCGGCCGGACCCGCCCGCTGGCTGTTTTTCTCAAGGATGAAGACGAGATGGCCCGCCTGAAAATCGATTTCAGGCAGGCGGCAACCGTAAGCGGTGTGAATCCATCGGACAGGACGGTGACCCTGGCATCCGGAGATCGGCTGGCTTACGAAAAACTCCTGCTGGCCACCGGCTCGTTACCGGCAACGCCGCCTTTTCCAGGCATTGAATCCATTCCATATCATACGCTGCGCACCGTGGATGATGCCCTCCGGTTGAAAGACGCCATGGCCGGTACCACCTCCGCCATCGTTCTCGGGGCCGGATTGATTGCCATCCACGCCGCTGAAAACCTGGCCACCGCCGGTGTCAAGGTGACGGTAATCGTACGTTCCCGGCTGCTGCGCGGGTACTTTGACGATCAGGCCGGTGACATTATCCGGCAGATACTCGCCGCTAAAGGCATCACGGTCATCGGCGACGCGCTGATCAACCGGATAGAAGACAATGCGGGAAAATGCATGGTGGTGCTGGACGGAAAACCGCCTGTGACGGCTGATCTGCTGGTGGCGGCAACAGGTATCTCCCCCTGCATCGGCTATCTCGACGGTTCAGGTATCCGGACGGAAAACGGTGTCGTTGTGGATGAAACCATGCGCGCCAGTGTAAAAGACGTGTGGGCGGCCGGCGATGTCGCCCAGGCCCGCGGTTTTTTTGATGAAAAAACGCAGATCGATGCGACCTTGCCCAGTGCCATGGAGCAGGGAAGGATGGCCGGAATGGATATGGTGGACGATAAATATCTCAAACACTATATCGGCGGGCTTTCTCTGAACACCTACAATTTTTTCGGCCATCGCGCATTTTCCATCGGGTTCAGTTCGGCCACCGAAGGGATCTCCGATGCGGACACCGATGTCCATTGCCGCCCGGCCGACAATCAGTTTCAAAAATTCATTTTTCAGGATAATCGACTGGTGGGGGCTTCGGCCATCAACACCCGGCTTGATCCCGGTGTCATGTACCAGCTGGTAAGGCGGCGCGTGGATCTTACACCGGATATGAGCAATTTTCTGGCCGACCCGGTGAGTACCGGACGACTGCTGATGTCTGAGATCTGGAGATAGGGGAATTTCCATGGGAATCGGTTATAATACCATCGCCTTTCACGCCGACAAATGTGATGGTTGCGGTAAATGTGTCACGGAATGCGCCAGGGTGCATTCGCAAACGGACAATCCCGCTCATTCGCGGATTCACGTCGCATGGGATGACAAGGCCAAGTGGGCCGGTCTGGCGCTATGCCGCCAATGCGGGGAGCCGGATTGCGTCTCAGCCTGTCCGGCCGGCGCACTCGTCAAGGATGCGTACTCAGGTGTCGTTTTCTGGGATGAAAACCGCTGTGTGGACTGCCATCTCTGCACCCTTGCCTGCGGTTATGCCGGTATCGTCTGCAACCCCGAAACCGGCCGGGTGGTGAAATGCGACATGTGCAATCAGGATCCGGCCTGCGTGAAAGCCTGTCCACGGGAGGCGCTTGAGTTTAAAAAAGGGGCGCAGCTCTTCAACCAATGGGGAGATCTCGAGGACCTGGTCGTCCCCGGCCTCTCCTCCTGCCTCGGCTGCAACTCCGAACTCGTGGTACGTCACACCTTGCGGCGCATCGGTCCCGATACCGTGGTGGCCACCCCACCCGGTTGCGTGGCTGGTGTGGGCGCGGTGGGTGTAAACGGCATCACCTCCTTGAAAACACCTGTGTTTCATCCCCTGCTCACCAATACAGCGTCCATGCTTGCCGGTGCCAGGCGTTACTATAACCGGATAGGCCGGGATGTGACCATGCTGGCCTTCGGCGGGGACGGCGGGACGGCGGATGTGGGATTCCAGTCCCTGTCCGGCGCTGCGGAACGTGGTGAGCAGATGATTTATCTCTGCATAGACAACGAGGGGTACATGAATACCGGTGTCCAGCGTTCCGGCACCACGCCCTATGGCTCCTGGACGTCCACCACACCGGTCGGAAAAGCGCTCAAGGGAAAAACCCGGGATGCCAAACCCATGCCGTTGATCATGGTGATGCACGGTTGCGAGTACGTGGCCACCGCCTCCACCGCATACATGGATGACTATTACGCAAAACTGGACAAAGCTGTGAAAGCCGCCAAACACGGCATGGCGTATATCCATATCTTTTCTCCGTGCCCCACGGGGTGGCGATTTCCGCCGAAGCTGCTCATAGAGGCGGCCCGCACGGCAGTGCAGGCGAACCTGGTGCCGCTTTGGGAATACGAACATGCCAAGGGAGATATTGAATTCACCTATTCACCGGAACATCACATTCCCGTGGATGAATATCTCAAACTCATCGGAAAATACCGGCATCTGGATCAGGAGCAAGTCGACTATATTCAAAAAAAGGCCGACCGGAATATAGCCCAACTGAATAAGTTTACCCTTCATCAAGAAATCACAACTGGAGGATAGAATGAAGCGGACAATCATCACCGGCGAAGATATGGATCTGGCCTTTCGTTCAGGAAAAACCGAATTTCATATCTCCCCCCGGGATATCGTTACCAGTGTGGCCAAAGAGCGCGCCGAGAAACACGGCATCACATTGTCCATGGGCAGCGGATCGTCCACCGCAGGCCCTTCAGGGGTGGGCTTTGACGCCACGGCTGTATTCCAAAAATCCGCCCGCGCCTCGAGTGCCGATGTCTCACCCCCGTACGACATGGGGTATTGGCGGAAGCAGTTCCCCCTGCTGTCAAAATATATCCATGTGGCCAATTGCTCCCAGTCGCCCCAATCCACATACACCCGGGATGCGTTTGAGGAATACATGATCAGTTGGAATGAAATGGGTATGGATTGGGAGCGGTGGGTGGAGGAGGTTGAGTTAACCAAAGCGGAGTTCGCGAAAATCATCAATGCGGATCCGTCGGAAATCGCCATGGGGACCTCTGTTTCCGGAATGACGGCGGCCATTGCCAGCGCCCTGCCGCGCCATACCGCCCGGCAGAAAGTGGTTTACACGGAAGCGGAGTTCCCAACGGTGGGGCATGTGTGGAAAGCCCATGAAAAATACGGATTGAAGACGGGATTCATCCCCGTCACCAACAATATGATCGATCCGGCGGAGTATGACAGGTACGTGGATGAAGACACAATGCTCACCTCCATTTGCGATGTCTACTACTACAACGGATTCCGCCAGAAACTGAGTACCATCATTCCCAAAATCCATGACAAGGGATCCCTGGTATATGTGGATGCCTACCAGGGCCTGGGAACGCATCCCCTGGATGTCAAAGCATTGGACGTGGATCTTCTGGCCAGCGGCAATCTCAAGTATCTGATGGGTGTGCCCGGCATCGCCTTTTTATATGTCAAAAAAGAGATCGCCGAATACCTGGAGCCGGCCTACACCGGCTGGTTCGGCCGCAAGGATCCTTTTGCTTTCGATATTCACAATGTGGATTATGCCGATGGTGCCAGACGTTTCGATACGGGAACGCCGCCGATTCCCACAGCTTACATCTCGCGGGCGGGCATGAAAGTAATCAACGAAGTGGGCGTGGACAATATTCACCAGTGGACCAATGTCCTTTCCCAGCATTGTATCGACGGCGCATTGGCCAGGGGCCTGGACGTTGTGAGTCCGACGGATATCCGCATCAAAGCACCCAGCACCGCCATCCGCGTGCCGGGTAATTCACATCAGGTCGAAGCGGAACTGCGCAAACGGAACATTATCGGTTCGGCACGGGCGGATGTGGTGAGAATAGCACCACACTTTTTCACCACCACCAACGATATTGACATCGTGCTGGATGCCTTTGTGGACATTCTCAAAAAATTATAACGAAAAACCAGAGGGAGGATTTTATGAAACTTTGCAGGGTTGTCGGTTTTGCCACTTCCTCGATCAAGGCAAAGGGGTTGGCGAATCACAAGCTCCTCGTACTGAAAGACATTGATGATACCGGCAATGCAACGGGTGAAGCCTTCCTGGCTGTCGATACCATCGGTGCCGGATTGTCGGAAGTGGTGGCCGTCACCACAGGTGTTCCTGCATGCCACGTGTTGTCTGATCCCCAGGCACCGGTGGATGCAGCGGTGATTGCGATTCTGGATAGTGTGTCCATTAACAAGAAGGAAATTCATAATCAATTGAAGGAGGCATAAATGAAAGCGTTAGGAATGATTGAAACCAAAGGTCTGGTTGCGGCCATCGAAGCGATTGATGCCATGGTAAAATCCGCAAACGTGGATGTTCTTGGAACCCGCGAAGTCGGTGCCGGGTTGGTATCGGTTTTTGTCGAGGGTGATGTCGGTGCCGTCAAAGCCGCCGTTGATGCCGGTGCAGCGTCGGTCAACAAGATCGGCGAAGTCGTATCCGTGCATGTCATACCCAGACCCAGTGAGGAAACCATGGCGCTGTTGCCGGTGGCCAAAGGCAAGAAATAAAAAACGATTAACCGGAAAATATGATGGGTACACACATGGAAAATTTCCAATTGAGAACCTATGCGTTCATCAACAGCATGCAGCCTCAGTTCGCCGCTTTTCTCGGTTCGGAACTCGATGGTGATGTGCCGTTGGCCCAGATGGCCGAGCTGTGGCTGGAGTTGGCCCCGGGCAGCGAAGTCTACAACCTGCTCGATGCCGCATTGAAGGCCAGTGAAGCCAAACCCGGGCTGCAAATGGTCGAAAGGGAATTCGGCGTACTGGAAATTCACTCGACGTCGGTGGAATCCGTCAAAAATGCCGGGGAAACCATTCTGGACATGTGCGGACTGAGTATTACCGAGCGGCTGAAACCCACGGTGGTGTCTTCGAAGATAATTACGAAGGTCAATCCATACCAGGCCCAGCAAATCAACAAAACCCGGAAAGGCAGTTTGTTGCTGCCCGGTCAATCCATGCTGGTGTTTGAGGTGGAACCGGCGGCCTATATCGTATTGGCCGCCAATGAGGCGGAGAAAGCCAGCAATGTCCAGTTGATTCACTTCAATCCGTTCGGCCGGTTCGGCAGATTGTTCATGGCCGGTTCGGAATCAGACATCAAGTCCGCGGCGGAAGCCGCAGAGGCCGCAATCCACTAATGATCGAGAGCGGATGTGATGGGGCATAGAAAAACTCCTTTTTTACCGGATTTCATGACAACGCGGTCCACCGTATTCACGCCGCCGTGGGCGGCGGAGATGCATGGTGCCGTGCCGGCACAGGCGGTTGAATCCCCGGCAGCGTCGGTTTTTACGCCGTTTTCGGAACCATCCCCGGAATTATCTCCGCAATTCTCAATTGACCAGCCCCTGGTGCTCAGGGGGGGGGAATGCATCATCCCTTTTCAGGGTGTCCACACCATGGATATCCGCATCGAAAACGGGAAGATTTTCGCCATCGGAGAATCCGTCTCCACCGACAATGCACGGGTGGTGGAGATCAACGGGAAATATGTGGCACCCGGAGTGGTCGATCCCCATGTGCATCTCGGTATTTTCAGTGATTTCAATGTGGAACTGGTCACTGAAACACGGTCGGCGCTTTTAAACGGTGTCACCACACTCGGTCTCTATCTGAACGCGGAAGGTTCCTACCTCCCCCTCCTGGACGATTATATCGCCGCCATCAATGCCAAATCCAATTGTGATATTTTTGTGCACCTGGCCATCATGAACCAGACCCAGCTCCAGGAGATACCGGTTTATCACTCCCGGTACGGCATCAATTCATTCAAAACATGGATGTGCGGGATTCCGGGACTGATTCCGGATGTGGAAGACGACTTTTTACTCGATCTGATGGCGGCCGTGGCGGCCTTGCCCGGCCGGCCGGTGCTGAACGTCCACGCAGAAAACCATCGGGCGGTGAGCCGCGCCACGGCCCATCAGAAAAAAGCCGATCCCCACATCACATCCCTGGCGTCCTGGGAAAAAAGCCATCCGGGATTCGGCGAGGCCGAAGCCATTCAGCGGGCGGCGTTTTTGGCCGGGCAAAGCGGCGTGCAGGTGTATTTCGTACATCTCTCGGCAAAGGAATCCGTGGATGTCGCACGACGCCTGAAACCCGGGAGCGGCAACCTCTTTTTCGAATCCACCTCGCCCTATCTGACCCTCAGCTTGGCCGATGATTTGAATTATCTGAATAAGATGATACCCCCCATTCGATATCCGGAGGACCAGGCTGAACTGTGGAAGGGTTTGGAAGAGAATATAATCGATACCATCGGCACGGACCATACCCCCATGACCGTCGACGAAAAAAAACAAGGTCCGGGCCTGTGGGACTTTCCGCCCGGATATCCGGCCGTGGGCACCCACCTGCCGTCGCTGTTGAACAAGGCCCGTATGGAATGTTTCCCGTTGGAAAAGCTCTTCGAAAAAATTTCGGCTGTACCGGCCCGGATATTCGGTCTCTACCCGAAAAAGGGCTCTCTGCTGCCGGGAGCCGATGCGGACCTGGTAATTATAGATCCGTTCGTCGAAAAAAAAGCGTCACCTGAAATCGCCGGATCCCGTTCCGACTATTGTTTGCATCAGGGAAAAACCCTTGCCGGTTGGCCGGTAGGCATTGTCAAGTCAGGCAGGATCATATCACGGAAACAAGACCTCGACTCCCCGGATAAAAGCGCAGGCGGTGTGTATTTGAAACGGTAGTGATGATGTTTGTCGAAGGTCCAACCTTAATTCGAGCTATACATATTACCATCCATGAAATCCGACGATACAAAATTCCCGTTTCAGGTACCTGATGGTCGATTCGACCAAAAATTCGAAATGTTCAAACGGGCGCGGTGGGATGAGGCCATTGCCGGCTGGGCCCGGTCTTCCCGGGACGCCATTGTATTCGAGGAGTCGCCGGGGTTGCGCCAGCGGGATTTTGCCCTTCGCAATGCCGCCTGGAATATAGAATTTGAATACGGCAGGGGGAATTCAATGAGCAACTCCGGCTTGTATTCATGGTCCCATGTATCCGATAAAACGCAACCCTTCATCGATGCCGGCCGGCCGGTAACCGGAACACCGGTCGAAAATGCAAGTTGTGTCAAACAGGCCGCTCGATTTCTGGGTGCGGACCTTGTGGGTATCTGCTATGCGCACCCCAACCTGGTTTACTCCCACGAATACAATATTATCAGTCAGGCGCATTATCCCCTTGATCTGCCCGAAGATCATGTGAACGCCGTTGTCCTGGCCATTGCCATGGACTACACGGCCATGCGGCACTCTCCCAACGCCGTCGCCGGCGCCGCCACCGGATTCGGCTACTCAAAAATGGCATCCACCGCCAATATGGTCGCCACCTTTATCCGGGGATTGGGATACGAGGCGGTGCCCTCCGGCAACGACACGGCCTTATCCGTGCCGCTGGCCGCCGCCGCCGGTCTGGGCGAAGTGGGGCGGCTGGGGTTGCTGGTGACGGAAAAATACGGGCCCAGGGTGAGGATCTGCAAGGTGTTCACGAATATGCCGTTGGCACATGACGAGTACCGGCCCTTCGGCGTTACCGAATTCTGCAGGGTGTGTATGAAATGTGCCAGGCATTGCCCTTCAAATGCTGTCAGTTCGAGCGAGCCCACCACTTCGGGCTGGAATATCTCCAATCATTCCGGGCCCCGGAAATGGTATGTGGACGCTGAAAAGTGTTACCGGTTCTGGGCAAAAAACCGTATGGATTGCACCAATTGTATCAATGTATGTCCGTTTAACAAACCGTCCGGCCTGCTCCATGACGGCGTACGAGCGCTCATTAAACATCAACCGGTGTTCAATCGGATGGTGGTGCGGTTGGATGACGTGCTTGGATATGGAAAGCCCATGCACCGGAAAGAGTATTGGGAAGCATAGTTTTTCCGGAACGGGCATAACACATTGCCCGATGAATTTTAATCTTGATGAGATAAACGGGAGCATCCGATTCCGATGAGCGGCGATTTCAGGACAACTACTCTGTACCACGTTCACCTGGCTTCAAATTGGATGTGACCGTTTCTTCTCATCATTTCAACATAACACCGCCGGGAACATTCCCCGGGTATCGGGATGGCGGTAAAGGACGAATTCAACCTGTATGTTAACTTCTGGGAAGTGCACGTAAAATGACCACACGATTTTTCAAACCCGGGTCCATAAGCGACGCCATGGATGCATATCTCAAGTCGGACGGGACCACGCATTATTTTGCCGGGGGCACGGATCTCATGGTGAAGTTGGGACCGCCGGGGAACACCGGACATGGATTCATTTCACTGGAACGCCTCTCCGGGTTGAACCGGGTTCAGGAGCGTCCGGAAGACAAGATCTTCATCGGTGCCATGACCGGATTGTCCGAGGTGGCCGGTTCCGGCCTGATAGCGGAACATTTTCCGGCGCTGGCCGCTGCCGCCGGCAGCGTCGGGTCACCCTCCATCCGCAATATGGGAACCATCGGCGGCAACGTCTGCAACGCATCGCCGTCAGCCGACACCGCCCCGCCGCTGATGGTGTACGGCGCGTCGGCCGTCGTCGCCGGACGGGACGGCGAAAAAACAATTCCCATGGACGCCTTTTTCACCGGGCCGTCCACCACCTGCCTGAAACCCGGTGATATCCTCACCGGATTTATGTTGCCGAAAAATCCGGCAATCCGCGCCGGTTTCGTAAAACTGGGCAAACGAAAAGCCATGGAGTGTTCCATCGTCAGCCTGGGCCTGTCATTGGAAATGGACGGCGCCGGTAAGTGTGGAACCGTACGTATCGCCCTGGGTGCGGTGGCGCCGACACCGGTCCGCATTGTCCGGGCCGAGAAAATACTAGAAGGCCGGCCATTGGAAGCGGAATTCATCCATCGGGCTGCCGCCGCAGTTGCCGGTGACATCCATCCCATTGACGATCTTCGCGCCACCGCCGGTTACCGGCGGAAAATGGCCGGCCGGATGGTCAGGGAGACACTTTTGCAAATGTGCCGTCAGGACCACCAATAAACGGAAAATCAAGGGGTACTACCGCCAGTGGAAGACAAAAACATCACCGTTACCATCAATACGAAACGGCACACCCTTGCCGTTTCCCCGAATGAGACGCTGCTGCGGGTCATCCGCGACCGGATAGGTCTCACGGGTACCAAAAACGGCTGCGGAGAGGGTGAATGCGGCGCCTGCATGGTCATCAGAAACGGCAAGCCGGTCAACGCCTGCCTGATTCCGGCAATGGCCTGCGACGGGGATGAGATCACCACCATCGAAGGGCTGGCTGACGGACCGGACCGGCTCCACCCGCTTCAGGATGCCTTCATTTCCCACGGTGCCGTGCAGTGCGGTTTCTGCACACCGGGAATGCTCATTTCGGCCAAAGCCCTTCTTGATGATTATCCCAATCCGCCCAGGGAACAGATCCGAAAGGCGCTCTCCGGCAATCTGTGCCGGTGCACGGGATATCAAAAAATTGTGGATGCGGTGTCTGCAGCCGCGTCGGGCACCGTACCGTCCGAAAAACCCGAAGCCGTCATCGGCGGCGACTATCCGCGGCGCGATGCCATCGAGCATGTGACCGGTGTGTCAAAATTCGGGGCCGATATCACCCATTCCCGTGCGGCCGTGGGGAAAATCCTCCGCAGTGAGTATGCCCATGCCCGGATTAAACACATTGATGTGTCCGCGGCCGAAGAGCTGGACGGTGTACTGGCTGTGGTCACCGGTGCCGATGTGCCCCGGGGATATTTCGGCGTGGATATCAAGGACCGCCTGGTGTTTGCCCGGGAAAAGGTGCGGTACCGGGGAGACGAAGTGGCGGCGGTGGCGGCCGAAACCGAAGCCATCGCCCAAAAAGCGCTTTCGCTCATTCGGGTGGATTACGAGCCTCTGGAACCGGTATTTGATGTCCGGGAGGCCATGGCGGATGACGCGCCGGTCATCCATGAGCAGTTGATGGACTATGCGGCCGGTTTTGAAACGGAAAAACAGGGGAATATCTGCACCATGGCCCATGTGCGGCTGGGCGATGTGGAAAAAGGCCTGGCGGATGCCGACCTGGTTCTCGAAAGCACCTTCCGGACGCAGATCCAGCACCAGGCCAGCATCGAGCCCCATGCCGCCATGGCAGAAATCGACAGCCACGGCCGGATACTGATCACCACCACCAATCAGAAACCCTTTGCCGTACGGCGGTATCTGTCCCATGCCATGCAGATCCCCATGATTAACATCCGGGTGAACGCCACCAAAATCGGTGGTGGGTTCGGCGGCAAACTGGAAATGATCGTGGAGCCCTACGCAGTGCTGCTGGCCCGAAAATGCGGCCGTCCCGTGAAGATCGTCTATACCCGGGCCGAAGAATTTCTGGCCACCACTCCACGGCATCCCGCCAGTTTCAAGATCAAGTCCGGTGTGAAAAAAGATGGCACCATTACTGCGATGCAGGCCGAGTTTATCTATGACACCGGTGCATATTCGGGCAACGGTCCCACCACTGTAACCCTGTGCGCCCAGGTGATCGGCGGGTTGTACCGCATTCCCAACGTCCGGCTGGACGGCTATTGCGTGTACACCAATAAAATGAATTGCGGCAGCATGCGCGGACCCTCGGCCCCCCAGACCACATTCGCCCTGGAAAGCCATATTGATGACCTGGCCCGGGCCATTGATATGGATACCCTGGACTTCAGGTTGAAAAATCTGTTGGAACCCGGTGAAAAAACGGCAGTGGGCCAGACCCTTGTGGATATGGATTTTAAAAAGACGGTGCTCGCCGTGGCCGACGCCATGGATTGGCGGGCGCCGATAACCGATGAGAATACGGGCAAAGGTCTGGCCTGTGTATACTGGCTCAGCGGCGGCTGGTCCACCTCGGTGACGGTTAAAATCAATGAAGACGGCTCCGTCAGCGTAGTGACCGCGGCCGTGGACATGGGTACGGGATACCTGTACACCAGCGTCATCCAGATAGTGGCCGAAGCCCTTGGTCTCGATCCCGATGATGTACACCTGGTTCAGGGGGACACGGACCAGTGTGGATATGATCACGGCATCGGCGGCAGCCGGGGTGTTTTTACCGTCGGCAAATGTGCCAAAATGGCCGCCGAAAACGCATTGGAAGCGTTGATGGCCGTTGCCGCCCGAAAACTCAAGGTATCACGTGAACGCCTGGAAAGTAAAAACAGCTGGATCTCCGTGAAAAGCGCCCCTGAAAAGCGTGTCAGTTTCGCGGACATCTCCGTTGAACGCCATATTCTCTCCGGTGGACCGATCACGGGTGTATCCGAATATCTGCCCGAGATGGACAGCATTGAGCCCGGCCGGGTCAAGGGGCTTTCATTTCCCGCCTTCAAAGGCGTCACCATCGGATGCCACGGGGTTAAAGCCCATGTGTCGTCCGATACAGGTGAGGTAAAAATCCTCAAATATGTGGCGGCCCATGATGTGGGCCGTGCCGTGAACCCGCTGGCCGCGGAGGGCCAGATAGAGGGTGGTGTGGCCATGGGTCTCGGCTTTGCTCTGTCGGAAGAACTCATGATCGGCCGGCAGGGGGAGGTGGTGAACCCGAGCTTCCGGGATTACAAACTGCCCACGGCCATGGATGTGCCCGAGGTGGAATCGATTCTTGTGGAGACACCGGCCGCTTATGGGCCCCACGGTGCAAAGGGCCTGGGCGAACCCACCATGGCACCGCCTGCGGCTGCCGTGGGGAACGCCATCCGGGATGCCCTAAAATTACGAATGACGGAAACACCCATGACAGCCGAAAGGATATTGTCGGCTTTGGAGGAGAAGAAAAAAGCGGTGCCATCCGGGATGCCCTAAAATTACGAATGACGGAAACACCCATGACAGCCGAAAGGATATTGTCGGCTTTGGAGGAGAAGAAAAAAGCGGGGCCATCCGGGATGCCCTAAAATTACGAATGACGGAAACACCCATGACAGCCGAAAGGATATTGTAGGCTTTGGAGGAAAAGGATAAATAATGCCCCACAATTTTGGACATGCCGGCCGCCGGCTGAGAGTCGATCTCACGGAACGGACGATGATCGTTGAGGAGATCCCCGAAGACTACGCCCGCAAATGGATGGGCGGCCGGGGGTACAACATGGAGGTGTATTACCGGGAAATACCAGTGGACGCCGATCCCCGGGGTCCGGAAAACCGCCTCATCTTCGGTGTCGGACCCCTCACCGGAACACGATTCCCCGGCGCCCGGATCAATGTGTCCGGCAAATCCCCTCACACTGGTTATCTGGGGGACTCCAACGCGGGCGGCCACTTCAGCGCCGAAATGAAATTCGCCGGATACGATCAGATCGTCATCAACGGCAAGGCAGACAAGCCGGTGTATCTGCGCATCATCGACCAACAGGTGGAGATCCGGGATGCCGGCCATCTCTGGCACCTGGATACCTGGGAAACCAACTCGGCCATTCGGCGGGAGGCCCACGACCATACCGTACAAATCGCCTGCTGCGGAACTGCCGCCGTCAACGGGGTTTCCTTTGCCAATATCATGACCAACAATGCCCGGGCCATGGGCCGTACGGGCATGGGCGCGCTCATGGCGTCCAAAAATCTTAAGGCCGTCGCCGTTACCGGCACCGGTGCGGTGCGTGTGGCCCACCCCGGGCAATTCAACGAACTCATGAACTATTTTTACCGGGTCCTGTTTCATCATCCCAATTATCAGGAACGCGGTATCACCGGCACCACAAATCTCATCAATCATTGCCAGACCGCCGGCATCCTGCCCACCCGGCACTTTCAAACCGGCGTGTACGAAGACTGGCTGAAGGTCTCCGGCGAAACCGCTGCCGTAGACTACAATGTGAAGCGAAAAGCCTGTTTCGGATGCGTGGCCCCGTGCAGCCGTTATTATCTTGTACCGGGCGGTTTTGACGGCGCTCCCCTGGAGGCCGAGGGTCCGGAATATGAAACCCTGGCCGGATTCACCTCCCGGGTGGGAAATCCGGATCTTAAAACCGCATTGAAATGCGCGGAACTGGTCAACCGCGCCGGTATCGATTCCATCACGGCATCCGAGGTGATCTCCTGGGCCCAGGAGATGTTCGAACTCGGTCATTTGCGCCAGCAGGATTGCGACGGGCTGGACCTGACCTGGGGCAACGCCCGGTCGGTTTATGACCTGACACTGAAAATCATCAACAACGAGGGGTTCGGCGCCGTGCTGGCCCAGGGTGTGGTTCATGCGGCCGACACATTGGGCATGGGCAGGGAGTTGTGCATGGAAGCCAAAAATCTGGAACTCTTCCAGGCCGATGTCCGGGGTCTCAAGGCTTATGGACTGGGAAATGCCGTGGCATCCCGGGGCGCGGACCATCAGCGCGCCGATCCTTTCTTTGAGATGTCCGACAGGACAGAGGAAGCCCGGGAGCGTTTCGGATCCGAGAATTGCGGGCTCATGCGTCCCTGGAAGGGCAAGGGCAAAATGGTGCCCTGGTTCGAGGAGATCTGCGCCCTGGCCGACTGCATGAGTTTTTGCAAAATCATCGGTGTTTCAATGGAGACCGTCCAGGAACCCCAGGCCCGGGATCTGTTCAAGTTCGCCACCGGTTTTGATGTGGATGTGGAGGAGGTGATGCGCATCGGCGAACGGGTCAACAATCTGGAACGCGCCATTTTGATGCGCTACGGCCTGTCCCGCAAGGACGATTACCTGCCCAAACGCTTCACGGACGAACCGCTTCCCGAAGATTCCAATCTGGCCGCGGGAATGGTGTTCGAAAACGATCAGCTCCTGTCCGAGTACTACCCTTTCCGGGGGTGGGACCCCGAGACCGGGTGGCCCACGGAGCGGAAACTCCTTGAGCTGGATCTTGCGTTTGTGGTGCAGGACCTCAAGAAACGGGGCATCCCCCTGAAAAAAGGGTATGCCGCCTATAAAAAAGATCCCCATGGCACAACCACCGGCCGCTGGTCCTTGTTATCCAGGAAATTCGGAACAGATACGGATTATATGAATACACATAAAAAAGCACCCATGAGAAAACCGGACACCGTCTCCCCCATCCGGAAACGGCTGCTGGTGGATCCGTCACTGTGCACGGGATGCCGGGCTTGTGAACTGGGATGCGCTTTCGCCCATGAGGGTGTTTACGCGCCGTCATTGGCCCGGTTGCATGTGGTCAAACTCGAAGAACTCGGCGTGGACCGGCCCATTGTCTGCCTCAGGTGCGCCAAGGCGCCGTGCGCTGCGGTGTGTCCGGAAAAGGCCATCAGCCAGGACCCGGACACCCGGGTGGTGCGGGTTGATCCGGAACGCTGCGTGGGGTGCGGATTGTGCGCCCAGGAGTGCGTGTCCGGCGTTATCGAACTGCACCCGGAGACCGCTGTTCCCCTGTTGTGCGACATGTGCGGCAACCAGCCGGAATGCGTCAAGCACTGCCCCACCGGCGCCCTCACGGCCGTTGGCGGCGCAGGACATGACGCCAGGCGCACCCGCGAAGAGATGGCCCATCGCACCGCCAAACAACTGAGTAAAACCTGGAAAAAAGAGGGGACCCGCCCCGTGGACCGGCCCATGCGCCCGCCGGATCCGGAAACCGGTGAATTGACAACACCCCCGGGACCATACGGGGGTAATCCGCCGCCGCCCATCGACAAGCGGTGGAAGCGCTGATCTTGCGTCGCGACATATTCTATCGAAGGGAGCTATTTTGTTCTGGCAACAATTCACCAACTGGATCAGTCTCGGTGCCATGTATGCCATGCTGGCCATCGGCTATACCATGGTATACGGCATCATCAAACTGATCAACTTCGCACACGGCGAGATTTTCATGTGCGGCGCATTTTTCACATGGTGGTTCATGTCCGTCTTCCATATTCCGTTACCGGTTGCCGCACTGTTGGGTATCATGATGGCAACCGGCCTCGGTATCGCGGTGGAGCGCATTGCCTACCGCCCCTTGCGCAATGCCCCACGGTTTGCCGTGGTCATCAGTGTGCTGGGTGTCTCCATTTTTCTCCAGAATATGGCCCGCATCATCTGGGGGGCCGAGTTCCAGGTGTTTGAGGTGGATTTCGGTATTCCGCCGCTCATCCTCGGCACGGTGATCATTCCATTCAAAAAAATATTCATCTTCGGCACTTCTGTCATTTGCATGGCCTCCCTGGCCGTATTCGTGAAAAAAACCTACCTGGGCAAGGCCATGCGTGCAACAGCAGCGGATTGGGAGGCGGCGGAGATGATGGGCATCAATGTAAACATGGTCATTGTGCTCACCTTTGCCATCGGGTCGGCCATGGCTGCCGTGGCCGGGATTCTGTTTGCCGTCAACTATAACAGCATCGATCCCTACATGGGATTCAACGCGGGCATGAAGGCATTTGCCGCCGCCGTTCTGGGGGGTATCGGCAATATTTACGGCGCCATGCTCGGTGGCCTTTTCCTGGGTGTGGTGGAAGGTGTCGGGTCTGCCTACATCTCATCCATGTACAGGGACGCATTTGCCTTCGGCCTGTTGATCCTGGCATTGATATTCAGACCTAAAGGGTTGTTGGGGGAGGGTAAAACCGGTGAATAAGACACGACTCGATGATCTGTCCGGCGGCTCCCAGGCGACGTCCGGTGATAACTTTCTCCAGCAGGGGGTGATGGCAGCCCTTGCCGGTCGTCTGGCACGATTTTCAGGCATCGGTAAGATCGCCCTGCTGTGCGTTTTTTTAATGCTGCCCCTGATGATCCAGAGCAATTACGCCATGCGGGTGATCATCTATATCTGCCTGTATATCGTGCTGGCCATGGGGCTGAACGTGGTCATGGGATTTACCGGACTGCTGAACATCGGGCATGCCGCATTTTACGCCACAGGCGCATATACCACGGCCATATTGATGAAACAATTCGGCATGTCCTTCTGGTTGACCGTTCCGGCAGGCATGACTCTCGGGGTTGTCCTGGGGGTGGCCATCGGTCTGCCGACACTCAGGCTCCGGGATGACTACCTGGCCATGGTTACGCTGGGCTTCGGCCAGATCGTTTACATCGTCGCCAACAACTGGATGGGGCTGACCCGCGGTCCCCGGGGCATAGCAGATATCCCGTCACCGTTTCTGGGCTGGGGGGATTGGGCAATACCCATCGACAGCTACACCGCCTTCTACTATCTGATTTTTTCATTTGTCCTGTTTACCATTTTTGCCTGTATCCGTGTCAGGGATTCCCGGGTGGGTCTGGCATGGACCGCCATCCGGGAGGATGAGGATGTGGCGGCTGTCATGGGCGTCAACCTGGTGTTGTACAAGACCATGTCCTTTGCTTTTTCAGCGGCGTTGGGGGCGCTGGCCGGCAGTTTTTTTGCCGTCTTCCAGCACTTTGTCAGCCCCAACAGCTTTACGATACTGGAATCGGTCATCATTATCACCATCCCGATTATAGGCGGCCTGGGCAGTATCCCGGGGACCATAGTGGGGGCTGTGATCATGATCGGGTTGCCCGAGATCTTCCGCGCGGCCAGCGAGTACCGCATGGTGGTGGTGGGTGCATTCATGGTGCTCATGATGATATTCAAACCCGAAGGATTGTTCGGAAAGAAACAATTTCAACAAATGTACAAGGCATAAGTACCATGGGATTGCTCTCCATATCGTCCTTAACAAAAAAATTCGGCGGCCTGGTGGCTTTAAAACAGTTTGACCTCACCGTGGAAAAGGGAGAGATCCTCGGCATCATCGGTCCCAACGGTTCGGGCAAGACCACCTTTTTCAATGTGCTCACCGGTATGTTCCGGGCCGACGAAGGAACCGTCCTGCTGGACGGGACTTCCGACAACCTTCTGGATCGGAAGACCCATGAGATCATCGGGATGGGCGTGGCGAGGACATTTCAAAACCAGCGACCGTTCAGCAATCTCTCCGTTCTCCAGAACATCATGGTGGGGGGACATTGCCGGGGCCGATCCGGTATTTTTTCAGCGCTGCTGAGATTGCCGGGTGCCGGCCGCGAACGGCGGCGCCTTGAAAAACGCGCCATGGAAGTCATGACTATATTCGGAGACCGCCTGATATCCATGAAGGACCGATCGGCCTGGACCCTCTCCTATGCCAACCGGCGCCGACTGGAGATTGCCCGGGCGCTGGCATCGGACCCCAAGCTCCTGTTGCTCGATGAGCCCACGGCCGGCATGAACCCGGCCGAATCCCTTCAGCTTCTCGACAATATCAGGCATATCAACTCCACAGGGGTCACCGTGCTGGTGATCGAGCATGACATGAACTTCATGAAACAGCTCTGCGGGCGACTGGTGGCACTGGATTATGGTGAGAAGATTGTCGAGGGGTCATACGACACTGTTCGGAACCATTCGCGGGTGATAGAGGCATACCTCGGAAAGGACTGACCAAGAAAATAATGCCATGTTAAAAATTGAAAATGTTACCACCCATTACGGTCCCATCCGGGCGTTGAACGACGTCAGCATGACGGTGGCGGAGAATGAGATTGTCTGCCTGCTCGGGGGGAATGCATCGGGCAAATCCACCACCATGAAAACCATACTGGGTCTGGTGAAACCCACTTCGGGCCAGGTGGTTTTTCTAGGGGAGCGCATCGACGGCCTGCCCACCCACGCCATTGTCAAAAAAGGAATTTCCCCAGTGCCGGAATCCAGAAGGGTGTTTGCACGGCTGACCATCCGGGAGAACCTGGAAATGGGGGCGTTCATTCATCGGAAAAGCCCGGATTTTCATATCAGGGATGAGATGGCCAAGGTGTTTGACCTGTTTCCGCGGCTCAAGGAACGGGTGGCCCAGGATGCCATGACCCTCAGCGGGGGGGAACAGCAGATGCTGGCCATCGGGCGGGCGCTAATGGCCAAACCCAAAATGATCATCATGGATGAACCCTCCATGGGGCTTTCACCGAAACTGGTGGGAGAAGTGTTCGAGATCATCCAGCAGGTGAGCACCATGGGGATCCCCATTTTCGTCGTGGAACAGAATTTGCGAAAAGCACTGTCCATTGCCGACCGGGGCTATATTTTAAACGGTGGTCGGATTGTATTGGCGGATACGGCGAAGAATCTCCTGGAAAATGAGAACGTGATCAAGGCGTATCTGGGAGAATAGGTAAAGCGTTGCAGGGCACTTCAGGGGCTTTCACGCACGTGGCTTGTATACAACTGCATACATAAATAATACACAACCTAAGGAGCGGGATTATGAAACAAAAAGTATTTTTCTTGGCATTGTCGATCATTCTGGCCACAGCTTTTAATTTCTCACTCTCAGCCGGGGAAACCATCGGAATCGGATTGTGTGTCCCCATGAGCGGCGGCGCGGCCTCCTGGGGAAAGAAGGCGGAAACAGGGACTCAGTTTGCCATCGATCAGATCAATGCCGGCGGCGGCATTGTGCCCAGGGGCGAGACAAAGGCAAAAATGCTCAGATTGATTGAAGTGGCTGACGATAAAAACGATCCCCGCGAAGGCGCCTCGATCGCCCAGCGCTTTGTGGATAATCCCGAAATTCTGGCCATGGTGGGCCCCATCACCAGCACGGTAGCCCTGGCCGGCGCACCCATTCTGAATAAAAACGGATTGGTTCAGCTGGCCATCGGTGCCACGGCGCCGGTATACACGGAGGCAGGGCCCTACTCCTTTCGTGTGGTGCCGACGGATTCGTTCCAGGGGCAGTATATCGCCAAGTGGGCTCACGACCAGGGTAAATGGAAGCGGTATGCCGGTATTTACGTCAACGACGATTACGGACGCGGACTAAACGAGGTGTTTGCCGCAGCAATGAAGAAGCTCGCCGGTGACAACGCAGTGGTTGCCACGGAAGCCTATCTGCCCAACGATACGGATTTCATGGTTCAACTGGCCAAGATCAAGGGATTGAAAGCCGACGCCCTCTTCATTGCCGGTCACTACAAGGAAGGGGCATTGATCGCCCGCCAGGCCCGGGAACTGGGAATGGATATCCAGATTCTCGGCACCGACGGCATTGGACACCCCGAGTACATCAAGGTGGCCGGTAAGGCCGCCGAGGGCACCTGCTACTCCGGTTATTTCTCGTTGAAAGACCCGCGGCCATATATTCGTAAATGGGCTGCGGATTTTAAGCAACAATTCGGCTCTGATCCGGGTATGGTGGAAGGGCTGGCCTACGACTGCGTACTTCTCGTGGCCAAAGCTGTCGAACTCGGCGGCCTTGATCGAACCGATCTGGCTGTGGCCCTCTCCTCCATCGGCGCATACCGGCCGGTGGTTAAAGGCGCATTGGGCGAAAATCAGTTTGACGCCAACGGCGACATGGTCCGGGACATGCTCATGTATCAGGTCAAGGACGGCTCGGCTGTTCTTCATCAATAGAATGAACCTCCTGATATGATATAAATGAATAAAGACGATATCAGCGGACAAACACATGACGTGTTGACCGTCAATGATCTCTCCGTGAATTTTAAGATTTCATTGGGCAGGGTGGAGGCGGTCAAACATGCCGGGTTTTCCATTAAATCCGGTGAAACGCTTGGCATTGTCGGTGAGAGCGGCAGCGGCAAGAGTGTGATGTCCATGGCGATAATGGGCTTGCTTCGCCGTAACCAGACGGCAGGGGTCAGTGGTGAAATATGGTTTTCCGAAAAAAATCTGCTTACCGAATCTGAAGAAGCCATGCGGCAAATTCGCGGTAACCGGATCACCATGGTGTTTCAGGAGCCTATGATTTCACTGAATCCCATCCACACCTGCGGCCGCCAGGTTACGGAGCCGTTGATTCTTCACAAGGGGTATTCGAAACGTGACGCTTTTGATAGGGGTGTGGAGCTGATGGACCGGGTGGGTATTCCGCTGCCTGAGCGAAGAATGCGCGAATTCCCGTTTCAACTCTCGGGCGGCATGCGTCAACGGGTGATGATTGCCATGGCACTGGCCTGTGAGCCCATGCTGTTGATTGCCGATGAACCCACCACTGCCCTGGATGTAACCATTCAAGCCCAGATTTTGGAACTGATGAAAGATTTGCGGACCCGGACAAGGACAGCCATTATGATGATCACCCACGATCTGGGAGTGATCGCGGAGATGAGTGACCGGGTGATGGTGCTCTACGCCGGTCAGGTCATGGAAATCGCTTCGGTGAGAGATCTGTTCCATAGCCCGTCGCACCCGTATACCTGCGGGTTGCTCGAATCGATTCCTCGCGTGTCGGAAGAGAAAAAGGCGTTGTACGCTATTGAGGGAACCGTTCCCAATCCAACACATATGATTGCCGGATGTGTCTTTCATCCCCGATGCTCCCGTGCTGAGGCGATTTGCAAGGAACAGACGCCGGAGCTTCTTGATTTGGGCGGCGGACACCACACAAGGTGTATATATAATGAATAAGGAACACACCGCACATGACGAGCTGTCCTCAAAGCGCATTCTGGTCAGCCTGGTTAAAGTGAAAAAGTATTTTTCCGACGGATGGCGGAGCTTATTGTCCGGGTCTTCAAAGGTGCGGGCCGTCGACGGCGTTTCCATCGACATAAGGGCGGGCGAATCATTTGGTCTTGTGGGGGAGAGTGGTTGCGGGAAGAGCACACTTGGACGGGTGATACTTGGATTGCACAAGGCAAGCAGCGGAAATGTGCTGTACAAGGACGACGACATTTACAATCTGATCAGAAATAACCGGAAAGCATTCCGTCGGCAGATCCAGATGATATTTCAAGACCCCTCATCTTCCTTGAATCCACGAAAAAAAATTGGTCGAATCATGGCAGATCCATTTGTCATACATCACCCGGAGTTGTCGGGTAAAGCGGTTCGGAGGAAAAGTGCGGCTCTCTTGGAAGAAGTCGGGCTTTCGGCATACCATCTGGATCGATATCCCCATGAGCTCTCCGGTGGTCAGAAACAGCGGGTCGGTATAGCCCGTGCCATGGCCCTTGGGCCCGAAATGATCGTCTGCGATGAGCCGGTATCGGCCCTGGATGTGTCCATTCAGGCGCAGGTAATTAACCTGCTGGACCGGTTGCAGAAGAAATTCAATCTGACCCTGTTGTTCATCTCCCATGATCTGAATGTGGTGCACCACCTGAGTGACCGCATCGGCGTGATGTATCTGGGAAAAATCGTGGAAATCGCACCCCGAAACAGGCTCTATCATCAACCGGCACATCCTTATACCCATGCATTGCTGTCCGCTATCCCCATCTCCGATCCGGATGAGCAAAAGCAGCGGATATTACTGAAGGGGGATCTGCCAAGCCCGTCGGACCCGCCGGCCGGCTGCCGGTTCCATACAAGATGCCCGGAAGTATTGGACATCTGCTCGCAGCTCGAGCCACAACTCGTGTCTGTGGCGGCGGATCACTATGCAGCATGTCATTTATCTCATGATAATCGAGGCGACAGGAGTATTGTTCATTGACGCATACTTTGAGTTTACCACCCACATGAGCATAAAGAGGAGGAGAAACATGAGAAATGGAAAATTAATTCTGTTCATTGCCGCACTGCTGACACTATCGTTAATTGGCCCGGTGTCCACCACAATGGCAGCGAACGATCAGATCGTAATCGGCTGGCAGCAGGATACGATCACCCTTGATCCTGGCCGTGCATATGAGATGTATACCAATTTGATCATCGCGGCGCTTTATGATCCGTTGGTGAAATTCGGCGATAGTATCGATGTGCCGAAACCGTATCTGATCACCGATTACAGTGTTTCGGACAGCAAGGTTTACACATTCAACCTGAAACCCGGGATAAAATTCTCCACGGGAAATCCGCTCACGGCAGCGGACGTCAAATGGACCTTTGAAAGATTGAAGCACCTGAAATCAAATGCGTCGTTTCTGGCCAAAAACATAGAAAATATAAAGGCTGTCGATGCACGGACGGTTGTGGTCACCCTCGCGGACCCGGATGCGGCCTTTCTTTCCAAAATCGCCACTTCATCATTCGGTATTCTGGACAGCAAACGGGTAAGGGCAAATGGCGGACAGGCCGACACGTCCGCCGCGGAAACGGACAAAGCCCAGACGTGGCTGGATACGAATTCCGTGGGGTGCGGACCATATGTGCTGGAAAAATTTTCCCGTGACAGAGAAATCATCCTGGTCCGGAATAAAACCTATCATGGTCCGAAACCGGCAGCGGAAAAGATCGTTCTCCGGCACATTCCCGATCTGAGCGCCCAGATGCTCATGGTGAAAAAAGGGGATATCGACATCGCTTTCAATCTTGGACCAGAGCAGGTCAAACTGCTCAAGAAAGACAAACAGATCAAAATTCTCCCCAGCGCCGGATTATCCATGACCTTTCTATTGATGAACCAGAATCCGGAAGTGGGTGGCCCCTTTGCCAACCCTCATGTTCGTGAAGCCGTGAAGTATGCAGTAGACTATAAAGGTTTGCAAATGCTTGCCGGGGACGGATCCGTTACCCCGCTATCAGTTATTCAGGTGGGATTTTTAGGCGCGCTGCCGCCTCGAGATCCGGATTTCACCAACTTGGACAAAGCCAAAGAATTGCTCGCCAAGGGGGGATTTCCTGGAGGGTTTAAGGGGACCATCAGCGCAATTACATACAATTTTGAAGGTGTGGATTGGGTCATGGTCGCTGAAAAAATCAAAAATGATTTGGGTAAAATCGGCATCGAATTGACGGTAAAACCACAGGATTTTTCGGTTGGTCTCAATGATTATCGCACCGGGAAGTGGTCTTTCGCTGTATCCGGCTGGGGTCCGGATTACCCGGATGTAAACAACCAGCTGGCATTTTTACCGGGCAATTCCGTCGGCCTCCGGGCACAATGGAATGCCGATTCCCGTCCTGATCTGACTGCTTTAGGGGAAAAGGCCATGGTGGAGACCGACAATGTGAAACGTTCGGCCTACATAGAAAACATCCAACGGCTGATGGATAAGGACAGCCCCTTTTTAAATCTTATCCAGCATCCCAAACAGCTGGTGGTTCGCAGCAATATCGACGGCGCCAAATGGCACGAAGCGTATAAGTTGAAACTGGAGAAATTGGTGAAAAAATAAGGTGGGACTTCTCGCTTACATTGCCAGACGGCTTATTTTCCTGGTGTTCATCCTTCTCGGGGTGTCCCTGATGGTGTTTGTGATATCCCATCTGGTGCCGGGAGACCCGGTATTGTCTCTGCTCAGCGCGAGAAATCTCAACAACCCTGAAATCATCCAGGCATATAGAGCCAAATGGGGGCTTGATAAGCCTCTGCACGAACAATACCTGCTTTATATGGAAAACCTGGTTCATGGCGATATGGGCCGGTCCATCCGTACGAATCGTCCGGTGCTCGATGACCTGCTGGAGTTTTTCCCGGCCACCATCGAGCTGGCCCTGCTCTCCATCTTCATCGCCGTATCCGCCGGATTGTTGTTCGGCATCATCTCCGCCATCAAGCGGAACAGCGCAACGGACCAGTTGCTCAGAAGCATTTCCGTATTGGGAGTATCCACTCCCAGCTTCTGGGCGGCCCTGGTTTTTCTGTATGTGTTTTATTACCAATTGGGGTGGGCCGAGGGTCCAGGGCGCCTGAGTACATTCATTGATCCGCCCTTGGCCGTCACCCGGCTTTTTGTGGTCGATGCCCTGCTCATGGGCCGGTGGGATATTGCACGGAACGCTATGGGCCACCTGATTCTGCCGGCCGTGATTTTGGGTGCTTTCACCATGGGCCTGATTACCCGGACGACCCGGTCGAGCCTGCTGGAAGTCATGTCCAGGGCCTATGTGCAGACGGCGCGAGCCAAGGGGTTGAGCGAAAAACTAGTCATTCTCAGACATGCCCTGGGCAATGCATTGATACCGGTTATCACCGTCATCGGTTTGGGATTCGGTAATTTATTGGGTGGCACGGTACTGGTGGAAACCATTTTCGCCTGGCCGGGGATCGGGAGTTATGCTTATAACTCGGCTACTTCCCTTGATTTTCCGGCCATCATCGGTGTCTCCCTGCTCATTGCTTTTAACTACGTGTGCATCAATTTGTTCATCGATATTTTGTATGGGTTTATAGATCCAAGGGTACGATACGAATAAAGCCGATCGATGGTGGTATTGAAAAGAGTGTTTTGCCCGGACAATTATGAGGAAATGGGTTGTTGCACCACCTATTTAATTTCAAATGTGCCATGACAAATTCCGAATGAAGGACTGCTGTCTGCTTTGAGAATGATATTCCGATTCATACAACAACTGTTCCGCACGAACCTTCTCCTGGGCCTGGGGGTTGTGATGTGCGGGGGATGGATCGTTGTTGCCTTGCTGGCACCGGTTTTCGCACCCTATGATGCCGTTGATCAGGACTTGAGTGTCCGGCTCTCCGCACCGGATGCCACCCACTGGTTCGGGACCGATCATCTGGGGCGTGACATCTTCAGCAGGGTAATCATGGGCAGCCGCCTTTCCCTTGTTGCCGGTTTGATAACCGTTATTCTGGCGTTGTCCGTGGGTGCGGCATATGGCGCTGTGGCCGGGTATCTGGGAAAAACCGTGGATGATATCATGATGCGCCTTTCTGAACTCGTGCTGGCATTTCCACCCATTGTCCTTGCCATGATCATCGCCGCATCCCTGGGCCCGAGCCTTTACAACACGCTTTTGGCCATGGTGGTGGTACTCTGGCCCAATTATGCAAGGGTGATGCGCAGCATGGTAATATCCGCGAAAGAGGATGAGTATGTGGAGGCCGCCCGTGTAATAGGGGCTTCCCATATAAAAATTATTTTCAGGGAAATTCTGCCCAATTGTATCGGTCCGGTGCTGGTAATGGCCACGCTGGATATCGGAAACGCCATACTTACGTTTGCCGGGCTGAGTTTTCTGGGGCTGGGATCACCACCTCCGACACCGGAGTGGGGCGCCATGGTGGCCACAGGCGTCACCCACTTTATCTATTGGTGGATCGGAACCTTCCCCGGCCTGGCCATTTTATCCGTGGCGCTGGCCGCGAATTTCATTGGGGACGGTCTGAGAGATTATCTGGATCCGCACTTGAGCGGATTTTGATCCGCTTCGGGATCCGTGTGTGCGTACATCGTCAATGCATTGAACGAACTGCCGGTATCGCCGGTTGTGTTAAATGGTGAAAGGAATTCCATCTAAATGATCGATTATCAACAGCGTCTGGATACGGCGCGTCGGCATATGGCTGAACTCGGCATCGATGCCATGTATCTCTGTCCGTCATCGGATGCCCAATATCTCACCGGAATCAAACGGGAAGCACCCAACCCCACCCATACCCACCTGCGCGGGGACTGGATTTTCGGGTTATGGGTGACTCCCACGGAAGCTGTTTTCGTTGTGCCGGAGATGATCAGCCGGTTTGTAATTCCGGAAATCGAAAAAAAATCATTTTTAACGGATCATCTCACCCTTAACCCACCCCAAGCCATCGAAACCTATGCGGAACGGCTGATCTCCCGCCTTGATCTGACCGGAGGCTGCTTGGCAGTGCCCAAAACAGCTCTGGCCAAGACAATAGTGAATCTGAGCCGCCTCTTTCCCCACATGCGGTTTGCGACAACTGAGTCATTTACGGCCGGAATGCGGATGGTGAAGGATGCGACGGAGGTCGAAAAGATGAGGGCCGCCGCAACATTAACCGACAAAATTTTTGCAGATATACTGCCGATGCTTAAATCCGGAATGACCGAACTGGAAGTGGCCGTGGAAATCGATTTTCAGATTCGGCGGCGCGGTGCGGATGGTTGCTCGTTTCACACCGGTGTCATGGTAAAGGGACCGGGTAAACCCAACGGCATCGGCGGCGCAGGCAGCACGACCTTGGATAAAGGCTGTACCCTTGCGTTTGATTTTGGTTTGGTTCTGGATGGGTATTGTTCGGATTTCGGGCGGACGGTCTATATCGGCGAACCCACGGACGAAATGGTTTTCTATCATGAACTGGTGATGTCCGCCCAGAAAGCCGGTATCGACGCCATGAAAGCCGGAACCATCACGGCGGAAGCGCTCAATGGCGTCAGCCGGGAAGTGATCGAAGCCGCCGGACACGGAGAAAAATTCTTCCATCGCCTGGGTCACGGCATCGGCTCGGATGTGCATGAATTCCCTTTTCTTGACATCGGCTATACCACGATCCTTGAACAGGGTATGACCTTTACAATAGAGCCCAGTATCTTTATTCCGGAAAAATTGTTGATCCGGGTCGAGGACGTCGTGCTGGTTACCCGGGAGGGTGGTGAGCCTTTGAATAAGGCAACGAAAGAGATCCTGGTGGTGGCATAACAATTCAAATTTCTGTATACGGATGCCGGACAATGTATTTTGAACAGAACCGGGATAAGCTGTTGGCGCAAATCGATGCGGATGTCTTCATGGTGGTGAACCTTGAGGATTCGGACCCTTCCTGCATGTATTACCTGTCAGGATTTTCCGGCGAAGGTGTGCTGCTGGTCTCTGCCGGCGATACCGTATTGATTACCGACCGCCGGTATGCCGAAACCGCCCGGCGGGAAGTGCCCGGTCTGACCCGTGTGATCATCGAAACGGAATACGCAGCAGAAACAGCGGACATCCTCCGCCAACAAAATTATGGCCGGGTGGGTTTCGCGTCAAAGCGTATCAGTTATTGGTTTGCGGATAAAATTATCACGGCATCCGGTGCGGATATCGTCCCCATGGCTGATCCTGTGGCGATGGTGCGCATGGTAAAAGCCCCGGCCGAAATTGAAAAAATCAAAGCTTCCATACAGGTCATGGAGACGGCACTTGGCCGCGTCATGGAACATGTCCGCACCGGTATGACGGAAAAAGAGATAGCATGGGCCCTTGAACGGGAGATGTGTGAAGCGGGTGCCACGGGACCGGCATTCCCGGTGATTGTCGCTGCCGGCGAAAACAGCGCCTTGCCCCATCATCAGCCCGGTAACCGGCCACTGAGAAATGGAGATCTGTTGTTGTGCGATATCGGTGCACGGCTGGACGGGTATTGTTCGGATATGACGCGGGTCTTTTCCGTGGGTCCGCCGGGAGAGCGGGCCAAACAGATGTACAAGACGGTTTTAAATGCCCGGCGGAAGGCAATGGAAACCATCCGGCCCGGACGTTCCGGCTGTAGCGTGGATGCGGCGGCCTTCGACGTAATCATTGCTGCAGGGTACGAAGGCTTGATCGCACACAGGCTGGGTCACGGGGTGGGATTGGAAGTCCATGAGGGCCCCCGGTTGTCGCCGGTGAACGGCGAGACCCGATTGATGGAAAATATGATACTGGCCCTGGAGCCCGGAATCTATGACCCGGGGTTCGGCGGTATCCGTATTGAGGATATGGTGAGGGTAACCCGTACCTGTTGTGAATTGCTTACCGGTTACCCCGGGGAAGAATTGATTTGTGTCGGATAAATTTGTTGATTCAGTCGAAATCAACCAAACAAACAGGAGGAAGAAGATGAAATCAAGATGGCTACTAGTATCGGTGTTATTGACAGCCCTGGCATTTGCCGGAGGGATTTGCTCAACTGTTACGGCCGCACAAAAGGGGACGATCATCATTGCCCAGGCCGAAGATCCGGGTAACCTGATCCCGGTAATATGGCGGACCGAGTATGACCAGAATATTGAGGACATGCTTTACAACAGCCTTGTGGTGCCGGATAAAGAGCTGAAAATGGTGGGCCAGCTCGCCAAAAGTTGGGATATCTCGGCGGACGGCAGGACGTATACCTTTCATTTGCATAAGAATGTAAAATGGCATGACGGCGCGCCCTTTACAGCAAGAGACGTGGCATTTACCTTCAAATCCATGGCACACCCGAAGTATGATATGGGGGCCACAGGCCGTGTTAAACCGATTGTCGGTTTTGCTGACTATCGCGAAGGAAAATCCGACGATTTCAAGGGCATCAAGGTCGTAGATGATTACACCGTCCAATTCACCACGGATGAAGTTTACGCCCCGTTTTTGGCCAGCCTTTCCATGGGCATCATTCCCGAGCATCTCCTCAAAGACAAAGACCCCTCTGAGTGGGCCAAACTCCCTTTGAATCGGGCCCCTATCGGTACAGGTCCGTTCAAGTTTGTTCAATGGAAAACCGGCCAGTACATCGAAGTGGCTGCCAATAAAGACTACTTTAGGGGAGCGCCCAAGGTTGATCGCATCATCACCCGTTTCGGCGATGTGAATACCATGCTGGCGGCATTTATTTCAAAGGAAGTGGATATCACCCTGGCACCGATTTCCGAAGTCGCTTCTGTAAAACACGTGCCCCATGCCAGCATAAAACTGGCAGCCGAATTGAATTTTTACTATGTGGGCCTTAACATGCGAAATGAGCATTTTAAAAACCAAATCGTACGTCATGCCCTGGCTTACGCCATCAACAAAGAGGAAATCGTATCCAGCATCATTGGTGAATACGGTGGTGTTGCCCATGATGTATTCCCCAACGCGCATTGGTCCCACAACCCGAATGTGACCAAGTTCAACTATAACCTGGAAAAGGCGCAGCAACTGCTGACCGAGGCCGGTTACACCAAAAATGCTGCCGGTAAGTTTGAAAAAGACGGCAAACCATTGTCATTTGTTTTCTCCGTTCCCATAGGAAAAAAAGAGCGGGAAAAAACCGCTGTTCTGCTCAAACAATACTGGGATGCACTGGGGGTGGATTGCGAAATCCGCATGCTGGACTTCCCCACCCTGATCTCCAAACTCGTACCCAAAGACAAGGCCGGCAAACAGCGTCCCGTGACCGCCGACGATTTTGAGGCGTTTATTTTAGGTTATGGGGTGGAAACCGACCCGGGTGTGGACTACATGAGTTATTATCACTCCAAGACCATGCCGCCCAATGGGTATAATTTTTGCGGTTTTGTGGATCCCAAGTTGGATAAATTATTCGATGACCAGTTTAAAATGACGGATTTCAATCAGCGCAAGGCCGCTTTCTGGAAGATCGGCAAACGGCTCTCCGACGCCCAGGTCTGGATACCCATATACTCACAGAACAAACCCTATGTTGCCAACAAACGAGTATCCGGATTCAATCCTGATTTCCGCGGAGTGACTTTTAATTGCGAGGAGTGGGGCTTGAAAGAATAAGGATAGTATGGATTGAAATAATGTGTTTTATCCGTAGAGCCGGATTCTCATTCCATTGGGAGTGACAACCCGGCTCTTTTTGTTTCCGGGATGATGGAATTGTTACTGCAGGCTGGTTTTTACCTCAATGAGTTGTTTTCGAAGGGAATCCCTATTTTCGGATAATCACTCGGGTTTCAACGGCTTTGGTGTTAATTTGCCTTGCTTTATAGAACGTTTTTCAGGTTGCTGAACGGGTGCTTGTAAACTTCCTGGAGAACCAGGCTGGCAGCACCGCGGGCCCAATCCGTATCTTTCCATTTATGGATGATGATCTCGGTACTGTCGTACAGGTCCGGATTGGCGTACATCCGGAACGTCCGGTTCATGGTATCGAACATCAGTGATCCAGCCCTTACCCCGTCACCGGAAATGATGATCCGTGAGGGATTGAAAATCTGGATCAGGCCGGAAAGCCCAAGTCCCAGCATGCTCCCCGCCCTGCTGAAGACGTCCATGAGACATTGCTCACCGTCTTGGGCGGCCCGGGTCACATCATAGATGGTGAGATCCGTATTTCCGGCAAAATGCCATATCCCTTCGTCCATCGCTTCTTTTGCCGCATTCAGGATGGAAAAGTCGCTGACATATGCCTCTATACATCCCTTTTTTCCACACCGGCACCTGATGCCGTTGGGTTCCACCACGACATGGCCGAATTCAGCCGCAATCCCCCGTGCCCCCCGGTAGAGCTGACCGTTCATGACGATGCCCATGCCCAGGCCGTCTTCGATGGTGATGACCAGAAAATTATCGCGGCCCCGGCCTTCTCCGAACCATTGGTGCGCCATGGTGACACAATTGGCATCGTTTTCGATGTAGGTATTGATTTTAAGCCGTTGGAATACCAGGTCGTGAAGTGTTGCATCGCCCTTCCGGTACAATGGGGTCCAATAGCACACCCCTTTGGATGAATTCACAAACCCAGGTATGCCCAACCCAATCCCTGAAATCTCCGAAAGCTTGAGTTTGGCATCGTCCACGCAATGACGGACCCCTTCCTCGATCAGATCGGCGACAAACTTAACGGGACGCTTGCCGACCCGTACCGGCATGCTGATGGAACTGATGATGTCCGCCTGCATATTGGTCACCGCGCAACTGATGCGGGATGACGACAATTTTACCCCCACCGCAAAAGCGGCGTCCGGGTTCAGGGCCAGCAAGACCCGTTTTCTTCCCCGAAGCGATGTGTCCTCGGTTTTCTGCTCATAAATCAGACCTTCCTGGATGAGTTTTGCGGTGATATTGGTGACCGATGCGCGGCTTTGCCCCGTTATCTCGGCAATTTCCACACGGGATACCGTGCCCATCGTACGGATGGCATTCAGAATGTTGAACTGATTGATCGCTCGAATCAACTCACGGTTTGCCGCAACCATGGGTACCCCTGATGTGACGGATTAATTGTTCACGCAATAAATTATTGCTCCGGCGGATAAATACGCAAAACTCGTAGGTTTGGTTTATGGGAGGTGGTGGCTGCAAGAAGGCTTGTCCCCATTATGTTCCGCCGGAAACTCTTTACGCGATTCAGCGATACGTCACTTTATCTGTTTAGTTGCCGGATTAATATATTTGAATATAATTAGACCGGATATCGACCGCGTCTGACGGGTGGATCGTTTCACATTTTCTGTTTTATCGTCGATGCCGACCGGATTTCTCAACACAAGAAGAAAGTATCAGCCGATGCCTTGCACTGCAAGGGGATTTTTCATGCCCGGCAGGCGGGTTATATCCATTGATGATTGAACTGTTTACGCATCGGTGGGCAGAATCAGGGGGTTGATTTGCTATTAATTTAGTGAATGAATTAAATATTGACAATGCGGTCATCATTCGATAGGAGGCTAATTATACCAAACCCCCGCAAATGATGATTATCAAGTGGTGTTAGCCAACAGGCCATACAAAAATGTCGCATTTGGCCTTGTTCACATTTGCTGTATTGGTTTAACAAGTAAACTAAAGAATGGAAACACAAGGAGGTGTCGGATGAAACCCGGATTTATTCGTTTGGTAGCTATTTTCAGTATGTTATTCGCCATGTTCGTCTCCGCAAGCTTCGGGGGTGAGGTCGAAGTGCTTCACTGGTGGACTTCCGGTGGAGAGGCCAAATCCGTTGGGGTGTTGAAACAGCTCCTTGAAGCCGAAGGTCATACCTGGAAGGATTTTGCGGTGGCCGGCGGCGGCGGTGATACAGCCATGACGGTGCTTCGTTCCCGGGCGGTTTCAGGTAACCCGCCCACCGCCGCACAGGTCAAAGGACCGCAAATTCAGCAGTGGGGAGACGAAGGTGTACTGGCGAACCTGGATGACGTCGCCAAAAAGGGTGACTGGGACCGGCTCTTGCCGGCGGTGGTGTCCGATGTGATGAAATACAAGGGCCACTATGTGGCTGTGCCGGTCAATGTGCATCGTATCAACTGGATGTGGTGCAACCCCGACGTGTTCAGAAAAGCCGGGGCAACCATTCCCACGACCTGGGAACAATTCAGCGTCGCTGCGGAGAAGATAAAAAAAGCGGGCTTTATTCCGGTGGCTTTCGGCGGACAGGCGTGGCAGGAAGCCACGGTGTTTGAAACCATTGTATTGGGCATCGGGGGGGCGGCATTTTTTAGAAAAGCGCTGATTGAAGCGGATTCTGCCGCTTTAAACAGCGAGGTGATGGTCAAGTGCCTGACGATTTTTAAAAATATCAAGCAGTATACGGATAAAGATGCGCCCGGCCGTGACTGGAACCTGGCCACGGCCATGGTGATCCAGGGCAAGGCGGCCATGCAGTTCATGGGCGACTGGGCAAAGGGTGAATTCACCGCGGCCGGGAAAGCGCCGGGGGTTGATTTCATCGCGGCGCCGGCCCCGGAAACCAGCGGCGCCTTTCTGTTCAATATCGACAGTTTCATCATGTTCAATGTCAAAAACAAAGACGCCCAGGCCGCGCAAAAATCCATGGCCCGCCTGATCATGGAACCGAAGTTTCAAGAGGTGTTCAATGTAAACAAAGGCTCCATCCCGGTGAGGCTGGGAATGTCCCGCGCGGCTTTTGACGATGCGGCGCTCCGGGCCTTTGACGAATTTGCATCGGCTGCCGCCAGCGGGGCCCTGCTGCCGAGCATGGCGCATGAAATGGCGGTTTTTCCGGCCATCCGGGGCGCTATTTTTGATGTGGTGACCAACTTTTACAACTCCGATATGCCGCCGGAAGAAGCGGCCAAAAAACTGGCGCAGGATGTCAAGGACGCCATGTGATATATCAGGGTATTTGCTTCTGAAAGGACTGCCTGTACCCGGTATCCGCCCCAGTGGCATCCGTCGGCGGATGCCGGGTCTCATCAATACAAAGGCTCGATTGCCGATGAGTGGTTATTCATGATGAAATCCATAGCCGACAAATTGGAACGGCAGCTGCCCCGGCTGGTGCTCGCCCCCACTGTGCTGGCCATCATGGTTTTTGTTTACGGATTTATCCTGTGGACGGCGTGGGTCTCTTTCACCAATTCGACCCTTCTGCCCAAATATGAATTCCAGGGTTTTTTCCAATATGTGAAATTATTCGGAAATGACCGGTGGTGGGTGGCCTGTCAGAACCTGGCCATTTTCGGCAGCTTGTTTATTTTCATCTGTATCGCTCTGGGGCTTTTGCTGGCCATACTGCTGGATCAGCGAATTCGTTGCGAAGGGGCCATCCGTGCCGTATACCTTTATCCCATGGCGCTCTCGTTTATCGTTACCGGCACCGCCTGGAAATGGATGCTTAATCCCAGCCTGGGTCTGGAGCGACTGATGCATCAATTCGGGTTTACCGGCTTCACCTTCGACTGGCTGGTGAATTCCGAGATGTCGATTTACACGGTGGTCATTGCCGGTGTATGGCAATCCACGGGTTTTGTAATGGCCATGTTTCTGGCCGGTCTTCGCGGCATCGACGATGCCATCATCCAGGCCGCCCAGGTGGATGGCGCCGGCTTGCCGCGAATTTACCGGTGTATTATCATACCAAGTCTAAGACCGGTGTTTTTCAGCTCGATCATCATCCTTTCCCACATCGCCATTAAAAGCTTTGACCTTGTGGTCGCGTTGACCAGTGGCGGCCCGGGATATTCGTCCGATCTGCCGGCCACCTTCATGTATGCTTTCGCGTTCAACCGGAATCGCCTCGGTTTCGGTGCGGCCAGTGCCATGGTGATGTTCGGTGCGGTCATGGGTATTATCGTGCCGTATTTGTATTCGGAACTTCGGGGGAAAAAACATGCCTGATATGTCGGCGGGAAATCAGCGCTTGTCCATATCGCAGACCATCGGACGATGGTTGATATACGCGGTGTTGATTCTATTCGCCCTATATTTCCTGTTGCCGTGGATCGTGATGTTACTGACATCCGTGAAGACCATGGCGGACATACGCACCGGAAATCTCATCTCCTTTCCGCGCGAATTCACCCTGGAGGCATGGAAAAGCGCATGGAGCGGCGCTTGTATCGGTGTAAAATGCGGCGGAATCAAAGCATATTTTTTCAATTCCGTGAAAATGGCTGTTCCGGCGGTGGCCATCTCCACGCTGATCGGGGCGGTCAACGGCTATGTGTTTTCCAAGTGGCGGTTTCGCGGCAGCGAAATGATCTTCTCCCTGTTGCTGATCGGATGTTTTATCCCCTTCCAGGTCATTTTGCTGCCCATGGCGCGAACATTGGGCAACCTGGGTCTGGCGCAAAGCCTCTCCGGCCTGATTCTCGTGCATGTCGTCTATGGTGTGGCGTTTACCACTCTGTTTTTCAGGAATTTTTATGTCGGCATTCCCACGGAACTGGTCAATGCGGCCCGGATAGACGGGGCCGGTTTTTTCAGAATATTCTTCCGTATCATGTTGCCGGTGTCGAAACCGATCTTCGTGGTGTGCATCATTTGGCAGACCACGCAGATATGGAACGATTTTCTGTTCGGTGTCGTTTTTTCCAGCGGTGACACCCAGCCCGTGACGGTGGCCTTGAACAACCTGGTCAACACCTCCACCGGGGTAAAACGGTATAATGTGGATATGGCCGCGGCCATTATTGCGGCCTTTCCCACCCTGCTCGTTTATATCGTGGCGGGCAAATACTTTGTCAGGGGATTGACCGCCGGTGCGGTGAAGGGATGATCCCAACATCATAAAGATAAACCAACATCTACCAATGACTGAAAAGACGCATGGCTGCTTTAAAAATTGAAAATATATATAAAAAGTTCGGATCCGTGGAGGTGCTGAAAGGTATCTCCCTGGATGTGGCATCCGGAGAATTTTTAGTGCTGGTGGGGCCATCGGGTTGCGGTAAGTCCACCCTGCTGAATTTGATCGCCGGTCTGGAAACCGTCTCCGCCGGTAGTATCATGATCGGTGACAGGGTGGTCAATGACATCAGCCCGAAGGACCGAGACATCGCCATGGTTTTCCAATCCTATGCTTTATACCCGAACATGAACATCCGGAAAAATCTCTCTTTTGGTTTGGAGACCCGGAAAATGCCCAAAGCGCAGATCCAGGAAATCGTGCAAAAGGTATCCACCCTGCTTCAAATACAGAATCTGCTGGACAGAAAGCCGTCGGAGCTCTCGGGCGGGCAGCGGCAGCGCGTGGCCATGGGCAGGGCCTTGGCACGGAACCCGAAGGTTTTTCTTTTTGACGAGCCCCTGAGCAATCTGGATGCAAAGCTCCGGGTTGAAATGCGGACGGAAATCAAACGGTTGCATCAGCGGATCAATACCACCATCGTGTACGTAACCCACGACCAGATCGAAGCCATGACCATGGCGGACCGCATTGCCATCATGAAAGACGGCATCGTCCAGCAGTTCGATACGCCGGAAAATGTCTACGATAATCCGTCCAACCGGTTTGTCGCCGGATTTATCGGATCACCGTCCATGAATTTTATGCCGGCAAAGGTGGGGATCGATGCCGGGCAGGCTTTTCTGATCATGGATACGGGCAACGGCCGGTCTCATAAATTGACAGTCCCCCGGGAGATATCGCCATTGGCGCCCTGGAATGACCGGGAGGTTATTTTCGGTATCCGGCCGGAACAGATTACGGAAGACACGAAGCGATCCCGGGAAACCGGAAAAAATAATATCATCAACTGTGAAGTACAGGTAGTGGAGCCCACCGGACCGGACACGCTGGTTTTCATTCAATTAAACGGCGTGGAAGTCACCTGCCGGGTACATCCCGCTGCAGCCAGGCGGCCCGGTGAAACCATGGCGCTGCAGGTGGATATGTCGAAAGCCATATTTTTTCATCCGGAGACGGGGGAGCGGATATGACAGATACCTACCGGCTCGGCATCGACCTCGGCGGTACGAAAATTGAGAGCATACTTCTTGATCCGCGCGGCAATGCGATGCATCGGGAGCGCGTCTCCACGCCCCGCGGCGGGGACGATGAATATGAGGGGATTCGGAATGCCGTGTTTCAGTTGATTTTAAAAACCTTGGATCTGGCCCCGGCCACGGCGGCCTGTACCATTGGTGTGGGCATTCCCGGGATGGTGCACCCGGAAACGCACCGGGTATCCAACGCCAATACCACCAGCCTGATTGGGAAACCCCTGAAAGCGGATCTTGAAAAATTACTCGGTCGGCCTGTCGTATTGGAAAACGACGCCAATTGTTTCACCCTGTCCGAGGCTGTCGGAGGGGCGGCAAAAGAATACGACTTCGTGTTCGGCATGATTCTGGGTACCGGTTGCGGCGGCGGTATCTGCCACAATCGGAAAATCATCAAGGGCCGGCACCGGATCGCCGGCGAGTGGGGTCATTTTCCCGTGGACCCCCTGGGGGTCAATTGCTGGTGCGGGAATACCGGATGCATCGAAACCAAACTCAGCGGCACCGGTGTGGCCAATGCCTATGAGCGGCTGTTCCACGAAAAGATCACGCTCGAGGAAATTGTCCGCCGATACCGGGCCGGTGATGCCAAAAGCACCGCAATCTTTGAACAATTCCTGGAAGATTTCGGCAGGTGTGTCGGTGGACTCATCTCGACCATGGATCCCGATGCCATCGTTATCGGCGGTGGCGTTTCAAATATCGACGAACTCTTCACCCTCGGCGTTGAGCGGGTCGAAAAATACGCCTTCCACGACCATATCACCACGCCCATCCTCAAAAATCAGCTCGGTGATTCCTCGGGGGTCTACGGCGCCGCCTGGATCGGCGTATAGTAATCCCCGCAAACCC
>JABDIN010000113.1 GCA_013003715.1 Desulfobacteraceae bacterium | reverse complement strand
GTTGAACATGATAAAAAGGGAAAATACAGAGAAAAAGAGTATCAAAGCCAAACGACTCAGGGCCGGATGGGATAATGATTACCTGCTAAAGGTTTTGAACTCATAATTCCAAATGCGGTTACCCTGTTGATCCTGCAATTGAATCTTGACAACCCGTAAATGATATGTTTATGATCGCGGATTATGCCAAACGCCACAGGTGGTTTATCGGATGTACATATTACTAAGCCGCTGTTATAATGACAAAAATATAGGAAGTTATCAGGATGAAAAGAACGTATCAGCCCAGCCGAATCAAACGGGCAAGAACACATGGATTTCGCAAAAGAATGTCTACAAAGCAAGGCCGGCGGCTTATCAATCGCAGACGGGCCAAAGGAAGAAAAAGACTGGGAATATAGGTTCAGAGGGTCCGTATTTAAACCAATATTCCGTTCCGGTTGCCGGCAACACCCAGCACACATTATCACACCGGAACCACCCAAAACGATCAATAAAGAACGGCACACAACATTCGATGGGAATAGGTTTTTAATATTTGGGCTTGAACGCGTACACCAAGGCAGACAGACTTCGAAAAAGAGAACAATTTCTCACATTATCGAAAACGGGAAGAAAAATTTACAGCCGACATTTCATTGCCATCGTCCGTGAAAATGATCGATCCACATGGCGCCACGGTGTTACGGTTACGAGGAAGGTTGGAAAGGCTGCGACGCGCAACAGATTAAAGCGATATTCCCGTGAGTATTTTCGGACTCGTAGGCATAACATTATAGGCAATTGGGATATTAACGTCATTGCAAAACGTTCGGCAGCATTAATAGGAAGTGAACAGGCATATCGGGATTTTAATCAACTTTATTTGAAAATACCGGAGAAAGTTGAAAGTTAACGCCCTAATTCAAATTGGTGCCTTAAAAACCATTAAGATATACAAGCTGTTTGTATCACCACTTCTACACCCTTCATGTCGATACATCCCAAGTTGCTCCACATATGCCCACGAAGCGATATTACGTCACGGACCCTTTAAAGGAACGTATCTTTCGGTGAAGCGTATTTTAAGATGTCATCCCTTTCATGCGGGAGGTTATGATCCTGTCCCGGAATGATCGCATGCCAATTCTATTTATCGAAACACGATATTCGTTGCAAGCGCCTGAAATCCCTCCTCAAAATAAAAACACTACCTATTTGGTGATACTGTTTCAACATGGCGGGTGAAGCCCGTACATTTTTATTCTTGGAGAATTAACATGGAACAATCGCGTGTATTGTTGGCTATAGCACTTTCATTTCTGGTTTTCTTCCTATGGAGTGTTTTTTTCGCGAAAACACCCGTGCCACCGCCGCCATCAGAACAGAGTACCCAAGAAAACCCTGCCGAGACAATTCCTTATAATCAGCCTGAAACAACAACACCGTCAACGGAAAGTATTATTCAACCGTCAGTGGCTTCGATACCACCAATGCCGGTGGATCGAACCGCCCGGCAGCTGGAAATTAATACACCCCTATACCGGATCGAGATCTCGGAACAAGGCGCCGTCTTCACCTCCTATGTACTAAAAGACTACACCGAGACCATTGACGCGGATTCTCCGCTGAAAGAGTTGATACAACAGGATAACGGCAACGGCATGTTGCAGCTCTTGTCCGGGAATCCGCTCCTGGGCGGCCTGGAACAGGGAATATTTGTTGCCGATACCGATGAATCCACCATTTCAGTATCCGATACCGAGCGATCCATCGCTTTTCAGTGGATCAGCTCCCAGGGGATTGTGGTTGAAAAGCAATTTACCTTTTTCCCTAATTCCTATCTGATTGATCTGGACCTCACAATCATCAACCAGAGTGATCAGGTTTTTCAGGAAGAAGTGGCGCTGGATCTGACCAACAAGCGGGACGCCAACCAGAAATCATTCGGATTTCAAGGACCCAGTGCTCTCATCGATGGAAAAATCACCCAGATAAAAGAAAAGAAAATTAAGGAAAAAGATACTTATGCGGGCATGATTAAATGGATATCGATTCAGGACCAATATTTCATCTCCAGCCTTATACTGGATACGGCGACAGACGCTAAAATGAAAATCAGTTTGGTCGATGATATATGGCATAGCCAAATGGTGTTTCCCGCGGCCGTTGTATCACCGGGTACCCAGCGGACCTACGAAAATAAATTGTTCATCGGACCCAAAAGCATCCGTATCCTAAAACAAATTGATGGTGAGCTGGACAAAGCCGTCGATTTTGGATGGTTTAAATTCATCGCCATACCCTGTTTGTATATCATGAATTTTGTTTACGGATTTATACCGAACTACGGCATTGCCATCATTATTCTGACCATCATGACAAAATTGCTTTTATGGCCATTGGGTAATAAAAGTTATAAGTCCATGAACGATATGAAGAAAATACAGCCATTGATGGCTGATCTTCGTGAGCGTTACAAAGACGACAAAAAAAGGATGAATCAGGAACTCATGGGCCTGTATAAGGCGTATAAAATCAATCCAATGGGGGGATGCCTTCCAATGGTTCTCCAGATTCCGGTTTTTTTCGCTCTTTATAGAATGCTGTATCAGGCCATCGAGCTAAGACATGCCCCCTTCATGCTTTGGATCAATGATTTATCCGCTCCGGACAGGCTCTTCAGTTTCGATTTTTCCATCCCATTCATGCAGGCGCCCTATGGGATACCGGTACTGACCATTATCATGGGCGCATCCATGCTGCTGCAACAAAAGATGTCACCACCGCCGGGTGATCCGGCTCAAGCCAAAATGATGATGATCATGCCAGTGGTCTTTACCTTTATATTTATCAATTTTTCATCCGGCCTGGTCTTGTACTGGTTGGTCAGCAATCTCTTTTCCATGGCACAACAGTTTTACATTCAAAAAAAATATGCATAAGGCTGGAGGTTTTTTAATGCCAAAAACTATGGAATTCACTGCAAAAAGTATTGAAAAGGCTCTCGAATTAGCCGGACAGAAACTGGATATGAATCCGGATGACATCAAACACGACATTATTTCTTATGGCTCCAGTGGAATTTTCGGACTTGTTGGCGTTAAAAAAGCCAAAATACGTGTGTTTATCAAGCCCGGCGACAATAAGGAAAAAAGGAGCGCACCACCCACCGAGAATTTAAAGGACATGCAGCCCCGTGAACATGCAAAAAATCTCGTGGCTGCCGCCTTTCAGGATACAGAGTACCAGCCCAAGGCCAAGGAAGAAACGATCGAGGACAAATCGGAACCAGTTGACGATGAGATTGTAGCCTTTGGTAAACAGGTTGTTGAAACGATTGTAAAAAAGATTTCCGAAAATGCCAGTGTCAGCGTTCAACGGCATAAAGATAAGATCATATATAATGTAGAGGGTGGTCAAAACGCCGTTCTTATCGGCAAAAGAGGACATACCCTCGAAGCTATTCAATATTTGGTTGAAAAAATCGTCAATAAAAAAAATGCAAAACGGATCCGGGTACTTGTGGATGTAGAGGGCTATCTGGACACCCGGCGGGAAAACTTGGTGAAACTTGCCACTCGATCAGCACAGAAAGCCAAACGTGTTGGCAAACCAATGACCTTGGGACAGATGAACGCCCACGATCGGCGGATCGTACACCTTCATTTGAAAAAGGATAACGGAGTCCGGACACAGAGTATTGGCGAGGGATATTACCGGCGGTTAATGATTTTTCCCAAAAAAAGGAAAAAAACCAAAAACTGAACCCTTTGATCTTGAACGATTTCGACTAAGCATTAGCGTACCCGATGTACGGCATCGGGTACATCGGTTTTTTACATGGATAACACAACCATCGCCGCCATAGCGACTCCGGTGGGGAGTGGTGGAATCGGCGTCATTCGCATTAGCGGTGATCTGGCCGGCGACATTGCCCTTCGCCTTTTTCGCAAAGGGGATAAGACCCACGGCAACTGCCATCAACCCGCCACCGCACCGCCCGCCACATTGGATTCCCATAAACTTTACTATGGCTTTATTATCGACCCGTCTGCTAGTGTTATTGTGGATGAAGTGTTACTGGTTAAAATGGTTGCGCCCAAAAGCTACACAAGGGAGGACGTGGTCGAAATACAGTCCCATTGCGGACCGGTTGTGCTCCGGAAAATACTTTCACTGGTACTGGCATCAGGCGCCCGATTGGCCGAACCCGGAGAATTCACTCGCAGAGCCTTTCTAAATGGCCGTCTTGATTTATCCCAGGCAGAAGCTGTTGCAGATATCATAAATGCAAAAACCGACCTTACGCTGGCGTTTGCGACAGAACAATTAAAAGGCGCTTTGACTCAAACCATAACTTCCATTGCAGATCGGCTGACCTTCTGGCTGGCCAGGATTGAAGCGCAGATTGAATTTACTGATGATATAGACTTAGAATCAACCGAGGATATTAACGACATCGCTGACCGCCTGGACAGCGAAACCATTGAACCCATAAAAGATTTATTGATAAGTGTTAAACAGGGAGCTGCCATAAGGGACGGCATCAACATTTGTGTTGTGGGCCGGCCCAATGTGGGCAAATCCAGCCTTCTTAACCGTCTGCTGGATAGCGATCGCGCCATCGTTGCCGATAGTCCCGGCACCACTAGGGATATAATCCGGGAGTACTTTTCCATTTGCGGCATCCCGTTTTATATCAGCGATATGGCCGGCATACACCCAACCAATGATCCTGTTGAATCCATTGGCATACGAAAAGCGCATGAAGCCATCTTAGCATCGGATCTGATTTTGCTCATGGTGGATATTACGGATCCGAAACTCCCGGAAAATGTTGATATTCTGAACATCATCCATGGCAAAAAAGCCATTCTCGTTTACAATAAGATGGACCTTCGGGCCGGTGGTAAGCGCATTGAAATCGGAAATGAGCAGGACTATTCCGGTGTCGTCCATATTTCAGCGTTGAGTGGCGAAGGCATTGCGGATCTAAAAAACACCATTGAAGATGTGAGTCTGTCACAATGTTTCATCACTCCGGGAAAAACGATTGTACCGAATATAAGGCACAGGGATTGCCTTGAAAAAGCCAGGCTGTCCATTCAGCAAGGCATTGAAGGGATACATGCCGGGAACAACCTGGATATTATTGCGCTGGATTTAGAATCAGGTCTTCAGGCCTTGACGGAAGTATTGGGAAGTCACACATCAATTGATGTACTGGATAATATATTCAGCAGGTTTTGCATCGGGAAATAATGTTTCACGTGAAACAATTTAGGGGGATTTATGGAATTGGATCTTGAACCGTATTTTAAAATGTATGAATCTTTGGTGGAGAGTGTCGATAAGGTTTTCGAACGTGTGAGATCGGAATATGCCGATTGTGTTAAATGCGAGCCTTCCTGTTCGGATTGCTGTCATGCATTGTTCGACCTGTCTTTAATCGAAGCCTTATATGTGAATCATCACTTTAATGAAAATTTGAAAGGGAAGATTAAAGATCAGATCATTGAAAAAGCGAATAAGGCCGACAGGCAGGTATATAAAATAAAACGCAGGGCCAGTAAGGATTTGGATGCCGGAAGAGATCATGAATCCATTCTCGCAGAATTGGCCGCCGAGAGGGTTCGATGCCCGATGCTGAATGATGCAGATGAATGTGATCTTTACGAATTCAGACCGATAACCTGTAGGTTGTATGGTATTCCAACGGCAATTGGTGGAAAAGGGCATACTTGTGGCCTGTCCGGATTTTCAGAGGGAACCGCCTATCCGACCGTTTATATGGATACTATCAACCAAAAATTATCGGAAATTTCGGCGGACTTTGTGAGTTCGATTAAAACGACTTATCCAAAGATGGCTGAAATGCTGATTCCGTTATCCATGGCATTGCTGACGGAATACACTAAGGAATATATGGGAATGAATGTGGAGAAGGACGAAAATTCTTCCGATACACAGGAGGGTGTTGATGAGTAAAACGGATATATCCGGCACCGATCGGAAGCGTATGATATTTGACGGCATGTCGGTTCGGCGCCGAAAATATATAGAGCGTATCGGGTATGATAATTGGGATCCCTTTGAAGAGCCGAAAGATCCCATCGATATTCGAAAGGATAAAACCAAGCGCACAACACAGATGCTGGTTCGGGAGTTTTTGCAAACCCGGGAAGGGGAAAACAGCAATGAATACAGCCGTGGTGTTCTTGAACTTGCCTTGGGGATAATTAACTCAGAAGATCGGTGCCTGGGGATGTATGAATTTGCAGTTTGGTATCGGGATCTGCTTAAAAAAGAAGGTTTCTCAGAAGAATGAGACGACTCAAAAGGAGGTCTTTCCTCTGTCGAAAGACCCGATTAATATCGACCATTAAATTGCAATAATATACTAGAAACCTGTTGAAGCCATCCAACGATATTGAATCCGTTATACTTGATATGATCACCAGGACCACCCGCAGGTATTCACGATCGGACGTGGTCAGAGAGCTGATCGGTACATTTACGAAAGCAGATTTAAAAAAGGCCTTCGATTCCCTCATCAGCCTTCAGGAATTGGAATACATTTATGAATATGGCCAATCCTATCTTGTACCCGCTTTTAACAAACCGGTGCGGATTTCGGAGCATATTCGGCTTGTGCCTTTTAATTGCTCCCCCCCCCGCAATAGTGAAGGCGGGACCATCGATATCAGGTTGGAAAATGGATCGGCTTTTGGATCCGGAAGGCATCCAAGTACACAATTGGCATTAAGTTGTGTGGAGAAGGTTTTCCGATATCCGGATAAGTATGGTCCTATTCCGGGTGAACAGATTTTGGATATTGGCACCGGATCAGGTGTGTTGGTCATTGCGGCCATCCTGCTCGGTGCGAAAAAAGCACGCGCTATTGATCTGGACCCCTGTGCGGTGGCGGAGGCCAGGCACAATATTGAGCTCAATCATATGGAAAATAAGATTCGTGTTTCCGGCAAACCATTTGAACCCGGCGGTGAAAAATACGCGATGGTTCTCGCAAATTTACGATTGCCGAGCTTGACCGGGATATCAACGATCATCACCTCCGGTTCCACCGACAATGCCATCGCCGTTTTTTCAGGTATTAAAAAGGAAGAAGTGAATTCCCTGAAAACCACTTATGCACGTTTGGGTTGGGAAAATCTTCACCAGGAAGATTCATTGGGTTGGTCAGCTATTATCGCTAAAAAGGGGCCAAAAAAAAGGTAGGTATGGGTATGGGCAGGGTGGAAATCGTTCGAATTTCGAGCCCTCCGTAATCGTCCGTGTAAACCCTTGGCTGATAGGGCTTTGCGGGCACGATCTACGGAGGGAAGCCGTCGAAAATCGATTTTCATCATTGTTCAAATTTTCAAAAACGCAAGGCCTGTTTTCACGGATCATTGGCCGGAAATACAAGTTTGCCACCAAGAAATCCGGCGAGTATTGCAGGACAAAGTATGAACAGATGAATAATTAGAAATACCAATCGCTTTCCGGAATCTGTCTCGACGATGGACGGTTCCATTACCCACCAGATGGAAAGCCCCAATGAGGAAACCAAGACGACCGCAGCGCAGATAAACTTGGTGAGAAAAACAGAGGTCATGTTTCCGCCGAAACGATTTTGCCAATCCACCACTCCGGAGTAGATTACCAGCGGCATGGCCAGAAATACGGCCATCATGTTGAATGCGGCGGCATTTCCAAAACTAGGGCTGTGGAAAAAAATCGCGATAAACGCAAATATTACGCTCAATGGTAATACCCCATTGGGAATATGAACGGCCATGGGGTGTGCATGATATTTTGTCAATAGCCGTGTAAATTCCGCGTACGGGCCCGACGGCGTTGTCGAATCAGCCGGAAATGCGGTATTCGTGATAACCTGGTCCTCCTTTTCGATTTCATCCAGGACCGGCTTTTCCTCAACAAGTGTGAAGGCGCTTTTATCTGCGCCGCAAACCGGGCATTTATCGGGTGGTTCATCACCGGTATGAATGTAACCGCAAACAGTACACTTCCATTTTTTCATCAGAATTCCTTTATAAATAGGGTCAAATCAATCGTAAGTTTGATTACAACATGTTGATATATTAATATATTTAGCGTCTGCCACAAACCATGGTCCAATAGAACAGCCAGCTGTGGTCGCACCGACCACCACCCACTGCCAGCTTTTCCAGTGAATCAGCGAACTGAGCATACTCGGTGGAACAAGCGGATTATACCAGAAGTTTTATTGGTGTAAAGGGGTTCCAAGGACATATTCTTCATAAACGGTGGGGCCTTCCTGATAGACTTCCAACATCAGCTCGAATTGCTTGCGCCGGTTGTCTTCCTTCCAGACCAACCAGTCCTGCATGGATTGCCAGGTGCAGATGACAATGAGACATTGCGGATCGTTGTGCTGCATCAGGGTTTCGCCTGAAATGTAACCGGGGCGATCCATGGCACCGGTGCGCATGTTGTTGAGGAGTGTGAGAATTTCGCTGGTTTTACCTGGAAGAAATCGTCTTTTGATGATGATTTTAGCAATCATGATATTCTCCTCCGGAATACGGATGTGGAAGCAATTAAACGTACCACCATGATCGCATATGGGCCGGAAAACGGTCAAGGAAAATTACGGTGGTCATCTGTGCCGGTGAGATTTGTAAACGAAGAGGGGTCCGAGTTGGGGATGGTGAGCGGGGGTATATTTCTGCGGTGACATTTACGGAAAAGATGTACACAAACACACCCGGGAAAGACAAACGCCCGAGACGGACACTATCAGTGTTATGCCACGAGCGATGAAATCACGTTATGAAAGCCACCCGGTCCGTGTGGACCTCGTATCTATTTTTAGAAAGGGAATTATGATTTTAAAATCCCAGCGGTGTTAACCCACATTAAAGCTCCACAGGATACCGGCACAGATGGCCGACCCGATTACACCGGAAGAATTACACGCCATGGCATGCATGAGCAGGTAATTGTTCGGATCCGCTTTCAACCCCATGACGTGAACTTCACGAGCTGATCCGGGAACGGCGGATACGCCGGCGGCGCCGAGAAGCGGGTTGATTTTTTCTTTGGAAACCAGATTCATGATTTTAGCGAAAATCACGCCTGAAGCGGTGGCAATACTGAATGCAACAGCACCGAGGGCGAAGATACCGACCGACTTGGGCGTCAGGAAAACATCCCCCTGTGTGCTGGCGCCCACGGTGAAGCCTAAAAATATCGTGGCGGTGTCGATGATGGCTGTTCTTGCGGTTATTGCAAGACGGTCGACGACGCCGGATTCTTTCATCAAATTGCCAAAAAAGAACGGACCAAGCAACGGGATTGATGCCGGCGCTAGAAAACAGCAGAGGATGATGCCGATAACCGGGAAAAAGAGTAGTTCCTTTTTTCCAGGCTGCCGGGGCTCAGGCATTCGAATGCGCCGTTCTTCCTCGGTGGTTAGCAGCTTCATGATGGGGGGTTGAATAATCGGAATCAACGCCATATATGAATAGGCCGCTATCGCAATGGGACCGATTAAATGGGGGGCAAGTTTGGCGGTTAAAAAAATGGATGTCGGCCCGTCTGCACCGCCGATGATGGCGATGGAGGCTGCTTCTTTGGGTAAATAGCCAAATCCCAGCGCACCCAGAAGTGTAAAATAGATGCCCATCTGTGCAGCAGCACCCAGGAGCATGAGTTTTGGGCGTGCAAGCAGGGAAGAAAAATCGGTCATCGCGCCAAGCCCAAGGAAGACAATTGATGGATAGATACCCTTGGTTACACCGAAGTACAGGTAACTCAAGACACTGCCCTGCTCGTATATACCCAGACCGAATCCTTTAAAAAAAGGCACATTGCCCACGATAATACCGAAACCGATGGGCAGCAGAAGCAATGGTTCGTATTCTTTTCCAACTGCCAGCCAAACAAATAAACAACCCACGACCAGCATTAAGTAATTTTCCCAACCGGCGAGGTAGTATCCGGTGTTTTGTAAGAACTGCCAAAGCAAATCCATCTGATTTTAATCCTTAATGATATTTAAACATTATCTTCATCGCCAAGAAAAAACACCCTCTTCCTTGGGCAAAAGAAGTCCGTTTTCCATAAATCCCTTTATGGTCATGTGGGGATGGGGTATCTGGTAAGTGCCGCACCTTTTATAGAGGTCGGTCAACTGGAATGAGTCACCAAGGGAAGCGCTGAAAGATTTGTAAAATGACAGAAGCGCTTCCGGGTCGGTGGGAAATGGACTGGGCAATGTAATTCCGGTATCTTCCGGTGCGGTATCAAGTGTGGCAACAGGCTTTTTTTCAAGCAGGCTGATGAATTTGTGGAGCTGGGAGATGATGAAAGACAGCAGTGCCAGACCACTCACCACGATACAGGCACCGGCTAAAGCCTGTGACCATCCATTCGCCGAACTTATTGCATCAAAGTCAAACAAGGCAGATCCTCCTAAAGCGGTGTAACCGCTTGAACCGACGTTAAGACCATCATCCTTGGTGATACGTCGTTTAAAAAACGAAAAGCGAAAGAAATTTTCGACCATACATCCGTTAAAAAGTCAACCATTAAGCGATAATATGACCGTGAAACGGTAAATATTCAATCATTTATTTATCCGGGTGAAAATTTTCTTGTAACCGAACCACTTTAGCATATAGAGAATAAAGAGCTTTACGACATGACCGGGAGATGTATCCATAGAATGAGAATCCGCCGGAGATATGTGGTCATATATCCTTGTTGCGGTTCAAACGCTTATATTTCGGAAACCTTATATTTCTTCAATTATCAAGGGAGGAGAACATGCAAAAGAATTTGAAACAGGCATTGATCGCTATTTGTGTAGCCGCGTGTATTGTTGCATTCGCAACCGGAGTTGCATCCGCCGCCAAAGAACAATTCAAGTTCGGATTACTACTTGTCGGACCCTACAATGACCATGGATGGAGCCAGGCGCACTACGAGGCCGGGCATTATGTGGAGAAAAATGTGTCCGGTACCCAAATGATATACATTGACAAGGTCAATCCGGCGGATCGCCCCGGCGTCACCATCCCCCAACTGGTGGATGATCTGGTGGAAAAAGGCGCCAAGCTGATTATCGCCAATTCCGATGATATGAAAGACGGTACCCGGGAAGCCGCGGCCATGCACCCGGACGTCAAGTTCTTGCATATTTCCGGTGATGATGTTCTCACGGGTAAATCCGGGAAAAATCTGACCAATCTCATGGGCCGTATGGAATATGGTAAAATGATGGCGGGTTTTGCAGCCGCCATGACCACCAAAACCGGTAAAATCGGGTATCTCGGTCCCCTGGTGAATGAAGAGACCCGCCGACTGGCGGCATCCTGCTATTTGGGTGCCAGGTACGCCTGGGAAAAAGTATTGAAAAAAGATGTAAAGGATCTCAAGTTCCAGGTCACCTGGATCGGATTTTGGTTCAATATTCCCGGAGTCACTGCCGACCCCACCCAAGTGGCGCAAAACTTTTATGATACCGGTTATGACGTGGTGATATCCGGAATCGATACAACGGAAGCCGTTGTTGTGGCCGGTCAGAAACGCAACGAGGGCAAAAAAGTATGGGCTGTCCCGTACGATTACGTGGGCGCCTGTGACGGTGCTTCAGCGGTTTGTCTTGGTGTTCCCTATTTCAACTGGGGGCCCAGTTATACGGAACTGATCAAAGAGGCCATGGGCGGCAGCTGGTCGCCTAAATGGCTGTGGTATGGACCGGATTGGAAAAATATCAATGATCCAGACACCAGCACCATCGGGTTTGTCTACGGCGCAGCCCTTGGTGATGATGCCAAGTCCGCCCTGAACACCTTTATTGCCGATTTGGGTACCGGGAAGCTGAATTTATTCAAAGGTCCGTTATCCTACCAGGACGGAACAGAGTTCCTGAAAACCGGTGTATCCGCCACCGACAAACAGATCTGGTACATGGAACAGCTGCTCAAGGGGATGGACGGTCAGAGCAGCGCAAAATAATATTACACCGTGATTTGCGGGGCTAATTGTAACCCCGTAAATCACAGGTGACATCATGTTGAGGAATCGGTCGATAGGCAATTGTATTTGAGTTAAATTTAAAATTCATGCTGAACTCTTATGCGCGTCGAACTTGAGAATATCCATAAGCACTACGGCAGTGTGCGGGCCAATGACGGTGTTGATCTGTCTGTTCAGGGAGGTGAGATCCACGGAATATTAGGTGAAAACGGTGCCGGTAAAAGTACGCTGATGAAGGTCCTGAGCGGGTACATCCGGAAGACCGCCGGCACCATCACGGTGGACGGCCGGCAGGTGGAGTTTCGATCTCCCGGAAAAGCCTCCGAATGCGGTATCGGCATGCTGTATCAGGACCCCCTGGATTTTTTAAATCTTTCCGTCCTTGATAATTTCATGCTCGGGCAAGTGAGTGGGCTTAAGAATGAACGGGAATATTATCGCCGAAAACTTCTTCCCCTCTCCACCCATTTTAACTTCAACTTAGATCCCAACTCACCGGTATCCCGGCTTACCATAGGTGAGCGGCAGCAATTGGAAATTCTGCGGCTGCTTTCCATCGGGATAAAGGTGTTAATTCTGGACGAACCCACCACCGGTATTTCAGAGATACAGAAGCAGACGCTTTTCGCCGCCCTGAAACAGCTTGCCAGGGAGGGGAAAAGTGTCTTACTCATCTCGCACAAGCTCGAGGACACCCAGGTCTTATGCAATCGGGTAACCGTATTGCGCCGGGGCAAGGTGACCGGTCATATGGAAGCCCCTTTTGATACCCGGCAATTGCTGGATCAGATGTTTGACCAATTACCGACACCGCCATCACGATTGAAAGCCAGTCCCGGTGATACCATTTTGTCCATGTCCGATGTGGTCTCAACGGGTGGCCGAACCGGGTTGCAAAAATGCAATATACTTGTTCGCAAAGGAGAGGTCGTGGGTCTTGCCGGCTTGGAAGGTAGCGGTCAAGGTGTATTTTTGAGAGTAGCGTCGGGTATGTCCCGTCCGAAAAGCGGTATCGTCGAGGTGGATGGCCGATCCATGATCGGCAAATCCCACCGGGAATTCAAGGATGCCGGTGTTACCTTTGTACCCACATCGCGTCTTGAGGAAGGCCTGGTTCCGGGACTTGACATTACCGAGCATTTTGCCCTCAATGCCCGTAAAACCAGGTTTTTTGTCAGATGGTCAAACGCATTGTCCGCAGCAAAAGAGAAAATTGAGATGTTTCGCATCAGCGGCCGACCGCGCTCGCCGGTACAATCCCTATCCGGTGGAAACCAGCAACGGCTGCTCCTATCCTTTCTGCCTGAAGCGCCGCGGTTGCTGCTGCTGGAGAATCCCACGCGCGGATTGGACGTGGAGTCGGCGCACTGGGTATGGCGGCACCTGCAAACCTACACTGCCCGGAACACCAGTATCGTGTTTTCGTCTGCGGAACTGGACGAAATCGTTATGGTTGCGGATCGAATTCTCGTGTTTTTTGATGGTAAAATTGTAAAAGATGTGCGCGCCGAAGATACGGACAGCCGCGAATTGGGTCGCGCCATCGCCGGGGAAATATGACCATGGCTCAAATCACGTCACCAGGTCCCGCACAGCTTTTGAAATTCGTCCGGGAATTCGGACTGACCCTGACAGTGGTGGTGCTGTTTACCACCCTTGTGTTGCTGATTGCAGGGGCGCCCCCTCTGGACGCATACTTCTACATTCTGAAAGGGAGTCTGGGGTCATGGGTAAAAATCAGTCATGTGCTCAAAACCTGGGTACCGCTGACCCTTTGTGGCGCGGGACTATTATATACTTTTCGCATCGGTCTCTGGAACATCGGAATAGAAGGCCAGGTGATGATGGGGGCCGTATTCGCCACATTGACCTTGAGGCTCGGTTTGAACAGCCAGTGGCCCATGTGGTTTTTAGGACTCTCTTTTGCCGCGGCTGCATTGGGTGGCGGCCTGTGGGCGTTGATCGCCGGTTTTTTAAAAACTAAGGGCGGCGTCAATGAAATATTCGCCGGGTTAGGGATGAATTTTGTGGCCCAGGGATTGATTCTATGGTTGATTTTCGGTCCCTGGAAGCGGCCGGGTGTGGCATCTATGAGTGGGACCGAAATTTTTCCACAATCGCTGTGGCTGCCCTACATTTCATCGTTGCGACTCTCTCCGGCCGCCATAGCCCTTGCCGTGACGGCAGTGCTTATCACCGCAGTGATGTTACGATACTCAAGAATCGGGTTGTGTCTGAAAGCCATCGGCGGAAATTCTCAGGCATGTGTTTTATACGGTCTTACCCCAACCCATTTCATGCTCCTTGCAATGATGTTTGCCGGCGGATTCGCGGGTATAGCCGGTTGCCTGCAAGTGAGTGGCGTATACCATCGGTTGCTGCCGGCAATATCCAGTAATTATGGATATCTGGCACTTTTGGTGGTCATGTTGTCCAATTATAATGTGTGGGTTGTGCCCTTTGTCGCCTTTTTCTTTGCCTGTCTGAATGTGGGCAGCATCCAGTTGCCGATGATGCTCCAGTTGGACTCCTCCCTTGCCGGTGTTATCCAGGGGGCGCTGGTTTTGGCCACCCTGGCGGTCAGTGCCTGGCGGGGGCGCCGGGCAAAGATCTTCGAAGCGCAAACTCAAGAGGCGGTCGCGAAATGAATGAATTCCAGGTCAGTATTTTATTTGCCGCTGTGGTGGCCGGCGCTGCTCCCATTATCCTGGCGACCCTCGGGGAAACCATTACGGAAAGAGCCGGTCTGATCAACTTGTCCCTGGATGGCTCCATTCTACTCAGTGCCATGGCCGCATTTGTAACCGCCTATCTGACGCATAGTGTTGCCGTCGGATTCATCATCGGTGCCCTGGTCGGCGCCCTCGTGGCCGTGCTGGTTGCCGTGTTCTCAATTTACCTGAGCCAGTCGCAGGTGGCTGTCGGTTTTGTACTGACGCTCATGGCCAGGGACCTGGCTTATTTTATCGGTAATCCCTATTCACGGCTTCAAGGGCCGCAGGTTATGCCGCTGCCCATACCCCTGCTGGCGGATATTCCTTTTTTCGGACCGGTTTTTTTCAACCACAATTGGCCGGTATATCTCAGCCTGGTGTGCATCGGTATACTGACCTGGTATATGTACCGAACGCCGATGGGGTTGGCCCTGCGTGCAGTGGGTGAGCATCCGAAAGCGGTTTTTGCGCGGGGAATGGATCCTAAAAAATTGCAATTGTTTTATGCTGTCTGCGGCGGATTATTGGTGGGTCTTGCCGGGGCGACATTCTCCCTGTCAACCAAGCCGGGTTGGGGGCGGCCACAGGGTGCTGAAGGCACGGGGTGGATCGCCCTGGCGCTGGTCATATTCGGTGGTTGGCATCCCGTGAAGGCTGCAATTGGCGCCTATCTGTTTTCATTTTTGCAGGTGATGGGGATCTATCTCCAGGGCTGGTTGCCGTCGATTCCGACCCAGGTGTTTCAAGTAGCCCCTTTCCCGTTGATGATCTTCACTTTACTTCTCATATCTCTAGCTCAAAAAGAGGCTTTTCTTGCTCGGGTTGAGAAAATGCCCTGGATTCGACCGTTCATTCAAATGCTATCGGGCACCCCTCCCTCAGCTCTGGGAAAACCACATGAAGCAGAGTGAGACGGCACCATGAAACTATCCACGCGCAGCCGATACGGCACCCGAATCATACTGGAACTGGCCAGACACAACGACGGCGAGCCGTTACAAGTCAGCGCCATTGCAAAAGTTCAGAAGATTCCGGTCAAATACCTGGAACAACTGATTCGAACCCTCAAGCAGGAGAAATTGATCACCAGCGTCCGGGGATCAAAAGGCGGCCATCTGCTGACCAGGCAACCGGATCAAATATCAATCGGCTCGATTGTCCGCATGTTTGAGGGACAGACCGAACTGGTGGAATGCACGAGTGCTCCGGAGAAATGCCATATGGCGGACGAATGCCGTGTGCGCCATGTGTGGAGTGAAGCCACCAGCGCCCTTTATTCAAAGCTGGATAGCGTGACCATTGCAGACCTGCTACATGATGCCCCTGAACAGATACGCTGATCAGGCATTCCCTCCGCGAACATATTGTTCAAAAGCGTCATACGCTTGTCCATAACCATGTGGAAGAGCCCTTTGCAAAGGAGTCATTCATGTATACCTATGAAAAACCGGATAACTTGGTGGAGTTGATCGAAACCAGAGTGGATCGTTTTACGGACCGGCCGCTTTTCGGAACCCCCGATAGTGAGGGCCATTACTCATGGCTGACGTACGAAGAAGTCGGCAGGCGGATAGACGATCTGCGTGCCGGTATGGTGCAGATGGGCATCTCGGCCGGTGATACAGTGGGCGTGATCGCCCGAAACCGTGTGGAATGGGCCGTTGCCGCTTTTGCCACTTTCGGTTTAGGGGGGCGGTTTATTCCCATGTATGAGAAGGAGTTGCCCCAGATATGGCGCCATATCATCCAGGATGGCGGTATAACCACACTGTTCGTGGCCAATGGGGAGATTCGATCTCAAATTGACAAGATTCAAAAGGAAGTGCCGGACCTCGTCCATGTAATTGTCATGGATGGAAACGGCGACATGAGTATGACCGCTCTGGAGGAAGCAGGCCGTCGACAACCGGTGCCCTCGCTCCGGCCCACGCCCCGGGATATAGCCGTTTTAATTTATACTTCCGGTACAACGGGCAGCCCCAAAGGTGTTTTGTTGTCCCACGGGAATTTAACGAGTAACTTCATTGCCGGGGCTGTTTTGTTTCCGGAGCTTTACACCGAAAGCCGGAGTCTGTCCATACTGCCTTGGGCACACTCATACGGCCAGACAGCTGAATTGTATTGCTTTATCAATGTCGGCGGTTCCATCGGGTTTGTCCGGGATGTGACCACCATCGCCACGGATATCGGTAAGGTCTCTCCAACCTTTCTTATTGCTGTTCCGCGGGTATTCAATAAAATATACGACGGCATATGGGCTAAAATTAATGACACCGGTGGTCTGGCAAAAAAAATGTTTGTCATGGGATTGGAAAGCGCCGCCATATTACGTGATCCGGCAAACCAAGGCAGTACGTCTTTCCTGACACGTCTCAAGTATAAACTGGTGGACCGCGTGGTGTTCAGCAAGATCCGACAACAATTCGGCGGCCGGTTAAATGCGGCGTTGACCGCCAGTGCCATGATGAATCAGAAGGTCGCCCAATTTTTTACGGATATCGGCATTCCGGTTTATGACGCCTATGGCTTGACAGAAACCTCGCCGGCCGTAACCATGAACAATCGTGAAGCCAACCGGCCGGGGAGTGTCGGCAGACCCATTAAGGACGTTCGCATCGTTATCGACAAAACCCGCTCGGACCGGACACCTGAGGAGGGGGAAGTCCTGGTATATGGCCCGAATGTCATGCAGGGGTATCACAATAATCCCGAGGGGACCCAAAGGGTGATGACAGACGACGGTGGATTTCGAACCGGTGATCTCGGACGCTTGGATGAGGAGGGGTATCTGTTCATCACCGGCCGCATCAAGGAACAGTATAAACTCGAGAATGGTAAATATGTATTTCCCACCGCTTTGGAGGAAGAGATACAAATTCTGCCCTGGGTGGAAAATGTCCTGATATACGGAGAGGGGCATAGCCACAATGTCTGTCTGGTGGTTCCGGATACGGATAAATTGCTGGCCTTATCCGAAACCCACGGCCTAAGGGTGTCGCCTGGGGGGGTGTTAGAAGATGCGGGCGTGCATGCAATGGCCTCCGAAGCCATTGCGGATCATCTTAAAGGCAAATTCAAGGGTTATGAAATTCCCAGAAATATCATTCTGGCGGCGGAATCCTTCAGCGTGGATAATGGTATGCTGACACAAACCCTCAAATTGCGTCGCCGAAAAGTGATCAACCACTTTTCCGATCGGCTTGAATCGGTTTACCAAGTGGCGTCTTTTCCTTAATCAACTGGTTTCACGAATGGCCAGGCCTCAACTCACCACCCATACCGCCATATCATCAAGTGATTTGATGATTTTTTCGCTGAAGCGGCCGCGAAAATATTCCTGGGCAAAGGTCGCCGCTTCCCGGCGGCCGACCAGAATAGTACCGAAATCACCGGCCACCGCGGTCTCGATAATTTTTTGTATGGTATTGCCGCTGCAATAGACAAAATCACTGGAAATGCGCTCCGCGGACACACCGGCATCCTTCAAGCGTTTAATGGCTTCATCCATGTAAGGACGGAAACGATTTTCACCATATTTTCTGATCAGTTCCTCACGGTCGCCGGTCACCGGAACGCTTTCCCCGATCTGATCCGCGGCGGTCGGGTCAAGGCAGTGGCACAGTTTTATCGGGGTTTCACAGCCACTGGCCAAGGCACCGATACAACTTACACCCCGCATGGCCTCAATGGATTCATCCAAGGCAATGAGGATTTTTCGGGATCGGGGTTTCCCCCCAACAATGACCACCGGGATATGTTTGATTTTTTCGGAAAGCTGGCGGGCCATGCTGCCGAGAAACAAGTCTTTTAAGCGGCTGATACCGGTCTTGCCGGCTACGATGGCAGAATATTCCTGGTAGGATTCCTGGATGATGTCTTTTAGTTTATTGGTTTGTGTGGCCTGGGTTTTAACGGATAGGGCATTCTCAGGAAATCCGGCATCGGACAGGATCTTGAATGCTTTCTCCTTGAATTCTCCGATAAATACCTGGGAATCCGCTACCCATCCCATCACCTTTGATTTCTTGGTGCGATACAAGGGGTTTGTATTCATATCCCAGTACACTTCCGGAAAACCGGTGCCCACATTGAAAAGTACGATTTCGGTCCGTTCCGGCGGGACGATACTGCCTATATAACGCACAGCCTCAAGTGTCTGATCGGAACCATCAACAGCGATCAGTATTTTTCGTTTATTTTTGGTTCCCAAAACTCCCCCGTAAATCAATGTACCATGACGAATCAATAGTATCGGATGAAGGTGTGGTGTCGACGTTCAACACCTACTATGATAGACGGAATTTACCAATTTGTCATTATTCTTCTATCCACGCCATTCCGTGTCGTCAACACTTGTTTTAAAGTCCGGCTCGACCACATCCGGTACTTTCATATCGATCGCTTTTTCCACGTCTTTCGGGCTTGGTTTTCCAACGAAAACGAGGCGTTGTCGCTTACATTTTTTACAAGCGTCCAGGACATCCAACGAACAAGTGGGGGAGTACGCGTCATAATTGATGGTGGAGAGGTTGTCTTGCACGGTGAACAGGCTCGACGCCCGTGCACATGCGCCGCACCCAATACACCCCACGTTGCAGACAGATATGACGTCCTTGCCCTTGTCTTTGTTCGAGCAGGTTACGGCCAGCATTTGCTCGGATTTAAACGGGGTGATCGTGATGATATTCCGGGGGCAGGCTTTCGTGCATGCCCCGCATCCCACACATTTATCATAGTCCACCGTGGCCAGCCCGTCGATGACGTGGATGGCATCGAACTCACATGCGTTTTCACAATCTCCAAAACCCAGACATCCGTAGGTGCATCCCTGGACATCGGTCACGAGATTGGCGGCGGCACATCGTTTTTCACCCCGGTATTCGTTTCTGCCCAGACGATCCGCGTACGACGCCCCGCAGTGCACAATGGGCCGGTAGGGCATGGTTTCACCCACCTCGACACCCATAATTTCCGCCACTGCCAGAGCGCAATTCTGTCCCCCGACCGTGCACTTGTTGACAGCCTCGTGTTCCAGTGCAACGGCTTCCGCATATTCACCACACCCCACATAGCCGCATCCGCCGCAGTTGGCCCCGGGAAGTGCATCCATGATGTCCAGCGCGCGCTGATCCACATCCACATGGAATTTGACGCTGGCCCATCCGAGCACGGCGGTCAAAACGATTGCCATTATTAAAAGGGTTCCGGCCGATAAGCCGATGGTCACCGCCCCCATCATTGTCCTCCCGAGATAGTCTTGTTTTCCTGACTCATAAATCCGTCGCTATAAGCCCCCTAAGGCTGACCGAATACCAGTGTCAACGCCGTTGAATCCCATAAAGGCCATGGCCAGGATGCCGCCGACGATCAAGGTGATGGCAGCGCCTTGAAATGGTTTGGGAACATCGCACAGATCCAGTTCCTCACGGATACCGGCCATGATCACGATGGCGATGGTAAATCCGACACCGCCAAAAAATCCCAGGGCCAGGGAGCGTCCCAGGTCCCACGCTTCCGCGGGGTTTGCTTTACCCACCACATTGCTCATGACCGTAAGACAAGCAAACAAAATGGCACAATTCGTGGTGATGAGGGGCAGGAAGACACCAAAGGACTTATACAATGGTGGATAAAACCGGCGAACATACATCTCCACAAATTGCACGGCTGAGGCGATGGAAAAAATATAGACGATATAGGTCATTATGGTCAGGTCGATGGTCCTTGCTTTCTCCGGGCTCATGAACCATCCCGCCACCCAGGCCGAAAGTGGGGCACCGGGCGTCAGGATCAAAGTGGTGATGGTCCAGCTCAGGAAAACCGCGAACGTCATTACGGCCGTCACCGCACTGCCCATGCCCACCGCCATGCTGACCTGCCGGGAGACCCCGATGAACGGACAGATACCCACAAAATAATAGAGCACAAAATTGTTGATCAGCGCGGCACTGATAGAAATGAGAAAGATGTCAAACAGATATTCCATGGCCTATCTCTTGATTATGCGTTTTTCCGTGATCGATGGTCGCTGATGTAATTTACCAAAGCAAGCAAAAGTCCGAAGGTCAAAAACGCGCCGGGCGGCAGCACCATGATCACCCACGCCGGCCAGGCCTCCGGCAGCACCTGAAAACCCGCAAGCATCCCGGTGCCGAGCAATTCCCGCACAGCGGCAATTCCCGTTAAGGCCAGAGCGAAGCCGGAGGCCTGCCCCACCGCGTCGGCGGCTGCCGTCACCACACCCTGGCGCGAGGCACAAACCTCACACCGGCAGATAATGATGCAATTCACGATGATCAGGGGGATGTAGGGCCCTAAGGTCTTGCTCATCTGATACATATATGCGGCCAAAACCCTGTCCACGATGGTCACGAAGGTGGCGATGGTCAACGTAAACACCACAATCCGTAGATGAGGTTTGAGTAAATTCCGGATCAGGCTGATCATGATGTTTGCGCAGAGGAGTACGGCACCCACCGCCACCGCCATGGTCAAGGCCGGCTTCAGGCCATTGGTCACGGCCAGGGTCGGGCATAGTCCCAGCAGTTGTCGGTACACCGGATTCTCCGGCAGAATCCCCTGCACAAATCGTTCAAACGGTGTGGGAAGCTCATTCATATAACAGCCTGCTCGTAAAATGTTGTCATGGTCTATTGTTTCACGTATTCGACACTGGCCAACCGCCCGTTTACCGCGCGCGTGGTCAGATTTACGATGTCCGTGACACTCTTCGAAGAAATGGTGGCGCCGGTTACGGCATCGATGGTGTCAGGCGCATTGCTCCGGCCGGTGGTCACCGTCAGCGGCGTTTGGGTATCCTTTCCAATGTACTGGTCGCGCCACTGAGAAAATATGATTTTATTGCCCAGCCCGGGTGTCTCTTTCTGTTCCAGAACAAACAATCCGGAAATCTTGCCGGCGTCGGGGCTCAACCCGATAAGGAGCTCAATTTTATCCGCATACCCCTGTCCGCCGGCCCGGATTACCCAACCGGCCAATGTCCGGTCCATGGAGACCCGGAACAGGTGGTAAACGGTTTTTTTCCCATCGGTGTCTACAGTCAAAATGCCCGGCTCGATATCAATCCGGACCTTGTTCTCAACCAATTCTGCGGCTTTTGCGGCCCCCCACACGAGTTCAGGTACTTGCTCTAAACTTTCATTCAGTTTATTGGCGGCGATTACATCGCTCAAGTTTACCTGGACCGCTGCCAGGGCCGATCCGAATATAATGGCCAGCAGCAACACCAACCATGCCTGGACCAGCTTGTTGTGGCGAAAACCCTCCGAACGGCGGTGGCTGTTTAGGGTTTGATTCATCAGGCCCCTCCGAACGGTCGTGGAATGGTCCACCGGTTGAGCAGCGGTGTAACGGCATTCATCAGGAGAACGGCAAACATGAGACCTTCGGGATAACCGCTGAACAGGCGAAACACCATTAAGAAGGCACCGACGCCCAACCCGAAAATCCATTTTCCCCTAGGCGTCAGGGGACTTGTCACCGGATCCGTGGCGATGAAGAACGCCCCGAACAGCAAAGCGCCGCTGTTCAGATGATGAACAACGCTCCATGGATTGCTAATGTTCAATACGTTGGCCACACCTCCTATGATGCTGGCACCGACGAGGACACCTGCTGATAATTCCCAGGAGGCCGTCCGGCGTAGACACAGGAAAAGACCGCCGATCAGGCAGGCAAGTGCGCTTGTTTCTCCCAAAGAGCCGTTGACCTTTCCAAGGATCAGGGCGGGAAGGGGCGTTACCATGCCGGACTGCTTATAGATGGTCAGGGGGGTGGCCTGGGAGATAATATCGACGCCACCGCCGGCCACGTATCCGGAAGCCGCCAGCAAACCTGAAAAAGCGATCATCACAAATGCACGGCCCACCATGGCCGGATTGAATATGTTCATGCCGAGCCCGCCGAAGACCATCTTGCCGATGCCCATGGCCGCTGTCGAACCGATAACCCCCACATACCAGGGGGCGGTGGCGGGTAACGACAGCGCCAGAATGATGCCTGTGACGGCAGCAGAAAGATCTTTCAGTGAAATGGCCCGCCCCCGAAGGCGTGTAAATACCGCCTCGGCCACCAGACACGACACCACGCAGATGAAGAGCTGTTTTACGGCAAGCCATCGGAAATAATACAATGCGGCCAGCATCACCGGCACCAGCGAAATCAGCACATCGCGCATCATGTTCCGTGTGGTCAGTTGGGTGCTGTAAACATGGGGTGACGGCGCCACATGAATCAACGGCCCGCTGTTATTCTCAGTAATATCGGTGTTCAATGTGGTTGTCTCGCATCAACAAGGGTTATTGATTGTTGAAAAAAACGTACACCCGGTTGAAATCCGGGCCGGGCGGCGGACATTACCCCATCCGCATTTTATCTCCCCGCTCCGGCTATTTGCGCCTTGCCTGTGCGAATCAACTGTACCAGGGGCAATCCGGCCGGACAGATATACGCACAGGAGCCGCATTCAAAACAGGCATTGATGTTGTATTTGCGCGCCAGGGTAAAGTCGTTCTGCCGTGAGGCCATGGCGATTTTTGTGGGGACCAGGTTCATGGGGCACACATCGACGCACCTGCCGCAGCGCACGCACACGGTCTGTTCCACCCGCCGGATCTCCTCATGGGTCAATACGGTAATGCCGCTGGTGCCTTTGGTGACCGGTGTATCCGGATTGGTGAAGGCAAATCCCATCATGGGGCCGCCGGCAATGATCCGCGCGGCTGTTTTACGCAACCCGCCACAATACGCGATGAGGGCCCCCATGGAAATACCGAGGGGCACCAGGAGGTTTTTCGGTTGTACAATGCCGCCTCCGGTAACACTTACCACCCGGTGGGTTAAGGGAATATTGCGCATAACCCCCCTGGCAACCGAAGTGACCGTGGCCACATTGGTCATGGCCACGCCGATATCCGACGGCAATCCGCCCAGGGGGACTTCCTTGCCGAGCACCCCTTTGATCAAATGCTTTTCACTGCCCTGGGGGTATTTGGTTTTCACCACCGCGATTTTCACCCCTGCACCGGACGCAGCCCGGCGCAAGGACTCAACAGCTTCCAGCTTGTTGTTTTCAATCCCGATATAGGCTTTTTTCGCCCTCACCGCCCTTGCCGCCAGCATGGTGCCGGCAACAATGGCATCGGGTGCTTCCACCATCAGTCGATAATCCGTGGTCAGGTAAGGTTCACATTCACATCCATTCACCATGAGGATTTCAATGGGTTTCCGGTCATCCGAGTCAATCTTGACATGGGTGGGAAATGCCGCGCCACCAAGCCCCACGATGCCGGCGTCGTGAATGGCGGCGTTTATCTCCTCCGGCGATAGTGTCTGATATTCCTTTTGCGGCCATTTGCCGCCGAACATGATATCCCAAAGCGCCTGACCCGTACGCTGTTCGCCGTTGCTGCGAATGACAATGGCCTGCATGTGGCGGCCGTTGGCGAGAGTCGTCACCGCCATTTTCAGGACGTCACCGGATATTGGCGTATGAAGCGATGCCGACACATAGGCTTCACCCATGCCCACCAGGTCTCCGGCCCTCACCGTCTGCTTGGGCTTGACCACCGGCGCGCACGGTCCACCGATATGCTGCAACAGCGGCAGGACCACTTTGTCCGGGATAGGCATGATTTCAATGGGGCTGTCCGCCGCCAAATCTTTGCATTGGGGCGGATGAATGCCATGGGCAAAGGTGCCGTTTCCCGGAAATGCATGGGGATCGATGTTGTCTTTATATTTTTGCCGGAACCATGCCATGGTAATTCTTCATTTTTTCGTAGTTCATAAAGGTTAAGGTGCGGGCCGCACCCGGTTTCATTTGAAGATGAGTTATACTTATTGAACGGAAACATCCAAAGATGCTTTGACTTAAATCAACAAGTTGCATTGTTTCGAATAATGGCGGTCGGATGTATAAACGTTAACCTGTTCTTTTGTTAAAGGCGGTTATCAGATATTGTCCGATTTCCTTCAGGGCCGTATTGGCTGTTGACAGTTTTCCCGGCAATACCACGAAATCATGGAGCATACCCTTATAATTCGATACGGCTACCGGCACTCCGGCGGATTCCAGGCGCCGGGCATATGATTGACCTTCGCTGAACAGCACATCAAATTCAGCCAAAATCACAAGGGCCGGTGGCAACCCTGTAAGATCCGTTTCAAGTAGCGGCGATGCCAGTGGCGACTTCCCCAATTCGGTATTGGACAGATAATGATCCCGGTACCACTGAATGTTTTCAGTGGAGAGCCATAGACCGTCACCGAACCATCGGTAAGAGTCGGTGTTCAAGCCGGATAAATCCACCCAGGGACAGATCAATACCTGGGCGCAATATGGGGAAACACCATGGTTGCGCGCATATATGGCCGCATTCGTCGCCATGTTCGCTCCGGCGCTGTCCCCGGCAACGGCTATTTTATCCGGATCGACTTTAAATTGTGCGGCGTTTTCAGCAATCCAGGCAGCGGCTGCATTGGCATCTTCCACAGGTGCCGGGAAGTTGAATTCGGGTGCCAGCCGGTAGTCCACGGAAATCACAACCGCCTTGGACGTTGCAGCCAATCCGGAGCAAACCGGGTCGAATTCGGCAGCGGAGCCACATACAAACCCGCCGCCGTGAAAAAATATAATCAATGGAAAAGGTGTGTTGCCATCTGGTGTATAGATGCGAAGGGGTATCGGACCATTGGGGCCCGGGGCTTCACAGGTGGTCAGCCGGATATTCCTCAGCATGGGGCCGAGCCATGATGGTTCCAGGAAACTTTCCCGGGCCTGTGCCGGTGTCAGGGCGGACAGCGGCGGCTCATCGGCTTTTTCGACGTGTTCCAATACGGCAACGCACTCCGGATGGAGTTGACCTATATCATATTTCGGATAAAAATGTTGTGTCGACATATCCATTGCTCCGGTACTTTTCCATCGGATGATCAGGCCCGAATAAACAGGACCATTCGTCCATTATCCGTATTTTTCAATGTCCGCTGTAATTTCAGCGGCCGACATCACCCTGGCAAAGCCTTTTCGCATTACCTTCAATTCAGCCTCGTGCATCTCCGGCAGATCCGCGGCGGTCACATCACTGCCGAAAACCACTTTATATCCCCTCTCATAGGCTTGTCGCGCTGTCGTGCTGCAGCAAAAATTGGTGAGCGTCCCCGAGATAATCAGGGTGTCTTTTTCCATATTTTTAAGGATGGTTTCAAGCGGTGTATCATAGAATGCGCCATATGACGGTTTGTAAATGATAATATCGTCCGGCATTGGTTCAAGCGCATCATAAATTTTGCCGTCTTTAAAATAGGGCGACCGGTCATAGTCAGCATTCGGATGTGCAATGGGCATAAACTTAATGCTTCCGGGGCGATCGAAACCCTTATGCGTATCGGCAAAAGCCGTGTAAATCACCGGGATGGAAAATTGACGGCATTTGTCTATCAACCCTTTGAGTTGCGGGACCATTCGCGTCCCGGCCGGAACCCAGTCAGGAGACCAGTGCGGTTTGATAAATTCATCTTGCATATCGATAACGATTAACGCGCATTTTCCAGTTATAATTGAAAAACCGGCTTCATCTTGTTCATAAGCCGATGTCGCAAGATTCAGGACATCTTGTTCGCTATAAGGTCCGCTGGTCATGATATTTCCCCTTTCTCTTCGTTTTCTCCGCGAGAACCATAGCTCACCAATTATTGCGGATTTTTTCCAGTCCCCGAACCACCGATGCTTTTTCATGCTCCGAAAGCGATTTGTATGTCCGGTCCAGCACCAACCGGGATATGGCATTGAAATCCGTTTCCAGGTCTCTGCCCTTCCGGGTCAGTCCGATCAAGGTGATACGCCGGTCATTTGGCGACTGGCGTTTGTCGATGTATCCGGCATCCACCAGTTTGTTGACCAGCACGGTGACCGTGGATTTGGAACGTTCTATCCGCCGTGCCGCCTCGCGCATTGAAATACAATCTTCTTTAAATAGCAGATTGAGTATGGCACCATGGGATGGCACCAGACCGCTTAACCCCCTTTTGTTGAGTTCCTCGATAATAAAGTTATGCGCTTTGGCCCGGATATTTCCGATGAGAGCGATGATATGGTCTGTTTTCATTTACACCATAAAAGTTCGATATCGAACTTTTGTCAAGTGTTATTTTAGCTGATATTTTCCATTGCATCATGCTTTCAATGAACGGTATAGGGTGTGGCGAACCCGTGTCCAGGATGAGTCAATCGATGGGATGTTGATAAGGGTCGTCGATCCGCACTCTTGAACCGCGAAGGCGACTGCATTCCCCTTGGCTTCCACCGCGGTTCTTCAATTCCCAGGTTTCAAATCACCGGAAAGCAGCCGGACATTCACAAGCGGAGATGAGGTTGAATCAAAAAAAAGTCAGGCAATTTCAGACGAAAAGCCTTGAATTTTATCACAAAACGGGACGGCGGCCACGGATGTTGGTCTTTGGTTTGAATGCCGGGGATCAAGGACGGGTCATTCGAAAAGTCGCGTCGGATCTGGCTGACAGGGGCTTTGACGTGGACGTCGGGCCGCTGGATATGTCCGTTCAAGGGGCTGCCCGCATGGCCGTGGAAAATGACGTCCACGTTGTGGGCATGATCACCGGCGATGATGATCCCATCGCACGGACATCTGAGATCAAAGCCGCTTTGGATGGGCAGGGGGCCACCGATGCTGTGGTGGTGATGATTGGAACGTTTTCCAAAAAAGAGAAGATTTCCGCTCTGAACCTTGGTGCCCTGGCTTTAATATCCCCGGATAATGGCATCAACGATGCCGTGGACCGTATTTTAAGGGCGATAGGAGATCCGGAGGATAAATGACGGCCGGCTGACATCTCCATACAGGTAATATTGAAATCCTCTAAAATTCAATGTTAGCCCATATAAACAATGGTTTTAATTCTTTCTCATTAATTTTCATGCAAGATTCAGGTAATAACAGTGGGTGCCTACCGCTTCCAGTTTCAGCCTTTTAGATTCGCATTGGCTTCCTTGACCAATTCCTGGATACGGAAGTTCAGCGGGTCTACCGCCAGGGCTTTTTTGCCCCACAGCAATGCCTGGTCCCATTGCCGGCTCAGCCGGTAATTCTCTCCGATGGCATACAAAAGATGCTGGCGTGGCGCCTTGCGTTGGGCCGCCGTAAACTGCAGTACTTTTGTAAAATCCGCAATGGCTTCCTGGTGCTGTCGTGTGACCGTATAGCAGCTGCCCCTGCCGATATAACTCTCCTCGTCATAGGGGTCAACGGCCAGAGCACGGGTGTAGTTCAGGATGGCGGCTTTCAGGTTGCCCTCCACCTCATGGATCTTCCCCAGATAAAAATAGGGATTGTCGCCACCCTCCGAACGGTATGCCGGGTCGTCGGCAATGACCCGTTCAAAAGCCTTGACGGCATTGATGCCATCCGGCTTGTGAAAGCATTCGCGTCCGTATTCAAACCATTCGTCTGTGGTCTGCGGTGGTGGGGCTTTACTCATAAACGATACTCCTGGTCTTATACGCAAGTCAGAGGTGTCGGAACGTTTTTTGAAAACCGTCTGATTTTAATAGGTAAAGGATAATTATCCAGAACAGGAAAGAAAATGCAAGAAAACATTTGCCAAACTTGCAATACGTGTTATATTCTGGCCTTAATCTGCAAAGGCCCGGTCTTGATTGGCGGGTCGGTTTCATTACTAAAGGTTGGTTACCAGTTCCACTGTGGCATCCTGAAGTTTGAAGCTATGATAATTTTAGTGAAAGGAGGACGCCACTATGGTTAACGGCACAGTTAAATGGTTTAGCAACAGCAAAGGCTTCGGTTTTATCGAGCAAGATGATGGCCCCGATGTCTTCGTACATCATTCAGCGATCAACAGCTCCGGTTTCAAGTCTTTGAATGACGGCGATCGTGTCAGTTTTGAGATTGTCCAGGGTCCTAAAGGCCCGGCAGCTGAAAACGTCACCGTAATCTAATTCCATAAAACAACAAAGAAGGGCATTCTGTTGAAATATAGCGGTATGCCCTTTTTTTGTGTCTGCGGAGCTTGGCCAGCGGTGGATATGATAATGTAATGATTCAAGGCTAATACGCTGAGGTGAGAAAAAGCCATTGTCGGCGGGGGAGTTTAGCGGAAAAGCGGGGTGCCCGGAAAATTGCGCTTCCCGGGCACCCTTATGTGATTGAGCCTAATTGACAGATTCCTTCAACCGTTTCCCGGGTGTGAAACGCGCTTTGCGTCCGCCGGGGATCCTGATGGTTTCGCCGGTTTGCGGATTTCTGCCGTCTCGTGGTTTCTGATCCACGGTTTTAAATGTTCCGAAACCGGTCAATGTTACCGGGTCGCCTGATTTCAAGGCCGCAGAAACATGTTTCATGAAACTGTCCAGGGCTTTTTGAGCAGCGTCCTGGGTACCCACTTCTTTTGACATTTCTATCACTAATTCGCGTTTATTCATTTACCTTACCTCCGGTTATTGTACGTTAATGGTTATGTCGAGCCAAAATTCTTTATATATCGCGGATTTCTTAAAGTCTCATAATCTTTTCACGCGCCTCCCTTTTATTTTTGCAGCTTATACAAAAACTGGTGACCGGACGCGATTTCAACCGGGCAATGGGAATCGGTTCCTCACAATCTTCACAAATACCATATGTGCCGTCTTTAATGGATTGCAAGCTCTGTTTTATCTTTTTGATCAGCCGGCTTTCCCGGCTGCGAAAGCGAAGCGTATTATTCTGGCTTGATTCGCGTGATGCGCGATCCAGAGGATCCGCTTCGGTATCAGAGGCATCCATGGTCAGCTCCACCACGGTGTTTTTACCCTTATGCATCAATCCGTCCAGTTCGGTTTGCAGAAGCTGGCGGAAATATTGGATGTCTTTTTCGTCCATAAACACTCCTGTACAATTTTACTCACAATGGTATCTGGCATGCGCCTGAATTAAAGACGGAACAGGGAGACAATAAATCTTGGCATCACGATTGAGAAAGTGTATATATTCAATATGATATGCATCTGATTGTGATCTGACACGGTATCAAAAGTCATCAGATCTCAGCTTTCTCGGAAGCGGCGCCGTTAATATCAGAAAAAATGAGGAAATAAAAGGTAAATGAGGAGATAAAACCAGAGGATCCCCCTGATCTACGCTGTCCGAGGATGATCATCGGCGTTTAAGTATACCGAATACTTCAGCTTTGTTCATAATTGTAATATTACCTGTTTCCTCAATTATAGGTTGGAATTCACCTTTTTACGATGGATCCACCGGGTTTGGTGGCAGATCAGATCTTTATCAGCTTTGGTAGGGGCTTGATGAACCGTTGCCTTAAGCTGTAAGTATAGGCGCCCTGGGCCGGAATCATTAAGATATCGCCAGGTTGAATGTCTTCTCCAAAATAGGCATAACCCCAGACATCGTGGGGGGTGCATAGGGACCCCAGAATGCGGCACCGGCGTTCGGAGAGAGATGGCCGTGTCAGATTGAGTATCGGAAAATAGTCGGTTTCGAATCTTTCCCAGCCCACCGCGTTGGTACCCGCGTCGGTAATCACCAGATCCGGTGCCTTTTTATCCACCACCGATATCAATAATTGTACGGCATCATTGCAGATCCAACGACCCGGTTCCAGGCAAATCCGGCAATGCATTCGCGGGAAAATATAGGTGTCTGCAGCTTCGCCGAGTTGCCGGGCAAATTCTTCGATGGAAATGGCCGGCAGATGGTAATGACGGTCATCCCCCTCATCACCCTGCCCCAATGCATCCAATATTTTACCCGCAACGGTTCCTGCCGGTTGCAACCACTCGCCCTGTTCCGGCCAGTAACCGCCGCCTATATCGATAAATGTCAGACGGCTGATTTGAGATTCGGAAAGCTGGTCGAGCGCTTCCGACAGATCCTGGATATAGTTGATTTGGGCAGTGGCCGTGAGATTCCAGCTTGAATGAAACTGCAATCCGGTCAGTTGAATATGCCGGCAACGCCCGGTCGCCTTCCAGAATGCCCCCAGATCGGTTGTCGGTATACCGAATTTGCACCAGAGCCCTTTGGCATTGAACATCAACCGCACACCGCATCGAACATCCTTATTTAATGAGGAGGTGATGTTTCGCAGCCGTTCCAGTTCACCGAAACTGTCCATAAGGACGATCACACGGCTGGCATATTGAACCGCCAATGAAAGTTCCTTATCTGTTTTCCCGGGGCCGCTGAAGATGATGTGTTCGGCACCAAGGCCCAAGGCCACTTCCAGTTCCTGTCCGCTGGACACATCGAGTCCAAAATGTTCTTCAAGCAGTATCCGGGCGACTTCCGGATGATTATTACTTTTGACGGCGTAGTACACCGACACGGGGCCGGCCACGGAATCTTCGAAAGCCTGTTTGAATCGGCGCGCGCGCGCCCTTAGTATTTGTGATTCCAGTAAATACAGGGGAACCTGGTTTTTGGCGGCGATGTCAAGATAATCCTGCCGCCTTTCCAGATAGCCGCTTACAACACCCTGCAACTCAGATCGGGAGAGCACGGGTGGTTGTCGTATCCCCTGATTTCTGGTCAAATGTATTATTTCCGGCTTCATTGATGCAATCCGTCGGGAGTATGGAAACCCTTATTTTAGTAGATAAATCATAACATTGTGCCGCCGCATCAATACCGGATACCGGTATGAAAATCACATGTCCCAGCAGCCAGGACGCGTAGTCGTCCGGTGGCAAGGTTACCCGATGCCCTGGCTTGCGGATGAAATGTATCTTCTTCACACGGGGATCTTCGAGCAGGTATGTGGTATCAATTGTCTTTAATTCCCCGCTCTGCGCAGCATGCAGCCTCAGGCCGATAAATGGCCCCGGTCCTGGCCCCTCTTTTTGTAGTAGATACGTGAAAGGAAACCGGGGCAGGTATTTTTTCAAAGGACGTTGCCGGCTAAAATCCACCAGCAGCAATAATATATCCAGCCCATAACCATGCCTCAACAGGAAGGGGATGCAGTCACCACCGGGTCGTGGGGCGAGCTCCAAAAAAACAATACGACCATTGTCGATTTTAAAATCGAGCATGCAGATCGCGCGGTCTATACCAAGGGCAAAGGCACTGCGGAAAAGGATCCGGTTAAACCCGGATGAGGAAATTTCGGGTGGCAGTTCGGTGGGGACAAGATAAGCGAAAGCCGTTCCGAACGGACCATGGTCGCTAATGATTTTCCGGGTAAGGCGGATAATGCGGGCCTGGTTTTTCTCAACGATAAAGTCACAACTATATTCTTCTCCATCGATGAATTCTTCGGCTAGAATCATCCCCGGATTTACGTCACCGGGGTGGTAAAGTCGGCTGTCCGATCGTTTCCGCAAGCCATCCTGAATGCTAAGGAAACTTGTGCGGCACTGGTCCCTGTCCGCGCAACTGAAAATCAACTCACTGCCACTGCCGGTGGCGGGTTTCAGCACACAGATTCCGCCGAACTCATCAAGCGCTGCAATCGCATCCCCCACCGTCGTCAATTGCCGGGTCCTTGGGGTTCGCAGATCGTGGTATTTCCAGATAAATTTGGTAAGGTATTTGTTCCGGCAATTGTTGACGGCTTGCACCGTCGGGTAGGGTAATCCATAGGCGTGGGCAATTACCGCGGCCAGCTCCATGGATTCGCAGTCAAAACAGGCCACCCCGTCGAGTCGACAATTATGCCTGCGCAAATATTGATCCAGGGCTGTCCGGGCACCCTCATAGTCGGCCAGGTGCCATAGAATTTCATCCGTGGAGTTGCCGGACCCATTCTCCCGGCAGCGAACAGCCGGGTCCGTGAGAAATAAACACGTTTTGGGGTGAAGTTGCCGGATCCATTGAATATAGTCATCGGTGGTGCCGACGATCAGTGTTTTTCGTCTAGACAGCACAGGCCGCTCGCTGGTTTTCGACAAGATCAATACGACCGATGTCCTGATGACGGTTCCGGATGACGAAAAGCGGTCGGGGAAACAGGTGAAAGCGCTTTTTCCAGTTAAAGTCACCGCAAAGAAAGTCGATTTCGGCGAGCTTTTGGTTGCATGCCCAGGCCATATGGTGAAAATTGATCAATTTCGCAACCCCTGGAAACGTCGGGTCCGTGCCCCCGGCCAGCAAGGTATAAGTCGAGTTCCAGACCGCCCCCATATCCACGGCCGCGATTCTGCCGCCGATGATAACCGTGGTCACCCTCAAAAGATTTTGTGCTGACAGCCAGGCGGCCAGGTTTTCAAACGCCCGCAGAAACCGGTTGTCCCGGAAATAGGACCACTCGCCGTAGTACTCCAGATTTAAACGGAACATCTTATCAAGGTCCGAGAGGCAATTATAACGGTATTCCACCCCCGGGGATGCCAGGTGATCCAGCTCCTGACGTAATGCTTTGCGTCGCTTACCCGAAAAATAGTGGAAGTAGGTGTCAAATGAATAATCATATTGCGGGGGGTGAAACAGATATCCGGTGTCGTCCGCCATTATCCACGGGTCATTTGCGGGCAGCCCCGTTGCATCGAGATATCGGATATCTTCAGCAGCCGGGATCGCATCCATCAGATCCAGGGCGATGTCCGGATTTGATGCGATGAGCCGGTTTTGTTCCAGCCATGTCCGCCCCTGCCATAATTCTCCGGGAAAATGTCCGAAGTATTGTTTGTCCTCAATCCAGCTCAACGCCAGCATGCCCCGAATTGAGTTGGCCTGGCGGGCATACAAAAAATAAGGCTCATGGTTGTATTGATCTTGAAAACAGCGTCTGACGACCCAGAGATCGAACAATTGCCGCTGTGGCCAACATTGCCGCCAGAGGCGTTCACCGAATTCAAGATCAGTTGTCATGGAAATGTCGACCACCGGCTACCTCCTAATTGGTTACTGGCGCAGGGTTACATTCAGGGCACTATGGGTGCCCTCGAAAAAAGCCTGGGAAAATGTCCGGACTATCTCGGGATCATAGGGTTTACAGCTGAATACATCCAGGTAAACCGTATTGGTCAAATTGGCGAAATGGGCTGAAATAAGCGAGGTTTCAATGAGTTGCACCATGGAATATCCGGCCACGCGCTCGTCTTCTCCAAAATGGACAACCTGTGTTTCACCGAATCGCTTCATTTCAATGAGGTCGCATAGCTCGACAACAAACTGCCGTATGATTTCCGCATTGCGTATTATGTCCGGATCGCAATCATATATATCGATGGATGAGGCAATTCCCCATACCTTCCGGTCGATAGCGGCCTGAACAATGTCATGGTTCGGTCCCGGTATACTGTTGTCGATGATCGTCTGTACAGACATGTTCTTTCTCCATTGTGTCAGCGTTAGTTTTTTTGACTTGGATTTCCGGTCGTTGCGGTCTGATACCGTGTGGACCGGGGTTGCCCGGTAATTTGCCCGCCACTCACTGTTCGTAGCCTTATTTGCGGGAGCGCGGTTTTATATTATCTTCCCACAATTCATCTTTGAGCGTTGTCTGGCGATGGAATCGTTTTCCGGATCGTTTTTTTTTATGGTCGCTGTCTTCCACGGATTCATCGTAGGATTTGAGCGGTCGCCTGTGTTTGATTTTCAATTTCGGGTACGATTCGTCTTCGAATTGATCTTCAATATCCGATGGACTCATTTTTCTGCCCTTTACAATCATGTTATGTCGTTGAAATAACATCAATGCCATAGCAGGCCAATGCAGCTTTTATGCCAGAAGCGTCTTACTGGTTAACGCGCCGTTATTATGAATGAATTTTATGGTTTATGATTCAGGAGACGTAAATATCACCACATAAAAAAGTATCCAAATACCGGAAATGGATTTTTTCGGTATTTGAATACCAAAAATCGACTTTTCCGTGGCAGATCCTGAAAAAAGCAGGTAGAATAAACGGTAAATTACTTAAATTAAAATCCGGTAGACACGTCTTCAGACAGCGATTTCAATCGCAACTGAACAGGATTTGTATTTAAGCAAAGAATTACCGATTTATCCCTTTTGCTTTCACGAGCAATCCTGGTTAAACAGTAAAAATATACCGAAAAAGGTGCTGAAATGATTATCCGGGTGGGATTGGCCGTTCAGGATGCCGACATTCATGAATATCTCAAAAAATCGCTTGCAGATGCGGATGTGCGGTTGGAGTCCCTCGGACATTCACGGTCGGTCTGGCAGAAGGTCATGCGCAGTGGTTGCGATGTTATCATCGTCAGTGAATCCCTCATTCTTACCCCTGTGGAGGAGGGAATCGCCATGTTGAATGATTTGCCTGAGAATCCCACCACCGTAGTGCTCTATGGCCGCAACTCCCCTGAAGAACATGCCGAACTGGCGGCTGCCGGGGCCGATGTCGTTCTGTATACGGGCATATCCAAAAAAAACCTGTACGAAGCTGTCCAGGCAGCGCTGGATTCGCGTCGACAGTTCATTCAGCGAAAGCGCTATGACCGGCGAGGCATGGTGGAACCCAAAATTTCCGATTTCGTGACGGAAAGTCAGCCCATGAAAATATTTATGGAGGAGGTTCACCAGGTGATCCCCAGCGACTCGCCCATCCTGCTCATCGGGGAGACAGGCGTGGGAAAAGAGCACCTGGCCAAGGCCATCCATGACCAGGGACCGCGTTCGGTGGGGCCCTTCATCTCTGTCAATACCGCCGCAATACCGGATCAATTGCTAGAGAGTGAGCTCTTCGGTCATGAGCAAGGCGCCTTCACCGGAGCCATGCGATACCGCCGCGGCGCCTTTGAACTCGCCCATGGGGGAACCATCTTCCTCGACGAAATCGGTGAAATGCCAGCCCACCTGCAGGTTAAACTGCTCCGCGTACTACAGGATTTCGAAATAAAACCGGTTGGCGGTGAAAATATAATCGAACTCGATGTTCGCGTCATTGCGGCCACCAGTAAAAATCTTGAAGAGGCCATTACCCAAGGTGCTTTCCGGCAGGATCTTTACTACCGGCTCAGTGTCTTGCTGCTCACCATTCCGCCTCTCAGGGACCGCCCGGAAGATATCCCCACAATGGTCCGGCGGTTCACGACCCATTTCAGATACAAAATTGGTCGTGAGATCAACAAGGTGTCAGAAGAGATGCTTCAATCCCTCTGCCAATACGATTGGCCGGGCAATGTGCGTGAATTGATGAATGTGATTGAGCGCGCCATGCTGCTGTGCAAGTCCGATGAAATCGGCATGGCGGAATTGCCCCAGGCCTTTCAAATAAAAAACCAGAGGGCGGAAAAACCGACCAATGAATTGGATTTCAGCTCCATGGATATGTCGGGTAAAACCTTGTCCGAAGTCCGGCAGGAGATTCTGGACAAGCTTGATCGTTTCTACCTGCAGCAGGCGCTCACAAAAACCCGTGGACGGATCGATGATGCCGCCCGCCTGGCCGGAATTCATCCCCGGGGGTTGTACGGTAGAATGAAACAGCTGGGTCTGCGAAAAGAGGATTTCAAGCGAAGCTGAAAATCTTTTACGAACGGGACTTGGAATCAGCTGCATCCGTCGGACACCCGTTGATTTCAATGTCTTGTTTGGCGTTGATGCCGTACCGTTTCATGCCGTTCAAGACGGTGGTGTTAAGGGTCAAAGATCAAATGATGCGG
>JABDIN010000106.1 GCA_013003715.1 Desulfobacteraceae bacterium | reverse complement strand
CATTTTTAACAACCGGGAAATTAACGGGGTGGTAGTTACCGGAAACGGATCGCATTAGATCACACATCATTAGCCTCCACATTTAATCGTTGATTTGTTTTGGGCCTCGCTTTGGTTTGCTGGTTATATTTGGGATTCATCCAGGGTCTTTCGAATTTTTTCGGCCAATTGGCGGATGACCACAGGTTTCATGATCAGCTCACGGATGCCGACGGAACTCAGGTTGTCCGTGTTGAGTTTGTTGCTGAACCCCGTGCACAGGATTATCGGCAGATCCGGACGAATGGTGCTGATCTGGTTCGCCAGTTGCATCCCGTTCATTTCCGGCATGATGTAGTCCACGATTAAAAGGTCAAAAGTGGACGGCGCCTTCTTAAATGCCGACAACGCCCGGGTACTGTCCGTAAACCCGGTGGTCTGATATCCATGACGGCCCAGTGCGGCTTCAATCAACTGGATGATCTCTTTTTCATCATCCACCACCAGGATATGTTCCGTGCCGATGGACACCGGGACATATTGATCGGCTTCAACGGCGGCTTCCGGTTCGTCTTCCAGCGGCACAAAAACGTTGAATACCGTACCGGTCCCCACTTCACTCTCGACGAACACATGACCTTTCAACCGCTTCACCAGGGATTGGACCGTGGCCAGCCCTAGTCCGGTACCCTTCTCTTTGGTGGTAAAATAGGGATCGAAAATCCGCTCCAGTTCGGCCCGGCCGATGCCGGTACCCGTATCACTGACCTTCAGCGTCACATATTCACCGGGCAACAGAAACGGCGTCAACTTGAGATCCTTGTGGCCGATGGTTTGGGTCGAGAGAACGATATCGAGTTCACCGCCTGTTTCTTCCATGGCCTGGTAAGCATTCACGCAAAGATTCATGATAATTTGATGCAGTTGGCCGGGATCTCCCATTACCACACAGTCCTTGAATTCAATGGTTTGGGTGATCCGTATATTGCTTGGGATAGCAGACGTTAAAAACTGGAGGACTTCCTTCAGGATGTGGCGTATATTGACCGGCCGGTAGGCTTGTTCGGATTGCCGGCTGAAAGCGAGGATCTGGCTGATCAGTTCGCTGGCCCGGTTGGAGGCCTTCAGTACATGATCCAGGTTGGCCTTGTTTGGGTCATTGTCTTCCATATTCTGAAGCGACAATTCCGTATAACCGACAATGGGGAATAGAATATTATTGAAATCGTGGGCGATACCACCGGCAAGAGTACCGAGCGCCTCCATTTTCTGCGCCTGCCGCAGGTTTTCCTCGATTTTTCTGGATTCCTCTTCCCGTTTTTTCCGCTCGGTGATATCACGGTCGATGGCCATGATATATTTCTTATCTCCGTCGGTTAGAATACCGGCGCTGATTTCGACGGGGAACTGGGTGCCGTTTCGCCTAACATGTTGTAATTCTTCCATTATCCATCGATTCTCCTTTGTCCGGTCAATACGATCCATCATTTTCTCAGCATCTCTGGGTGCGTCGAGGGCGGAGATTTTCATACCGAGCAACTCTTCCCGACAATATCCGTGCATAACGGCGGCGGCCTGGTTCGCATCAATAATACGGCCGGCGTTGGATCCATTGGCTTCCAAAATAAAAATAGCATCGCGGGCCTTCTCAAAGAGCAGGCGATAGCGTTTTTCGCTCTCTTTCAGGGCGGTTTCAGCCGTTTCCCGCTTTTGTCGCTCCCGGCTCTCTTTCAGTGCCCGGTGGACAACCGGGGTAAGTCTTGTCAGCCTGTCCTTGAGCACATAATCGGTGGCACCGGCATTCAATAATTCTATGGCGGTTTCTTCATCGATGGTGCCGGAAATGATAATGAAAGGTATTTCCAGACCGAGTTTCAGGAACATATTAAGGGCTGACCTGCCGTCAAATGCCGGTAAATTGTTGTCAACCAGGATAATGTCATATTTTTGTTTGTTCAGATTACCTATAAAATCCGATGGGGTTTCCACACAATCCCAGTGACAGTCAAAGCCGGCATTCTTCAACTCTCCAACTTCCAACTCCGCATCCAGTATATTATCTTCCACAATGAGAATGTTCAGGCATTGCATAGTCTTTACCAGGGCTCCTATAATAATGTCCGATAACGATTGTCGGTAGTCATTTAAGGCTGCCGTCGTAATGGGTGTTGTGGTGCGGGCATATGCAGTCGAGGTCAATTGGGATGGCGCGCCTGGTCGACAACGCCGGTGTTTTGGTACATGAGAAAGTGATCAGAGAGCCCGCACAGCGTCTCTTCAAAATAATCCGGATTTTAAAACCGCGGATGTTGTGCCAAATGAACACATTTAATAATCGTGCTCGTACAATACAGTATCGGTATATTATCGCTTATAATAAAGTTTTTATGTGATTTATATCATCCGGCCGTCACATTGTTCGCCAAATGGGTGTGACTTGCCGGAAATCAAGCATGAAAAACGACGACGGCACTGTGTGGCGCCACGCGTTGCAAACCGGCGTATTTCCGCCCACATGTCGGTGCTGCTGATGCCCGTGTACCTGTTGGGGAGGGTAATTCCCCACCGATTGTTGCATGCCGATGAGTGTTTCAGGCTTCTCTGAAATGAGTGGAGAAGGACATGAAACGCTGACCCTTTGCCTTGTATTTGAAATGATTGAACAATGATATTACCATTCAATATGAGGTAGCGCTAGCTACCGGAAGTCCCCGAGTTTGATAAGTCAGGCTGTATTCCATATGCCTGAAAATGCTTGGTTTGTCAATATGCCCTGGGGGGGAACACAGGGCTAACGAATATTTTGTATGGCATCAGATACTCTAGACTGCTGGTATGCACTGATACAAGGCACAATTATAATGCCAAATGACAAAGCACCAATGTCAAATGGCGGTATGCTATCCACTTTTAAGGATCGCTTTGATCATAAAAGTGAAGATCAATCGACAGCATTCCGCCATCTGGTATTTGGATTTTATCATTTGAAATTATAATATGCCGTTGTTTGACATTCGATTAAAAGCGTATCATTGTACCATACATATACATTCGTGTCGCTGGCCGGGGAGGTGCTGACTGAGAGGCAACTCGTAAAACGGGTTTTTCAATCCCACCCGGTTTTTAACGCTGCCAAGTACTCGGGCGAAAAGAAGGCAGTCATCATCGGCGCTGCAAATTGACTGGTGGGGGGATTTTTGATATCGCACCTTGTATCAGCGGCAATGATATCGGATTCGACATGAAAAACGCATCAAGCTATTCGGAGTATTTGCCGGCTAACTTTCGGCGATTCACTGTAAAACCAATTGTCGGGGCTGTCCCGAAGCAAATTTAAAACGGTACCATATATGAGAATGAGAAAAATTTTACTGGCGGAGGACGATGCAAGGGACATAGAGCTGACCCTGGCCGCTCTTGAGGAATACAATCTGGCCAACAGGGTTGTCGTTGCCCGTGATGGTGCCGAAGCTCTGGATTATTTATATTGTAAAGGAAAATATGTCGATCGTGAAAAAATCGATCCCATCGTTGTGCTATTGGATTTGAAAATGCCGAAAATGAGTGGGTTGGATGTTCTTCGTGAGGTAAAACACAGCAAAGAACTGAGGAAGATACCCATCGTTGTGCTGACCTCATCTAAAGAAGATCAGGACATTGTCGAGAGTTACGGCCTTGGTGTGAATGCCTATGTGGTCAAGCCGGTGGAATTCGAGAAATTTGCCGAAGCCATCAGACAGATCAGCCTTTTCTGGATACTCACCAATGAACCGCCCCCGGTGAGATGATAAGGTTCGGTTTGGAAGTATTAATTTTTCCTGAAAGCTATTGAAACGCCCGCGAATTCCCCCTGGAACCAGCATCTGCGAGCCATTTTCCGTAATTGCCCGCAAGTCACTGCACTTCCTTCCGTCAAATTGAGATGGGATTATTATCCTTCTGCTGGTGGCCGTTGATTCCTTCTGAACTATATTAGGATGTCTATTCGTCGCGACTTGCTGCAGTGGAATTTTCCATTTCGGTCTTGTTTTTACGGTTCACCCATATTAGAAGATCGCTGTTGCAGATGGGCTGGAATCAATGACCCGTTATCAAATCGTATATCAAATTGAGGAGTTGACCCTTGCTTACCTACTATGTTGACGGAAAATATGTCCGGGCAGATCAGGCCGTTATACCCGTGGATGATCTGGCCATTTTGCGTGGATTCGGTGTGTTCGACCTCCTGCGCACCTATAACGGCAAACCGTTTTTTTTAAAGGAACACGTGGAACGGCTGTTGAATTCGGCAAAAGAGGTCCAACTGGAAGTCCCCTGGACGGTTGCGGATATCACGGGTATTGCCCTCAAGATTCTGGCGATCAATGATCTTGAAGAGGCCAATATCCGCATGGTGATTACAGCCGGATCGAGCCCGGATTTTATTACCCCCCAGGGCAACCCGCGCCTCCTGGTGCTGATATCCCCGACACCATCTCTGCCCCGGTGGTGGTATGAAAAAGGGGTTAAAATTGTCACCATGCCCTCCACCCGCACCATTCCCGGGGCCAAAAGCATCGACTATATTTCCGCCACCCTGGCCCTTAAAGAGGCCCGGAAGGTCAATGCCATCGAGGCCGTATATGTGGACGGCAACGGACAAATACTGGAAGGGACCACCAGCAATATTTTCGCATTTGTGGGCAACCGGCTGGTGACACCGGGTGAAAAAATTCTTTCCGGTGTGACCCGCAGGGTTATCCTGGAGTTGGCGGACAATATGTTTGAGGTGGAAATCCGCAGCCTGAACGAGGCTGAACTGCTGAATGCGGATGAAGTCTTCATCACCGGTACCAACAAAGGGCTGGTGCCCGTGGTTCAGGTGAATGATGGCACCATCGGTGGCGGTGTTCCCGGTCCCAGCACCCGCAAACTGATGGCGGCCATGGAAAAGACGGTGCAGGCCGTGACGGAGCAGGCGGCAGCATCAGGGTCCGGATAATGATTTTTCACGGAGAGGATTGCACCGCCGGTGCTATTGGAGATATATATCGATAGTGTGCCGTGAAATTTAACCCCTCACCAGGCTGACCGCTTCCCATGAATACTGAAATTTACCACACTATCAAACACCGTATCCTGGTCTTCGACTACCAACCGGGCCAAATATTAAATGAAAAGATGCTCGCCGAAGAGTTCGGTGTAAGCCGCACCCCTTTGCGTCAGGTGCTCAACCGCCTGGAATGGGATGATTTGGTGCGTATACTGCCGCGAACCGGTACCATGGTTACCCAGATCGAATTTCCCAAGATGATGAATGCCTATCAGGTTCGATTTGAAATCGAAGCCCTGGTGGGCAAGCTGGCTGCCGAACAGATTACCACGGATCATCTGAGCCGGTTGGCCGGCATACACGACACCTGTTCAAGCCTGTTGGACAGCAAGGATAAAATTCAGCTTACCCGTCTCGACCGCGAGTTCCGTGATCTTTTATTTGAAGCCGCCGATAACCCGGTACTGGAAGCGATTTCGCGACGGCTGTACGACCTGACCCAGCGGTTATGGTATGCCACATTGGACCGCGGGGAGTGGACCGAGGTGGTTGAAGGCTTCTCGGCAGAGTTGGAACACACCCGCCGGGCCTGGATGGCAAAGGATCCGGAGGCCGCCGGCCGGACCCGCCGGGAGCACCTGGTGAGTCACTTTGATCGCATCCGCAGTAAATATTTAAGCTTACCTCAATAATCGTCGACAAATAAACAAGGGAAAACCCGGGAGAACCGTAAATCGGAAATTTTTGTTGACCACTGATGTTTCAGTGGTATACCATAAAAATACTTATGATGATTTTATAAAAAAACACGACCATCGAACTTATATAAGGAGGGATTCCATGGAACAGAACACATACGATATTATTATTGCCGGCGGTGGTATCATGGGATGCGCCACGGCCTACTACCTGATGAAATCAGACCCTTCACTGAAGCTGGCGGTGGTCGAAAAAGATCCGGCCTACGAACGCGCGTCCACCACCTTATCCATGGCCAATGTACGCATTCAGTTCAGCCTTGAGGAAAATGTACGGATTTCACAATACGCCTTTGAAAAACTGGAAACCTTTGAAGAGGATATGGTGGTTGAGGACCGCAAACCGGCCATCGCTTATCGCCGGGAGGGGAATCTCTTTTTATTCGATGATAAAAACCATGCCGCCGCTGCCGAAGCATACGGGATGCAGAAAAAACTGGGATGCGATATTGAATGGTGGGATAGTCGGACCATAGGGGAACGATATCCATTGTACGATCCATCTCCTTATGGCGGGGGCACATACGGCGCCAAGGACGGTCATTTCGATGCCTATGCGGTGCTCGCCGGATACAAGGCCAAGGCAAAATCATTGGGTGCGCTGTTTATCCAGGACGAAATCACCACCATTAGCAGATCAGGGGACATTGTACAGGGTGTCTCATTGGCATCCGGTGAAGACTTATCCGCTGAAATCGTCATCAATTGCGCCGGCGCATGGTGTAGCCGGCTAGCTGAGACGGCCGGAGTGCGGCTGCCGGTGCAGCCGGTGAGCCGACAGGTTTTCGCGCTGGATACCCAGGTAAAACCCGATGGGCCGCTTCCCCTCACCGTATTGCCGTCCGGATTGTTTTTTCGAAGCGAAACCGGTGGGTTAATTCTGCTGGGAAAATCCATGACCGAAGATCCGGTGGGATTCAATTTTTCATGGGACGACAAACGGTTCATGGAGGTCTTATGGCCTGAACTGGCGGAATTCGTACCGGCGTTCGAAGCCCTGAAACTGGTCCGGGGCTGGGCAGGCCTCTATGCCGTAAATACCCTGGATTCCAATGCCATCCTCGGCGAATGGCCCGAACTCAAAGGGTTTTATCTGGCCAACGGGTTCTCGGGTCACGGTCTCCAGCAGGCCCCGGCCGTGGGACGGTATCTGTCGGAACTCATCCTCCGGAACCCGCACAAACTCGATCTGTCCACGTTCAGTCCAAATCGCATACTGGACAGGAGACCGTTGAGTGAAGCCGGATTGGTGTAGTACATGTTTTCAAATTTAAAACAATAACAATTTTATGTATTAACAGGTGAGATGAAAACAAGCGCCGATCTGATGGCCCTGGTGCAATTCGTTGTATTTTTTTACGGCCTTTGCGTTGCGCGCTGAAATCAGATTGATTTTCAACTCCTGCAACAGGCCTTCGAGTTCGCGGTCAACCCGCATCATTCCGCCCACACCTGTACCGACGAGGATATATTCCGGCCCTTCGGCAACCAGATCACTGATATCCTCATAAATCAGCAGGTGCCCTGCGTGTCGGTGCCAGTTCTCCGCTATCTGGTGATTCGGAAAGATGATCAGATCGGATCGGAATTGACGGCCGTCGATGATCATTTTACCAAAGCTGTGGGAATCAATCATCTTTTCATTCTCCTTCGTGGTATTCAAAGAAAGCTTAAGGCCGGCCAATGGCCCGGCTTATCCGTTTTAACCATCTTTTTCTGTCCTCATCACTGATATTTTCAATATCGGTAATATTAATCCATCGGATTTTTTTTATGCCGCAGAATTTCAAGGTGCCCCGGATAAAACTCTGTTTGATGGAATTTCTATACATTAACCAGTAATACCACCCCGGCGATTTCATAGTGCTGATAACCGTCGCTTTTTTTATGAATGTCAGTTTGCCTTTGGGTAATCCAGATTTTGAATCTTCATAGGCCCAGTCTTTTAAAAACACTTTATCCAGAAATCCTTTCAAAATTGCAGGTAGATCATACCACCAGACCGGAAAAATGAACAGCAGGTGATTGGATTCGTTGATTAGTTTTTGAAATTTGCCGACCTTTGGATCTGAGAATTTTCCATGTTTGTATAGCGATAGCGCTTCCTTATCCAGTGCAGGATTAAATCCCTCCTGATACAAATCAATAATATCTACATCCTGATGTTTTGTTCTAAAATCACGGACAATGTGCTGTAGTATGGACGAGCAATAGCTTTTCTCATAAGGATGGGTGAAGACAATAAGATTTTTCATATTTCCCCCCGAATCACCATTGTTTGGTGTGTTGTGAATTATATCGGTTTTACATTTAAGTTGTCGTTTCGATTCTGTATGCATTCCTGATTGGCACAATTCCGGCAAAAATAGGTATTCAGATAGACCAGATTGCCGCCGAACAGGACGATGAAGAGGCATAAAAGAAAAAAATGTGAGCTGAGCCAATATAACGGAATAATCAATGTACCATACAATGCCGAAACAAAAATGACTTTCTCAGTCAGATCCAACGGTCCCCTCCTGTTTTTTGAAATAATCCGTTTCATGATCGAAGGCGGCAGGTTCAGGCAATCGCCGGCCACAAGCAGATGCAGGCATCTCGGGCATATGGTATAACGGACCAGCAAAAAAATGCTGACATATGCATACAGCAGATAGGCAAGTGCAAGCGTAACATGGTGCAGGTATAAACCATATGCGGCCACGATCACCCCTGCGTTATAAGCGAATTGTGAACTGAATTTTTCGACAAAAGTGAATTTGCAGATATTAATCATGTTTTGATACCTCCTGTATAAAATGGCTTGACTTTATATGTAATTGCTATACAATAATTATCATAAATCAGCAATTATTAAATAGTTTTTTATATTGGAGCCAGTATGAAGATCTCTCAGAAGCAAAAACAGGATAACCGCCGTAAGATTATCCGTGCCGCTGTGGACTTGATGATCGATAAGGGATTCAAGGCCGCCACCATGCGGCAGATCGCCCGGTGCAGCGAAGTCGGGGATGCCACTATTTACAACTATTTTCCCACCAAGGAGGCCATCCTTTTCGCCTATTATGAAGATCATTTTCAACTCTGTGCGGCATCACTCAAGGCCATTGACAACTTCAACACCTTTACGTTCCAGGAACAGATACAAACCTATTTTGAAACCAGTCTGGAGTTGTACCTGCCGGACCGGGAATTTGTGGCGCTGAGCTATAAAACCGTCTTTTTTTCCCTGAGTCAGAATTATCAATTGTTCGAGCCTATCCGCAGGCAATTCATCCTGGCCGTCGGCGATATGTTCGAGGCGGCCATGGAAGTGGATGAATTGCCCCCGCTTGTTTTCTCCGAGCTGGTCGTTCAATTGTTCTGGGACTATTACATCGCCGTTCTGGCATACTGGCTGAACGATACATCGCCCCGATTCGGTGATACCAGTATACTGATAGACAAAAGCCTGGATCTTTCGATGACGCTTTTGAAATCCGGTGTTGTGAACAAGATGTTCGATCTGGCGGTCATGTTGTTTAAAACCCATATTCTCAGCAAACTTCCTAACCTGAAAAATCATGTGGACATGGCCCATGCCGTCAAACGTGAATTTATGGGAGGTATCCATGCGGACCGGGATTCCGGAAAATAAATGGCAACGCTCCATTGCCGGGGGAAAAACCGCCATCAAGGTTGGCGGAAAAATGCTGAAATACCTGGCCGGAAAACCTTTTCTGGATGGCGATGGAAAGGATGCGGCCAAACTGCGGGTCAAGCGGGAGAGCGCGGATATTCTCTTCCAGGGATTGAGCCTGCTCAAGGGCACGGCGCTTAAAATCGCCCAGCAGCTCAGTTTTGAATCCGATATATTTCCGGAAGAGATTCGAAAAGAACTTGAAAAATCCTATCACCAGGTGCCACCGCTGAATCGGGCATTGATTCGAAAAGTGGTGATAAATGAGCTGGAACGGCCACCGGAGCAATTATTTTCAACATTCGAGCCAAAGGCCTTTGCAGCCGCCAGCCTGGGACAGGTGCACCGTGCTGAATTGCCGGATGGCAGAAAATTGGCGGTAAAGATTCAGTATCCCGGGATCGACCGCACCATCGCCAGTGATATACGGTTGATTAAAAGCATCCTCCGGCCTGCACCGGATTATCACCTGTATCGATCCGCTCTGGACGAAATCGAGACCAGGTTGCTTGAGGAAATCGATTACCATAAGGAAGCGCGGCATATTACATTTTTCAAAAACAATCTGAATATCCGGGGTGTGGAAATTCCTGATGTAATGGGTGAATACTCCTCTCATAATATTCTGTCTGAAACATACATCAGCGGGCTGCCCCTGGACGAGTGGATCAGGACCGGACCCTCCAGGTCTCAACGGGATGAGGTGGCCGATCGGCTAAACACGATTTTTTTCACCGGGCTCTACGAGCTTAATTGTATTCACGCGGATCCTAATCCAGGGAATTTCATCATCGGCAAGGACCGGTCGGTCGGTCTGGTGGATTTCGGGTGCGTAAAGCGTTTGGATCGCACGTTTGTCGATCGTTATCGGCAGCTTCCCGGCGCTGTTGTTCAAACCGATAAGGAGCGGTATTTTCAATTGCTCAAAGAGTTAAAAATGATCCGTTCAGATCTCGATGCTGAGACGAAACAGCTTTTTTATGACACCATGGTTGCCTTCAGCCAGTGGTTTAAAAAACTCTTTGTGGAGGACATATTCGATTTCGGTGCCAATCCCGGGTTTTTCGCGGAAGGCCGGGTACATTGGGACAATATTTACCGGCTGAGAAAATATGTGGATATGAATCCGGAGTTCGTGTTTCTTGACCGCACGCGTTACGGGCTATTGCGAATATTTGAAAAACTGGGTGCCCGGGTTCGCCTGCGCAGTCGATACGAGTGGGAGTGACCCGGTGCGTAACGGATATGATATTATTGAAAAAGGTTATATACGTCGAAAGGAAAACGTATGGAAATTGAAAAGGATTGGAACCTGATCAAGCGATTATTTGATGAAGGTATCAAAAGCAGCCGTTTCTATGCCATCGCCTCCACAAATCCGGATGGCTCTCCCCACATCTGCCCCATTGGTTCCCTGATTCTATATGGTCCGGGACATGGTGTGTATGCCGACGAGTTTCCTGTGCAGCTCTCCCGGAATATCGCCGGCAATCCCCGCGTATGTGTGATGGCGGTGAACAACGGCCAGGTATTTTGGCTGAAATCATTGATTCAAGGAAAGTTCAGCAAGTATCCGGGTATTCGGCTCTTTGGTGTTGCCGGTGAAAAGCGTCCCGGAACCGACCGGGAAATTGACAATTGGATGAAACGTGTCAAGGTCTTCAGGCGTTTCAAGGGATATGATCTGCTGTGGCGTCACATCAAACATGTCCGGGACATACGGTTTGACGGCGTGAGAGTCATTTCAGCAGGTAAAATGAGTCGGGGATTGTCAACATGATTCAGGATAACCGGCATATCACCATCGATGCATCATCCGCAACGGTGTTTCACTTGATAGACACCATGCCCAACAAATTCCCGGTATACGCCCTGCTTGAAACAAAACCCTTCCTCTTCCTCAGGTTGCTCCTGGTGGATGGATTCCGCTCGGCATGGCAGGCCGTGAAAATAAAGGCGCCTGTGGACGAACTCAAGTTCGAAGAGGGTGACACCCTGGGACCCTTTTTGCTCGATGAGCGAATCGAATCCCGAAAATATTTTTTTACGTTAAAATCATTTTTCTTCAATTGCCGGACCGGTTATGTGATGGCGGATGACAACACCTCCACTATCCTGCATTTTGACCTCATCGCCGAGAATCCGAATCTCGTTGAAAAAATCTGGTGGTTCTTTGTAAAGCCGATTCATGGCCTGTTTGCGAATAAGGTGCTCAGTAACCTTAAAAACCGCGTGGAACGGATTGAATGTGAATGAAAGGGGCATATCGATGAACCGTATAAGCTTGCAAATCGTGGTGGCAATTCTGGGAATAGTGGGTGTTGTCACGGGAATAGTTGGTTTGGTGACGGGTGTCACCGACAAATACTACGGCGTCTCCAATTATGAGAGCAAATTCCTGTTGGACAGCAATCTCCGGTTTTTCAGCGGCATATGGTTTTGCATGGGCATTTGGATGTTGTACATCGTACCCACCATCGAGAGACAAAAAACGACGCTTCGCGTTCTCAGTTTTCCGGTATTTTTCGGGGGAATCGGAAGGATCATCTCCATGTTCGCCATTGGTTTCCCCCCGGCGCTTTTTATCGTTTTCGCGATCCTTGAACTTGCGTTTCCGCTATTACTTGTCTGGCAACACAAAACTCTACCGGCAAGTCTCTTGCGCCGGGAATACATATAGTCTTTTCACCAGTTTTTCCTTGCCCCGATCAGTCCATCCACCCCGAAAGTGTTTGTCCCAGGTCATCAACGGACAGGAGGCCGTATGGAAATTGAACAATATAACTCCCTGCCTATAGATTCAATTATTGCGAGAAATTATGGCGACGATATACATTACACGGATTCATTTCGAATGGAATTCTGTAATTCGGAAGGTTTATCTGTTGATTATCTGGCCACCCTGTTTTTTACGTGGTCACCGGGGTGGGTGAAAATTTTATTATCCATGCGTGATGCGATCGCAGGGTTAATGGGCCTTAAAACCGGTTCATTACCGGAACCGTCAGCCGTGGATAAAACCATCCGTTATAATCTTGGTGAAAAATTAGTGTATTTCAGTCTGATTGATCGATCCGATTCGGAAATTGTGATGGCCGAGGACGACAAACACCTTTATTTCAGGACTTCCGTTTTCATCCAAAAAAATCCCAACTCTGATGTCGATTCTGTTTTTGTAGCGACAATGGTTCATTTTCATAATATTTGGGGAAGAATATATTTTGCACCGGTTAAACCGTTTCATCAGCTGATAATCAGGCGTATGCTTGTTCATTTTGGAAAAATAATTCGGACATTCAAAGCGGACGAAAAATTCAAATGACGGGGTGTTTGATCTTACCGGAACGTGGATTGGATAAATTATTCAAACCGTTCTGATACCTTATGCTTACATGCCCGCCTTGAATCAGTATCTCCTCGCAACATCGTTTTGATACAACACAAGACTTGATGAAAGCCTGCCCATCCGATATAGTGGAATCATTGTCGCTCTGAAGACGCTAATGCCGTCCGAACCTGCTTCTGAATAGTCTATTGATCGTATCTGATGATCGTATCTGAATCAATTCTCAACCGGTTTCGTTGTTTTCCAGCAAACGTGTTCCATTCATTTTCTTACTCTATTTCGATCAAATAAGCGGTATCACCCGGGGTGGTTTCATTGACGGATACCCGCAATTTACAGGTATTACCTGTTACCGAATCAATGAGGTCCGGCAACCGGATTCGGTGCCGGCTGTCGTCGTTCCCCCCCTTTTCTGATCAATCAACCCCAAACAGGAGACAAACCTATGCCCAAGCAATTTTCATTTACCAAAGATGAAAATAAAATCATCGGCGGCTACCGGCAAAGGCTCAATCAGGCAGAATCCACCGAAGATGTCCGGAAATGTTTTACCTATACCGTATCTGAACTGTTTGAAAAAGTTTTTGAAGGTAATCTGGCTATTGATGATGAGGACATTGTCCTTGCCCCGGCATCCAGTAAGAATTACACGATTCACCGCCGTTTATTCAATAAACCCGCTTTTCGATCCATATGGATCGGATCTGATCTGCCCCGGGTGGTATCCCGTTTCGCGGATTCCGCTGCCAATCGATGTAAGCGATTGGAAAAACACCCGGAAAAAACCGATTCCAAAATCCGCATGTAAAACTATCCTGGGCGTTCCGTAAGCCGGAAATTCGGCTTTCGGAATGCCCATGGGCACAGGTAAGCTTGAGTTAACACGCCGCCCGGATTGCGTCGCGTCGGCCAACTTCCCCACGTTAAAGCAGACAGGTGGAGTTGAAGTCATTTGACATTTGTAATATTTAATCCGGCGTCGTAACCTGGGCCCATGTTTTTCATCGATACCCGACATATCACAAGCCCTTATCTGAACCTGGCCATCGAAGAGTATGGTGCCGCCAATCTGGATCCCCGGAAGCGATATCTGCGATTTTATCGGAACACGCCTTCCGTAATCGTCGGCAAACATCAAAATACCTTCCGGGAATTGAATTATGATTATGCCGGCAAGCATCAGATTCTTACCGTAAGGCGAATTTCCGGTGGCGGGGCGGTGTACCATGATTTGGGGAACCTGAACTTCAGTTTCATAACAGGATTTAAACAGCAGAAATTGAATTCGCTTCGGTACATGTTAACTGTAATTTCCGATGCCCTGTCCAAGCTGGGTGTTCCGGCTGATGTCAGTGATAAGAATGATATTCTGACCCATGGGCGCAAAATTTCCGGCAGTTCTCAATATACCAACCTGAAAAATGTGTTGAACCATGGGACCCTGCTTTATGACACGGACCTCGATCATCTCTCCCGGGTATTGGATTCGAATATCCATATGGTTCGTTGCAGCGGCGTGGCGTCCACACGCAGCCATGTGACCAATATTAAATCCTGCCTGGCCGGCGAGATCACCCTGACGGATTTTTCGGCTCATCTGCTGAGTTGTATTGAAGCGGAATTCGGACCCCTGGAACCGTTTGAATTCACAGATGCGCAATGGCAGGAGATCAGGGGGTTAGCCAATACGAAATATAGCTCATGGCAATGGAATTATGGAAATAATCCGGATTTTGTGGTGGGAAGTGTAATCAGGACCGGAGAGCAGGCTTTGGATGTTCATCTCCATGTGGTGAAGGGAAAAATAGCCGACCTGATTCCGGTGAAGACAACGGTGGCTGAACAGACTCTCACCGGTCTCAAGGCAGATTGGATCGGCGGATCATTTCAACCCTGAGGTATAGCGCATTGTCCCGGCAATGACCCCTTTGCATTCTAATAGAAACTCCCCTCTATACTTCATAGCAGTAACCGCAGCAAATCATGAAACCGTCGGCATCCCGGTGGATTCAATTGGTTTACCAGTCCTGCCAGCTATCAAATCGGGGTTGACAATGGTTCAGAGGTGTGAGAATGGTTGGATGGTCGTCCAGCCAAAAAACAATAAGTGTGGAGGATCATATTAGACCAATGAATGCCGCAATAGCATCAGATGTAAAAGTGCAACAGATATTACAAGCGGTCCGGAACATTCTGGTGAAAAACGGATATGCGGGAACGACCATCAGCCTGGTGGCGGCGGAAGCCGGTGTCAGCCGGGGGTTGCTGCACTATTATTTCAAAAATAAGGATGAAATGCTGGCCAAAGTACTCGAAGAGAATATGTTGGCCAGTGTGGCGCTGGCGGCCGGTCTTTTTGAGAAGAGCCATTCCGCAGCGGAAATTGCCCACGGCTTTATCCAGGCGCTTCGTACTGTTCTGAAAGCGGACCCGGACTTTTTCCATCTGTTTTTCGAAGGATGGGCCGTGGCCCGGCAAAGCACACTGGTGGACGGCAGGCTGAAAGCACTATACGGGCAATTTCGGATGGCGGTTCGAGACGGCCTTGCACACGCACTGGAAGACGGCCGTATAGCCACGACCTTGTCCGTGGATGGATTGGCGGTATTGATCACGGGGATCATTGACGGCCTGGGCCTTCAACTGGTTACCGAACCGTCCCTGGCGGACGATGAACGGATATGGGCCGCCGCCGCTGATGGTATCGTCAGGCTACTGGAATCCTGAACCGGCTGAGGGTTGATTCACTTCAATTCCGGTGATGATCCGTGACGACAATCCCAAAAAAGGGAAGCCTTTGCCACTGTTTTGGTTGGCCATCCAGCTAGTTTCTACTCATCGTCCATGGCGAATGGGATTTCGCCTGATCAATCATTACGCAAAACAACACAAAGGCATAATGTGAAACCACCCTCAAGTAAACCAGCCAAAATTAAATCAGGGAGGATAATATGAAAAGACAATGTGATACTCTAGTAAACGGCATGAAGATTCACTCTCTGGTGGCGGGATCCCCCCAATCACCACCATTGGTTCTATTGCACGGATATCCCACCAATGCCTATCTATGGCGGCGTTGCATTCCCGGTCTGGCGGAGCACTTTCGTGTCTACGCACCGGATTTGCCCGGACACGGTGATTCAGACAAACCCCTGGATGCCGAATATGATCTGGATTATTTTCTCCGTTTTCTGGTGGCGTACTTTTCCGTCTTGAATCTTCCGAAAGCACATCTGGCCGTTCATGATTTGGGCGGCGCCGTCGGTCTTGGGTTTGCATCCCGAAACCCGGAAATGGTTGAAAAACTGATTGTAATGGATTCAGCGCCATATAAGGAATGGAGCGGAACGCTGAAAAAAGTGGTGGCCCGCGCCAGGTCACCCATATGGTCACAGGTATTGTTGTGCAAACCGGTTTTTGGTGCCGCTTTGCGTGATGTCGGCGTATATTGCCGTGGGGCGATCACGGCCGAGACCGCCGAACGCTATCGCAGGTCATGGGTGAAGAACCGGGCCAGCCGCAAGGCTTTTTCCAGAGTAATATGCGCACCACCTGAAGCCATAACCGAGCGACGGGAAAACCTGAGAAGAATCAAATCGCCCACACTTATCCTCTGGGGGCAGAATGATCGCATGATGGGTACGGATACCGCACGGGAGCTGGCATCGGATATCCCCGGTTCCCAATTAAAAATTATACCGTCGTGCGGCCATTTTCTTCAGGAAGACAACCCCGAAGCGGTCACAGAAAATATGTTGAAATTTCTGGCTGATGTGGAATAAACCAAAAGGTGGGTGGGTTGATTTAAGAAGCAACGGAGGAAATATGAGAGATAAAGTCCATGGCGTAATGAGTCTGGGACTGATTATATCTGGCCTGTGTATTGCAGTGGCCTACATCTCGCTGCATTCCATTGCCGCCGCAGCACTCTATCTCGGGATAATACTGATTTCAGCGGTGATCATTCTTTATGCTTATTGTTCAAAATGTCCCATTCGATTCACCGGCTGCCGCCATGTTTTCCCGGGGCGGGTCTCGGGTCTTCTGCCCCCGCGAACCATAAAGCCTTATGGGGCATTGGATTACATCGGTGTTGCCGTACCCGTGACGGTGTTGATGGCCATTCCCCAGTATTGGCTCATACGATCTGCACCGGCATTGATTTTGTTTTGGACCCTGATCATGCTGGGCGCTGTTGACATCGTGTTATATGTCTGCCCGGCGTGTGGAAACGAGCATTGCCCGATGAGGGGACCCAGAAGAAAATTCATGGGGAAAACGAGATCAACCTGATGCAAAACTGGTTTGACCGTAGACCAGTTCGCGATGATCCGGAAAGCCGATATCGCACCGGCGCATGTGCGTGTTCTGGAATACGCTTGAAAATCCGAATGCTTCGAGGAGAGGTTTGGCCCTGCCGTTCATACCCGGAACGGAAACAGTGGGCCGCTCCTTGAACGGTAAGGCCAGCACAGCGGACAAAAGAGATCTTGCAGCCGGTTCGGATGACGCCACCCAGGGACCGATGCGTTCGGTTTGTGCAAAAATATATCCATTCAGCCTGCCATCCGGAGTCGTTGTGTAGAATGCCCGGCCCGGATAGTGACCGAGAAGCGTACGAAATATCTTGTCCCGATTGGCGCCGAAAATGGGCGTGTCAAACCCGCGGAGCCGACCGATATCAGATTCCCTGACCGTGGACACCCGTGTGTCAGGCGGGGGTGGCGACGGATGGATCCGCAAGGCATACAAGTGCGTGATGTCAACGGGCTTGAATCCGAACTGAGTATACAGCAATCGACCGGTGTCTGTGGCGTCCAAAAAAGCCGCTGAAACGCCTTTTTTCGTGATCCACTCTAAAATATGGCGGAACAGTATGGCGCCGATGCCCTGCCGCTGGCATGGATTATCCACAGCCATCATCCCGATATACGCAAAAGCCCCATAGTCGATGGCGCCGGCCATTCCCACCGGTATTTTATTCCGGTACGCAATAAAATAGCCGTCGGGCTGAAAGGAGCAATACATCCGGATAATGTCCTCCCGGGAGTCGTTGATATTGAAGGCGGATCGAAATACGCGGTCCGCATCACCGGTACACGAATCATCGAGCATCACAATATTTAATTTGTCATCGTTCATTTTCGCCATTTTTCAGTTTTGCATCCGTGCCTGATGTTTTATGACATGAAACTCATTGGCGAAGAGGGGATCGATCTGGCGATTTTGCCCATCGGTGATAATTTTACCATGGGCCCAACCGACGCACTTCGGGCGGTTAAACTGATCGAACCCAAGCAGGTCGTGCCGATCCACTACAATACCTTCGATGTCATCAAACAGGACCCCCATGCATGGGCGACCCGGGTGGAGGATGAAACCGGGGTCAGGGTGCATACCATGACCCCGGGGGATACAATTGAGATATAGCAGATCGGCGATACGACACGGTTACGCCACGCTATCTTTGTATTTTCGCCGCAGACCCCGAAATTGATCATAGGTCAATCCGAGAAGAACGGCGGCGTTTTTCTGGTTGTACCGGGAGGTTTTTAAGGCCTGTCTCAGCAGATGAATTTCCAGGTTTTCCACCGCCGTTTTTAGCGGCATTCCCGAAAATTTAGTGAGATCCAGCTCCTCGGCGGCTTCGGTGTTTACCCTTTTTGCATCTGTCGCAGGCAAGGCCGGCGCGTCGTACGGAGAACTGAAGGGGTCGAAGTTGATATGTTTCACCACGACCGAGTCGGACTTGTACACGGCGCGTTCCACCACGTTTTTGAGTTCCCGGATATTGCCGAACCACGGGTGATTTTCCAGGGCACGGGCGGCCTTGGCGCTGAAAGAGGGGGGATCATCCCACCCTAGTTCGTAAGCCATCCGGCTGGCGAAATGTCCGGCCAACAGCTGGATATCGCCTTTACGTTCCCGAAGGGGGGGGAGAAAAAGGACCTCGAACGACAGCCGGTCGAGCAGATCCGGTTTGAAGCGGCCCTGATCGGCCAGGGCCGGAAGATCCGCATTTGTGGCACCGAGAATTCGGACATCCACCTCCACCGAGGCGGACCCGCCTACCCGTTCAAAGGATCCATATTCCACCACCCGCAATATTTTTTCCTGTACTTCCATGGGAATATTGCCGATTTCGTCGAGAAACAGGGTTCCGCCGGAGGCAGTTTCGAATCGCCCGGGACGGCGTTGTTGGGCACCGGTAAAAGCGCCTTTCTCATGTCCGAATAGTTCTGATTCCAGCAGTGAAGGCGCAAGCGCGGCGCAATTCAAGGCCACAAAGGGGCTTTGCCACCGGCCTGATAAATAGTGGAGCCGGGTGGCAGCCAGCTCTTTTCCGGTGCCCCGTTCACCGACGAGCAGCACAGGCCGGTCAATCGGCGCCGCTTTGGATAATTTTTCCTGAAAGTCCAGGAAGGTTTCGGATTGGCCCAACGCTTCAAACGTTGACGATGGGGAAGACGAAGGATGTTCGGTGTTTGTATCGGTTGAATCAGGCGGCATGGTTGTTTTCGCGTATTTTTAGGATTATTGACCACTCGATGGTCGACTTTACCACCGCCGTTGAGGTCGGGTCAAGCAGAAAACCTCTTGATATCAGTATCTTGCTAGGAAAAAGAGGACATGGCATGAAATCTGCTGAAACGGTGGTGTAACCGCAACCGAATACGGAGGTCCACACCATGGGAATTTTTACAAGATTTCGCGATATTATCAGTTCCAACATCAATGCCATGCTTGATAAGGCTGAAGATCCCGAGAAACTCATTAAATTGATGATCAGGGAGATGGAGGACACACTGGTGGAACTGAAAGCTTCCTGCGCCGCAGTCATTGCCGGTTGTAAAAAGATTCAACGCCGCCTTGAAGAGACCAACACCCGGGCGTCTCACTGGGAAAGCCGCGCGCGGCTGGCGGTGGAAAAAGGGCGTGATGATCTGGCAAGGGAGGCGTTGGTGGAAAAGCGCCGGTTTTCACAAATGGCCGGTTCCCTGACCAAAGAGCAGGCCGATCATGAGGTCCTCATCGATCAATATCAGAATGATATACGGCAACTGGAAGAAAAACTGACCAGGGCCAGGGACAAAAAACGGATATTGATCCAGCGTCAGATTCGTGCGAAAAAGGCTAAGCAGGCTCAGGAAGAGATTCGCCGCATGGACAATTTCGATACCATGGCCAAGTTCGATGATCTGGAGCAGCGTATCGATCGGATGGAGGCTGATGCCGACCTGGTGAATTATGGCAAACAACCCGGCCTGGATGAACAGATCGGCAAACTCGTTTCCGATGATGAAATAGAAAAGGAACTGACCGCACTTAAAACAATCCGGCCATCGGACAAACAGGAGTCGTCCGACGGATGATTTTTACCGGCCTCAACCCTTACTTTTCAACCCATTGGAGCATACCCACGATGCATACCCCCGTATTTATTGTTGCCATTGTTTTTGGCGGCCTGGTAATGGCGCTGGCCGTCATCTGCGGAACGGTCATCACCGCCATGAAGCTTCGCCGCAGCCCCCTGTCGCGTAAAGACCAGCGTCAACAAACCGAAGAAGCACGTATGATCCAGGAAATTTATCACGGACTTTCAAAGATGGAAGAGCGTATTGATTCGCTCGAGACCATTCTCATGGACAGGCATAGAAAGGATCGATGACCCCATGCGTAAGTTTTTCTCTGATAAACATCAAGGCATCTATCGTTCCCGAAACGGCGTAATCCTCGGTGTATGCCGCGGATTGTCGGATCATTTTAATCTTGATGTGTTCTGGTTCAGGATTATCCTCGTGATTGTCTTTATTATATCAGGGGTCTGGCCCATCCTCATTCTATATTTCGTGGCCTCGCTTTTCATGAAGCCTGAACCGGTCCACCCCATTCAAACCGATGATGAACAGGCGTTTTACGACACCTATACCTCGTCGCGGCACCAGGCCACACGGCACCTGAGGCACCGTTTCGAGGATCTGGAAAGACGTATCCGTCGCATGGAAGACTCTGTCACCGACCGCGAATTCGACTGGGACCGCAAACTCAACAATGGTCTCTAATCAATTCAAATGAAACAACCGGTAAGAATATACTATATCGACTGGCTAAGGGTATTGGCCATGATAGCGATATTTTTTTACCATTGTGATAGATTCTTCGATTTTCGCGACTGGCATGTCAAAAATGACGTATCGAGTCTATTGTCGGGTCTGCACACGGCTTTTTTCGTCCATTGGATGATGCCGCTCTTTTTCGTTATTTCCGGAGCATCCGCATATTTCGCGCTGAAGTCCCGTACAGCGGGCGGGTATGTCAAAGAGAGGTTCGTGCGCATCCTTCTACCGTTTTTAATTCTGGGTCCGGTGGTGACATCGCCACCGCAGATTTACCTCGACCGGCTGACGCACTCACAATTTACAGGTAATTTTTTCACTTTCTTTCCAAGTTATTTTCATGGATTTGCCGAATTCGGTGGTAATTTCGCCTGGCATGGCATGCATTTGTGGTATTTGCTCTACCTTTTCATTTTTTCGATGATTGCACTCCCCGTCATTCTGCCGGGTAAGGCCACCGGACGCAGTCTCCTCTCCGTATCGGCGAGGTTGTTCGAGCATCCTTTGGCCCTGTTTCTCCTGTTCCTACCCCTTTCCGCCGTTGATATCCTGATCGATTATTTGGGGATGGGCTTTTCACGGGCGACCGGTGGTTGGAGCTTTCTATCTTATTTTCCACTCTTTATTTATGGATACTTGATTTTCTCTAACGCGCTGATTCTGGAAACTGTCCGTAAATACGCTACAATCGCATTGATAGCGGCCGTGTCTTTGTCGGCATACGACCTTTTTATGCGTTTCGGTGTCAAACCGACGGTATACTATGGTGAACCGGTCTATATTTTTAATATGATCACCAGGGGATGTCGCGCATGGTGCTGGATAATTGCCATACTTGGCTTCGGTCGCCGGTTTTTGAATTTCAACAATCCATTTTTAAAGTATGCCAACGAGTCGGTACTGCCCTTCTATATTCTACACCAGTTGATTATTCTGCTGATTGGTTTTTATGTCGTCGGTCTGAATCTGAGTATCCCGGGCAAATACCTGCTTATAGCAACGTTTTCGTTTAGCATGATTATCATTCTTTACCATTTTCTGATACGGCCGACACCATTACTGCGGTTCCTGTTTGGATTGCGCCGGTTCAAGCAACCGGCGTAAGTCCTCAGATTCTTTGCAGGATGCGATATACGTCTCCGGCAGATTCGATGCCTCTCCAAGGACACCACTCAATATGCGGGCACCTTCTTTCACCAGTTTCAGGCATACGGCTTCCATGAGGTTTTCCTCCCGGAACTTCGACTGACCCGCTGTAGTACCCAAATCACATCCGAGAAGCTCGGTACAATTGACGGATCCGAATGCCGATTTGAATCTTTCATCGAACCGGTTTACCAGGGTATAGCAGGTGTTGATTGAATCGTCTGGCGTCATTCGGCCGTATAGCATACCGATGGCCATAACCGCGCCGGCATGAACACCACAGGAACCAGAGGTTCGCGCATAGCCGCCGCAGAGGCCGGTGGCGATTTTGGGAATAATGTCCGATTGAATACCCTCTTTTTCGGCAACTGCCAAAAGAATACTTTCCGCTCAGTACAGTCCGGATTGAAATAATTCCACGCTCCGATCCACCAAAAAATCCATCTGAACCTCCTGTTTTAAGTTGATATTCCACGGCAGGGATTGGCAATGCAATCCCCAATTGAAATGATCCTGTGCAGGGTGGCGGCGATGATCGTGGGGAGATATTTCCTGCCTCCCCTTGTGTTCTCCGGAGCCACATTAACGGTGTTCGCCGTGGAATAGCTGTAAGCACAACGGCTTTCCCATTGTTTCGCCCGCTCGTATCCATGTATCGCACCATTGTCTGGTTTCATCAAGTTATAAGCGGTGGAATGAATATCATAAAAATGTCTTTTTATTTTCAGAATGCTTTGATACCGAATAATGCGGCGGTCGCGGTGCTTATTATACTGAAATGCGGATTGGATAATTTTTCATTCCGTCCTGACGTCTATGTTCACGGATAAGACAGCGAATTTTTACATTCGCCGGAGAAAAAAGAGGGGGAATTGCTCGCACTCAAGGAGATTATCGAGGAGGGGAAAATACAACCAATTGTCGATAAAATTTTTCCGCTTGAGCAAGCTGCCGAGGCTCATCGAAGGGTAGAGACCGAGCAACGATTGGGATCCGTCGTCATCTCCATGGGAATGTCATGAAGGCTTGGCCATAAACCGCACGGAGTGCGCTCGAACGCGGTGTCTTCCGGAAACCGCTTATACGAATGCCCGATGGTATCATTATGAATGTTGATATTACACATTTCGAGATCAAGTCCTACGATGATGTCTATGCACTCTGGCAACAATGCGAAGGCGTAGGATTAAGTGAAGCTGATGCGCGCGAGAACATAACCGCGTATCTCACCCGTAACCCGGGGATGAGCTTTGTGGCCACATCCCATGACAAAATTGTTGGGGTCGTCTTGGCCGGGCATGACGGCAGGCGCGGCTATATTCATCACCTGGCGGTTCATCCGGACCATCGCAGACGGCACATCGCATCCGAACTCATGGATTGCTGCCTGACGGCCCTGTCCGGTGCCGGCATCCTGAAATGCCATTTATTCATTTTTAAGAACAATCGCAACGGCATTGCATTCTGGAAGGCGGCTGGCTGGACACCGCGGTCGGACATCAGTGTCATATCAAAAAACATCGATTAACGTGGGGGCGTGAAACTTGCTGTAAAGCGCATCTCACCGCCAATGGTCATACTTTTTCAGGGGGGGATTTCACAGTGAATCCAATCGACATTGCCATCATATTGGGAAGTCCGAGGAAAAATGGAAACAGCATTGCTTTGGCCGGACAGGTTGAACGGGGCGCCAGGGATTCCGGAGCGACTGTCGGGAATTTCTATCTCCACGGAATGGATATAGGCTTTTGCAACGGCTGCGGCAAGTGCAGAGAAAGGACGTCCAAAACATGTGTAATCGATGATGATATGCAAATGCTGTATCCAAAGCTTCGACAAGCGCAGGCAATCTTATTTGCCAGCCCCGTATATTGGGCCCATGTTTCCGGCCAAATGAAGGTGTTCATGGACCGGTGTTTCGCCCTTGGCGGCCCTGAGGGCCATGACATGGAAGGCAAGCGCTACGGCATCATCCTCACTTACGCCAATTCGGATCATTTTAAATCCGGAACCATAAATGCAATCCGCACTTTTCAAGACAGCTTTCGTACGGGAATCGTTGACATTATTTGTGGAAATGCAATGGGGGCCGGAGAAATCAAAGAGAATAGAAGTATTATGGATAGCGCCTACAACCTGGGGAAACAACTCGTCCGGTCATAAGCGGCTGAATGGCAACCCCTCGTCTTCCGCGGACCGCCAGTGGAGGTGTTGTATGATGGGGTCGTATTCTTAAAATCCTTACCGACATCCCACGCGGTTCGCCTGTTAAAATTCTATTTCGGATTGACAAACTACTGCTGGTTGCATAGATAGACATCCATGAACAGCAGTGAACCACCATGCAAATTTCGGTTCATTTAAAAAGGATTTTATGTTTACGTCATTACATGCGCTTGTGATTTTAGCTGCCGAAGCAGACATGCCTTCGTCGGCCGATTGTCTTTTCTAACGGAAGTATCACTCCACGAATGCGGATAAAATAGCGAGCCCGTCTTTAAATTTCATTCCCATGGTAATTTATCGGCCGGTATATTTCTCTGCTTTTTCAAGTCGCTTGTTTTCCCATTAATTTGTGGAATCCGAAGGCCACCAACACCCTACGCTTCCGTTCCCAATCCCGTCGCCATGTGTTTGCCTGTTCCGGCCGGCCAAATTTCTGTCCTTATCCGCAGTATTGCGAATTGATCACTAATACACAGGAGAACACATCTAATGTCTAATGACGACTATAAGCTGCGAAGAGCGGAATCATCGGATGACGCCGATAAATTACACGACTTTTTTAATGAAATTTTTCATCCCGAGGATGTGGGGATGCTGGCCAGAACCATATTTCATTCGCTGCCGGGCATGAAGAAGGAGTTTTGGTATATTGCTGAAACGAAAAAAACAGCGGAGATCGCGGCGGCTTTTGCATTGATACCCTGGTCCTGGGAGATGGCAGGGATCCCGCTGAAGGTCGCCGAGATGGGTATTGTCGGGACCGGCGAGAAACACCGGAAAAAAGGGTTGATGAAGCGGTTGAATCAGGAATTCGACCGTACCCTGATATCGGATGGTTTCGACTTGTCCGTCATCCAGGGTATACCCGGATTTTACAATCATTTCGGATTTCACTACGCCGTCCCGCTGGCCAATCATATCGAACTGCCCCTGCATGTCATCCCGGATGAGATCGGAGAGAATTATAACATTCGCAAAGGAGGGCCGGATGATATTGATTTTTTTCTCGGCCAGGATGAGGTGTATCGAAACGCTTTTTCATTTGCCAGCGTCAGAAGTCGCGGCCATTGGCTGTATCTCATGACGGAAAGTCTGAAAACTGAAATGGGTTCCGAATTCCGGATCATCGATGACCTTCGGACACATGAGACATACTATTGCAGGATACCGAATCAGGGGTTCGGCAGCGGTCTTATCATCAGTGAAATCAGTGATGGGATCACCCAGGAGGCGTTCGCAGGGCTTCTCGCATTTTTGAAGCGGTTGGCTGAAGAAAGGGGCAAACCCTATATTCGTCTGGATCTTCACAACCGGTCAAACGCAGCGCAGATGGCCATCGCCATGGGCGCCGGGGAAGGGACGCCGTATGCCTGGCAGATAAAGGTACCCAATCGGGAACAATTGCTCACAAAAATGGTTCCGCTGTTTGACGGAAGGTTAAAAGAGAGCGTTTTCAGTAAATACGCCGGAACCCTCAGGCTTGAATTCTATGAGGAGTCCATTGATATGAAATGGAAGAACGGCAGGATTCGTCATGTCGGCCACGGGAGTCCTGGGAAGGAAGTGGAGAATATTTTCTGTATCCCTCCGGATCTTTTTCCCGCGTTGTGCACGGGCACTATGGGGTGGCGTGAGCTGCGGCAAGTAAGGCCGGATATTTTCCCTTCCAACCTTTATCTTAAGGCCAAGCAGCGGATCCCGCCCGATGAAACCGGTCTTTTGATTGATGTCTTGTTTCCCAGGACACGATCCTGGATATATGAGCAATATTAGAACAGGATTGCATGTTTCGATCACTTCCGGGCTTTATCGATCTTCGCCCATGAATCCCGCAGGGTTACGGTACGGTTGAAGACCGGTTTGCCGGGCCGGGAATCCTTGGCATCAGCACAGAAATAGCCCATGCGTTCAAACTGGCAGAAATCGCCGGGGGCCAACAGTGCCAGATTGGGTTCCAGTTTGCATCCTGAAAGCGTTTCAATGGAATCGGGATTGAGATTGTCGATGAAGTTTTTCCCTTCGGTTTTCTCATCCGGATCCGGTTGCATGAACAGCCTGTCGTAAAGACGGACATCCGTTTCAAACGCATGGGACGCGGATACCCAGTGGATGGTGCCTTTGACTTTTCGTCCGTCAGGCGACGAACCGCCGCGGGTGGCCGGATCATAGGTACAATGGACTTCCATGATTTCTCCGGTCTGCTCATCCTTCACCACGTCCGTGCAGGTCACATAATACGCATATCGTAAACGGACCTCGCGCCCTGGTGCCAGGCGGAAATATTTTTTCGGCGGATCTTCCAGAAAATCATCCTTTTCGATATAAAGCACCTTGGAAAACGGCAGCTTTCGCGTTCCCATGGTCTCATCTTCGGGATTGTTGACGGCGTCAAGCTCATCCACTTGATCTTCTGGATAATTGTCGATTACCAGCCGAAGCGGCCTCAGGACGCCAAGCATGCGGGGAGCCCGTCTGTTCAGATCTTCACGGACCGCAAACTCCAAAAGGCCGACATCCACAATACTGTCCCGCTTGGCCACCCCAATGCGCTCGCAAAAATTCCGGATGGCGGCCGGCGTATATCCCCGCCGCCGAAGCCCTGAAATGGTGGGCATTCGCGGGTCATCCCAAGCCGTGACATGACCCTGTTCAACGAGCTGGATAAGTTTTCGTTTGCTGAGAATGGTATAGGTCAGTTTCAAGCGGGCAAATTCAATCTGCTGGGGGTGACAGGGGGCCTTTGCCTCATCCAGCACCCAGTCGTAGAGCGGCCGGTTATTCTCAAATTCCAGAGAGCAAAGGGAATGGGTGATCCCTTCCAAAGCATCGGAGAGACAATGGGTGAAATCATACATGGGATAGATACACCAGGCGTCACCGGTGCGATGGTGGACTACCTTGCGGATACGATATAAAGTGGGATCCCGCATAATCAGGTTGGGATGGGCCATATCGATCCTGGCCCGCAGCACATGGGCGCCGTCTTCGAACTCTCCGGCGCGCATGCGATTGAAAAGGTCCAGGTTTTCTTTAACGGACCGGTTTCGATATGGACTGTCTTTCCCGGGTTCGGTGAGGGTACCGCGATGGCTGCGGATGTCGCCGGCACTCAAGCTGTCCACATATGCCTTTCCCTGTTCGATGAGAATTACGGCAAACCCGAATAATTTTTCGAAATAATTGGACGCATAAAATTCCCGCTCTCCCCAGTCATAACCCAGCCAGCGGATATCTTCTTTTATGGCATCCACGTATTCCACATCTTCTTTTTCCGGATTGGTGTCGTCGAACCGCAGATTGTATTTGCCGCCGAATTCATCGGCAATACCGAAATTCAGGCAGATGGATTTTGCATGGCCGATATGCAGATACCCGTTGGGTTCCGGCGGAAACCGTGTAATCACACGGCCGTCGTTCTTGCCGGCCGCCAGATCTTCCATGATTTTGGTACGTATAAAATTGGACGGGGTTGTCTTGTTTTGATCATTCATGTTTTCGATGTCCTAATGGTTGGTGGTCGTCATATGCAATTGCCCACCAGATATCGCAAAATAGCCCTATCCTGTCAAACCGGAATATGGTCCTTATCTGATGCCGGCCAAAAAAATACAAATAACGCATCTCGCATGCCTGTCCGAAGACAGGCTGAATCCAAACAATACATTTTTTTCAGTAATACCAATAGCCACGAAGGTTACCGGTTTCCATTAACAGGAGACCTGATCTGCGTGGCTTATTTTACGGATAAGGAAGAAAAACCAAGATTATTTTAAAGCGGCAGTAAATTGTCAAATAAAGGATAATACCACCATTTGTATTTTGATATTTACATCGTGAATGATATGCGGTGACCATGCGTTTTACCCATATTACCGCGTACTGAAAAATCACCCACCCCCAATTAAATTGATCGTTTAATCTCGATAATACTGATTGTGTCAGGCGTATGATGAAATACCGAGATCATCAATCCGGCATCCGACAACAAATCCCTGAATTCTTCCTGTGTACGCTCCCGGCCGCCAGTCATGACGAGCATCTCAAGGTCCAGAAGTTTAGCAATTGAAGGTGTATTACCTGAAGGGACGATCATCTCGATGACGTACAATGTCGAATTTCGCGCCATGGTGTCGCGGCAATTGGTGAGTATGGTCCGGCATTGATCATCAGGCCAATCGTGCAGAATATTGGAGAGAATATAGGCGTCTGCGTTCGCTGGAACGGCTTTAAAAAAATCGCAAACCACAGCCTCACATCGAGCGGTGAGTTCCTTTTGCCGGATCAACATGGCGGCTTTTTCAACCACCGGCGCAACATCCGCCACCATACCCGTGAGATGTGGGTTCGCCTTGAGGATTTCCGTCATCAACGCACCGGTACCACCGCCGATGTCCACAACATGGTTGTGGATGGAAAAATCAATGGCCTTCACGATAACACGGTGGGATTGAACGGCTCTCACGGCATTGGCATCATCGAATACGGCGGCGGCATCCGGGTTTCGGGCCAGCCACTCCGTCAATGGTTGACCATAGGCTATTTCAAAGGCGGCTTCACCTGTTTTCAAATTGTCCAGCAGGCGGGCCCACGCACGATCGCTCCACTCCGCATTGAATAAAATGGCGGCCGACCTTAGCTTGCCGGTCTTCAAACACTCGGCCGTGGGGGTGAGTGCAAATCGTCCGTCTTCCCCTTGGGCGAAAATACCCACACCGGCCAGCGCGCGCATTAGTCTGAACAAAGAAGGGGCGTGGGTCCTTGTTGTTTCCGCCAGCGTGTTGATAGAAAGAGGGCCGTCAGCCAACAAATCCGCAATGCCCAGTTCCGCAGCAGCATAAATGGGCTTACCGATCCATTTGCTTGCGATAAATTTCATCATTTCCGCCTCAGGCGGTGGTTCTTTTGGAATCATGATTTTCCTCCGTAATAATAAATGCGTAATATAAAGGGTAAATACGATAGTTGTCCGGATTATGAATCAGGAGGGACAGAAGCCGTTATAGGAGAAATGCGTTTGTGGCAGGAAGTGTTGGTCTTTCCCTGGTATGATATTTTTCGGTTGTGTTTGAGGAAGCGATGAACGAGGTGTTTAGATTTTTTAAATATGTGTAACATTATCATCAGGCGGGCAAAAATGTCAATGGCCGGATTGTAATTATCCAGGGAAAACGCATGTAAAAATGATACGGTTGGAATAGTGTGCGATGAAAACAGGCAATGTCAAATGACAAAGCTCAAATTTCAAATGACGGTATGCTATCCATTTTAAAAGATCGCTTTGACGATAAAGTGAAGATAAAACGACAGCATTCCTTCATTTAGCATTTGGATTTCGGTATTTGACATTGTTCCACCACCAGTATACCTATACACCCTATAAGTATATTGAGGAGGATGTTATGGCATTATGTGGTGAAGACCATGCAAAGGTGATCGCCCGGATCAACCGGATCGAAGGTCAGGTAAGGGGTCTGAAAAAAATGGTGGAAGAGGATCGGGACTGCCTGCATGTCCTAAAGCAGATTGCCGCGGCCGGTGGTGCGTTGCGGTCTTTGGGAGCGGTGATTCTGGAGGACCATCTCAAGGGTTGCGTTACCACCGCTATCCAGAATCAGGATGATGAATCCCGGCTGATCAACGAGGTCATCGATATTTTCAACAAGTTCAGTCGATAAAAAGACAATACCGGAGACCACTGCTTAAAACTTAAAAAGATTATAAACAGAGGCCAATTTCATGATCGGACGTTTTTCCAAACTCGGTGTCTACCACGAATTGTTCAGACTGCGCGATTTTTACCTTTCCTGTGGGGCGGGGTTGCTGGCGGTGTTCAGTTTTATGATGGATTACAATGATCCCTCACCATCCTTTTGGGGCTCGGGTCTGGCCCTGGCCTGCGTGGCCATTAACGGGCTGCCCATCATCTGGGGGGCTATCAAGGGGTTGATCGAACGTGAAGTCAATGTGGATGAACTGGTGAGCCTGGCCATTATTGCCAGCCTGATCCAGGGGGAATTTCTGGCGGCGGCAGTGGTCAGTTTTGTAATGACCCTGGGCGGGCTCATCGAACAGGTAACCAGCGAGTCCGCACGGAAAGCCATCAAGTCGCTGGTCCGTATTACCCCAAAAACGGCTACCATCATCGATGGAGACATTGAAACAACGGTGCCTGTTGAGAGCGTCAGGGTAGGAGACCTGCTGCTGATAAAGCCGGGGGATCAGATACCGGTGGATGCCGAGGTGGTTTCCGGCATTTCCGCCGTGGATGAATCCGCCATGACCGGGGAACCGATGCCGCGCCAAATACAGGCCGGAGACCTGGTTCTTGCCGGTACCCTTAACCACAATGGGGTGCTAACAGCAACAGCGACCAAGGTCGGCCAGGATACCACACTTGGAAAGGTCATCAAACTGGTAAGCGAAGCTGAACAGCATCGGCCGGAGGCCGTCCGACTCATCGACCGGTATGCCCGGTGGTTTACACCCGTCATTTTATCCTGCGCGGGGATTGCCTGGATATTGACCGGGGATGTCAGCCGCGCCATCGCCGTCCTGATCGTTGGTTGCCCCTGTGCGCTCATATTGGCCGCCCCCACCGCCACGGTCGCGGCCCTTGGACGGGCAGCAAGAGCCGGTATCCTTGTCAAGGGAGGAAAGTATTTAGAACAGGTTGCGGTCACCACGTCCGTGCTTTTTGATAAAACCGGAACCCTGACCCTGGGAAAGCCGCAGGTCGAAGAGATCGCCTGCATGGAGGGAATCGACGGGGATGCTCTGCTCGCTTGCGCGGCCAGTGCCGAGCAGAACTGTACACATCCTCTGGCCCGCGCTATTTTGAAAGCCGCCAATTATGCAAAGGTAGTCATCCGGAGCGCAGAAAATGCCTTTCATGAGATCGGTACCGGTGTCCGGGCCATGGTGGACGGGGCGCTGGTGGAAGTGGGGAGTGTCGCGGCGGGTAAAAGTACAGCCGCCTTTCCGGAAAATATGCAAAAATGCCTCGAGGCGTCAATTGCCAGGGGAGCAACGCCGCTGGTGGTTTATCGGGATGAAATGCCTTTGGGGTTGCTCCATGTATCCGATCAGGTGCGGCCCAAGGCCGCTGAAGTTGTTGAACAATTGAAAGCTCTCGACATAACACAAATGGCGATTCTGTCCGGTGATCATGAAAAGGCGGTCAAACGAATCGCCGAATCCATCGGTATCGATGATGTGCATTTCAGGCTCAAACCTGATGATAAGGTGGGTGTCATCAAGCAGTATCAATCAACGGGATCCGCTGTCATGTTTGTGGGTGACGGCATCAATGACGCCCCGGCCCTGACAATTGCCGATGTGGGGATAGCCATGGGCGCCGCCGGTACGGATGTGGCGCTTGAGACAGCGGATATCGCATTAACCCATGATGACATTTCCAAACTTCCGTGGCTGGTCCGGTTGTCCAGGCGGATGGTCAGGATCATAAAGATCAATATTGTTTTCGGACTCTTTTTCAATGCCGCGGCAGTGGTGGCCGGCGGTATGGGATGGCTTACACCCATCATGGCGGCCATCGTCCACAACATCGGCAGTGTGCTCGTGGTCATTGCCTCGGCGAGCCTGGCCATATTTCCGGA
>JABDIN010000055.1 GCA_013003715.1 Desulfobacteraceae bacterium | reverse complement strand
ACTGAAGCTGAATGTATATGCGTGTTTCCAAAGCCTTGCTGAGTTCGATTACCGCATTGGAAGATTTGGCCAATTCGGTTTGGGCCACCTGTTGGCTATAGGCGATATAGCCGGCAATCAGGCACAGGAGGGAAAGCCCGATGATCAGCATTAAAATCAATTTTTGTCGAATACTCATGTTCTGTCCCTGAAAAAAGATTACCCAACTCAACGGGAATCATCGTCCTCTTGTTTCCATCGATGGCGATACGCAAAAACCGGTGAACCGCTTGGTTTTTTTCATGGACCGGCGCTACCCGGACGGACCTGATGCCATACTATCCCCTCGGCCCGGAACTTCAGCCACAGAAACGATAAGCATCAAACCACTTCCATAAAAATTCCCACGGTATGTACTGCCAACTCCTAATATCAGCAGGTTCAAAAAAGCCTTTATTGCTTTCATAGTACAAGAGCTTGAGGGGAACAAGGATTATCTGGCGATTGTGCCCGCAGGATTGCACCGGTGGTGAACACTATAATCCGCCAATGCCTTCCGCAAGGAGTCAAAGGCAATTCGCTCAAAGGGTATCGCCCGTGTTGACACCCAAACGAGGTCCGATACATCATCATCGGGCTGAAGGTCCGGCAATGCTTCCAGGGGGCAGGTAAAAATCAGGTCCAATGTTTTGTAAACGACACCGGCATACGGGTAGGTGTTGGGGTAGGAACCAAAGTAGGTCAGCGACGGGGGACGGAATCCGATTTCTTCTGCCAACTCCCGTTCCATGGCGGCCTCGGCGGTCTCGCCGTTATCCACGAAACCGCCGGGCAGGTCCAATTTGCCCGCATCCGGGTCATTGGCACGGATGGTGAGCAATATCTTGTGTTGGCATTCAATGATGGCGGCGACGGCCGCCACGGCATTTCGGTACAGGAGAAACCCACAGGCTGAACACCGATAGGATTTATCGGAATTCGGAAGAAATGTTTTATGGCCGCAGCCCGGGCAGTACTCCAGCGTATGGTTTTTCATGCCGGTATCATTTTTTCTGTTAATGGCGATATCCCCTGACAAATCGTTCAGGACCATATCACGTGTCACCGGCACCCTGCAACCACCGCAGGTCTGACGCATGTAGAAATGATTCGGTTTGAAATAGTGCCCGAAGCAAAAAGGCAATGACAAAGCTCAAATTTCAATGGTGGTATGCTATCCGCTAGAAAAGTCCGCAGCAATCGGACAACATCGCGGATACCGTCCGCCTGAATTTATGTGCCTGTTTTTTGCCGGATCGGTTTTCGACCGCCACGTTCATGGCCTCTGTGCGATCGATCTCGATGAAGGCCTCACGCAGAGCCGGACAATCCAGGTATAGATAGATCCGTTCATCCTCGGCAGCTTTTCGATATTGTTCCACTATTTGTCTGTGTCTGTTCATGCAATCCCCCTTTTTTACACGGTTTGGTCCAGGTACTGGCCCGGATGATGAAACCGATATTAACACAATGCCGGGACACGGACTTCACCCGATCGGGGGATACGAATGATTCAGATCAATTTGTGACGGACGGCCAGAACAGCGGCATGGGTGCGGTCGTTCACACCAAGCTTATTGAATATCCCGTTGATGTGGGTTTTGACCGTGTTGTTGCTGATGGACAACAAATCAGATATCTGGATGTTGGAATATCCCTCGGCGATAAGCCGCAGGACTTCGGTTTCGCGCCGGGAAAGCGCGACCCGGAGGGTAATGCGGCCGTCATCCAGATGGATCTCTTGGTTGCCGCCCACTTTTTCTTTGAGTTTTCCGGACAGGAATGTCGAGTAGTCTTTTTGTTGCTGAAGATCGTGTTTTTTTGCCGTTATATCGAAAACAATCGTAATGACGGCGCTCAGAGATTTATTGGCGCCCCGCACCGGATAAGACCGGACTTCTCCCCACCGCCGGACACCGTCCGGAAAATCCAGCCATTTCTCCACGATATAGGTTCGGCCGGTGTTGATCACCGGTGTCAACGGACAATCCGTGCAGGGCTTGTCCCGATGCGCCATGCTGACATAACAGACATTGCCGATGGCATCCGCCGGTTCACACTCATGCAGACCTGCCAACTGGCGATTGATCCATAACACGGTATAATCCGGTGCCACTATGCCGAAAGGATCCCGGATGCTCTGCAAAACGGCCGGTCCGAGACCGGACAACAAATGATGGATGGATGGGTTGTCCGTACTGTCAAATATCACTCAATTCACCTTATATCCCGTTGGCATTTTATATTCACTTTATCATCAATGCGATCCTTAAAACAGATAGCATACCGCCATTTGAAATTTGAGCTTTGTCATTTGACATTTAACACTACCTGTTGTCATCGGACACTTTCCCAACCCTATCGTTTTTACATTCGTTAGTTCTGGGCTGATCAGGACTACCCTTTAACAAATGTGGACAAATAGGTGTACGGGCCGGCTTCCCGTTGATGCCGAAAATCAAATCCCACCGGGCATACCATTTCCGTCAATTGTTCCGGTGCCAATCGAATATGGATCGGCGGCCCCGGCGGACCGTCGATTTTTTTAAATTCCACGATCACCAGTTTGCCATCCTTTTTCATTACCCTGAAGATTTCATGTAGTGCGTTCATGTGGATGTTTTCAATGGCCAGATCATGCAGCACGGTGGCCAGCAGGCAGGTATCGACACTTTCCGGCTCCGCGGGGATTTGACGGCTGATATCACAGGTGAGGGCTCGTATTTGGCTGAGATTCCTGACGGCCACTTCCTCTTTCAGATTCCGGATACCCGCTTCCCACAAGTCCACAGCGGTGATGACACCGAACTCATCGATTTTGGAGGCCGCTTCCAATGTATATTTACCGGTACCGCAGGCGGCATCCAGAAAAATCCGGGACCGGCTTAAATCAAGTTCCTGAAAAACAACCCCCCGGTCAACGATATCAAAACTGCTGTGCCCTGCGGCAACAGGTTTTTTACACATGGTCACCCCTTTTCATAACTACCTGTCTTTATTCAAATTTATCAATCCGATCCACTTCCGGCCGGCGATTTCAAGAACAAAACAGGAGAGAAAAATAACCGCGAAAACAGGCCAGAGCCGGGTTTCATATGAATGGGTGCCGGTGTCGGCCGTAAACAGATCGGGTGCGGTATCAGACAGGTCCATCAACTTCCCGCCTGTAGTTCCCGCCAGTTGTTTCAACAGGGCGGTATCGGTATCCTGTTGAATAAATTCCGCTGAAAACGGGACACCATAACCGATGGTCGGGAATACAAATGCAGTGGAAGGATCGTCATTATAGAGATTCAGGTAGTATTCACCGCTGTTTTCCACCGGGAATTCCCCCTGGTAGCGTCCCGGCGCAATCTGATCCAGGGTAACATAGTACGTTCCGGGTGCCCGGGTCGTGGAGACATTGGCCTTCAGGTTTAATAAATTCACATATCGATTATCCCTGTCAAGAATATCCACCGTGATGACACCTTCTTCGAAGTGCCGTTCGATACGGGGAATCACCCGTTGATCCGCGTCCTTTCGATGGGTCCATTTGACCAGTTGCGATATGAAACGGCTGTATTGATCCCAGAGCACCCACTCTTTTTGCCACCGTTCAGCCAGATCGGATGTAAAGGCCGCTGTGTGCCCGAGCCCGTATTGCCTTACGGCCAGCAATGGTCCCTGTTCCGTCCCCAGAATGACACGGGCGGAGGGTTTGGGATAGGTGACCACCTGGCCCTGGATCATCGGCCACCGGACACCTGTCAGGCCGCTGATGATATCGCTTTTCATCAATGTCCGGGGATGAAGGGGTTGTTCAACCAACACATCTTCGCTGGCAATTCTCGTTTCATCCACAAAAATTTTAGGTACCGTCCGTGCGTCATTGGTGAAATAGCTGCGGCCACCACCCCAACCGGCGATGGATGCCATAAGGTCGATATCCGAGTCCGTTCCGATGGCCACCGTGGAAATCGTAATGTTCGCCTCTCTCATGTCCGCCACCAGGCCTTGGAAATCCGCTTCTTCAATCAATCCATCCGACAAGATGATCATATGCTTTTTCGCGGCGTCCGCGCCCTTGAGCACGGTAAACGCTTCTTCGAGAGCCGGGAATAAGGTGGTGCCGCCGTCTTCGGCCAGCATCGACAAACGCCGGGCGATCGGGCCGAGCGTTTTCACCGGGCCCACCGGCATCACCCATTGAAACGCCATATCAAAGGCGATTATCCCGAGCAGGTCCACCGGGTTTAATCGTTCGGCGGCTGCAAACGCCGCGATCTTTGCCATTTCAAGCTTGCTCTCATCACCTAGCCGCCCGGTCATGCTGGAAGATTTATCCATGACGATAACAAGCACCAGGCCAGGATATTCAAGCTCGGACGGCATATCGATGGCCACCGGCAATAGTTTTTCGATGGGGGTTTTCCCGTATTTACCGGCGCCGAAACTCTGATCCCCGCCGATCATGATCAATCCGCCGCCCATGTCTTTCACATAGGTGTCGATCCGGTCCATTTGCGCCAATGTCAATGCATGGGCCGGCACATTGTCCAGAATCACCGTTCCGAATTCCGTCAGGTCATTCAGGCGCAGGGACAAAGTTTGAACGGGGCGGTGGGTCGTATTCACCCCCTGGCTGTTCAAGGCGCGGACAAACGGGCTCAGGGCTTTGTCCGGGGCGGCAAGGTAAAGCACATCGGATTTGCGTGAGCCCCTGACAAAAACGATATTTTCGTTATTTTCAAAAATGGTGTCGTTTTCCGCATTGATCACCGCCCGGTATGTATACAGTCCGTGGCTGTCCAGCCGGTCCGCGATTTGAAGCCGGTTCTGTCCGGTCTTCAGCTGCACCTGCTTCCGGTAATAAAGGACGTCGTTTCTCAGAATGATCAATTCGCCGGTGGTGTCCGATCCACTCATGACCATGATATTGATTTCAAATGGTGTTTCCAGGGGTGTCGATTCCGGGGCTTCCATGGTCCTCAGGTACACTTCATCCCGGCCATACCAGGCTTTCATTGCCACGGGGTGAATATCCATGCCCATGGCCCTGGCGGAATATGCTGCATCCAGCGCACCTTCCGCATCGCTGTTACCGTCGGACAACAGGACAATCCTGCTGGTCCCGGCCAAGGGCATTTTGCCGATGGCCGTCTGCAGCGCCTTCGCCAGATCCGTATAATTTCTGTTGACGCTGGATTGTATATCCGCCACCTCGAAATGCCGGGTCAGATCAATCTCCACCGAAGGTTCCCTGGCAAAAACGATCAGACCGGCATGGTCATCGTCGCTCATACCATGGGTGGTGCGGCGGATAAACGACAGCGCCCGAGCCATCTCGTCACCGGCAATACTGTCGGAAATATCCAGGCAGAAAAACAGGTTCACCCGGTCCGTGGGCTTGACCATGCGGGGGTCCGCCAGGATAACCGCCAATATCATCACCAGCAAGGTCCGCATCCCACCGGTCCAGGCCAATTGGGACCGGGACAAGGGCTGACGGGAAACGCGCAGAAGAATCACCCAAATCACCGGGACCAGTATGAGAATGGTAAAAAATTCAGGTTTTAAAAACACAAAAGGCATTGGGGGTCCTTGTCGGATTTACGATTCCATGAACGACAATTGATGATCACGTCAATTCCTATTTGCCGAATTTCAACCAGGCCACCCACTCGCCGAGCAATATGATGGCGGCGCCGAAGATCAAATAGAACCAGAAGGATTTTCGCACCGTTGCCACCGGTTCGGCTTCTGCCCCCTCCACCGCTTCTGTATTCGTTTCGATGTGAGCCGCATTGATGTCGGACTCATGGGGGCTGAGCAGGTTGACGGCGAAATAACGGCGCTTTTTACCCGCCAATATGGTGTAAAGGCCCACATCCGTGGTGCCCTGAAACAGAAAAGGTGTGGTGGCCACTGCATGACGGGTCCATTTCCCCGCCGGATTCCGTACCCTGACCTCCCGCACCCGGGTATCCAGCGGTATCTTGATCGTATGGCCGCTTTTCACCTGAGAAGATGAGCGGTTCAGTTTATCCGGATATAACCAATTGATGACATTGCTCATCAGCACCGGAAACGCCACCCGGTAGGGCAGATCCGAGTTTGACGGGTCAAACCCGATAAAAACAGCCTTGAGGTTGTCCGTTTGGTAGCTATGTATCAATCCCGTTTGCGCTGACATCACCAGGGGCCGGACATCATCATGCCCTTGTATGAGCGCGGCGTCCCGAATGGCTATGGCATCCAGGTCCACCTGTTGGGTGACGGGATGGCGCCGATCCCAGTCCGTTACCACGGAATGTCGGACCGTACCGGTGCGCCGGATGGGAATATCCCGTGAAAACGCGTTGATCAACAGGAAATTCCCAGTCGCAACAGGTGGAAAATCCATCCGATCGATGATCACGATATCGTTGGATCTCACCTGTTGTTCCCATGAGGAAGGGACTATACGGTCTATTCGGTTGATCTTCACGTTCGGGTAGGCGGCCAGGATCTGCTCAATAAAATAATTACCACCGGACGCCAGCAATACCCAGATATCCGGGGACCGGCTGAGTACGGCATAGGCGTTGTTATCGGCCTCGAGATCATCAGGCCGGTCGATGGCAACCTTGGCCGCACCGGCGATCAATCCGCGGTAGGGAAATACGAAGCGCTTCTCCTCCCCGGGTTCAAGATGATAAGGAAAGGTGGCCACCACGGTATTGTCAATGGTGATCCGGACGGGAAAATCAACCGCCACCGGGTTGAAATTTTGAATGCTCAAAAATATCTGGTACTGATCTTCGGCCATCAGTTCGGATCGGAATTCAAACCGGGTGATCCCCACATTGTCGCTCTTTTCGCTTACCTGTGTGACCGACATATACGGATATAGGCCGCGAATCCGTTCCATCGGTTCCCGGGTGCCGTCCGTGATCAGATGCAGGGTATCGCGTTTTTCCATATCCAGGAATGAGAGCGCCAGGAACACCGCTTTTTCAAAATCGCCGGTGACATCCGTGGCCGTGAGTGAGTTCAGCGTTTCACGAATTTTTCCGTTGTCCGCGGTGAATACGGATTTAATGACGGCTTTTCGGCCGGCCTCGATGATGAGCATTCGGTGGCCGTCTGCGAGGGTGTCCGTCAACGCCAACGCAGCCGCCCGTGCTTGGTCAAACCGCGTGCCGGCCTCGGTACGGGCCTTCATGCTGGCACTGGTGTCGATGACCACCACCATGTCGGAGGTGGTTTTTTCCTGAAACTCCCACACCGGATCAGCCAGTCCGGCGGTGGCGGCCAGGATGATGAGTATTTGCAGCAGCAGCGGGAGATTGTTGACCACTATCTTCCGCAGGTTGAGCCCGCCCCCCTTGGCACTTAAGGCCTCTTCCAGTAAAAAAAGGCTGGAGACATCCAGTTGCCGGGGCTTGGGCTTAAGGCTGTGAATAAGCACGACCACCGGGATCAAGCTTAGCAACCACAATGCTGTGGGATTAATCAGCGTCATTACCTGAACATTGTCCCTTCGGTTACATAGGTGATAAGGAAATCCTCAAAGGATTGCCGGGTGTCATAGACATGGTAATCAACACCGTTCTGGAGGCATATCTCACGGTTGGTGTCGATAAAACCGGCTATTTTTTTCCGGTAGGCCTCCAGCAGCGCCTGATCCATGATAATACGGCGCACCTGCCCGGTCTCCATATCCCGCAGGACGAGATGGCCGTTGAGCGCCGGGAACAGCTCCTGATGATCCAATACCTGAATCAGGCTGATGTCAAACCGGGCGAATCGCATGGCACGGATGCCGTGTTCAAACCCGCCGGGATCCATCAGATCCGACAGGATCACGGCAATTCCCCGTTGTTTGCTGGTGGCGGCATATTCGGCCAGGCAACCATTGATATCGGTTTTTTCAAGGACCCGGAGCGACAGCAGGTAATCGACCAGCGGCAGATACGCCTGTCTTCCGCCGGCCTGGCGATTGGTGGCGTCAAGGGCGTCTGCAAATGCCGTCACCCCGACATAATTCATGCTGGTGAGGCTGATATACCCGATGGCCGCGGCAATTTTTCTGGCCACAAGATGTTTGGCCGGTTCCCCGAAATCCATGGATCTGCTCATGTCCAGCAGCAGATGGACGGTTTGATTTTTTTCGGCACGAAACAATTTGATGAACAATTTATCCAGCCGGCTGTATACATTCCAGTCCACGTACCGCAGGTCATCTCCAATCTGGTATTTTCGATAGTCCAGAAACTCCACACTGGCACCGCTTCTGGAGGTTGAGTAGTCTCCCTTGAAGGCACTGCGGGGGCTCTGCCGGGCGAGAAATTTGAGCTGCTCCAGCCGCCGCAGAAAACCCTCGTCTAAAAATGAATCGTCATGTTGGGCCATGAAGTCACCTGATTACCGATTCCTGGTACCCCAACCAGGGTTTTTGCATGTAAAAATGATATGGGCGGAATCGAGTCCGAAGAAAACGGGTAGTGTTAAATGTCAAATGACAAAGCTCAAAATTCAAATGGCGGTATGCTATCCATTTTTAAGGATCACATTGACGAGAAAATGAAGATAAATCGACAGTATTCCTTCATTTGGCATTTGGATTTTGTCATTTGACATTCTAACCGTGCCTTGTATCAACGCATCTATCACTTCTTCCCCTGGGTAAAACCGACGAGATCATTAACGATTTCGTCCGGATCCACGCCTTCGGCGGCACCGCGAAGATTCAACATAATCCGGTGCCGCAGCGCTGGTTTGGCGATGGTTCGAATATCATCCCGGGAGGCATTGCTGCGGCCGGAGAGCAACGCGTTGATTTTAGCCGCCATCACAAGGGTCTGCGCACCACGTGGACTGGCACCGAACCTCACGTATTTCCGGATTTTGTCAATGGCACCCCGGTTTCCCGGGTGGCTGGCTTCAACCAGCCGCACGGCGTAACGCTTCACATGTTCGGCAATGGGCACTTGTCTGGCCAGCAGCTGCATACCCAGGATCGTTTCCGCATCGAGCACGTGCGCCACCGGCTCCGCCTCATCGGCCGTGGTCCTGTCGATAATATCGACCAACTCGTCGCTGTCGGGATATGACACCTTGAGTTTAAAAAAGAATCGATCAATCTGGGCTTCGGGCAGCGGGTAGGTCCCCTCCATTTCGATGGGGTTTTGCGTGGCCAGGACCATGAACGGAGGGTCCAGTTGGTAGCCTTTGCCGTACAGGGTCACCCGCTGTTCCTGCATGGCCTCCAGCAGGGCGGATTGGGTTTTGGGACTGGCACGGTTGATTTCATCTGCCAGGATGACCTGGCCGAATACGGGGCCTTTGTAAAACTCGAAGAACCGCCGTCCTTTTTCATCCACGTTGACAATGTTGGTGCCGAGAATATCCGCCGGCATCAGGTCCGGTGTGAATTGAATTCGTGAATAGGCCAGGTCCAGGGCGCGGCTGAATGTTTTTACGGTCAATGTTTTCCCGAGTCCGGGTAATCCTTCAATGAGAGCGTGGCCACCGCACAACAGACAGATGTACATGTGTCTGATCAGGGATGAATGACCGACGATGCGTTTGGATAATTCGCCCGCGAGCAGATCGAAGTTCGCTTTGATGGCTTCGGTGGGATCATTGGGCATTGTCATTTTCCGATTCCTTTCTCAACCCGATGGAAATAAAATAGTTTTTAATGAAGTTGCGGTAATTAAGCGGAACATCCTCTTTGTCGATGACGCTCTCCACTTGTCTGCTGTATTCCCGGAAAACCATTTCGGGCAACAACGACGCCGGATTCGGCGAAGGGAATGCCCGAACGCTGATCTTGTATTCGCGCCCCGGCATTATCCGCCCCTTTTCACTGATACCGGGCCCCTGGGCCTCGGGGATTTGCGTGTCATCCCTCTCTTTTCCACCGGCCGCACCAGTGCCGGCGCTACCGCCGCCTTCCTCACCGTTTCGGTCGTGCAGGGCTTCCAAATCGCCCCGGTCTTCGGATGGACCTGCACCCCGGTTCGATGACGCCATGGCAGGATCATCGGAAACACCCCCATCCGACGGGACGGCATCCCCCCCTTGATCCTCCGGCGGAACCGGTTGGGTCCCCGGCATATCCACTGGATTTTCCTTTCTGGTGATGGAGAATTGCGTCTCCGGTGTATTGCCGTCCCCGGCATTGTCCCTTTCCGGCTGGTCCAGGTATTGAATGGATTTTTGCATATTCTCCATGTCGGACAGCGAGTTTTCTACGGATTCGGGGATATCGCCGTCGAAAAAAGCGTCGACTTCTCTTCTCAGGCGGTTCAGACTTTCTTCACCGACAGCATCCTGGCGAAGGGAGTCGTTGGCCGATGCGCCCGGAAAACCCTCGCCGGCCAGTGCTTCGGCGAGATCATTTGCCAGCCTTTCCTGGTGGAACCGAGCCTCACCGGCCAGGCTTTGCACGCTGTTTTCAAAGGCTTGCCGGGATAAATAACCGGATCTCATGGCCTCCGCCATGCTCTGAATCCGCTCTTTAAATTCTTCCATGGAAAACGACTCGAGACCACCCGGCGGCATGCTTTCAGGCGGGGTCCCGGTGTTCCCACCGGAATCCCCCACCAACGAATCAATTCCGTCGATGGTGGAATTTAATGACGGAAAGTCGATCCAATGAATGAAAATCAATGCCATGGCGAAAAACAAGATCAACACATGATGCGTGACAAAACGCCGGGGATATACATTTCGTTTATCCAGACCACCGATTACATGTCTGGCGTCAAGGTACATCCGATCGTTGAAAGAGGAGTCTTTGCCGGTTGCCGAATACTCGTATGCCGTGCTCAACAGGTCGTTCAGTGACATCCGGGTATCGATGTCCACCAGTTCGGCCGACATCTGTCGACCCTTGAATTTGAGGGCCACCCAAACCGAGGTGATGGATACCAGGATCAATGCGACGGTCACAACCGGCCCGTTCCCGTCGAACACCCCGAATTTGCGGCATAAGACCGCCACAAGGTTCAAGCCCAGGGCCGTCACGGTGGACAGGGTCAACAGCCTCGCCAGCCGGCGGTGCCCCAAATAGCGGCGCAAACGGGAGAGTTCCGCCTTAAAGGCGGCTTCTGCTGTCATCTCCTGATCCATTTGTTTGTTTTATAGCTGACGATGAAAGCGTTCAGCAGGATGAGCGACACACTCAGTCCGGCAACAATAGTAAGATAACCCGGGCTCCCCGTAATCGTGAATGCATCCGGCATTCGACTGGTTTTGGACAATGAATGTACCATCGACAGCGGATTCAAAGCAGAAATGAATTTACTGCTGAGGAAAAAAAAGAAGACGAAAATAAACCGGGTGAGAATGTAGGAGAAGTTATGCCATCTGCGGACACACATGTAAGCGGAAAAACCTATCAGACGAAATAACAGGGCCGTTAAGAAAAGTATGACCAGGTATTGGAAGAAAATCCGGATCGGTGAACCGGACAGGAGTCCCGCGATGAGGAAAAACGGCAACAACAGGCAAATGAAAAAAAGGGTGTGGGTGATGAATGAGATCAGACCATATGAGAAAAAATTCCGGTTTTCTTCGTGGTATTTGTTTTTTTTCCGGGTGATGGGATCTGTCTCCTGGGCCAGTTCGCCGCGGCCGCAACGCAGGCTGATATACGACAGGATCACGATACCGGCCATATATATGCCGTTCGTGCAAAACGGCTCCAGACCGGCCTGAAAATACATGTAAAATGCCTTTTTCGGCCAGAACAGCAGCAGGGCCGATCCGAGAAGCCATATGCCCGTTGAATACGTCTTTACCATGGCGGCGGAAAAAAACGGCGCCATGTGGTGCGGGGAATCCTTTGTAAAATAATCAAAACGCATTCGTCACCCGATTTCCGATCTCAATGACATGCTTAATTCAATAAATGTAAGGCTTTCGCCGGGTACGGGGTTGCCGGACCGCGTCAAGGGTACGACTTCGGATCCGATCCAACCGAGCAGGCAGGCATGGTCAGCATCCGCTTGAAAACGACCGTGTACCGACGTGATCAGATCTTCACCGACATTCAAATGAACCGACTCGAACAATGCCGTGGGAAACCCCGGTGGGTATGACCGGGGGATCAATTCCAAATAAGGAGAGGAGAGCGGTTCGATGCCGTGCAGGGTTTCTCCGGTTATCCGCTGCCGGTGGTGCATGTCCGGCTCGAGATCTCCAATGGAGATCAACCGGCCGGCATAATAAAGCCGGCAATCCACTATCCGGTGCGCGGACGAGTTGTTCACCTCGAGAATAATGTCCGTACCTTCCTTAATCACACGGCCGCTCAATGGGAATTGCATCCATGTCTGCATGGTGTAGTGCTTTTGGGACCAGGCACTCAGCCGGGTTTTGACCTGTTGCCCCTGCCGGCTCTCATGGAGTTGCAGCCAATCCCTTGCCGTGTCTTCGGTATTTTTCACCGATACCGGGAGTATGGGATGGAAGGCCTGATCCAGGGAGAATCCGATATCCGTATCCCGGATGCCGTATAAACCGATGGTATAATTCCCTTCTGCGATCATCTGATGATTTGCCAACCGCAGACGTAAAAACCCGTTGTATCGCAGACGCGCAGTGTATTGTGCATGATGAAAAAAGATGACCGTACCGGCGGTAAAACTCAATATAATACCGACCACAAGGGCAAATTGCCTGATGAGCGGTCGGTTTCGGGATTCCATATTTCTGAAGGCCAAAAAACAGGCGACAATATAACCCGCTCCCAAGAAGAAAATCCGTATGCCGCCGGGAAACCTGAACCCGGCGGCCTGAGCGATGGCACCGGTAATTTCAGAAACGATATCATCGTCTTTTACACCGGCCGTCATTTTCCCCATTCCAAGGATTTTTTCCCAGAAGTTCAACCGGCCGGCCCAATCGCTGAATGGTGCGTTGCGATAGTCAAAGGATAGAAAAACAAGCTGTCCGGCGCCCAGCTTTTTTTGGGTGACGATCGGAATCCCGTTTTCAACCACCATGGTGTTGCCCCCGGCCACCGTGGTATCGAGCACCAGAAACGGCTCGGTTCCGGACAATGGGCTGCCGCAAAAAGATTGCATGGATTGAACCGATGACATCTTCTCTACGCCGTGAACCGTCAGTGGAAGCAATCGGCGAAGCCGGGGATGGGAATAGAAACCCAGATTCAATCCACCGGCAATGATGACATATCCACCGGTCTCCACCCATTGGTAAACCGCATCAAACTGCTTATCCGTAAGCTGTTCCATGATTCCGGCGTCCATCACCATCATGGCTACGCCTTGATACCCAATATGGGTCTCCGGCAAATATGGCGGGCGAACCGTAACCGGAATCGCGGACCCGGGGAAATTATCAAACACCAGTGGCCGCAAATTCCGGCCCACACCGATTACCAACTCCGAGTTCGTATACCGGTCCCTCAACTCAATGGATTCGGAAACAATAATGCGGTCCGATTGTTTGAAACGAATGATCAGCGGGCGGGAAAAGGCATCGAGCCGAACGGTGAACGCATACTGCTTTTTTGAGTTCGACGGCAGGGTGACGTCTCTTGTGTAGTGCGTATCATAAAGGTTCCGGTAATACTCCGAGCCGGATGTCATCACCACCTCGAGAGTGCCGGAAACGGAACCGCCGCGGTTTTCGAGCGTCATCGTCACCGGTGTGAAGGCGTTCAGGTGAAAGCGGCCATCAAAACCCAGATGGCTTTCCATGACCACTGACGTGTTTGCCCAGACCGCGGGTGTGGTGACCATGGTGCAGAACAGCAACCACAATACCGGTGGGCATTTTTTTCGGATTCGATGCATCGGCAAACCCCACTCAAATGGTCACATAAAACCCATACGAAATGTAGACCTCGCATGCGGTTGCCCTATACTCCGTTTACTCTTTGGTGTAATAGACCCCCGGAATCCAGCTCTTGCGCAATTTCAAGGTCTTGTCGTCCTGGTGTATGGACTCGTCGATGAATTTCAAACTATGCCGTCCGATCCGTATCAAATCGTTATGCGCGAGCATTATCCGATCGATTTTGTCGCCGTTTACATAGGTGTGGTTGGTGCTGTCCAGGTCAGAGATATAGTATTCGGGTTCACCTTTACCATCCGCCGGTTCAACCGTTTCAATCACCGCGTGTGTCTTGCTGACCACGGCGTCATCCACGTAAATGTCACTTTCCGGATGTCGCCCGATTGTCAGTTCAGGTGATTCAATGGAAATTTTTTTTATCGACAGATCGTCATGCAATAAAACGATGATGGCCATCGGTCCCGCTCCCTCTTTGATTTTATGGGTATATACCCCTGTTACCTTAAGATCTATCCCGGGTTTTATAAATTATACAACCAAACATAGCACACAAGGTAATGAAGATAAATCGCTTATCTGCTTAAAACTACAGGCGGTGATCAACGGATTCTCCTGACGGGTCGCGACGATGGGCATCTCCACTGCGCTGGCCTGGCCGGCAGGGGGGAACAGGCAGGTGAATATTACCTGATGTATCGGGGAGTGTGTTGTGAAAAACAGGTCCGGTTCATCCGGCGTAAATGCGGATTTAAAAATGCGGCAACGCGTTGATGTGACGGGTGTTTTTTACATTGCGCCGCCCTCCGCAATTCTTGATATCAAACGCCCCGACCACCTTGAAGCTTCATCTAGTTCAAGGTGAACCGGAATTCTTCATCCGGTGTCCGGCGATCGATCAGGTTGAGTTTTTTCTTTAAACTTTGCTGATGCCGGTAAACCGTTTCCACCTGTATATTCAGCGTGCGGGCGATCTCTTCGGTTGTATATCCGCTATCCAGCAAAGTGCCGATGCGCGACTCGACATCCGTCAGATAGATGGAACGAAGGCCCCCGGTGTCGGCGCCGGTGAGGGTTGTCAGCTCCTGGGCGGCCTTCTCAAGCAAATCGCATTTTTCCTCAGTGATGCCGATTTGCCGGAGCGAGTCGATCAGCGGGAGAATTTTGGTGCATACCGTGGTGGATATCCTATGCTCGATATCCTTTTTTTGCTGCGCTGTTTCCTGGGTGTCCATGATTTGTCTATTCGCTGAATCTTCCGGTTTCTTTTTTTTAACAACCAGAATTTCCGGCTCCTGTTCCGAATCTGTTTTTTTGTCCGACATACTTCACTCCACTTCTATTTTTCCGCAATTAGCATTTTATTACCTGGCGAATAAATAGGTCATGTGGCGTATGTCTGATTCTGCGCACTTATCCGCCGGAGCAATGATACGAACTGAACGTCCTTTCCGCCCACCACAATGCAAACCGTATGCACAATTTTAAAAATCTCCTTTTTTATTTAACAAAATTAGTGAGTCATACTCGCCGAGGATTAATCTCATCGGCCAGTCAAATATGTAACATTCCGTATATTATGAAAATTTTAAAAACCATCAACTCCCCCGAAGATCGATAAAAAAATCAGCGCGGTGAGCAATTGATGGCCACCCGACCGCGATTGATCTGATATGACAAGGTCTTTGAGTAAAAAAGGTAATACTTTTTAGGCAACACTTTTCATAAAAATGCCTTGACCGGACAAACGATGACGTCTATTAAACGGTTTTACCATAGAAACATGTATGTGATGAGTTATGAACACCTGCCCCCATGTATCACCCGGCAGGTTCAGGCCATGGCCACCCAGACTCGCTTTGGGCGGCTTTTTTTTTGGAGGATCGCGTGGCTCGATTGCTGGTAATAGATAATTATGATTCCTTTACCTATAATATTGTCCAGATGTTCATGCAATACGATCTGGACATTCATGTCCATCGAAATGACAAGATCACCCTGGATCAGGCAAAAGCGTACAACCCCGATTATATTCTGATCAGCCCGGGCCCCCGGAATCCGGCCCGCGCCGGCATATCCAAACCGTTGATCAAGGCGCATTATAAAAAAATTCCCATTTTAGGTGTATGCCTCGGAATGCAATGCATCAATGAGGTCTTTGGCGGAAAGACCGTCCGTTCCGAAAATCCGGTTCATGGTAAAACCAGCATGGTCTTCCACACGGGGGAGCATTTATTCAGCAATATCCGGTCACCGTTTACCGCCGCACGATACCACTCACTGCTCTGCGAATTATCCACAACAACCGACGGCGGCAATCCGCTCGGCATCACCGCTCAAACCGAAGACGGAATTCCCATGGGCATCTCCCACCGGACCTGTCCGCTGCATGGTGTACAATTTCATCCGGAAAGTTTTTTGACCGAGTCCGGGTATGATCTGGTGGAGAACTTTCTGGCCCTCGGCCCACTGGCAAGTGTGAAACGGGACGAACATACGGGGATCAATAAACCGGTTTTCCGCGGTGTACCGGCAGGGGCATCAGCGGAGACGGCAGAGGCCTGCTATTAAATCCGCACACAGGCATACAGGATCCTGCAATGGCACCAATTGAAATCCAGGCATTCATCGAAAAAATACCGCCGATCTCAGAGATATACACTGAAAAGATAGAACTGAACGCCGGTGTTGAGGATATCGCCGCACCATTTGCTACCCGGGAAGGCACGGTGGTGTTGATGAGCGGGGGCAATCTTGATTGCGCCCGATATCATGTGATGGGCATTGATCCCCGGCTTTCCGTAAAATGCCGGGGACTACATGTCCAACTGACGATTGACGACACCACCACCTGTTACAAGGGCAATTCGATGGACGTCCTCCGGATGCTCATCCGCCATTTCCACACCACGCCGCCGGTGCCGGCCATGCCCCTCAATGCCGGGATATTGGGCTATATATCATACGATTTCAAAGATCAGCTGGAAAACCTGCCGCGCACGAGTGTGGACGATCTCCATTTGCCGCAGGTTTGTTTTTATCTGCCACGCCTCATGGTCGTTCATGATAAATCAGAAGGGATCAGTCGCTTGTTCATCCCAATCCATGGGACGGATGGTCGTTCCAGTGCCATCCATGCGGCGGAGTCGTTCAAGGAAAGTCTCGATCCTGCCGGTGCCGGTATTGCAGAAACCTTCAGCGGCGATACCCGTTTGCAGTCGAATTTCAACCGTGAGGATTACCTGCAGGCTGTAAGCCGCATCAGGGAGTATATCGCGGCCGGCGATGTTTACCAGGTCAATCTCTCACAACGGTTCGAGGCAGCGTTTTCCGGCAGCAGCTACGCTTTTTTTCAATCTCTGTACCGGATCAACCCCGCCCCGTTTTTCGCCTTTGTCAATGCCGGCGATCATCAGATCATCTCTTCATCCCCGGAACGCTTTGTGATGAGAAAAGGAGATCTGGTGGAGACCCGTCCGATCAAAGGCACACGCCCGCGCGGCAACAAACCGGAGGAGGACAAACGCCTGCGCACGTCACTGATCAATAGTGAAAAAGATGATGCGGAACTGTCCATGATTGTGGATCTGCTCCGGAACGATATCGGCAAGGTGTGCGTGGGCGGCTCGGTTCACGTCGACGCCCACCGGCAGATCGAGGCATATGAGAATGTCTGGCATTCGGTATCGATAATCAGCGGCACCCTGTCACCGGTGCATGACGCATTAGACTTGATTCAGGCCACGTTTCCGGGCGGTTCCATAACCGGATGTCCTAAAATCCGCGCCATGGAAATCATTGACGAACTCGAACCCCATCGCCGGCATATCTATACCGGTTCCATCGGATACCTCGGCTTTCACGACACCATGGATTTTTCCATTGCCATCCGGACCGCCACCGTGGTCGACGGCAGGATTATCTTTTCAGTGGGTGGTGGTATTGTCTTTGACTCGGACCCGGCGGATGAGTTCGCTGAAACCTTGCACAAAGGCCGTTCCCTGATGCAGGTTTTCAGTAAAAACGACCGGCGCGAACCCCGGACCACCCGCGTGTGGTGGAACGGACGAATGGTGGATGAATCCGCTGCCGTTGTGCCCGTGAACGACCAGGGATTGCTGTATGGCTTTGGTCTGTTTGAAACCATTAGGGCGGAAAAAGGGTTGTGCCGGTTATTGCTCGGGCATCTCGCCCGGTTCAACAGGTCCTGGGAGACATTGTTCTCATCACCGCCCCCGGACCTCACCTGGGAACACATCATATCGCAGGTGTTGACCGAGAACCGGCTGGAGAACCGCCTGGCAAAGGTCAAACTCCTGGCCACGGCCGGCAATCCGACAGATTCACAGACCCGCCACACCCTGGTTGTCACCGCAGGACCGTATATTCACCGCTTGTCCGGACTACAAAAAGCCGGCTTGGACACCGGCTGTTATCCGGAACGCCGGCAAACCCCATTGGCCGGCCATAAAACTTTGAATTATTTATATTATCATCAGGCCGGGCAATGGGCGGACCACCATGGTTACGATGAGGCGATCATCCTGAATCCGGACCGTACCGTATCGGAAACCAATACCGCGAACCTGCTTCTGATCTCCGGCAACCGGATCATAAGGCCGAAATCGGCTTGTGTACTGCCGGGTGTCACCGCCGACACCGCCTGCCGTCTGCTGGCCCGCGGCGGTTATACGATTAGCACCGAAGCCCTGACGCCGGACGACATGTTCCGGGCGGATCTGGTACTGGTCACCAACTCACTTATGGGCGTCGTGCCGGTGTTGAGCGTGGACGGCCGCCGCCTGAAATCCAGCCAATCCATACCAACACCTCTGGATCCACTGGTTTTCCCTCAATGACGGAGGCCTCCCGGGATCGCGATGGACATCACACCTCCACAGAAACCCATTTCCGAAAGCCTTCCCGGCCGGTTAAAACCGGGTTGAAGGACAGGGCGTCATCAAAAAAAAGCAAATCAGCTCTGGATTTGACTGGAGATATACCGGGTGCCGGACTGGGTGATTTTAATGGCGGAAAACAATTCGATGTTTAAATCCTGATGCAACAGATAGGCATCGGCACCGGCCTGGAATGCGGCATCCATCTCCGTTGCGTCGTTAAACAAAACGACAATTTTCAACTCCGGCGACATTTGCCGAAGGGTATCGATGATCCGGCCGGCACAATGATTGGAACTGAAAAATCCCACCACAACACCATCCGGTGTTTCGGTTTTGATAAGTTCCGGAAGTTGGGAAAGGTGCATGGTGTGGCCGACGATGACAGTGCCCGGCAACTGACCCAACATCCGCCGGATACTCCGGTACAACATCTCGTTTTCATGGGCGATGACAAGGCGGTATGATTTCATGTATGCGTGACCCTGGAAGTATGGGTTATGGTGTAATCGTATAGACTCAAAAAAAGGAGAAGCGTTACGCGAAATATGATGCCTTTAAAAGTTCAGATCATCAAGGGTTAAATAATCCAGGTACCGGGCTGTTTTTCCGTTGACCCGCACCCTGGATAATTTTTCATTCCAATATAAACTCCCCGGCTTCACAAATTTAGGCTTGACGACAGCAGACACATGCAGTATATTCTCTAAAAAGAATATATAGAGAGGCCATATGAAACCCTTTATTCAGGTCATGAAAGCGTTATCCGATCCCAATCGGGTCAAAATCATTAAATTGCTCGAACAAAAAAGCATGTGTGTCTGCGAACTTCGGGCGGCCCTGAACATTTCCCAGCCAAGCGTCTCCAAGCACCTTAAAATACTTGAGGCATCAGGGTTGGTGGACTTCCAGAAAAACGGCCTGTGGGTGGACTATTTTCTGACGGATGGCCGGCAAAGCCCCTATGCCGCCACCTTGTTGGGAAGCCTGAAACACTGGCTGAACGAGGATCCGGAGCTGACCGGCATGATCACGGAGATACCCGTGCTTGACCGGGAAACGCTGTGCAAACGATAACCATATAGGAATATATTGATTTAAATCCCAAACCATTTCAGAAAGATGAAAACATGAAAGAACGATCCAAACTGCTTCTCATTGCGCTTGTTTTTCTTGGGGCCTATTATATCCCGTGGAGTCACCCGATCATCCGCCAATCCGGACTCGAGGCATTCATGATGCTTCAGGAGTATGCCCGCGAACATGTCCTGGCCTGCCTGGTGCCGGCCTTTTTCATTGCCGGCGCCATTGCCGTGTTTATCTCCCAGGCGTCGGTATTGAAGTATTTCGGCGCCCAGGCGCATAAGGCGCTGGCCTATTCCGTGGCCAGCGTATCCGGGGGGATTCTGGCGGTATGCTCGTGCACGGTGCTGCCCCTGTTCGCCGGTATTTATTCGAGGGGTGCCGGTATCGGGCCGGCCACCGCCTTTTTATATTCCGGACCGGCCATCAATGTGCTGGCCATCACACTGACGGCGAAAATACTGGGGTGGCAGCTTGGCCTGGCACGCGCCATCGGTGCGGTATTTTTCGCTATCATCACCGGGTTGCTCATGGCCCTGATTTTCAAAAAGGACGATGACGCCCGAAACGCCGGCCAAATTTATGTTCCGGAAACAGGGGAGCAGTCCAGGACGCTGTTTCAGGACGCCTCTTTCATTTTGACAATGGTCTTGATCCTGATTTTCGCCGCCTTTGCCAAGCCCGCGGCCGGTGAAACAGGATTGTGGCCGATGATTTTTTCAGCCAAATGGTACATCACCATAGCACTGCTTTGCCTGCTCGGGGTCATGCTGGCGGCCTGGTTTAAAACCGATGAACGCCATGCCTGGATCGCGTCATCCTGGGGCTTCATGAAACAGATATTCCCCCTATTGGCCGGAGGCGTGCTGGCAGCCGGATTCTTGTTGGGCAGGCCCGGTCATCCGGCCCTGATTCCCGATCAATACGTGCAATCCATATTGGGGGGGAACTCGATCGGGGCCAACTTTGCAGCGTCCCTGGCCGGGGCATTGATGTATTTTGCGACACTTACCGAAATTCCCATCTTACAGGGCCTGCTGGGTTCCGGCATGGGAAAGGGACCCGCCCTGGCCCTGCTGTTGGCAGGTCCGGCGCTCTCCCTGCCCAACATGCTGGTCATCGGCCGGGTGATGGGGGCCAAAAAAACCGCTACTTTTTGCGGCATAATCGTCGTCATGTCCACCACGGCGGGCATGATCTATGGGGCAATCGCCGGATAACGGCCATTTGCCCTTCAACTATGATTCACCGCCGTTCCACAAATAACATGGAAGGCACACGGCGTAACCTGAAAAAGGAGACAAGGAAATGGAAATTAAAGTTTTAGGCCCCGGATGTGCCAGGTGCACACAAGTGGAAGCACTGGTAAAGGAAGTCATCGCGGAACACGGCATCGATGCGGCCGTGGAAAAAGTAACGGACATCATGGAAATTGCCGGATATGGCGTCATGGGCACACCGGCCGTGGTGGTGGACAATGAGGTCAAAAGCGTGGGTAAAATTCCGTCAAAGGAAGAGATAAAAAACTGGCTCGCCAAATAGCCGGCGTTCTGTATATTAAACGCCGGATATTAAACACCGGACAAAAAAATTCGATTAACAACATTCGGACGGCCTATGGTGGCATGCCACCATGGGCATATCATTGGACAGCAGTTCCCGGTTTCACCATGAAACGGTTTTTTTAGACAGCAATACTGTCCGAAATAATATACATACGTGTCGACTTAAAAGCCGTATTATCTGCCTGAAGGTTGTCAATCATTTGACATTCAGCGCCGCAACCTCAAAAATACGGTATCTGACTGCACCCGCCCACCAAAGCATTCCTAGCTATCTTATTTAATTAAATATCTGCCATGTCGCAGGGCGATTTCGGCCGCCGAATTCTTCGGCACTTTCGGAAAACAATTGGCATACATCATGCTATACTTAACGGGGGATAATGGGGATTTTCATACCATTGTATTCCACATGATGCCGATTTCCAACATTGATCTGAATGAAGAGTGCATCCCCATCTCCAGTGGTTGAGATCGACTCAAGCTGTAACATCAGCGGCCAATCTGTTCAGTGGGCCGGCAAGGCATGAGATAACGGCACAAACACGATGCATACATCGGACCCGTTGCTTTCTGCGCCGGTCGATTGTCACCGGTTCACCATCGACCGACAGCGGTGCGATCTCCCCCCGGATTTATTCCCATCAGGTGAATCTCTATAAACGAGCATCCCTTAACGGTGAACAAGGATATGAACGTGACGGAAAAAGCAGCCTTCAATGAAACGGTCGATGAAAACATGGATCTGAGAAAGCAAATCATCGAACTCAAAGCGAAAATCAATGGATACCACTCAACAGACCGAAAGGAAGCACTGAAGAAGGAGAACCAGCACATCAAGGCGGTCAATCGCATGCTGGTCACCATTTCCAACGCCATCAGCACCACCGTCACCCTCGATGATTTTTACAAAGCCCTCCATGCATCCCTTTGCCGGATCATCAATGCAAATAATTTATATATAGCCCTGTGGGACGGCCAGACCGATCTGGTGCCGTTCGTCTATCACGAAGACGAAGTAGACGACCGGTCGGAACTGGCCTCGGGTCTCCTCAAAATGCGATTGAGCACCTCAAACTCCTTCACAGCTGAGGTCATCAAAACCGGGCAGCCCAGACTAATCGGCAAGGCTGAATATCTTGACAGACTCACCCGGACGACCACCGAAAAGCTCGGTACCCCCCCGGAGGTCTGGCTGGGAGTACCCCTCAAGGTTCATGGTCAGGTGGTCGGTGCCATGGTCACCCAGAGCTATACGGACCCCCTGGCCCTCACCCGGCGGGATCAGGATATCCTGATGGCGGTTTCCGAGCAGGTGGGCATTGCCATCGAGCGAAAACGGTTTGAAGAGGCCAAACAGGAGAGCGAACAGATAACCAATACCATCTTCAAGATCTCCACGGCCGTTAACACCGCCGACAACCTGGATGATTTGTATGGGTCGATCCACAGGATCCTCGGCCGTATCATCGATGTCACCAATTTTTTTATCGGTATTTATGATCCGGACAAAGACCGCATGGTGTATCCCTATCGTGCCCAGGAAACCGGCGATAAACTGACCGAGCTTAACCATGTCAGCTCATCGGGTGCATTGGTCGCCGAGGTGATTAAAACCGGACACCCTTTCTTCATTAAGAAGTCGGCGATGATCGAACGGTCACGCCGGATAAACAAACCGTTGATCGGAACCCCTTCGGCAATATGGCTTGGCGTGCCCTTGACCATCAAGGACACAGTGATCGGTGCTCTGGTCGTCCAAAGTTATGATGATCCGTATCGCTATACGGAAAAGGACAGGGATATACTCGTATCGGTCTCCGAACAGATCGCCATCGCCATTGACCGGAAACGGGCGGAAACTGCTCAGCAGCAAAGTGAGGCCATCAACACCACCCTTTTTGAAATATCCAATGCCGTCAACACCTCTTCCAGCCTGGTGGAATTGTATAAATCCATCCATAAATCGTTGGGCCGTATCATCGATGTCACCAATTTCGGCATCACCTACTATGATCAACTATCGAACACGATCACTTTCCCCTATTGGGTGGATCAGTATGACGATCTGTCCTCCGCACGCGTTTTCATGGAATCCGGATCCATGGTCGGGGATGTCATTCGAAGTATGAAACCGATATTTCTGATGAAAGCGGACATGGAAAACCGTGTGGCCAAAAACAAATTGGTGGGGACGCCGTCTTTGACCTGGATAGGGGTTCCCCTGATCGTCAAAGGTCTCCCCATCGGCACCATGGTCACCCAAAGTTATACCGACCCGGACCTTTACAATGAACGCGACGTGGAGATTCTCAATGCCGTATCCGAGCAGGTGGCCATCGCCATCGACCGCAAAAGATCCGAAGAAGCGCTCATACGCAGCCAGGCGCAGATCAAACGGCTGTCCGAACAAACCGAGCAACTCAGCCTGGTGGCGGCCTCGGTGATCACCGTTCAGGACGACCGGGAGTTATACGAGCGGATTTGCCGGGCCATCGTCAAGTTCTCGGATTTCAACCAGGTGATCCTCGTTTCCTTTACGGATACCCCGCCATACCGGGAAATCGCCGGATTCAACACGGATCAATTGATTGATGCGGCAACATTGGAGAGCCGGGTGATGTTGGCTTCGCACTACAAAAACCTGATTTCCAGGGGTACAAAGCTCGGACAATTCTCATATTATTGGTCGGGTAATCCAGATCAACCGGAAAAGGATGCGGTTCCGGCCGAACACTTGAAGTCAGTGGAAACGCATTCGCCGAAATGGCATCCCGCGGATAAACTGCTGGTTCGGCTCAGCGATGACCGGGAAAACCTGATCGGGGTGATCATTGCCGAAAAATCCAAATCCGGTATCATTCCCTCCGATGATACGGTGAGGCCCCTTGATATCTTCTCAAGTTTGATTTCACAGATCTTTTTATACAAACAAACACGCCGGCAATTGGAGGAAGCCAAGACGGCGGCGGAAGCGGCAAACCAGGCGAAAAGCGATTTCCTGGCCAATATGAGCCATGAAATCCGGACACCCATGAATGCCATCATCGGTATGGGGGGGCTGCTGCTCGATACAACATTAAGCAAGGAACAGCGTGAATTTGCGGAAATTGTCCGCAATAGCGCGGAGTCTCTTCTGCAGATCATCAACGACATCCTGGATTTCTCCAAGATTGAAGCCGGTAAACTTGAACTTGAATTACTGGATTTCGACCTGCGAAATACCATGGAAGATATCTCCGATCTGTTCGGCAGCCGGATTTATACAAAAGGTTTGGAATTCGCCTGCATTGTGCATCCCGATACACCGGCCTGGTTATGCGGCGATCCGGGCCGGATACGGCAGGTGTTGATTAATTTAATCGGTAATGCCGTAAAATTCACGAAGCAGGGTGAAATTACCGTCAAGGTGGATGTCGACCGGGAAACCGATGAAAATGTCACCTTACGATTCTCAGTAACCGATACCGGCATCGGTATTCCGCCTGACCGTCTGGACTCGATCTTCGACTCTTTTTCCCAGGTCGATACATCCACCACCCGAAACTTCGGCGGCACCGGTTTGGGACTGACCATCACCAAACAACTCGTCGAACTGATGGGCGGTGAGATCGGCGTCGAGAGCAAAGCCGGTGCCGGTTCCGCCTTCATATTCACCATTGTGGTGGACAAGCAGAAGGATCAAAAAGATCCTTCGGCGGATTTACCGGCGGATATACGGGGCAAACACTTCCTGGTGGTGGATGACAATAAGACCAACCGCGATCTGCTGGGTATGTACCTGGACAGTTGGGGGTGCCGGCATGCTTCGGCCGGAGATGCCCGGACCGGTTTTCAGATGTTAAAAAAACAGGTCGACAAAAACGATCCGTTCGACCTGGTGATATCGGATCATATGATGCCCCATCTGGACGGAGAAGAGTTCGGGGAGATGATCAAAGCGGATCCCGAGTTGGACGGCACCATTTTGGTGATGTTGACGTCCGCGGGCAGAAGGGGGGATGCCGAGCGGATGCAGAATATCGGATTTTCGGCTTACCTGAATAAACCCATCAAACGCACGAGCCTGTTCAGCTGCCTGTCTGAAGCCCTTGGGCGTGATCGTCACCGGACACCCAATTCCGTCAAGCCACCACTCATTACCAAACTGCTACTGAAAGATACGGGTAAAAAACGCATCCGGTTGTTGCTGGCCGAGGACAATATCGTCAATCAGAAGCTCGCGTTGCGTTTGCTGGAAAAAATGGGATATCATGCGGATGCGGTGGCGAACGGAGAAGAGGCCATCAAATCATTGCAGCTGATGCATTACGATATGGTGTTGATGGATGTACAGATGCCCGTCATGGATGGAATAACGGCTACCCAGGCTATCAGGTCCGCAAATTCAGCCGTGCTCAATCCCCATGTGCCGATCATTGCCATGACTGCGCATGCCATGGCCGGCGACCGTGACCGATGCATAGCAGCCGGCATGAATGATTATGTGAGCAAACCCATCCGCCCGCAGATTTTACTTGAAACCATCAAAAAATACTTGTCGGACCCGCTGGACAACGAAACACCGGATGAAACCGAAAATTGACTGGAGAAGAACCTATGGCGAGTTATCGGCACAGCGACGCTCTCCCTCCATCTGAAACAGACCGTTTGAAATCCGAAATTTCAGATCTGAAAACATGTCTCGCGACTCTGGAATCCGAGGACTCTCTTCAGGAGCTACGCGCGATAAACGAGCACGGCAAAGCCGTCAACCGGATGCTGGTCACCATTTCCAACGCCATCAGCACCACAACCACCCTTGATCAATTCTTCCGCGCCATCCATTCCCTGCTGCGGCAAACCATCCGGGCGGAAAGCTTTTACATCGCATTGTACGACGGCCAATCGGATTTGATCAGTTTTGTCTACTATATAGATGAAAAGGATGAATTCACGGCGGTGGATGACGGCCGTACCACCATGTGCCTGAGTACTTCCAACTCATACACCGCTGAGGTCATCAAAAAAGGTCAACCCATTCTCGCCGACAAAAAAACTTATATCGACCACCTGAAGCTGACTACCCATGAAGACCTGGGCACGCCTCCGGAAAAATGGCTGGGTGTGCCATTGAAGGTGCACGGCCAGGTGGTCGGTGCAATGGTCACCCAGACTTACACGGATTCATCGCTGATAAACGAGCCCGAACAGCACATCCTGAGCGCGGTATCCGAGCAGGTTGGCATTGCCATCGAACGAAAACGTTTTGAGGAAGCCCTCAAGGACAGCGAAGAGATCACCGGCACCATATTTAAAATTTCAAACGCGGTAAACTCTGCGGATAATCTGGATGACTTGTATGAATCCATACATCGAATCTTGGGACGCATTCTCGATGTATCCAATTTTTTCATTGCCATTTATGATGCTGAAAAGGATTGTGTTAAATATCCGTACCTGGTGGAGGAAACCGACGACGGCATCACCGAACTTCACAATGTCAGTGAGTCCGGCGCACTGCTGGCGGAAGTAATCCGGTCCGGCCGTCCCTTTTTTATCAACAAACGCCAGATGATGGAAAGGGCCGAGCGACTGGGCAAATCACTGATCGGCTCCCCCTCTGAATTATGGCTTGGTGTACCCTTGACCATCAAGGGCACAGTGATCGGCGCCCTGGTGGTCCAAAGTTATGATGATCCGTATCGCTATACGGAAAAGGACAGGGATATACTCGTATCGGTCTCCGAACAGATCGCCATCGCCATTGACCGGAAACGGGCGGAATCCGCTCAGCAGCAAAGTGAGGCCATCAACACCACCCTTTTTGAGATATCCAATGCCGTCAACACCTCTTCAAGCCTGGTGGACTTGTATAAATCCATCCATAAATCGTTGGGCCGTATCATCGATGTCACCAATTTCGGCATCACCTACTATGATCAACTATCGAACACGATCACATGGCCCTATTGGGTGGATCAGTATGATGACCTGTCTTCCGAGCGCGTCTTTTTAGGATCCGGATCCATGGTCGGGGACGTCATCCGAAACATGAAGCCGATATTCCTCAAAGAACAAGATATGAGTAAACGTGCGGCTGACAGCAAATTGGTGGGAACCGTCTCACTGACATGGATTGGTGTCCCCCTGATTGTCAGGGGCGAACCCATTGGAACAATGGTCACCCAGAGTTATTCCGATCCTGATCTCTACGACGACCGTGATGTGGAGATTCTCAATGCCGTATCCGAGCAGGTGGCCATCGCCATCGACCGTAAACGTTCGGAAGAAGCCCTTTTGGCAAACCAGGAGCAAATAAAGCGTTTGTCTCAGCAGACTGAAGAATTAAGTCTGGTGGCCGCTTCGGTTATTTCGATCCAGCAAGAAAAAGAACTCTTCGACCGAATTTGCCAGGCGCTGGTCAAATTCACCGATTTTAACCGGGTGGCCATCGTGACCTTCCAGGATACCGCGCCCCACCAAAAAGTCGCCGGCTATGACAATGGTCGGCCGGAAACCGCCAACACCCTGAAACGGATAAAAATGACGCCATCGGAATACGAGGAGTTATTCTCCAGCGAGAAAAAACTCGGACAATTTTCGTTTTACGTTCCCCATGATTCCAAAGCGGCATTATCGACTGCAGAATCCATTGACACACCGGCGGCATCGGGTAATTTTAAGGAAAACTGGCAGTCCGGAGACAAATTACTGGTGCGGCTGAGTGATATCAACGGCAGATTGATAGGTGTCATCACGGCCGATCAATCGCGTTCCGGCCGCATTCCGTCACATCACTCCGTCCGGCCCCTGGACATTTTTTCAAGCCTCATTTCCCAGATCATCCGGTATAAAAAAACCCAGGAAGAACTGGAGATCGCCAAAATCACCGCCGAGGAAGCCAACCAAGCAAAAAGCGAGTTTCTGGCCAACATGAGTCATGAAATCCGGACCCCCATGAACGCCATTATCGGCATGGGGGGGTTGCTTCTGGATACTGATTTGGACGTGGAGCAGCTCGAGTACGCACAGATTGTTCGCAACAGTGCGGATTCACTCCTCCAGATTATCAATGACATTCTTGATTTCTCAAAAATCGAGGCCGGCAAACTCGAACTGGAAATCGTCGACTTTGATTTACGAAATACCATGGAGGATATCACCGACCTGTTCAGTAATCGCATATTTGCCAGGGGCCTTGAATTTGCCTGTGTTATACATCCCGACACCCCTTCGCGGTTGTGCGGCGATCCCGGCCGGTTGCGGCAGATCATCATCAATCTCATCGGCAATGCACTGAAATTCACGGAAAAAGGTGAGATCACCATTGAGGTGATTACGGAAACCGACACCGACACCCAGGCGGTCCTGCGATTCATTGTAAGGGACTCGGGAATCGGGATACCACCGGATCGCATATCCACCATATTCGAATCTTTTTCCCAGGTGGATGCGTCAACCACCCGGCAATTCGGCGGCACCGGTCTGGGCCTTGCCATCTCAAAACAGCTTTCCGAGTTGATGGATGGCACCATCGGGGTGGAAAGCGAAGAAGGTAAGGGGTCCGCTTTCTGGTTCACCGCCGTATTTAAAAAACAACTCGATCAAAAAGACGCCGACGCCACTCTTCCCGTGGATATTCGGGGCAAACGCGTGCTCATCGTTGATGATTTTAAAATCAACCGGGATTTGCTATCCCTTTATCTGGATTCATGGGAGTGCAACTATGAAACGGCGGAAGATGTAAAAACCGGTTTTCGCCTATTAAAGCAGTATCACCGGGAAAACAACCCTTTTGATCTTGTTCTCACCGACCATATGATGCCGTATGTGGACGGAGAAGAGTTCGGCACCATGATCAAGGCCGATCCCGAAATCAATCGAACCCTGATCGTCATGCTGACATCCGCCGGCAACCGGGGAGATGCACAGCGCATGCGCCAATTGGGTTTTTCCGCATATCTGACCAAACCCATCAAACGCTCCAGCCTTTTCAAATGCCTGTCCACGGTCCTCGGGCGACAACAAGATGCCGGCAATACCGCCGCGGCCCATAGTATCATCACCCAGCATGTGATCAACGACGAGGCAAAAAGCCGGGTCCGGCTGCTGGTGGCGGAAGACAACCCTGTCAATCAAAAACTGGCACTCCGCCTGCTTGAAAAATTCGGATACCGGGCCGATGCGGTGGCCAACGGCAAGGAGGCGCTCCAAGCACTGCAACTCATCAACTATGATATCGTTTTAATGGATATACAAATGCCGGAGATGGACGGATTATCGGCAACCCAGGCGATCCGGAGCTCCACCAGCCCCGTGCGGAATCCGGCAGTACCGGTCATCGCCATGACCGCCCATGCCATGTCCGGAGACCGGGACAAATGCATTGCCGCCGGCATGGATGATTATATTACCAAACCGGTACGACCGCAGATCCTGCTGGAAACCATCAAACGATTCCTGTCGGAAGACCCCGTTTAGGAAATGACGGCAAGGCCGTCTTTAATACAACAGCACAGCCCTGCTCACGCTTATTTTAGGAGACCCGTCAATACGCCAGCCGGCGGCTTCCGCATGGCCCACCATCGTCTGAAATCGCCTCCTGGTGACGTGGAATTTAGGCTCCACATAGAGCATCCGGCCGCCGGGTTTCATGATCCCACGTGTTTCCCGGAAAAAGGCACCGGGATCCGGCACCTCGTGTACCATATAAAAGGCCAGGATAAAGTCTGTTTTTTCGGTGATCCCGACACTGTCCGCCGCGCACAAATGATAGCGGATGGTGTTATGGCTGTCCTGCTTGACAGCCCGGACCTTCAGCCGTTCCAGCATTGCTGGTTGAAGATCGGCGGCGATGACAGTTCCGCGCTTTCCGACCAATTTCACCATTGACAACGTAAAAAAACCAGGGCCGCACCCGATATCCGCCACGGTTTGCCCAGGTGTCACCAGACCCGCCAGAATTCTCTCCGGTTTTTGGATCAATCGTCTCAACGATGTTGATAAAAACCCGGCATGGGATGCCGGGCATATGTGCGTGTTCATCGGTATTACCTCCAATTGGCCGGTTCAACGGAATGTTGTCGGAACCGGTGCTGATGATATGTATCGGATTGATGTTTTCGGCCGGTCAAGGCCACGGCAAAAAGTTTAGCACCTATACTTTTCACCTCTAAAAAATGCCGGACCGGCAGGTTCCGGCGCCATAAGATTACTCCCCGCCTGCACTGCTTCATAATGTTCCCGCACCACCGGTAGCCCTCAGATGATCAGGACAGGATGTCATCGTAAGTTATTGGTGGCGTACCGGGACGTTTTTCAGCTACGACGCTCCATGCATGTGCCTGCACAACGGAATGAAAAATTACCCGATTCGCGGCCTCAGGAAAACACACCCTGAATATCTACACCGTTTAGTTGGTGTGGATTCTCAGGCTTTCCGCCCACTTGTCCAAAAAGAGCGCCACTTGATCAAAAAATTCATCAAGAAAGTCGATATTTTCCTTGCTGAGTCCACTGAAATAACACTGAAAACCGCCATCCATGGTCTCATGCCAGTGCTTATGGGCAAAATATGCACTCTTGCCTTTGTTGGTGAGGTGAAGGCACACCTTCAAACCATGTTCCGAATCGGCCCGCTTTTCCACCAACCCCTTCACCATGAGTTTTTTCAGTGTCTGGGAAACCGCGCCCTTTGTGATACGGAGTAGATCGGCCCCCCCGGTGACGCTGATGCCCTCCTGATCTCCAATGAGTTCCAGCAGGAAAATCTCTGACCGGTAAAGGGTCTCGGAAGTGCCGAAATGCCATGGTTGGTTCTCCAGGTCCGCGGTCCGACGGACAATGCCCATAAACTTTTCAACTAGATGTCTGGGCAAATCCGTGATGTGGTCGTTCTTCATGGGATGAATAGTATAGCACCTATACTAATATGTCAATCGATTTCTCCCGGATGCGCAGTTAAAGATAACCTTGGCGATACAATTATAAGGTTTATATCAAATATGGATGCTGGAATAAACATAATGATAACAGATAATAAAGCTAACTAATATTTACAATAAAACCTATTTTATTATTTTATTGACATCATTGTAATTATTACCTACCTTAATTTTTCAACGCCTTGCCTCCCCATTGGATCATGTCCGATCGGGGCTGGTATCTCTGAAATATATGTTTTATAAACGATCAGGAATCGTCATAAACCGGTAATTTTCCGCCTGATTGAGGATAGCCGCCATATCAAACCTAAAGGAGATAAAAATGAAGAAATGTTTATTGTTTGTTTTGATTGCGTTGACCATCAGTTCCACCGCTGTCTGCCTTGCCGGTGAACGCCTGATTATTGCCGTAAACACGGATGCCGCGACCCTGGATCCCCATGTTCAAAACGATAGCCATTCGGAACAGGTGGTGGCAATGCTCTACAATACGCTGCTCAAGTTCGAAGAAGACGGCACAATTGTTCCGGATCTGGCCGAATCCTATACTGTGTCTCCGGATAAACGGACATGGACGTTTGAATTGAGAAAAGGCGTCAAGTTCCACAATGGCAAAGAGATGACATCCGCCGATGTAAAGGGCACCTATGATCGATTCATGCGGGACGATGCCGACGGTGCCCAGCTCGTGGTCAAAGAGATCACGAAGATGTTTGAAGCCGTTGAAGTCATCGGCAAATACAAGGTCAGTGTCACCACCGACAAGCCCTATGGCCCCATGATGCCGCTTCTGTGCAATCGTTCCCTTGCCATTATGGATGCCGATATTATAGAAAAACACAAGGCGTCTACCGGTAATTTCCCGGTATCGGTTGTCGGTACGGGCTCCTACAAAATAAAATCCTGGAAAAAGGACGAAGAGATCGTATTGGTCAAATTCAACGACTATTTCGGTACACCCGCCAAATCCGATGCGCTACACTTCAGGGTGATCCCGGAAGCCGCATCCCGCGTGATTGCTTTGGAAACCGGAGAAGTGGATTTTGTTCCTCAGTTTCCGGCCGAAGACATGGACAGGCTGAAGAAAAGCCCGAAGGTAAATGTTATCCAGAAGGCGTCCGTGGGTGCCCGGCTGTTCCGTTTCGGCTGCAATGATAAAATCATGAAAAATACCAAAGTCCGTCAGGCCATTGTTCATGCCCTGGACAGAAAAGCTTTTGTTGACGGACTTTTCCCGGGCATGTCCCTGCATTCAACAGGTCCGGTTACGTCCGTTGTCTGGGGATACCATAACTTTGGCGTTATCGAAAGGGACCTTGCGAAATCCAAAAAATTACTGGCCGAGGCCGGTTATCCGAATGGTTTTGAAACCAAAATCGTAACGACACCCCGATATGCGAAAGGCGTTGAATTGGCCGAAACCATTTCCGCCCAATTGGCCGATGTGGGTATTAAAGCGAAAATAGAGGTTCTGGAATGGAGTGTCCTTCTGCCGCTTTGGAAGGGTGTAACGCCGGAAGTTTTTGACCAACCGATCTTCGTGATGGGTGCGGGAACGTCCATGATGGATGCGGACGGCGCCCTGAGAGGTCTTTACACCACAACGGAAACCGGAACCAACGAAAGAAATTACGGCTTCTATTCGAACAAGGAAGTTGATCAACTGGTGATGGCCGGTATGTCTGAAACGGATCCCGAACTGCGCAAGGAGCTCTATAAAAAGGCATCCGAGATCCTCTATCTCAAGGATCCTGTTGCCATGTGGCTTTTTGATCGTCCGACCACTGTTGCCGCCAGCAGCAAATTGTCAAACATCAAGATTAACGGAATCGGCCTGGTCTTCTATGATGAGGTTATGAAAAAATAAGTGCCGCCAGTGGTGAGTGGTGCGTTAACCCGGGAGATCCTTCACCGGGTTAACGCCGGCAACCGATGCCGCGCCATCATCGAACGATTATTATAAAACCGCAAACTTTATTGCTCAATCCGTGTCCTTTAAATCAATATCAACACAATTCATCCGGTTATACTGAAAATCCAAGTCGGCCAACCGCAACCTGGAATTTCCGGATAACCGGATTGTTATTCATAAACGTCAAACAGAGTGTATCACCCATGCTTAAGTTTATAATCACGAGAATCATTTCCGTGATCCCCATTCTTTTTCTCGTTTCAATTCTTGTTTTCCTGATGGTCCACTTCATTCCCGGGGATCCGGTGATCAATATGCTGGGCATGGAAGCGCAACCGGAAGCCATCGAAGCGACCCGGGAACGGCTTGGACTCAATAAGCCCCTGCACATTCAGTATACTTCTTTTTTAATAAATATTCTAAAGGGAGACCTGGGGACATCCATCCGGACAAAAAAGCCGGTAATACAGGAGATTAAGGACAAATACCGGTATTCATTGATTCTGGCCATCGGCGGTACCCTGGTGGCATCCGTTCTCGGGGTATTGATGGGCATCGTTTCCGCCATCAAACAGAATAAGTTCTGGGATAATTTTTTAATGGTCATCTCCCTTTTGTCGGTCTCAACGCCTTCATTCTTCCTGGCACTGATCCTGATTTTAATCTTCTCCCTGTTTTTGGGCTGGTTTCCCAGTATCGGCGTTTATTCATGGCGGCATTATGTCCTGCCGATTTTCGCTTTGGGCACACAGTCCATCGGCTTGATCGCAAGGATGACGAGATCCGCCATGCTGGACACCTTGAACCAGGATTATATCACCACGGCAAAGGCGAAAGGGGCCCCCTGGTTTCAAGTGGTGTTCTCTCATGCGCTGCGCAATGCGATGATTCCGGTATTGACGATCCTGGGTCTTCGGTTTGGAGGCCTGCTGGCCGGATCAGCCCTGATTGAAATGGTTTTCGCAATTCCCGGAATCGGACGATTAATGATCGATGCCGTATTGACCAGAGATTATCCGGTTATCCAGGCCACCGTATTGTTTATTTCCGTCACCTTCGTCATGATAAACCTGATCGTGGATATTTTATACAGCATAGTTGATCCAAGAGTAAAATGTTAACGAGGATAAAAATAGAGAGATGAGACAATCCGTATTAAAACGATTTATGAAACGCAAAATCGCTGTCCTGGGTGCCGTAATAATCGTTCTGTTTGTGTTTATGGCCCTTGTGGGACCATATCTGTGTGCTTATGATCCTCTGGATATCGATGTCCTCAATAAATATCAATCCTCGAGCAGAGAACATCTCCTGGGAACGGACAATCTAGGAAGAGATACATTGACCCGCCTGGTATACGGGGCGCGAATTACCTTTATCATCAGCGTTACCAGTGTGTTTATCGGGTCATTGATCGGCATGATCTTTGGTGTCATTGCCGGCTATTTCGGCGGAAAAACGGATGCGGTGATCATGAGGGCCACGGATGTCCTGTTGGCTTTCCCGGGCCTGCTCCTTGCCATTGCCATCGTCGCCATACTTGGCACCGGCATCATCAATACCATAATCGCCATCGCTATTTTCTCCATACCCTATCTGGCACGAATCGTCCGCGGTTCGGTTTTAACCATTCGCAATTCCGAGTATATCCATGCTGCCAAGGTTATCGGGGCGTCTCATCTCCGGACAATAATTTTCCACATCGTCCCGAATTCATTGTCCCAGGTCATCGTCAACACCACGTTAAATCTGGGTACCGCCATTTTAACCTCATCGGCGCTCTCATTTCTGGGACTCGGCGTTCAACCCCCTGACCCGGAATGGGGGGCGATGCTCAGCAAGGCCCGCGAGGTGATGCGAAGCACACCCATTGCGGCCCTGGCTCCGGGAATAGCGATAACACTCGTTGTCATGGGCTTCAGCCTGATGGGGGATGGGTTGAGAGATGCATTGGATCCGAGGTCAAGGAACGATTGATGAACACACCAAATGAAATATTGCGGATTAACGATTTAAAAACGAAATTCTTTCTCGAAGAAGGAACCGTTTTCGCCGTTGACGGGGTGGATATCTCCCTTCGTGAAAAGGAAACCCTTGCCATCGTCGGAGAATCCGGTTCCGGCAAAAGTGTAACGGCCCTGTCCATATTGAAACTGATTCAGGAGCCCACCGGCAGAATCACGGATGGGGAGATTCATTACCGGGACAGAAATCTTCTGGATTTAAGTGAAAAAGAGATGCGAAAAATACGCGGCAATGAGATATCCATGATATTCCAGGAGCCCATGACATCTCTCAATCCTGTTTTCACCATCGGCAAACAGATCCGGGAAGTTTATAAATACCACCAGGGCCTGAATAAAAGAGCGGGAAACCGGAAAGCAGCGGAAATGCTCGATCTGGTGGGCATACCCAATTCGGAAAAATGTATTCATAACTATCCCTTTCAACTCTCCGGTGGCATGAGACAGAGGGTCATGATCGCCATGGCCCTGGCCTGCAATCCCAGAATCCTTATGGCGGACGAACCAACAACGGCCCTGGATGTGACCATTCAATCCCAGATCATTAAATTGCTGATGGATCTCAAAAAAGAGATGCGGACGGCCATTATCCTGATCACCCATGACCTTGGCGTGGTGGCGCAACTGGCCGAAAATGTGATGGTGATGTATATGGGCAAAGCCGTTGAGTATGGCGATGTAAAATCCATTTTTCACAACCCCTATCACCCCTACACGAAAGGGCTCCTGAATTCCATCCCCCAGATAAATGACGATCATGACCGGTTGAAGATCATCAAGGGAATAATACCCAGCCCTTTTAAACTCCCGGCGGGATGCAAATACGCCACAAGGTGTGATGATGTCATGGACATCTGCGCGAAAAAAGAGCCGGCGTATCAGGAGAAAGAAAACGGCCGAAAAGTCAGATGCTGGAAATACACTGAAGGAATCTAATGCATGAATGAGAACATACTGACGATAAAAAACCTGAAAAAATATTTTCCTGTAAAAAAGGACACCTTTTTTGAGCGAAGAAAATATGTAAAAGCGGTTGATGGTATCAGTTTTACCATTCGTGAAGGTGAAACCCTGGGATTAGTTGGTGAGTCCGGATGCGGTAAATCCACCGTCGGCAAGGTCATTGTCAAATTATTGGAACCCACCGCCGGAACCGTTTCCTTCAGGGATCGTGATATTTACCAGATGGACAATACGGAGACCGCCGCCCTCAGGAAAGAAATCCAAATGATCTTCCAGGACCCTTATTCTTCGCTGGATCCGCGCCAAAAGACCGGAAAGATCATCATGGAACCGCTTATCATCAACAAGCAAAAAGAGAATCTCAATGAAACCGTGCTGAAGCTGATGAGGGATGTCGGGCTGTTGGAAGAATTTTTCGATCGGTATCCCCATGAATTCAGCGGCGGCCAGCGGCAACGAATCGGCATCGCCAGGGCCCTGGCGCTGAACCCCTCGCTGATCGTCTGTGACGAACCGGTTTCTGCGCTGGATGTCTCCATTCAGGCCCAGATTGTCAACATGATGCAGGACATCCAGGCCCAATACAACCTGACATACCTTTTCATCTCCCATGATCTGGGCATTGTACGGCATATCAGCAATCGCATAGCCGTCATGTACCTCGGGCGGATAGTTGAGATTGCGGAAAAGAAAACACTGTTTTCCAAACCGCTTCATCCCTATACCCTGGGGCTTTTAAAGGCCATCCCCATCCCCAATCCCAATGAAATTCAGGAACAGGGCCTGCTGCAAGGCGACATCCCCAGCCCCATCGATTTGCCTGAAGGATGCCGGTTTCATACCCGTTGTGAACGCCGCATGGACATCTGCACGAAGGAACATCCGATATACCGGGAGGTTGAAGACAATCACTTCGTGGAGTGCCATTTGTACGATTAGCTTCGGAGGTGGTCGACAAAAGTCACCAAAGAGCGGCGACTAGGCTGACGCCTCTGCACAATTCACGATCCGTTCCCAGGCCTGTCTCACATGCGTCTCTTCGGTTTTCCAGGTACCGATGGCCATCCGCAAGGTGTATTTGCCGCCTAAAACCGTATGGGTGAGAAAAACGTCTCCGGGCTCATTTATGTTTTCCAGCAACGCCTCATTGAATTCATTTAAGGTCGATTCGGGGCGGCCGTCATTGAACCGGAAACAGACCAGGCTGAAATGCACCGGCGCCATGAGTTCAAAAGAGGGGTGATCCGCTACCCATCGTTTGAAGGTGTTTGCAAAATGGACATGTTCGGTCACCATGCGGCGAATACCCGCCACACCATAAGATCGAATCACAAACCATAATTTCAGGGCCCGGAAACGACGGCCGAGGGGGATACCCCAGTCCCGGTAATTGGTCACCTGGGATTCAAGGCCCGTTTTCAAATACTCCGGATGAATTTCAAAGGTACGGGTCAACAGGTCCGGTTCCGTAACGAAATAGGCCGAACAATCAAAATTGGTCAACATCCATTTGTGCGGATTAAATACGAATGAATGGGCATATTCCAGCCCCTTGAAAAAATGCCGCAGCTCGGGAACCACCGCAGCCGTCCCCGCATAGGCGGCGTCCACATGAAGCCGGACATTGTATTGCCGGCAGATCCGGCCGATGCGGTCTATGGGATCAACAGCCGTGGACGAGGTCGTACCGATGGTGGCCACCACGCAGGCGGGTGTCATACCGGCCTTACGGTCCCGGACAATGGCCCTTTCCAGTTCAACAGGATCCATGGCAAATTCAGGGTCTGTGGGAATCAGGCGGATATGATCCTTTCCGAAACCGGCAATCTTGGCGCCTTTTTCCACGCTGGAATGGGATTCCACGGAGGTATAAACCGTCAGCGGCATGGTAATGCCGGTCAGATTGGATTTAAAACCGGTCGCCACCTCGCGGGCGGTAAGCAGGGCACACAAGGTGGCGGCAGAGGCGCCATCCTGGATCACGCCGGTCATGTTCTCCGGCAATCCCAGCATTTTCCGGAGCCAGTCCAGCACCACCGTTTCCAGCTCGGCGGCGGCCGGAGACGTCTGCCAGATCATGCATTGGGCGCCCACCCCGGCGATGAGCAGTTCGGCCAGGATCGAAGGCGGGCTGCTGTTGGCCGGGAAATAACCAAACCACCCGGGATGCTGCCAGTGGGAAATACCCGGCATGATCACATGTTTGAAATCATCCATTATCCGGTTCATGGATTCCGGGGTTTCAGGGGCATGGTCCGCCAACCGGGATAATATATCACCCGGATCAATCCTGGGGACCACCGGTCGTGCGTCAACCGTATCAAGATATTCGGCCACCCAGTCCACCAATTCATGGCCAACCCGGCGAAAAGTTTCTTTGTCCATATGTTCCATTATATATTTATCTCCAATTTTTTTCGTATGGGTGAAGTTGCCTGATCCTCACATGAAATTAAATGTTGTGATGTTGCAGGCGCCGTCCATCGGTAAAAAGACTACAATTCGTGATAACAGAGAACCACCGGAACCTCAATGGATTAGAAGATATCACCTTATTTTTTAGAAACGCGTTCTTACGCATGAGTTTGCACAACGGAATGAAAAATTATCCGGCACGCGGCTCAATCGGAAAAACTCCCCGAACCCCTTTTTATGTAAAAAGCGATTCTTTAAAATTGATAAAATACCTTCATTCGACATTATTAGCCTGCCTTGTGTCAGCGCATATCAACTTTCTATTGTATCTGATGCCATCAAAGATATGCGATCGCCCTGATGGCACCCCACCCCGTGCTTTACCAATGACGGCTTTCCTGTTATGAAGGCATCAAAACTATTCCGGGATAAAATGTGAATTGGATTCAAATTACCTGAAAGGCCGGAGGCCCCATGAGCAGACTTAAGCGGAAAGCGGAAATATCCTCGTACATCAATGCACTGCTTCAGAAAAGCAGACTGCCGCGCAACCAGTTGTCGGCCATCTCCGGATTGACGAATACGTATATCATCGACCTGGAGCAGGGTAATTTCAGTAACGTCCGCCGTGAAAAACTCATCGCCCTGGCCGTGGCCCTGAGCCTAAGTCTGAGGGAAACGGACGAATTACTCGATTTTTTCGATCGGATGCACTTAAGCATTGATGATATTGCGATATTTTTAAGCGTGTCCGACCGGATCCGCACCTCATCGGTGATGATGCCCCTTATCGGGGACGTGGCATTGGGCCTGGCGCAGCTCAGCGCCGAAAAAGATCCCGGTGACCATATCGTGGTGTCTCCGGAGCCGTCCTATTGCATTTATTCCACAGGATACCGGCGTGTCGCGGCGCGAAGTGACCTGGAAGATCACCCGCTTTACGGCGAATTGGGAGAAGCCCTTAACCAGGCGCGGCACGAACAGCTATATCATCGCCTGAAACACTATCGCTTCGATCAGTACATCTGCGTTCATTGTCTTGAAATGTACCTGCACAGATTCCTCAATGATGATGAAAAGGCATTCAGGAGACAGCATGTGGTGGAAATAACCAACCTGCTGAAAGCGCATGCCAACTTCAATCTCCACCTCCTGGCAAAATGCCCCAACACCGCCTACACTTTCAGATTATCCCCTCCTGATTCGGATAAATCCGACACCTTGTTCCTGGTACTCTGGCCCCATCACCGGGTGTCCTACGACAGGGTGGGACGCCTGAGCGGCTTTACCACCAGCAACCAGTCGCTGATCGAAAGCTTCAAAGATGAGCTGGTGGCGGTAAAACAAGCTGTTATTCAGAGATACACCGACCGTGATCGGTTGATAGACTATTTATCCAATCTGACCATTTGACCACGCCGGTTGTCTTCGGACAAGGTCCGCCCATGCGTCTCCCCGGTCCAATCGCACGCTCACTTCGTCAATTCCACCACTCGTGAAATTTGAAATTTCACCGATGCCGTTTCCGGCTGTGTTATGGCCGCGCCTTAATTGCGATCAATCTCGATTCAAGGTGAAAATTGGTTGACATGCGGTTGTGCTTGCCCTATTTACTTAAAAATAAAATACAGTTTATTATTTAATTCAACAACCCTCTTCTTTGAAAGCCGGTTAGTCAAAAATGCGACACCGCTCGCTTTCCGCGGTGGCCGATTAAAAAATGAAACAGGAGGCCGTTTGCCAATGAAAGATGCCCTGATGCTGGACTTCCCCGTTGAAGAATACGAACAGCGAAAAACGCGGCTCGTCCGCGAAATGGAAAAACAAAACATGGATGCCGTGGTCTTCACGTCCCGGGACAATCTTCGGTATTTCAGCGGATTTCAAACCATCATCTGGATGAGCAATATCGCCACCCCCGGCATACTCATCATCACCAGAGACGGGGATATGGCCATGGTAGGATCCAAACTGCGGCTCGATACCATCGCCGTCTCCGTTTGTGTCGAAGATCTGAGGGGTTATGATAATTTCACGCCTGGCGGGATCGGATATGTCGAAATGGTATATGAGGTGCTGAAAGAAAAAAAAGTGCATACGGGCACCATCGGCCTAGAGATCGGCAAGGAATCCCGAATGCACCTTTCCTACGAGAATCAGCGGAAACTCATCGGCTTGATCGGCGACCGGAACATCGTCAGCACCGATACCGTGGTCTGGCCGGTCAGAAAAATCAAAAGCCGGCTGGAGATCGAACTGCTGCGAAAAATCAGCAATATCAACAATGAGGCATTCGATATTGCCCTGTCGGCCATCACACCCGGCATGTCGGAAGTGGATCTGTACCGCCGGTTTTGCATTGACATGTTTACGCTAGGTGCCGACGAGGTGATGCCGCTGGGCATCCGTGCCGGAGCGGAACGGTACGCCCAGGGCAATTCATCACCCAGCACCCGTCCCATTGGCAAAGGCGAGATGATCCTGGTGGATGGGGGGGGGCTATACAAAGGGTACAGCACCGATATTATTCGACAGGCCATCATCGGTAAACCAACCGACCGCCAGCGGGCGCTCTATGATTTCAGCGTGGAAACCTGCATGGAGGGCCTGAATGCGGTAAAAGCGGGCGCTACGGCCGAATCCGTCACCCGGCGGATCGATGCCTACGCCCGGAAATCCAGGTTTGCGGACTGCTATCGTACACCGGGATGGTCCGGCCACGGTCTGGGCCAGCATATCCATGAACCGCCGATCATCGGCCTCGGCAGCACCGAAGTTCTCGAACCCGGAATGTTTCTGGCCATCGAACCGGATTTTTATGAGGAAAATGTCGGTGTGTTCGGTATCGAACAAAATATCCTCGTCACCGACACCGGATATGAATTGCTGTCCACGGTCAGCCATGAGTTGAGGGTGCTCTAAAATCAAAGAGTATCAAGCGATTGCTGAACGGGCCCGGCCGTATTTACACCATTTAATTGTTAACCTGTAAGGAGTGACACATGAACATCTCCGCTCAAAACGATAAGATCATCGAAGCCTATTCCATTGACGGCCGTCCGCTCCATCGGACACTTCTCAAACCCGGATTAAAACAAAAGTTCGAGGAGAATCTGAGGGTCGCCCGGCAAACGTACGAATCGAACCCGGAGGACGTGGATGCCATCATCTGGCTGGGACGACGCATGGGGTATCTCATGAGATGCAATGAGGCCATAGATATTTACTCAAAAGGCCTGGAATTGCATCCGGACAATTACAAACTGCTGCGCCACCGCGGTCACCGCCATTTGTCCATCCGGAAATTCAATGCGGCCCTGGCGGATTTCACCGCGGCCGCCCGCCTTATCCAAGGCGTTCCCGATGAAATCGAGCCGGATGGCATGCCCAATGCGGCCGGAACACCGGTCAGCACCAACCACTTCAATATCTGGTACCACCTGGGGCTGACCCAATACCTGATGGGAGACTATCCGGCTGCCCTGGACAGCTACGCATCCTGTCTTGATTTCTGCCCCAACGATGATTCCATCATTGCGTTGGCGAACTGGCAATACAACACCCTCCTGAAGATGGGCCGCAATGATGATGCCATGGCCGTGCTCGATCCGATCACCGAACATATGACGGTTGTCGATGACCCCGGTTACTACCACCTGCTGTTGCATTATAGAGGACTGCGGGAGGAACGGGACATCCTGGACTTGGAGGGCGGCGGCAACCTGGAATCCGTCACCATCGCCTATGGCATCGCCAATCGATATTTCTGCAATGGGGACCGGGAAACAGCGGTCCGGACTTTCCAGCGGATTCTGGCGTGTGAGATCTGGTCCGCTTTCGGATATATCGCCGCTGAAGCCGATTTATACCGGATGAAAAACTGAGTTTATCTTTAAACGAACCCTATCAGAGGAGAAAATTATGCCCATTTCCAAGAGTGCTGCCAAGCTCCATGGGGACAGCATCGTCATCGACATGAGTGTCCAATATCTCACCGGGCGAACGGACAGGTCAGACGTTTCCGGCCTCACCGCCGTTGGGCTGACCATACCCATTCCGGGCGAAGATGCCTACCAAACCCTTTACCGGGCGCGTGATTTTCTCGATGTCATCGCCTCTGAACCCTTATTTTGCATCGCTGATTCGCCGGATGCCATCCGTCGCGCCCACGCGGAAGGGAAAATGGCGCATATTTTCCTTTCCCAGGATTCCCTGTTCATCGGAACGGACGCCAAAAATCTTCTGATATGGAAGCAGATGGGGCTCCGGGTCTGCCAATTGACCTATAATGAAAAGAATCCGGTGGGTGACGGCTGTCTTGAACTCAACGACGGCGGGTTGAGTAAATTCGGTCAGGTATTGATCCGGGAGATGGAAGGTGTGGGTATTACCATAGATCTGACCCATGCCGGCGAAAGAACCTATATGGAAGCATGTGCCCGTGCCAGAAAACCGTTGATTACCACCCATTCAAATCCCAAGGCCGTATCGGACAACCCCAGAAATATCACCGATGATCAAATCAAGGCGGTGGCGGATACCGGGGGGGTGATCTGTGTGACCACATGGGCGCCGTTGATCTGGAACGGCAAACCCGGCATGCCGGGACTTGATGACTATATCCGTTCACTGGAGCATACGATTAATCTGGTCGGGCTTGACCATGTGGCCACCTCCACGGATTCCATGGGCAC
>JABDIN010000047.1 GCA_013003715.1 Desulfobacteraceae bacterium | reverse complement strand
TTTTCAAATACGAAGACTGGCTGATCATCGTCGAGGCCGGTATCAAAAAAGATGAAATCGCCACTGAGGAGAAGACTCAACGCGCGGAGGCGGTGCCTGATGAACAAGGACCAAAAGCGCCAGAGGCGATAGAGGCGATAGAGGCGCCGGTAGAAAAGGAAAACACGGAGAAACAGGAGCAAGATAACTCCCGGAATATCGATTTCATTATGGATATACCCCTGCCGGTGACGGTTGAACTCGGCCGGAATAAAATGAAGATCAATGACCTGCTGAAAATGGGCAACGGCGCAGTTGTGGAACTCGAACAGGTCGAAGGTGAACCGGTGGACATCCTGGTAAATGAAACGCTGATTGCCAAGGGCCACGTGGTTGTGGAAAAGGAAAAATACGGTATCCGGATATGCGAAATCATCAGCCGGAAAGAACGGGTGAATAGCTTTAAATGAAATTCGCCGCCGGCTGAAGCAGCCCTCACCATTTCATTGAATCATTTATATTACCTGCCCGATTCTTTGCATTTCCTGAAAAAGCAATTATTATCTGTTCATAACATCATTCACCCGATAATTCATAGGTCCGGCCATTGTGATGGACGGCAAACAATTTTCGTGCAAGGGGGACAACACAAATGTCGGCGGAAATAATATCCATTGAAGAATCCAAAGGTGTGCATCAGTTCGTTTTCCAACGCGTCATGCGTATGATTCCGGATAAAGACAGGGATGACAAGAACCTTCAGCGATTGTTGGCTTTCCGGTTGAGAATTGACGGTGAAGGTGCTGTCCGGGAATATCTTATGCGCCGGATACGGGAAATGATCCAGTGCGCCTACCAGGGAAGCCTTTATGAATTTCTCAAGAATGACAACAAATCAAATGGATGCATGGCGGATCAGAATGGTGATGGTCCACCTGAGATCGCATGATTCCGGGACTCGCTTTCGGATGAATGCCACTCAATGAATTTCCCGATAGGTCTTCATCCGTGTTCATCCTTCAACAAGCTGTTCGCACACAGCCAACACCCCTCATGGTTCCCCGCACTCACCTTTTCCCAGAACAATCGCATGTAAAAATGGTATGGTTGGAATAGTGTCCGATGAATACAGGGAATGTCTAATGACAAAGCTCAAATTTCAAACGGCGGTATGCTATCCATTTTAGAGGTTCCGATGCCATGACATATCTACATATGATCGCCCTGCACCTCTTCCTTTTGTGTATTGACATTGACGGGCTCTCGAATTAGTTTTCCTGATTCGAAGCACCGGGCATCAGGTGCTGCCGTCGTCCATACCATTGGGTATTCCCCATGCCGCCGGTTTATCCGGATGGCGGCACACCATTTCGCAACTTTTTATATTATTAATTGGATTTATATTTATGGTGTACCAAGGCAACGATGATACTGCTTTCCGAGTTGAAAGAAGGGCAATCCGGTATAATTGAACGTGTCGGCGGCTCAGGTGCTTTCCGGCGGCGTATTCTGGAAATGGGCTTGACCAAAGGGGCTACGATATATGTGGAAAAATACGCCCCACTGAAAGATCCCATTGAATTGATCGTAAAGGGATATCATGTGTCCCTTCGGGTTGAAGAAGCCGCCCACATTATCCTTCGCGGATAATCACCGGGTGATTTGTATCTTTAACCTTGTATATACATCCTGTGGATAGGAGTCTCGTCGATGCCCACCAGGAACCTCACCATTGCACTCGCCGGAAATCCAAATTCCGGGAAGACAACCATATTTAACATCCTGACCGGAACCCGTCAAAAAGTCGGCAATTGGCCAGGGGTGACCGTTGAAAAAAAAGAAGGCACCATACACCGATTCGACCGAAGACTGAAAATCATCGATCTGCCCGGTACCTATAGTCTTACCCCGTTTTCCATTGAGGAAATCGTTGCCAGGGATTACATCCTGCTTGAAAAGCCGGACGTCGTCATAGATATCATCGATGCTTCAAACCTGGAACGAAGCCTGTACCTGGCCACCCAATTGCGTGAGCTCGACTGCAAGGTGTTGTTTGCCCTGAATATGGCCGATATGGCCCGATCCCGGGGTATCAATATCGACGGCGGTAAGCTTTCGGAGCTGCTCGATGTGCCGGTGATGTTCACCGTGGGCAACAAAAGCCAGGGCATCGACGCTCTGCTCAAGGCTGCGGTTGAACTTGCGGATAAAGAAAAAAACAGCAACTCCACGCGAAAGGTCCGATACAATAAGGATATCGAGCATTCCATCGGTGTCATCTCCGAATCCATCGGGCGTCATTTCGGAGAGACCCTCTCCTTTAACACCCGGTGGACCGCGGTGAAATTGATTGAGAATGACTCGGTCGTCCGGGAACACCTGCTTGCCATGGACACCAGGGCCGCTGAAGCCGTATTGACCGAAGTCCAAGCGCAAAGAACCACTTTAACGAATCTCTACGATGAGGATCCCGAGATCCTGGCCACCGATGAGCGTTACGGTTTTATTACCGGACTTATAAAAGAGGTGTTTACAATTTCCCCGGGAAAACGGGTGGACATCTCGCGAAACGTTGACCTGGTGTTGACCAATCGATTTTTAGGGATGCCCATATTCTTCTTCTTCATCTGGGCCATGTTCCAGACAACGTTTACCTTTGGCGGGTATCCCATGGCGTGGATAGAGACCCTCGTGGGTTTATTGTCCACAGCGCTCTCCAATACCTTGCCGGAGAGTCTTTTGAAATCGCTGTTGGTGGACGGCATCATCGGCGGGGTGGGCAGTGTCGTCGTTTTTTTACCGAACATCCTCATGCTGTTCTTCTGTATCGCGCTTTTCGAAGATACCGGTTACATGGCCCGTGCGGCTTTTCTCATGGACAAGGTGATGCATCTGATCGGTCTCCACGGGAAATCCTTTATCCCCATGCTCATGGGGTTCGGATGCAATGTGCCTGCGGTTATGGCGGCGCGGACACTGGAGAGCAAAAAAGATCGAATCCTGACCATTCTGATCACACCCTTCATGTCCTGTTCCGCCAAATTACCGGTTTACATTGTACTCGCCGGGACGTTCTTCGGGCCAAGGGCCGGGACGGTCATTTTTTGCATCTACCTGACAGGGATACTGTTGTCCATCGGCACCGGGCGACTGTTCCGAAAGACACTGTTCAGGGGAGAGGAAGCGCCTTTTGTCATGGAGTTGCCGCCATACCGGGTACCCATGGCCAAAAGCCTGCTCATTCATATGTGGGACAGAAGTAAAATTTTCCTGCGAAAAATGGGCGGAATAATCCTCGCCGGTTCCATTGTTATCTGGGTGCTGTCGGCCTTCCCTCGGGCGGTCGTTTACGACCATGACTATGCGATGGACCGGACACGTATTCACCAGTTGTATGCAGAGAAGGCCGCCATCGCTTCACCATCGGAGATGGGTATCCTGGCGGAACAGCGGGGAGCGGCATTGGGAAAGGTGGACCGCGCCGAAAACACCGAGCGCATCGAAAAATCATACATGGGCAAAATCGGCAAGTTCATCGCCCCTGTTTTCAAACCGATCGGTGTTGAATGGCAGGGGGGCGTGGCGCTTTTATCCGGATTTGTCGCCAAGGAAATTGTGGTCAGTACACTGGGCGTTTTATACGCTGCCGGAGAAGAGGACGGTGATGACGCGCTTCCCGATGCCCTACGGCGTTCCGGGATGACACCATTGTCCGCCTTGTCCATGATGGTGTTTGTTTTGCTGTATCTGCCGTGTCTTGCAACGGTTTCCGCCATCCGGCGCGAAACCGGATCCTTCAGATGGATGTTGTTCAGCATCGGCTTTAATACCGGGGTCGCCTGGTTTTTCTCCCTTTTGGTGTATCAAGGTGGAAAATTGTTCGGTATCGCCTGAACCGTCTGTGCGGTATGGGTTGGTTGAACAGATTAAAAAATAATCGGGGCGGCCGCTTCATTCAAATCCGTCCATTGCAAGTGATACGGGTTGTGACGTCGAATTGACCGGATATCCATCGCATAACGTGGTCAGCCGGCGAGTGCGTTTCGAATCGCCTGGGCAATCTGTTGTTTTTTGATGGGTTTACGAACAATCCGGTGAATGCCCAACTGCATCGCTTCCTTCTCGGATCCATCCTCACTAAAGCCGGAACAAAGTAATACAGGTATGTCGGGCCTGATGGCCAATACATTCCGGGATAATTCCAGTCCCGTCATATCCGGCATCGTCAAATCGGTTATCAATAGATCAAAATCCCCCGGCGCTTCTTCAATTATGGCCAACGCCTCGCGGCTGGATGTGACGGCCGTAACCGTGTACCCGAGCCGTGTGAGCATTTGCTGCTGCATTTTCACCAAACTGGTTTCATCATCAACCACCAGAAGGCGTTCATTGCCTTTGGGGATATCGATGATGGGGATGGTCTCCTCCTCGGATTCATCAATAAGGGCGGGAAGATAAACGGTGAATGTCGATCCCCGGCCGGTATCGCTTTCGACCATGATTTCTCCCCCGTGATCTTTGACGATACCGTGAACGACGGAGAGCCCCATTCCGGTACCCTCCCCTTGCGGCTTGGTGGTGAAAAACGGATCAAATATATGGTTCCTTATATCCGGCGCGATACCGTGGCCGGTATCCTGTACCTTAATACATACATAATTTCCCGGTTCGATGTGATGATGTTTTGCAACTGTTTTTTGATCAAAGGGGCGGTTTCGCAGGCTGATCTGAACCGTGCCGCCCTTTTTTTTCATGGCATGTGCGGCATTGGTGCATAAGTTCATGAAAATCTGGTGTATCTGGGCGGGGTCCGCCATTACCAACTTGATATCCGATGGAAGATCCTGTTTAAAGATTATGGTGGCGGGCAATGTGGCCTTGAGCAATTGCATGACTTCCATGGCCAGTGGCTTAAGCGCTGTCGGCCGGCGCTGCTGTTCGGCATGCCGGCTGAAGGTAAGGATTTGGTTGACCAGTTCCGAGGCGCGTCTCGCTCCGGTGGTTATTTCCGCAAGTTGCTCCATCTGTTCGCTGTCCGGCAAGGCGTCATCCATGGCAAGCTCCGCGAACCCTAAAATGGCGAAGAGAATATTGTTGAAATCGTGGGCTATCCCACCGGCCAAGGTGCCCAGCGCCTGGAGTTTTTGAGCCTGGACCAG
>JABDIN010000032.1 GCA_013003715.1 Desulfobacteraceae bacterium | reverse complement strand
TGAGTTGTAATAGACTGATCAATTGTCATATGGCTGCTCCTTGAAAAAAGTTAATGATATCAAGCAGTAGCACACTCTTAACGAAAAGTCTAGATTTTAGTTGTTATTTCAAATGGTTACACAACAGAATCGCGATTTTGTGTTATTGCAATACCTTACCTCTCATTTTCCAAATGCGGTTACCCTGAGGCAAACGCGGCGCTTTCTTGACAATCCACGGTTATTGTTTTAAAAATCATTTTCTTTTCGAAACGTCAGATCGTTAATTATACAAAGGCACGATAATAAATTCATATCCAGAAAGGAGTTTGCAATGACCGCAACACTGATTAAAGGTACTGAGATTCGGGAAAAAATCCTTGAGGAAATTACCGCAGAGGTCGCTGATATCAAGGAAAAACACGGTAAGGTCCCCGGCCTTGTCACGATCCTGGTGGGGGAAAATCCGGCGTCTATTTCGTATGTTACACTTAAGATAAAGACCGCACATCGCGTGGGATTCAAGGAAATCCAGGATAACCAGTCTCCGGATATCGCTGAGTCGGATCTGTTGGCGCTTATTGAGAAGTACAATAATGACGAATCCATCAATGGTATTCTGGTCCAATTGCCGCTCCCCAAACATATCGACGAGAAGAAAATATTAAATGCCATCGATCCGGACAAGGATGTTGACGGGTTCCATCCGGTGAATGTGGGCCGTTTGATGATTGGCGGAAATGAAGTGAAGTTCCCACCCTGCACACCCGCCGGTATCCAGGAAATGATCGTGAGAGCCGGTGTCGAGACCAAAGGCGCCGAGGTTGTTGTTGTGGGACGTTCCAATATTGTGGGTAAACCCATAGCCAACATGATGCTTCAGAAAGGACCCGGCGCCAATGCAACCGTCACCGTCGTTCATACCGGCACGAAAGATCTTGCCGCCCATTGCAAGCGTGCGGATATTCTGATTGTCGCAGCCGGTGTTCCCGGTCTCGTGAAACCTGAATGGATAAAACCGGGTTCCTGTGTCATTGACGTGGGCGTTAACCGTGTGGGTGAAAAAATCAGTGAAAAGACAGGTAAAAAAATAGCCATATTGCGTGGAGACGTTGATTTTGATGCCGCCATTGAAATTGCCGGATTTATTACACCGGTACCTGGTGGTGTGGGACCGATGACCATCACCATGCTTATGCAAAACACCCTGAAATCGCTCAAATACAAGTTGGGGATTTAAGTCGCTTATCAACATGCTGAGCTGACAGGTTAAGCGCTACCCTGCTTTCCACCGGGCAGGGTAGCGTATTGGATGAAAATACTATTTATCGGGAGTGATAAATCGCCATAGAACCAGTGTTTACTGACTATATCACTCCATCTCGACCTGAAATTAAACGACACCGACAATCGATATCGCTCGTTTATTGTACCAGACATCTTTATTCCGACACCCCGGTTCATTCATATTCTATTTTTGGTGATACAACACCTTATAAATACAGGATAAAAATAAATCCCAGTCCATATTGACACAAACGAATTATCATGATAGCGTGTTTTTCAACTTTATCTATGTTTGAGATAAGTCCCTGTGATAAAACGATATTAACTAATAATTCGACCTACCGCTAACGTCAATTGCCATGACCAAGAGATATTCATTCATCGTATTGTCCAACAGTGGCAGCCCGCTTAAACAGATACAGGCGACGTGGACTTTAATTATTGTGACCGGCATTGTATCCATTGGATTACTCTCCGCGCTAGGGTATTTCGCCCTCGATTACATCGACATGAAGCATACCGTTGGTAAAAACACCCTGCTGGAAAAAAACATAACAGATCAGGCAGACGAAATACTCAATCAACGGATGCAGCTTAAGAAATTCGCCGGTGAAATCAATTCACTGAAAAATACGATTGTGCGCCTCAATGATTTTGAAAATAAAATTCGAATCATGGCGAATATCGAACAAACAAATAAGCAGGAAAATTTGTTCGGTATCGGCGGATCACCCCCGGAAGACTTAGATCCCCGGATTGACATCTCAAAAAAACAAACAGCATTAATCCGCGAAATGCACGATCAGGTGAATCAAATTTCACAGGCCGGTGTAAAGCAGGAGAAAAGGTTTGATTCACTGTTGATGTTTCTGGAAGATCAGAAAACATTGCTTGCCTCCACACCCGCCATCCGTCCATCCGATGGATGGGTTACTTCCCGGTTCGGTTATCGCATCTCACCTTTCACCGGAAGGCGTGAGTTCCATAAAGGCTTGGATATCGCTAATCGAAAGGGCAGCCCCATCATCGCCACCGCCGATGGCGTTGTCAGTTTTGTCGGTGAAAAAGGCGCTTTGGGCAATGTTGTCATCATCGATCATGGCCACGGTTTGCGCACCAGGTATGCTCACCTCGACAAGGCCCTGAAAAATCGCAATGATAAGGTGAAGCGAGGAGATGTCATCGCGCAAATCGGGAACTCAGGCCGTACGACCGGCACACATCTGCACTATGAGGTCCATTTAAACGGTGTGCAGGTAAATCCTTCCAAATACATTCTTAATTGAAAATCGATAGTCTCTTGTTGATAACCGAAGACTTCGGTGCATATCTTCCTGTTTTTAAATCCATGAAGTGGTCCCAACTTGGAATGTCGCTCCGTATCAAACGAAATGCTTTGACAAATCAAATTAAGGTAATAACCTAGACCACGACAATACCTATCGGAGGATTTCAAAATAAAATGTTTTTTCAATATCTAACCCGGGTTTTTGGTAGTAAAAATGAGCGCGAGCTTAAACAGATCCGCCCAATTGTTGAAGCGGTCAATGAGATTGAACCCAAAATCAAGGCACTGGACGATACCGGTTTGAGACAACAGACCGCCGCATTTAAAAACCGCCTGGACAATGACGAGCCCTTGGACGACCTGCTGCCCGAGGCGTTTGCAACCGTCAGGGAGGCCTCCTGGCGGGTGTTGAAAATGCGTCATTTCGATGTTCAGCTGATAGGCGGTATGATATTGCACAGTGGCAGAATCGCCGAAATGAAAACCGGTGAAGGCAAGACGCTGGTGGCAACACTGCCGGCATACCTGAATGCGCTCACCGGTAAAGGGGTCCATGTCATTACCGTAAATGATTATCTTGCCCGGCGCGATACCGAATGGATGGGGCAAATTTATCGATTTTTAGGCTTATCCGTAGGTACGATATTGCATGGCCTGGATGATCAGGAACGAAAGGCATCATATGGTTCCGACATCACCTATGGTACCAACAACGAGTTCGGCTTTGACTATCTCCGCGACAATATGAAATTCGACCGTAGCACCCTTGTGCAAAAAGAGCTGAATTTTGCCATCGTTGATGAAGTGGACAGCATTTTAATAGACGAGGCCAGAACACCGCTCATCATATCCGGTCCGGCGGAAAAATCCACCCATCTGTACTACCAGGTTAACGGGATAATACCAAAACTTAAAAAAGACGTTGACTTTGCAATAGATGAAAAGGCCAGAACCGCCACACTGACGGAAGACGGTGTGGCCATTGCCGAAAAAATGCTCAAAGTCGAAAATCTGTATGATCATAAAAACATCGAATCCTTGCATCATATCAACCAGGCATTGAAAGCGCATACGCTCTTTAAAAGAGATGTCGATTATATCGTCAAGACAGGCGAAGTGATCATTGTCGACGAGTTTACCGGCCGGTTGATGCCGGGGCGACGATACAGTGAGGGACTGCACCAGGCGCTGGAAGCCAAAGAGAATGTGAAAATCGAGAACGAGAATCAAACCCTGGCCACCATCACCTTCCAGAACTATTTTCGTATGTACGACAAACTGGCCGGTATGACGGGGACCGCCGATACCGAAGCGGCGGAATTCAAGAAAATCTATAATCTCGATGTCACCGTGGTTCCAACAAATATGTCGATGGTGCGAAAGGATTTTCCGGATGTCATCTACAAGACGCGCCGTGAAAAATTCAACGCTGTGATCGAAGAGATAAAACAATGCAATGCCTCCGGGCAACCGGTACTGGTGGGTACCATTTCCATCGACGTCTCCGAGGACCTGAGCAAACGATTGAAAAAACAGAGTGTCCAACACTCCGTACTGAATGCCAAAAACCATGAAAAGGAAGCGGAAATAATCGCCAATGCCGGGCAGAAGGGATCTGTAACCATATCCACCAACATGGCGGGACGCGGCACCGATATTGTGCTGGGTGAGGGGGTGACCGCGCTTGGCGGTCTACATATCCTGGGGACGGAACGTCATGAGAGCCGACGAATCGACAATCAGCTTCGCGGGCGTTCCGGACGGCAGGGCGACCCGGGATCGTCCCGATTTTACCTTGCACTCGAGGATGACTTGCTGCGCATTTTCGGTGGCGAGCGAATCACCGGGATGATGGAGAAACTGGGGATGCAGGAAGGGGAACCCATTGAACACAATCTGATCAGTCGGGCCATTGAAAATGCCCAGGCCAAGGTCGAGGGCCATAATTTTGATATTCGTAAACACCTACTCGAATATGACGATGTCATGAATCAGCAGCGGGAGGTCATCTACCGGCAACGACGAGAGATTTTAATGGGAAAATCGCTCCACACGGATATGGCGGAATTGATCCGGGATACCGCTGAAGACATCGCTTATACGCATTCGGACGAGAAAACACATCCGGCGGATTGGGACATGAAAGCGTTGAATGAAGCGGTCTTCAAACAATTCAACCTGAGAGTGAGTCCCATCAGTGAACAAGAGCTCGATGATCTGACCCGTGAAAACCTTGCGGAAAAAATCTTCAATGAATCCATCGCCGTCTACAAAGAGAAAGAAAAACAGATTGGTTCCGATGAATTCAGAAATCTTGAACGTTATATCATGCTCCAGACAGTTGACAATCTCTGGAAGGACCATCTCTTGAGTATGGATCATTTGAAAGAGGGGATCGGCCTCCGCGGGTATGCCCAGCAGAATCCGCTTCTGGTCTATAAAAAAGAAGGGTATGAAATGTTTCAGGACATGGTCGCCCGTGTCCAGGAAGAAACGATAAATATATTGTTCCGAATTCAGGTCGCCGAACCTGAGGCAGTCCGAACCTACGAGCCAAAAGCACAAAACCTTACCTTTTCCGGAGGAGACCCGTCACCCCCCAAAAAACAACCCACGACACGGGCCAGCCGGAAGGTTGGCCGGAATGAACCTTGTCCCTGTGGCAGCGGAAAAAAATACAAAAAGTGTTGTGGAAAATGAATCGGGGCCAACCGGTCTGACCGGGTATCTTGTTAAAATCCGATGGATCGTGATCTAATGACAAAAACACCATCCGTAGACCAATCGGTCAAAACGACCATCATTGGCGTAATATCCGACACCCATGGACTATTACGGCCCGAAGCACGAAAAGCGCTTGTGGGTGTCGACATGATTCTGCACGCAGGCGATTTCGATACCATGGACATATTGACGCATCTATCGGGGATAGCGCCGTTAACCGGCGTCCGCGGTAATATGGACAGGGGGGGGTGGGCAGCTCGATTACCGCAATCGGATTATATTCAGAACGGAAATCATGGGATCTATTTACTGCACGATCTAAACCGATTGGATGTAGACCCGGCGGCGGCTGACATCCGTATCGTCATTACCGGACACACCCACCAGGCGGCAATTAAGAACGTCGACAGGGTCCTGTATTTCAATCCCGGGGGCGCCGGTCACCGACGGTTCAATTACCCCATAACCCTCGGGAAAATTGTGATCAACAATGAAACGATTACACCGGAAATTATTACACTGATACCCTGATGCGGCAGATTTTTTAACGACGGAAAGCATTTATTTGGTCGCCCGAACAACAATTTCAGTCTTAAAACCTAAATAAAACCACCGTGCCGTTTATCCGCCGGGAATCGAAAACCGTTCATTTTAAGCTCTTTACAAGCCCGCATACGGATGATTATAATAATAAAAATCATCATTCAGAAGGGCAATTGATTGGTTCCATTCATGAGTCAAAACCTACCGGATATCCGAGAAGACACCGAAGCACTGACCCGTGATGAAGTTGCGGACCCACCGATGTACCGTGTGCTTCTTCACAATGATGATTATACAACCATGGAGTTTGTCGTTCAGGTTTTAATGTATATTTTTAATAAACCGGTGGAGGAGGCGACCCGTATAATGTTGAATGTCCACCGGAATGGCATTGGGATATGCGGTGTTTATACTTATGAAATTGCAGAAACAAAAGTTGACGCCGTAAACACATTTGCCCGGGAGAACGGACACCCACTAAAATGCACCATGGAGAAGGTATAAAATGATAAGCAAGGAGCTCAGCGTAACACTCGGGTTTGCAGTTCGTGAAGCAAAAAAAAGACGTCACGAATATGTCAGCATTGAGCATGTGCTTTACGCCATAACCCACGATAGCGTCGGAACTGAAATCATAGACGCCTGTGGGGGTAATGTAGAGACTTTAAAAAATTCACTCGAGCAATTTTTTGAAGAAAAAATGGATATTATCCCGGAGGACAACGAATATGTTCTTCAGCAGACCATTGGTTTTCAGCGCGTCATACAGCGAGCGGTGAATCACGTGCGTTCTGCCGAAAAACAGGAAGTCGCGGTCAGTGATGTTCTCGCATCCATATTTCTGGAAAAAGATTCACATGCAGCCTATTTCCTGAATGAGGAAGGGATTACCCGGCTGGATGTTTTGAACTTCGTGTCGCATGGGTCAACCCCGATCATCGACGATGGACAAGGTGGTTTCGCCAAAACTGAAAAGGATAAGCAAAAAAAGAAGGAAAATCCCCTCGAAACATATACAGTGGATTTGGTGGAACAGGCTGGAAAAGGGAAACTGGACCCATTGATCGGCAGAACTTTGGAAATGGAAAGAACCTTGCAGGTGCTTTGCCGCCGCCGTAAAAACAATCCCATTTTCGTCGGTGATCCGGGTGTCGGCAAAACCGCCATGGCGGAGGGATTGGCTCAGAAGATATGGGGCGGGGACTTGCCCGACCTCCTGAAAGAGATGCGGATTTACTCCCTGGATCTGGGGGGGATGCTTGCCGGTTCAAAATTCCGTGGTGATTTTGAACAGCGGTTAAAAGGCGTTATTCAAGAGCTGAACAAACGCAAAAATGCGATTCTGTTCATTGATGAAATCCACACCATTGTAGGTGCCGGCGCTACCTCGGGCGGGTCCATGGACGCATCGAACATTCTTAAGCCGGTGTTGTCCAGTGGTGACATCCGGTGCATCGGGTCCACGACTTACGAAGAGTATAAAAACCATTTTGAAAAAGACCGTGCGTTATCACGGCGATTTGAAAAGATCGATATTCTGGAACCGCCCGTTAAAGAGTCGGTCAAGATACTTAAAGGACTCAGATCAAGATACGAGGAACATCATAATATAGAATATACGGATTCCGCGCTGAAGGCGGCATGTGAATTATCGGCCAAATATATCAACGACCGGTTTCTACCGGATAAAGCCATTGATGTAATTGATGAAGCCGGGGCATATGTGCGACTTACAGGGTCTACACGCAGAAAAAGGATAAATCCGTCGGATATCGAAAAGATTGTTGCCAAGATTGCACGTATTCCTACCGTTAGTGTATCCACACCGGATAAAACCAAATTGGAAAATCTCGGGAATCGGCTGAAAGAGGTGGTTTTCGGACAGGATGATGCCATTTCTGCATTGGTAACCGCCATAAAAAGATCGCGGGCCGGACTTGGCGCTGTGGAAAGGCCGGTGGGATCTTTTTTATTTACCGGGCCAACTGGTGTGGGAAAAACCGAGGTCGCCCGGCAAGTGGCTGATAACCTCGGGGTTGAGTTCATGCGTTATGATATGAGCGAATATATGGAAAAACACGCCGTTGCACGATTGATCGGCGCCCCCCCGGGATATATCGGATTTGATCAGGGAGGGCTGCTGACGGATGGCGTTCGCAAACACCCGTATTCAGTGCTGTTGATGGATGAGATCGAAAAGGCTCATCCGGACCTTTTCAATATCCTTCTACAGGTGTTGGACCACGCCACTCTGACCGACAACAATGGAAAAAAAGCGGATTTCAGAAACGTCATCATTATGATGACATCCAATGCCGGATCACGTGAAATGAGTGCCAATACCATAGGTTTCGGTGATCCAAAGACCGATACGAACGGAAAGGGTAAAAAAGCCGTTGAAAAATTGTTCAGCCCCGAGTTCCGGAATCGATTGGACGGTATTGTCAGTTTTCACTCCTTGACCCCGGAAATCATGGAGAAGATCGTCGACAAGTTTTTAAAGGAATTTTCTCAACAACTGTTCTTAAAAAGAGTCACCATCGACTATTCGCCGGCAGCCCGTTCATGGATGGCCAACAAGGGCCATGACCCACGCTATGGCGCCCGGCCTCTGGCGCGGGTAATTCAGACACACATAAAGGATGTGCTGGCGGATGAACTGCTGTTCGGAAAATTGGAAAAAGGTGGAAGCGTTTATATTGATATCAAGGATGATGAATTGATATTCGAGTACTAAAGCTGCCCGATATGCCGGTTTTCATACTATCGGATGAACTGTCCTTTCCACCCGCCCACATGGCAACAAGCGAGGGGCTCTTGGCCGTTGGCGGCGATTTGTCGATGGATCGTTTGCTCCTCGCCTACCAGCACGGCATTTTCCCATGGTATTCAGAAGGTGAACCGATCCTATGGTGGTCTCCTGATCCCCGCCTCGTTTTATATCCCAACGAACTCCATGTTTCCCGTCGATTGAAAAGATCACTGAAGAAAAATAAATTCACCATCACCATGGATGACGCCTTCGAACAGGTCATCGGTTGTTGCGCCAATACCCCGCGCCGAGCCAGCGAAGGCACGTGGATTACCCCATCCATGAACGAGGCATATATCAAATTGCATCGGAAAGGCTACGCTCATTCTGTCGAGACCTGGGATGGCGATAAACTGGTTGGCGGACTATACGGTGTGAGTCTGGGGCGTGCTTTTTTTGGCGAATCCATGTTTTCCCATGCCAACGACGCCTCAAAAGCGGCCTTGGTGCATCTCGCAAATCACCTCAAGCAAAATGCATTTGATTTCATCGATTGCCAGATCAGGACAGATCACCTGCTTAGGCTGGGTGCCAGGGAGGTCCCCCGAAAACAATTCTTGAACGGATTGGCGAATTCTTTAAACCACAGGACACATTCAGGGCGTTGGTAATGAAAACTCTCGAATTCCTGCGCGTTTTATCCTTGTCTGCACCAAAGGCGTGAATCACTCGATCTTGTGTCACTTTCAGGGCTCGACTAGTTGATCTTCTTTTCTGATTTCTTTTCGTCTATCGTCCGGGTCACGACGATCACTACCACTTCGTCGCTCAGGTATATGGATGGTATATGTATACTGTCGGCGGTCACAACCTTTTCGTCGGCCTCTGTTATCTCCAATGGAATAAGTAATATCTGTAAAATTATCGGTCATTGCTCATTGAACCTTGTTATAATGTATTGACTTTTAGGTGCACCGCTGAACCAGCATCGTTAACGTACTAAAAGCAAATCCAATGCCACGATTTGTCGAAACGCTCATAAATATCAGGCGGGTCAGATTTCACAATTATTTCAAGGCATAGACGACGTGGGCCATCGTTAGACGGCTAAATTAGTACTAAAAGGGATGAGCAGAATAAGCACTTTATGACATATTATTTGTGAAGAATAGGTTTTATACGCGTCGAATCGGTTAATCACGAATTACCTAGCTGTTCCAGTGTGGTTTTTTTGGCAGAAATGTTAAAAATAGGGAAACAGTTCATATCGATTTCGTCGGTGGCTCGATATTCAAGTCGCTGATTTTATACAGGAGCGTTTTATAACTGATTTTTAATATTTTTGAGGCTTTGCTACGATTCCATTCCGTTTTCTGTAAAATGTAAGTAATTATTTCTCTTTCCACGCGATCCACAGCTTTTTTCTTGATTTTTTTAAACGAAAAATTATTCAGGTCCGGTGCATTGTCCCCATTCAAATCGAGAAAGGAGTCAATTGGGGCGGAAGATGGTGAACTATCTTGACTGGATGTATCGGCGATGACGGGCATCACCATACCCCCGCCGATCAATTCGTCGATAATTTGTTCGTGGTTTCCCAATACAAGCATTCGTTTAAGAACATTCTGGAGTTCCCGGACGTTACCTGGCCAATGGTAATTGATCATTTTATCCATTATAACCGGGCTCAGATTATCAACGTTATCCCGATTCAATTGGGTGGCAAATTCTTTAAAATAAAATTCGATGAGCGGAGGGATGTCCTCCGGCCGGTCCCGTAGGGGATCAATTTGAATCTTGATAATATTCAATCGATAGTAGAGGTCTTCACGGAACTTGCCTTCATTGATATCCTGTTTTAAGTCATGGTTGGTGGCGGCTATGACCCAAGTATCTGTTTTAACATCCTTTTCAGAGCCTAATGGTGCAAATTCACCACTTTGCAGTACATGCAGCAGTTTTGCCTGAAGGGGCATCGACATATCGCCGATTTCATCCAATAGCAAAACTCCGCTATGAGCCAGTTGGAATTTACCTTTGCGTTTTTGCTCTGCGCCCGTAAACGCACCTTTTTCATATCCGAAAAGTTCACTTTCAAGCAGACCTTCAGGCAGTGCTGCGCAGTTTATCTTTATGAAGGGTTTCCCCATTCGCGGGGATTTCTGATATAAATTTTGCGCAATTACTTCCTTGCCGACACCGCTCTCACCCGTAATTACAGTATTGAGTCCCGTGTGAGCCACATGCTCGATCAACTCTTTTGCGCGCTCTATGTTTTTACTAACACCAATAATAGGAGGTCCCATTTTTCCCTTATCACTCAATTATATATGGTTTTATTGCGTCTTTTTTTTTATCAGGCCTTGCACGGTTTCTTCGAGGTCCGGTAGTTTGAATGGTTTTTCCAAAACAATATCAGCCTGGGCCTCAATCGCTAAGGCCTCCGGATGTTCCCCCCAGCCGGTAATAGCGATGACCGGCATGTCAGGGAATTTGGCTTTAACAATGGAAATTACGGCAACGCCACTGATATTTGGCAAAACCAGATCTGTGATGACCAAATCAAAACTTTTCTTTACCTCTTCAAGCAATTTGACAGCGTCCAATCCATTGGACGCGGAAGTCACCTTGTAATTCTTTTTTGTAAAATAATTGGTTAGCGCAGAAAGTATTTCTTCACTGTCATCAATAATTAAAAGTCTATTGGATTTGCCCATCTCAGCCTCTTGTAAAATAACAGATTAGGTATATTAATTCGATGCGCTGTAAAGCGATGCTTTCTTTTCATGAAGGCCAGAAAATAATAGGTGGCTATCGGTAAAATTACGCCGGGATCTGTTTTTCTTTGTAACATCAACCAGTCAATTAAATCGAAAAATGACGTATGTTTGAATTGCATAAGGCGATTCCGGTGGAGTATGCTGAGAACAACCTTCTTGTAGACACTGTCCGCTATAAATCGGAATTACGCATTTACGTATTTATCCACCGGAGAATATTATATAATTTCATATAATAAAACAACGCTATAGGCAAGAGAATTCATCTGTTTTTTCAGGTCTATAGATTCAATCCACGCCAACACGATCCCATCAATCCCCAACGGCGAAGGTAATTAGATAGAGAACTCGTATAAGCAATGGGGTTATTCACAACAAATATACTGGCGTATTCCATATTGCAATCGCAAGTCGGTTTTCAAGTCCGTTCACTATGTAACCAAGACACCAATTTACGGACTCAATCAATTCTCCAGGACATTGCATGCTTTATCGATAAGTGACGTTTTACAGAGAAGCGAAAAACCCAGAAGCAATTTATTGGTTTCAGGGAATCGGTTGTCAGAATATTGGCGGTTTTTCTTTTGAAAAGAATAAAAACACCCTTAATATATTATAACATACTGAAAATAAAATTAAAAAAAAACATGGCAAGGTATTTGCTTTATGAATACTAAAGCCTTCTTTCATTTTCACCTCCTTGTCTCGCCGGGCGGTTTACGATCGGGCCGGATCGTGAACCCCCGGAACGAGATTAGAAAATGGAAAAAAACAGGTGATAGAATAATTTTTTGATAGCTCCTCTTTTCTCGATGCCTTGCCGGCAAACTAGGATGCGGTTCGATCAATGAAGTCTCCTCCTCCACTTCATAGTTCGAACCGCATCTTTTTTTTTGACATTGATAATATTATATAAAATAGTAGAAACCATTGTCAGGATGTAATTCATCTCAGCGATCATCCCGGGGTTTCAGCATTGAATTAAACGTTTCCGGAATATGACCTCGTCCAGGTAGGGCGATATGGGTTGGTTATATCCGTCCAGTTTTACGCGCAGGGGTTAAAAGAGGATGTATATCATGTCCATACCTGTTGTATTACTTTTTAAAGAGTCAATCGGAAACAATGATGGCACTGATCAATCCGCTAAAGAATCGATATCCACCGAAGAAGAGATCGAAGAAACGGACGAGCGTCTAGTTTGCCGCCAATGCAAGCAGATCATTACCTCTCTATCTGAGCGGATCTCCCTTGAGAACAGGTTTGAACATACTTTTGCGAATCCCAGTGGTATTGTGTTTCAAATAGGATGTTTCAGATTTGTGAGAAATTGTCGTTCTATCGGTCCCGCCTCCGCTGAATTTTCATGGTTCAGGGGATATTTGTGGCGGGTTGTTGTCTGTGCGAATTGTGACATTCACCTCGGCTGGTCATTTTCCGGGGCAAGCGGAGATAGTTTCCATGGATTGATACTTGATCGGATTGTTTCTTCCCGGAACAACCGTATAAAATAGTCAGGGTGATCGTCTGTAGTTTGGCATGGAACCAGGTACTTTATAATATGGGTATGCGTTGATACAAGGTACGGTTATAATTTAAAATGACAAAATCCAAATGCCAAATGAAGGAATGCTGTCGTTTTATATTCACTGTATCGTCAGAGCTGTCCTTAAAAAAAAGGTAGCATACCACCATTTGAACTTTGAACTTTGTCATTTGACATTACCTGTTTTCATCGGACACTATTCAATAGTATCATTTTTACATGCGTTAACCCGGATAAAATAGTCATATTGCCTGTTTTACGTGTGTCTGATATTAGTGGGGAGTAGCGGCGAAATAAAATGCGGATTGGACTATGTTCCCGGCGCACATGAGGTACAATAGGCCTGAATAATGCCATCCTTCGACCGGATACGGCACTACTATGATGAACCGGTGGAAAAATAGACGGGTCATCAGGGGGTGAATAGTATTGGTGTTCCTGTCCCCCCACAACATGATGTGTTTTCACGTGAAACTTTTTGCTTGCTTTTTTTGATTCTATCACATTGTGGAATTGGAACAAAGAATGCGTCTTGCATTAAAGCATTGAAACAATTCCAACAAAAAGGAGGGTAAATTGTCGGTAGTGACCAATGTTATACAACTTTTAGCTGTTTTGATTGCAGCGCTGTTATTGGGAAACTGGTATCTGGCAGAAGTCAAAAAAGCGCGATTGGCCAAAAAGCCCTGGTATGCACCATATATCTCGCTTCCCGGACTTCTGATTATCACCGCAATTATCATCCTGCCACTTGCCCTTCGGTTTTTAGCTGATCATTAAAAAATAAAACTGTGAAAATAATCCTGACCAATAATTTGCGCCTATCGGATATGGATGAAGAATTCAGAGAACTTCTCATGGAGAAACTCAAGATTCCAAATCCAAAATGGCTGGAAAATGAGAGAATGGGGCGCTGGAATCGCGGAGTCCCAAAGATCCTGCGTTTTTATGACACCGCAGGGAAAAAGGGACTCTGGATACCCCGCGGTTACATTCGACAATTGATTCTTCTGGCACGAAAACAGAATCTCGAATACACCATTGATGATCGCCGGCGGCTTTTGCCATCCATAGCTTTAAATTTCTACGGGCGATTAAAACCGTTTCAACATGATGCTGTGGAGACGATGGGGGCTAAAGAATTCGGTACATTGAGTGCTCCTACCGGTTGTGGAAAAACCGTTATTGCATTACAGATGATTGCCAAGCGCGCTCAACCAGCGATTGTCGTTGTTCATACCAAGGATCTGGCTTTTCAATGGGTAGACCGCATCAATGAGTTTCTTCGAATACCCAAGTCGGATGTCGGCATCATCGGGGCCGGTAAGAAGCGTGTCGGCAATCAGATTACAGTGGCTCTGGTTCAATCCTTATATAAATGCGCTGAAGAGATTTCGGAATATTTCGGTCATATCGTGGTCGATGAATGCCACCGCACACCGAGTCGAACCTTCACCGAGGCGGTATCTGAATTTGATTGCAAATATATGCTGGGATTGTCGGCCACACCTTGGCGGCGGGACAGGTTGTCCAAACTGATTTTCTGGCATCTGGGTGATGTCCACCATGAAATCGATAGATCGAAAATGGTGGCGTTCGGCCACATATTGCAAGCAGAAGTTATTGAAAGGGTAACCACGTTTAAACCCTATTATGATCCGGTGAATGAGTATAGTAAAATGCTATCAGAACTGACATCGGATGATGACCGGAATATGTTGATTGCCGCCGATGTGTCAGGCGTATCTTCTGAAAATACAGGTATTTGTCTAGTTCTATCCGATCGGAAGAAACATTGTGAAACCATTCAATTTCTGTTGAAATATAAGTTTGGCGTGGAGGCTGAACTACTGACCGGTGATCTATCCACGGCACAGCGTCAACAGGTTATTGATCGTTTGAACCTGGGGGAGGTGAAGGTTCTGGTGGCCACCGGCCAGCTCATAGGGGAGGGTTTTGATTGCAGCGATTTGTCTACCCTTTTTTTGTCTACCCCAATTCGATTCAGTGGTCGCTTGCTACAATATTTGGGCAGGATATTGCGTCCGGGAGAGAAAGCAAAAAGAGCGCGTGTTTATGACTATATCGACATTCATGTGGATGTACTGAAAACCGCCGCTGATGCCCGGAAAAAAGTGTATCAGCAATAAGTCATACGATATCGCCGGATCATTGGTCACGGAACGGAAAAGGTGATGGTTGGGTGAAGTAATCGGGTTCCTTGTGGTCCGGTTATCAGGCGGGATGGCCGGTGGACTGTTTGGCGCGAATCGAGTAACAAGCGTGAAACGACGAAACTGATGGACCTTGCAATTAAGATATCAGTCTTATTTCGTTGGAGCCGGATGACATTTTGGGAATCGGAATCCCGTTTTAAACAGGGGTGTTGCTGCCATCCGTAAATACCAGTGCGTTGACTCCAAAGAAAATAGTTGTCCTACCCATAAGGCGCCGGCACGTAGATCATCCGCCGTCTCACGCTTGGTCGCAAACCTCTCCATTGGTGTGGTTTGTTAAAAAAAATATCAGTTTTTTCCTCTGAGCATCCGTTAAATCCACAAATTGAATTCCTTTTCGTTTCATGGGTATCGGTGTGATTCCGGATTCATTATCGATCTTATTCTCAGCAATTGTTCTAAAGGGAATATGAGCAAGATAAAAGTAATCATCCGCTTTCAGGAGATCGATGCCCAGCGGCTTATTCATTATTTCACCGTCATCGATAAAACTGAAAGACAACCCATGTTTACTGATCTCAATGACCTGACCCATCACCGCCGGTTTGGATTTGAATATGGCCATAGCAATTTCACCAGGACTCATTTCTTCTATCTGTTCAAGCCTGCCGGGAGTTGTTCTGAGTACTGCAAAAGTGCGATCCTTTGCATAATAGCGCTTACACCGCCTTCGATCCGGTTCATTGTATGATTGTGTTCGGAGCATATAATTAATTCAATTGTTAATGGTTGAATAAGTACGATGCCGGATTCGCCTTTCGAACCTTAAACAACGGTACTTTTCCGGATGGTGGTCCTGCCCGTTCGAAAATACAATACTGGATTGCTTGACTTATGGGTTCTGTTTTCGAGACAGCACTTCCCGGCTGAACGGTATTTGGGTATAATATCTTGAGAAGGATCTTGAGCCTGATCCGGAGATCCCAGGCCGCTGACAGGTATTGTCGTTATAAAAGGTTTATTTGCACATTCACCTTAGGTGAAGTGTGGTCATCGCTCAGAGAAAAACGGTGGAGAATCACGTGAGGATCTGAAGAAATTGATAGTGCAAAACAGAAGAATTTAACATCAGGTTAATGCTTCAGCCCCTATTTTAAGTTTCACATCGCTTGGGTGTCAAGGAAAAAGAATTGCCGAAATAGGCACGTTTGCCTTTTTTCAGGAATGACCTTTTGGACGTTGCAGTGATCACGGAACTATCGTATTTTTGGTATCAACAATTATTCTCTTTATTAACACTGTATTCACCGGCACATCTTTCATTCCGGATTTTATGGCCGTGGGGAGGTTTTCAATTTTTGTCACGACATCCATACCGGAAACCACCTTGCCGAAAACACAATACCCCCATCCTTGCTGAGTTTTCGTTCGATGGTTTAAAAAATCGTTACCGGCGGCATTTATAAAAAATTGCGAGGTAGCCGAATGTGGATTGGATGTTCGTGCCATGGCAATGGTACCCGGCATATTTTTTAACCCATTGTCGGCTTCATTGCGAATGGGTTCCTGGGTGGATTTTCGAATCATATCTCTCGTGAAACCCCCACCTTGGATCATGAAGTTTTTAATGACACGGTGGAATATGGTGTTGTCGTAGAAACCGTCCCTTGCATACATCAAAAAATTTTTTACGGTGAGCGGGGCAGCGGTGGCATCCAATTCAATTACAATATCCCCCATGTTTGTGATGATGCTTACTTTCGGATTTGATTCAGATGCCAGTGTTATTGATGCAAATACAAGAGAAAAAAAGACAAGTACTATTAACCGTTTTTTCATTACATACTCCTTTATTATCTTATTATGAATGCCCGTCGCCGCTGATCAAGGCGGCGAATGCCCGCATCCTCAGCCTGCTTGAGAGATGTTACATACTCTTTGTTGCTCAAAGACCGGTTCAGGCCCCGGATCTCGTGGGCACGCCCGCAGGGACGATATTGCGGCATGATGTTGACATAGGTATCCACGGAAACCTTGTTGGCAATAAAGGTCATGATTTTATGGGTATCGGCAAGTCCTTCCGGTAATACCAGATGCCGGACCAGCAGTCCACGCCTTGCAAGCCCGGTATCGTCAATGATCAGGTCACCCACTTGCCGGTGCATTTCAAGTACCGCTTTTCGAAGAATCATCGGATAATCCCGGGTCTGACAAAGTCGCTCAGCCGTATCCGGATTCATGAATTTCATATCCGGCATATAAATGTCCACAATACCGTCAAGCATTTTTAAAGTGGGCACTGAATCATATCCACCGGAATTAAACACCAGCGGAATTTTCAACCCCTTATCGATGGCGATATCCAGTGCCGACAACATCTGAGGAACAACATGAGAAGGTGTTACGAAATTAATATTCAAACAACCCGAATTTTGGAGACTCATCATCATTTCAGCCAATCGGTCGCAGGATACCGGATTCCCGTGTCCGAAATGACTGATCTCGAAGTTCTGGCAAAAGAGGCACAACAGGTTGCAATGGGTGAAAAAAATAGTGCCGGAGCCATGATTCCCCACTAGGGGTGTTTCTTCTCCGAAGTGAGCGTTGAAGCTTGAAACGACGGCCCGCTCACCGGTATTACAAAATCCATACTCCCCTGCCAATCTGTTGACGCCACATTTTCGGGGACAGAGCTCACAATGTGCCAATGCCTTGTATGCCCGCTCAATTTTTTTGGCCAGTAATCCAACGCTGCGGGTTTTTATGTATGCAGGCTCATCACGATTCATGATTCGCACGAAATAGTGGTTTATGAGAAGATGACGGCCGTATCTCGTCTACCAGCAATTTTTTATGAATCTATTTTAAATTCAACAAAAACCTTGTTTTTCTTGCCATCCAGTTCAGGCGTATTTCGGTCCCATTCGAGGATGGTGCAGGCATTGCTCTCTGCCGATGGCAGTGTACATTCGATAAACGGCATGATTGGATCGCCGGCAAAGGATTTATAGTTGATCATTTTTGCATGATCTTTCGGAAATTCACCAAATTGAAGCATTTTTGTAAAATAGACGGAACATTCACCCTCAAAAAAGCTGCTGGATGTTCTGAATGCTGCGATCCGTTCTTTGAATTTGGTAATTGCAGTGGGTTCGTCCCCGGCGTCCACAACCAGATTAAACTCTCCATGCCGTCGATCAGCCTCATTGGATGATTGTTGATTGGTGACAAATAAAAAATTACCGATATAGATCATATATTACCCTTTCTGTTAACTTCAGATCCGCATAACCGGTTTAGCCTTAATTGGGCTTCAGACCGAAACGTTTTTCATGAATCGTTATTAGTATAGAATTTTTCCGGCACCATCAAGGCAATTATCATATCCGAGAAATCCACTAGTCTGTTGGGCGCAAGAGGCGCTGAAGTTTGAGCAGGCTTTTTGCGCGTCCCACAGCGACAACCGTGTCGTCTGTTTCAAAAATGGTATCCGCTTTCGGATTAAATTTCATATCACCGTCCGGTTTCCGGATGGCGATAATCAATAAATTCAGTTCCTGCCGGATACCCGATTCCAAAAGAGAGGTTCCCACCATTTTGGATTTTGACTTTATCGTAATTTCTTCCACCTGGATGTCCGTATGTTCGTCGGCAAACGCAAGTTCCAGGAACTTGATGACCGTCGGACGTAGTATGGCGTGTGCCATCCGGCGAGCGCCTAATTCATATGGTGAGATGACTTTGTTCGCGCCGGCGGCGATCAGTGTTTTCCGGGCGGATTCCTGTATCACCCTGCTGACCACAAATATTTTAGGGTTCAGTTGTTTTGCCATCAATACGGTAAACACGTTTTCCGCGTCCGATCCGACCACCGTTACCAAACCTTTGGCCCGTTTGATACCTGCCTGAATCAATATTTTTTCATCTCCGGCCTCTCCAAGAAGATAAAGAACACCGTCATCATTCATTGTCTGGGTACATTTTTCATCATTTTCAACTACAACAACATCCAGATATTTTTCGATAAGGTACTGGCTCAATACACGGCCGATTCGGCCGTATCCACAGACAATATAGTGATCTTTCACCCTGTTGATTTGTTTGTCCAACTTATGCCTCCCTAAGATCAATCGTATCCGGCCTTCAACCAGAAACTGGATGACGTTTCCCACCACATATAAAAAATAACCAACGCCCAAAAAAATCAGAAAAACAGTGAACAACCGGCCCGTGTTACTGATTTCATGAACCTCTCCGTAACCGACGGTAGCCAGCGTGATGACCGTCATATACATGGCATCAAAAAACTGCCATCCTTCGATGGTCATATATCCCACGGAGCCAAAGGTGATCAGAACGATAGAGAGCGCGATGGATATGAGCGTTTGACTAAAACGTTCCAAGTGAATGTCCCTATTATGAATTCAAGTTGATTATTTTACGGCCGATCTGCTGTCCTTCCAATATTTTAGCTATATTTTCATCCAGGCGCATCAAATTTATTTCCGATGCAATCCGTTCCAGTCCTAACGGTTTCCATTCATTGGCCAGCTTGTACCACAGTGTTTTTCTTTCGGCCATGGGGCAACTCGCGGAATCAATGCCGAATAGTGATACACCCCGTAAAATGAAGGGGAAAACCGTCAGGTTCAATTTCGGTGATGCCACCAAACCGCAACATGTCACCACTCCGCGCTGGTGTGTGGATTTAATGGCTGTGGATAAAATGTCTCCCCCGACGGTATCCACCACACCCATCCATCTTTTCTCAAGGAGGGGTTTTTTAGCTGAATCAGCGAGTGCTTCCCGGGGAAGGATATCCGTGGCGCCGAGTTCTTTGAGAAAGGCGGCCGCCTGTTTCTTTCCCGAGACAGCGGCTACCTTGTATCCTGCGGTAGCCAGGATCGCTACCGCAAGGCTTCCGACACCACCTGTGGCACCTGTGACGAGGATATCTCCCCTGTCCGGCGTGACACCGGCTGATGCAAGTCTATAAACCGACATAGCGGCCGTGAATCCTGCGGTGCCGAAGATCATGCTTTCCCTCTCGCTCAAACCGGAAGGCAAGGGGACCACCCAGTCCGAGGGAACGCGAATGTATTGACCAAAGCCGCCCGATGTGTTCATGCCCAGGTCATAGCCGGTGACCAGCACCTGTGCATTCAGTGGAAAGCTGCCGTCGCTGCACGCTTCCACCACGCCCGCCGCATCGATTCCGGGGGTGTGCGGATAGTTTCGGGTCACCCCCTTATTGCCGACAGCCGAAAGTGCGTCCTTGTAATTCAACGACGAGTAGTTCACACGGATCAGTACGTCGCCTTCCGGCAGTTCACTGACGCGCTTTGCCGTAATTTCACGTTGATACCTGCCATTGTCGGTTTGACTTACCACCATGGACCGATATGTGTTGTTTGTCACTTTGTCACCTCCATTTCAAGAGGGTTGACCGATTATTGAAAAGGTGCACAATTTTTTACCAAATGAATATACCGGAGTTTTTCAGGTATTTATAACATCCAATCCGGTATTTGAATATCACAAAATTACAGCCTTATCCACATCGTCCGGAAATTGAAACCACCTCCGGCTTGACACCTAACTGCGGTTCGCTTAAGCTGCCGGCGTCTGTGATATGGCGCGTTTTGGAAAACAATCGTTACAGCGGGGCGGTATAAAAAAATATCCAGCAAGCGGCGCAATGGCAAAAACGCGCCGTCCCCTGAATTAACTTGTATAATTTTTTTTCGATAAAGGACGGCAACCAGTTCGACACCGCCTTTCAACATTTCGGGTAAAATATGATTCCGATCATCGAAGTCCAACAGATCCAAAAAAAATATAAGTCGCTCACAGCGGTGAGCGGATTGGATCTATCCATTCCGGAGGGTATCTGTTTCGGGCTTTTAGGACCCAATGGTGCCGGTAAAACAACCCTGATCGAGATTATGGAAGATATCATTCCACCCACTTCCGGAGAGGTCCTATACAAGGGTAAGGCGCGTTCCGATGCTTTTCGGCAGGATATTGGTATCATGTTTCAACAAACCGCATTGCTGTCCTTCATGACGGTTCGGGAGACATTGGAAACTTTTCAAAAGCTTTATCGTAAGCCGGCGGAAATTGATTCACTGATCGAACAATGCGCCTTGGGCGATATCACCGAACAGATGAACGATAAAATTTCCGGTGGCCAGCGCCAGCGACTGTTGATGGCGCTTTCACTGGTGAATCAACCGAAACTCCTGTTTCTGGATGAACCCACCACCGGCCTTGATCCCCAGGCACGGCGAAACCTCTGGGATCTCGTGAACGCCATCAAAAAAGAAGGAAAAACCGTCATACTCACAACACATTATATGGAAGAGGCGGAGTTTTTATGTGACGAAATCGCCATCATGGATCAGGGCCGAATTATCGCCCGGGGCTCGCCTGAGTCACTGATAAAGACGCATTGCAGACGGGCGCGTCTCAAGATCCCCAAGCGCAACTTTACCGGCGCCCCCATCAAACTGCCTATGCCGTTTATATCTGAAAATGATCATATCGAAATCCCGGTAGATGATATCAATGACGCAATAGGTGAATTAATGGCACAGGGAATTCCATTAAATGACATGTTCGTCATTACCCCGAATCTGGAGAGTGTTTTTTTAAACCTGACCGGAAAGCGATTGAGAGATTAGGCGTCTCTCCGATTTTTTCCCGGCTTACCATCTGCGTTGACAGATGAAGCTCAAACATCGACGCAATGCCATGCAACAGGACGGCTGCTGTGAATTTAAAACGATTGTGGGTCATATTTAAGGCCAGAAACTATGAGTTTTTCAGGGATCGTGCCGCATTCGGCTGGAATTTTTTATTCCCTTTTCTTCTTATCGCCGGTTTTGCACTCATTTTTGGCGGACAGGATCGTCCTGAGTATAAAATAGGCGTATTTCCCATGGCGGTGGGAAAGCCGGTTGTTGAAGAGCTTCAAATTCCGGCGGAATTGAAGAAAAATCCGCAGGTCGAATTTATCGGCCTGCCCTCAATGGATCTCGGTTTGGAAAAATTGCGGCACCATAAGATCGACTTGTTGCTGGAAACCGGTGAATCCACTTTTCGCTATTGGGTGAGCGACTCCTCCCCCAAGGGATACACCAGCGAACAAATGCTGATGGCCAGCCTCATCCCGCCATCGGCGTCTGAATTAATTACAAAAAGTGAGATCCACGGCCGGGAGATACGCTACATCGAGTGGCTTTTTCCCGGTATTCTGGGCATGAATATGATGTTCTCCGCCTTATATGGCGTAGGGTATACCGTGGTCCGGTATCGCAAATTAGGCGTCCTGAAACGATTAAAAGCAACACCCCTGACGGCCTTTGAATATCTCAGCGCGCAGGTATTGTCCCGGATTTTTCTATTGATGTTCACATTTCTCATCGTCTGGTTTGGGTGCCATCTGATTTTTTCCTTTAATCTCGAAGGTTCGTTGATGGATCTTTTTATCGTGTATTCGCTGGGCGGCGCATGCCTCTCTTCAATTGGGTTGGTGGTCGCTGCCAGAGGTATCAGTGAAGAGTTCGCCAACGGTGTGCTGAATTTTATTTCATGGCCGATGATGTTTTTGTCTGAGGTCTGGTTTTCCATCGAAGGTGCACCGGAATGGCTGAAAGGGGCAGCCACGCTTTTTCCCCTGACCCATATCTTGACGGGAGCCAGAAAAATAATGAATGACGGGGTCGGTCTTGCCGATGTCGGCGTTGAGCTAATGGTATTGTCGGCGATGACGATGGCTTTTTTATTGATCGGGGCGGCGTTGTTTTCCTGGAATAAGTAAGTACCTCATCTCAAAGCACAATCAAGGATATACTGATCGACCGCATGTGATGATTGAGGGTTTAGTGTGTTATATACTGTTATAATTGTGTTAACTTGCAATAAACTTTCGGTGCCCGGCATCAGGAATCGTAGCGATTTCCAAAACGATGGGCCTGGAAGGGGCCGCATCGCCTATGGATTTTGCCATTCGTGTGTGGTATAAGCCACTTAATTAATGATTATAAATAGTTCTATCGTTTTTTTTATACCCATATTAGAGGGAGTAAATCATGCAAATACTAGTGGGATATGATGGTTCGAATTCTTCAAAAGCAGCTGTTGGATTGGCCGTCAAACATGCTAAAGCGTTCAGTGGGACGGTACATCTGGCGGCTTCACTGATCAAGGGTACTGAAAATGAACTCGAAGAGATTGCCAATGCTGAAAACGAACTGGAAGAAGTAAAAAAAACATTTGATGCTGAAGGTGTGGCGTGTGAAACACATCTGCTTATCCGGGGCATGACGCCCGGAGAGGATCTGGTTGAATTTGCCAGGGAAAAAGGCATCGAGGAAATTATCATGGGTGTGAAACGTCGATCAAAAGTGGGAAAGATGGTGTTCGGTTCCACTGCCCAGTTCGTGATCCTGAATGCCGATTGTCCGGTGGTGACAATCAAATAGCATATATCCCTGAATTGATTTAATTGTGTGTTTCATTTGAAATGAAACGACCTGAAACAAAAAGACCGGGTTGCATATTCGCGTGCAATCCGGTCTTTTTTCTAGTTGTTTAAGCTATGAATGGGGGAGGGGATAAGCCCACCGCGTCTGACAAAAGGATTCCCGCCGGTGGCATTGTTCACCGGCATAATTACGGATTCGCCCAATAATCCACCGAAATAAGCGCGGTCACCCGCTTTTTTTCCGGGAACCGGTATGATTCGTGTGGCGGTGGTTTTCTTGTTGATGACACCGATCGCCATTTCATCCGCAATGATGGCCGCCAGTGTCTCGGCTGTTGTTTCACCTGGAATGGCGACCATATCCAATCCCACGGAGCAGACACTGGTCATCGCTTCAAGTTTTTCAATGCACAAATGGCCTTCGGCAGCCGAATCGGAGATATTCAAATCTTCACTCACCGGAATGAAAGCGCCGCTCAAACCCCCAACGTGTGAGCTTGCAAATGCGCCGCCTTTTTTGACGGCGTCGTTTAAAAGCGCCAGTGCGGCTGTGGTGCCGGGCACGCCGATGCTTAACAATCCCAGGCTTTGAAAGATCTCGCCCACGCTGTCGCCGACGTTTGGTGTGGGCGCGAGCGAAAGATCCACAACACCGAATTGAATTTTCAGACATTCGGCGACTTCCCGTCCGATGAGTTCACCGATCCGGGTGACCTTGTATGCGGTTCTCTTGATAATCTCGGAAATCTGGCCGAGATCCAGATCCGGATCTGACAATATCGCTCGGTCAACCGCCTTTTTGACGACCCCGGGGCCGCTGACGCCGACATTAATAACCGCTTCAGCCTCGCCAATGCCCAGATAGGCACCGGCCATAAAAGGTATGTCCTGGGGAATATTGGCAAATACACAAAGTTTAGCACAGGCAAGTCCGTCTTTATCAGCGGTGAGATTCGCTGCTTCCTTGATCTTCTCCGCTATGAGCAGGACCGCATCCATATTAATACCAGCCCGGCTTGAGGCCACGTTTACCGATGCGCAGACCCTGTCGGTTTCCGCCAGCGCGCGGGGGATTGCATCAATCAGCGCCTTGTCGCCCCTTGCTAATCCCTTTTCCACCAGGGCGGAGAAACCACCGATAAAATCCACATTCACCGCTTTTGCCGCGTCATTGAGGGTTTTTGCGATATCCACCATCTGTGGCGGACTGAATGGTGCACCAGCCACGCCAACAGGACTGATGGAGATGCGTTTGTTGACCACCGGTATCCCGTATTTGTCACCGATCCGGTCGCATACATGGACAAGATCACCGGCGGCGCGTGTGATTTTTTCATAAATTTTGTGCTGAAACCGGTTCACATCGTCGCACGCACAATCCAGAAGACTGAGGCCCAGGGTTACTGTGCGGACATCTAGATTCTCGTTTCTCAACATTTCCAGTACGGATAATATCTCCCGGTCACTAAGCATGATCACCTGTAATTTACGCTATATATCGATGGTTGAATTGATATTGATTGGGGGTTTCTATATTCGGTTTATGGCCTCGAAAATGCGTTTATGCTGGATACTGATCGTTAAATCAAGTTGTTCGGCCTTTTTACGGAGCTCATTTCTCAATGATTGCTGATCAATATGTTCCGGTACGTCCACATGGTAGATCATAATGTTGTCTTCGGGGGCGGTACCACCTTTAAACAATGCCTGAAGACCTGCCACATTCACCTTGTGGGCAGCCATGATCGCCGTAATCCCCGCCACAAGGCCCTTGTTGTCCGGTCCTTCGGTGGTCACCACAAAAGGCTCGGTTTTTTCCGGACCGGAAGCGGCTGTTGTCTCGATCCATTTGACAAAAACATGAAGATCGGTGGTTTTAAGCTCATCCCGCATTCTTTCGGACAACTCCCGCGGCGTCATATTTCCGGGCATTGCTATAATAAATAAACCTGAAAATTCGGAATGCAGAATGGTTTGGCTTACACTTTCGATATTGCAATCCTGCTCAAACAGTATCTTTGTGACCGCTGCAATGATACCCGGTTTGTCCTTGCCCAATACCGATACGATTGCTCTTTCCATGTAAGGGCCTCATGTGAAATTTGGTCAACACACTTCAGAATCGCTGGTGTTTAACCCCTGGTTTCCTGCGTAAAAATAATTGTCGTGATCGATGATTTTTCAGAAAGCTTGTTATATGGACTAGTCCCTCAGATCTGTCAACAATGGTATTGATGGCCGCCAGGGTAACCGCATTTGGAAAATGAGAGGTAAGGTATTGCAATAACACAAAATCGCGATTCTGTTGTGTAACCATTTGAAATAACAACTAAAATCTAGACTTTTCGTTAAGAGTGTGCTACTGCT